>JBKEDT010000025.1:0-93994 GCA_047975565.1 Enterococcus sp. | reverse complement strand
AATTTGACAAGTCTAGCACCAAAACGATTAATCCTGCATCAATAACAACAGATACAATACCAGTTTAATTCCAACAATTTTTCCCCACGCCTCGCATTATTGGATTAAAACCAGTCATTTATAAATATTGATTAATTGCTCGTTCTATTCTTAATTCATCTTCAAGTGTTACTAATATTTCTCCATCTTCGTTAAAATTGGGTTGCACGTCTCCATACTCTTCCTTGATTTTTTCAAGAGCAAGTTCTGAGTTCTTTTCTTCTTCCGAGTAATAAATTAACAAGTCTTCATGATTCAAATAGCTTTCACTATTCTGATTTCCGTCTAAAATCAACTCATTTGCTGAAACAATCATACTACCAGTTGTTGCAAATATAGATAAAACAAAAGTTAACACTACTAAACTAACGCTTGCCTTCACCTCTAAATACTTCTTCATTGTGAATCCTCCATATAATTTTATTGTCTTATAAGACCATAAAATTATATATTAATAACATTATTATTAATTAAAATTATCACAAAAATTGCTTTTATATAAATAATTGACACTTCTAAATAAAATCATAAAAAAACATTTAGTACTCCTATAAATTTAAATTTGATGATAGATGGATTAATTTGTTAAAGTTACAGTAATAACAAATATGTTCACAAAATGGAATATGGATATACACAGAAATATCTAGTTATTTTTTCGAACTATTTGCTTTTAGCTTTTGTTCTTCTATAGCATCACACATTCTGTCATAGGTCGTGTTTGTTGTTTCCGTTAGCAGTCCCAGTCCTCACCTGAACGAGTGGCAACTAATTTGCCCCAAAACTTTGATGTAATCACAAGTAATCAAAGTTTCATTTCCCTACGATGTTCAAAAGTAGACACATAATTCATGGAGTAAATAGTCTCCAGCTACTGTAGTTTCTATCTTGATATGCCCTATCGTAACGAAGTAATCTATTTTGTTAATACATTAATCGGTACGACACTCATTTATAGAGTAGAAAAAACATATTAACTCATATACACAAAAGATGCGACACTACACAGAATCTTTTCTGCAACGCATGCCACATCTTTCTTATACTTGAACAGGATTTCTCACAGGTCATTTGTTGACTCTGGAATGAAGCATTCCATCAAATACTTTAAATAGCGAAGGAACACGTAGGTCACAATGCTAACTGCCAGCAGGGTTTCAATTAAGAACAACCCATGTAGGGGGATCTCCACTGTCTTGGTTGTATGGAACAAAAGATAAATCTTGTACATCGCAGTTGCCGAAATAACCAACGGGAAAGTAAATGCAGCATAGCTTGGATAAAATCTCACGAGCAATAAACGTCTCAGGAAAAAGAGTGTACAAAAATAAATACCTTGCGATAATAGAAACAATAAAAGAATCAAGACGAATGACTTACGTTCGGTAGTTAATGAAAGGTATCCAGCTAAACACAAGGAGCCTGGTGCCATCATAATCGTAATCAGTGGCAGTGTGGATTCGTGCATATCGCCTAAACGTCTGCCTTGCAAAACGCGCTTCAAAATAATAGGGAGTAGGATCAAATAGAAAAACAACGCAATCCAAATAATAAATTTCCCCCACGCTTTGACAAATATCTCGGATGTATTGGGAATGACGCCGATCCCTACAAATGTGATAAACCAACTCGGATAGATATGCTCCAATTCAATTTTTACGGGAAAAATATGCACAGCGACAAAATAAATCATCAACAGAAAATGAAGAATAACGGCGCTCACCCAAATCCATTGCAGCAACCAAAATTCAGAAACTAGCCCGCTGAGAAAGACACAGATAACCATCCAAGCCATAGTGAATGTCGGGGCAACAGATGCGATAATAGGGTCTTCTAAAGTTTTGAATGTGTGTTTCATGGTAAAGAAAACTTTTGTCATAAAGAAAAACATCAACATTATTCCAGACCATCCATAAATGCTACCTACTTGCGTATATCCTTCTGAAGAGAGTAAATTTCCTAATGAAACCAAACCTAAAATTAACCCGCAAATCGGAATAGGTATCTTCTTTAACCATTCTTTGTATCGTTGGACCAACTGACAACTTCCTCTCTTTAATAAACTATAAAAATTTCTTTGCAATCAAATCAGACTATAGTAGTATATTAGTCATACATTTTCCGTTTGTAAAATTCGTTTTTCAAATAAGCATTATTGTATTTATTAATAACTAAAGGAGTGTGTCTTTATGATTGAATGGATCAAAACATTTCTACTTGTTTATGAAACTAGAAATTTCAGTACCACTGCTCAGAAATTGTATATTTCCCAACCTACCGTTTCGTTACAAATAAAAAAATTGGAATCAATGCTAGGCATTCAATTGTTTCATCGTAACGGAAAACAAACCATTGTCCCCACAAAAGAAGCTCAATTTTTATATCCTCGCTTACTAAAAAATATGGAACACCTCACAAATACCTTCTCTCAAGTCTCCCAAAATAAAAATTTCTCCATTGACTGCACGATTGCTTGCTCCAATACAATTGCTATTTATATCATGCCCAAAATAGTCGCTGCTCTAATCCAACAATTTCCCAACTGTAATTTCTCCATTCAATTAATGAATTCCAAAGAAGTGGTTGATGCCGTTGAAAAGAATACTGCAAGTATCGGTATTTTCGAAAAATCATTGCCCACCCAATTTGCTAAAAAAGAAGTTCTACTAAAAGACGAGCTTGTTCTAGCTGGTGATCCAGACTGTTCTGTTTGGCTCTTAAGAGAGCAACATTCCGGAATACGCTTCGTAAATGATATCTACCTGAAGGAACACCATCTTTCTCCAAAAACCATCTACGTCAACAACAATGAACTCCTATTAAAACTCCTCGAAAATCACATTGGTAAATCAATTATCTCAAAATTAGCTGTCTCCGCGAACTTCCACTGGGAGCCACTAGAAGACTCCTCCAATTACCGCAATATCTTTATTATCAAAAATTCAGCAAACTTTTCGCAAGAAATTGCAGATGTCTATGCTTGGATTACTTCAACTACCATGATTAACTGAGACTCCCATTCACTTCTCACTTTAATACTATCTCTTTTCCTGCTCCTGAGGTACCCAAGATAATTACCAGTTCGCCTTTTTCAATTGAAAAATTCACCTCATTATTTACGACAAATCCTGTCGAATTTCGAAAACAGCTCAATCCACTACAGGATATTTAGAGTAAAGGTACAAAAAAGGAGTGGAAAAATCCACTCCTCAAAAATCTAACTTTTAGGGATCACTACAAACCTTAGTAGTTATTGGTGTTTTTGATTTACCTTGTTTCGACCAATTTCTCATCGTAATTGGTAATTTTCACTTCTAAGCGATCCAAACATGCTTGCATTTCTTCCATTTTTTCTTCAAGTTTTTTTCTTTCATCAAGTAATAAATCACGACGTGCAAGGACTGTTTGCTCGCCTTCACTGGATAATCGGATGTATTCAATCAATGATTCAATGGATAACCCGGCTCCTCTCATACACTTTGTAAAATCGACCCAATGTAGATCCTCTTCAGTGTAATCACGAATACCACCTTTCGTACGATGAACAGGCGGTAACAAGCCAATTCGTTCATAGTATCGTAGCGTATCTGCAGAAATACCTTTTTCTTCACTCACTTGTTTGATATTCATTTATTCGACCTTCTTTCTTTGATTGGCTTTAGTTTATTCCTTAAAGTTAACTATAAGTCAATCATTTGACTCTTCTTTTGAAAGAAATCTTTTATTCTGCATCCCCAGTTGCAATTACTCTACTAGATTCAAATTCCGCTAATACCGCACGAACTTCATCCGTTGATTTCGTTTCCATCAAACGAATACGTAAATCATTTGCTCCTGGGAAACCTTTCACATAAATTTTAAAGAAGCGATGTAACCCAACGATAGAACGTGGAATTTCTTCTGCATAATGATCTTGTAAATCTAGTTGTAATTTTAGCAAGCCAATTAGTTCTTTCGATGAATGTTCACGGGGTTCCTTTTCAAATGCATACGGATTTTTAAAGATACCACGGCCGATCATAATTCCATCAACACCATATTTTTCTGCTAATTCAAGTCCCATTGTTCGATCCAAAATGTCTCCGTTAATGGTAATCAACGTTTGCGGTGCAATCCGGTCTCTGATTTCCACGATTTTAGGAATCAAATCCCAATGGGCATCGACCTTACTCATTTCATTACGTGTACGCATATGAACAGATAGATTAACGATATCTTGTTTTAAGAGATGCGTGATCCATTCTTCTAGCTCTTCTGTTTTTGCATACCCGATTCTTGTTTTTACACTAACAGGTAACCCACCGGCTTTTGCTGCTTCAATAAGTTCTGCAGCTACCTCTGGACGTAAAATCAACCCACTGCCTTTTCCTCGACCGGCAACGTTTGGTACAGGACACCCCATGTTGATATCAATACCTTGAAAACCCATGTCAGCAAGACCTAGGCTCATTTCTTTGAAGAATTCAGGCTTGTCACCCCAGATATGCGCTACCATAGGTTGTTCATCTTCAGTAAACGTCAAACGTCCTTGTACGCTTTGCTTGCCGTCTGGATGACAGTAGCTATCTGAGTTTGTAAATTCAGTAAAAAAGACATCCGGTGCTCCTGCTTTTTGGACAACATGACGAAACACAACATCCGTTACATCTTCCATCGGTGCTAAAATAAAAAAGGGCTTTGGTAAACTGGCCCAAAAATTTTTCTTCATATTGATTCTCCATTTCCATTTGTATAAATTTTCTTGTATGTACACAAAACATAGCTATTATACAAGGATTTTCAAAAAGAAGCAAAAAGTCTGACCTATTCTAAAACAAAAGAATGGCCACCCGTGTTCCCAAAGATCAAGGAACAATCGAGCAATCCATTCACATATACATTATTCTGCTGAAACAGCTTTTTTGATAAATTTGTTTTGGATACTAATAGTCAAAAATGCAACCAGTAAAATCACTAAGATAAATTGAATTGGGAATAGAAAAAGTAATAACGTGATTGCCACGATTGGGCTACCTAAAATAATCGTTACACTGGCGGTCGTTATAATACTCACTAAAACTCCAGGTGTATACGGAACTAAACCAACGAAAGCAAAGCCAACTGCTGCACTGGCAAAAATTGCAGGAAAGATTTTCCCTCCTCTCCAACCAGTTGCAAAACCAATATGTGTCAAAAAACTTTTTCCAAAACCAAGGGCTAGTAAGAAAAGTGGACTATAGGATAGGGCATTTGCCGTTAGTTCTGCCATTTGATGTTCTCCTGAAAATAGAAAGTATGGTGAAGCGATACCTAGAATGCCTAACACAACACCACCAATCAATGCTCGGAAATATACGCTCGAGATGTTCTTCACTAAATTATCACAAATTTTTTCACACCAATTAAAGAAATTACCAAATAACATCCCAATAATCAGTGCTGGAATAACAAATAGAAGAATCTCCTTTTCCCACTTGATTTCACTAAAACGAATTGCAAAGACGCCTTCTGATGGGAAAATCATGCGAACTAATTGAAAACCTACATATCCAAATGCAGTTGTTAACCCATACAAGATATACTTCACATATTTATGTTGGTAGCTTTCAGCAGAATCTTCAAACGCTTCACCCATCCCTGCAAGTGGTGCATGAAAAATCGTTGAAATCATTGCACCGATTCCAACTTTCACTAGTTCGTCTCGTTTACGCATCGTCAACTTCATGCGGTCGCCTACCCAAGTAATCAAGCCACCAATGATTCCAGATAGCGCAGCTTCCGGTCCTACACTAGCCCCCAATGCTAAAATAAGCAATGAGCTAAACACATTTTTTGATACTTCCTTTTTATATGCTACACGCTTCGTTTGCTTGTATTCAGCTAACACATCATGCATTGTCTTGGGATATTTCTCCCCGATTTTACTATGCATAAGCCCGATAAGTAGGGCGCCAACGATACCAATGACTAGTGGATAAAATGGAATTCCTGTACTTTCTGGGATTGTGACCCAAACAAAATGAATAAGTTCGTTCACAACTAACAGGAACAACGCACCGATTGCACCTACTAAAAGTCCTAAAATACTACAGTACAAAACAAAAATTGAATTAAATTTAATCATAAGCCAACACCATCAATCAAAATTACATAGAGTTCTCCTCGTTTGCTTAACAAAGTCTCTCTATTTTTCGATTTCCTTTCGAATTGTTAGCATTCTATCTTCAATTTCTGAAATTTCCGATGCAATTTGTTCTAACTGTTTGGAGAGCGTTGGATCTTTTAATTCGTTTTGTTTATATCTCAAGCCATGCTCCAAACTCGCCCAAAAATCCATAGCAATCGTTCGAAATTGAATCTCTACTTTTAGATATTTGGTTTCATCTAAAAAGAAGACTGGAATTTCTACGATTGCGTGTACACTCCGATACCCACTTGGTTTTGGATGTTTAATATAGTCTTTTACCTCAATCAATGTCACATCACTTTGTTGAGTCAATGAATCTAAAATCAGATAGATATCATCTGTGTACGAACAAATCACACGAATCCCAGCAAAATCACGTACATGTTCTCGAATATTTTGTGAAGAGAAATCAACTTTCTTAATATTTAGTTTGTGTACAACACTCTTGAATCGTTTGATTCGATGATCAATCTGATGGATACTATTTTTTTTAGAGTTTGTAAATCGAGTCGATAATTCTCGATCAATAATCTTCAGCTTTGTTTCTACTTCTTCAAGCGCAGATTGATAATACATTTCCAAAAGCATGTAGAGCTCAAATACTTCAATTTCCATAAATTTTCCTTCTTTATGCGTTTCTTTATCTAAGATTTCCTGAATCTCTTTGATTGAGTATTCCTTCATTCCTAAACCTCCATTTAGTTCTTCCATCTTACCAATATAACATAAGCTACTTATTTTTCTTCTGTTTATGAAATTCAATCATCGCACGATTCATATTTGCTACTAAACCAGTAATGATTCCCACACCAATCAAAACATAAAAAATGGTGAATAGTTTCCCAAAGGCTGTTTCTGGATGAAAATCACCATAACCTACTGTAGCCAAGGTCATTACACAAAAATATAATGCATCTAAGTAGTGCATCCCTTCTATATTGTGGTAAAAAAATGTTCCCACAACCAATAATAGTCCCCCAGCACTCAAAATTGCTTTTTGCTCTTGTTGCTTAAATAAAATCTTTAATATCTCAAACATATTTCGTAAAATCACTAGAAATGCAAGCATTGTTCTCATCCTCAGTTAGTCATTTGATGAATGATCGTTTAGTTCCACATCATTCGTTGTATCTAATTTTTCTTGAATGTATTGTTCGATATATTTCGTTGCTTCTTCCCCTGTCAGCTCGTTTAGGTTAGGAACTTGTTCAAATGAAATGGTCAGATTCTCTAAGCCATACTTTGGCAATTTTTTGTTTAGCTCTTCTTTTTCATCGGTCGTTAGGTGTTTCCCCGAAACAACTAAATCCAAGCTGTTATTTTTTGATGTATAGGTTTGTTTCAAAACTGTGTAATCTGCTAATTCATTCGTAATCATCGTGTTAATTGAGGTTTTTGTCATACTCTCTTGAACGAGTAGTGTTGCAGATGAAATACTTGGAATTAAAATGAGAATAGCAATAATCAATAACAAGCGATTCATTTTTTTATTTTCTGGCGATTTGATTTTTTGATATGGGTAGCGCATAAATTGTGTACCAATAAAGGTAGCCAAGATAATAAATGTACAATTAATAATAAATAGATAGGATGCACCCATAAAATAATCCCAATTCAACGTTGAGATTGCATAGCCAATCGTACACACAGGTGGCATCAATGCCGTGGCGATTGCTACACCTGGAACAATATTATTACTCTCTTTCTTTCTCGCACCAATGATCCCAGCAAGCCCACCGGCGAAGGCAATCACTACATCCCAAATCGTCGGCGAGGTCCGCGCGATAATCTCTGTACTTGCATAAGTGATTGGAGAGATTAGAAAGTAGAGCGTAGCGACCGTTAAGCTAACCAAAAGCTCAAGTGCTAATAGCCGGATAGCTTTTAACAGAATCTTTTTATCTGTAATCGCTAGTCCAAAGCCAATACTGATGATTGGCATCATCAAAGGTGAAATCAACATTGACCCAATAATAATTGGAATCGAATTCATATTTAGACCAATGGATGCAATCAAGATAGCGCACATCAAAATGACAGAATCACTTTTTTTCACGCGTAAATCGTCGTTTATTTTTTTCTGAAATTCAACGGAATCATACATCCCCGTAGTTTGTTCCATAAAAAACAGCTCCCTTCTCCCCACGATATTTCAAAATACAGAGGTATACTTTATTTTATAATAAATCGTTATTTTTAGCCAAAGATGTAATTGGAGCATTGGCAAATAATTCACCTTTCTATGCAAACAAAAAGACCAGACAGAGTGATTGTCTGGTCAGCTTGCTCTACAATTCATGTACATGTTTTTTGCTTTTCTTCCATAACTCTTCTGGTGTATACACATCTGTACCATTCACAATTAAATTCCCATGGATATCTATCTCTATTTCAGTTCCTAACCACATATTTTTACCAACTAACAATAGATTTCGTTTTTTCCCTTTTTTTAAAGCAAATCCATCAAGTATTTCTTGTACCCAACTCGACTTTATGTACCGTGTTTCTCCATTATCAAACTCGATTTTCAACAAATTTGCTGCATTGGTTGCATGAACAGCTTTTGGTATCTTCTCTTCCATCTGTCTACCTCCTTCTCAGATATATATCCATTGTACCATGTAAACGTTTTCTGTGTAAAAATCACGTACAAAATCCTTGTTAGATTTTTGTACATGATTTTTTAATCCCTTTTTCCAAGTTTATTTCTATTTTTTTCCTAAGACAATCCCAGCATCTTGTAATGCCCATTCTACAATTTGCATCACTTGTTTAGAATGTGTCATTCTTGCTGTTGCAAATTTTCTGTCCATCTGATCAATTACTTGGTTAAATATACGAAATTCATCAAACATTCGATGTGCATGGGTTGCTTCATTCTTTTCGCTTACAGGCATTTTTGAAAAATATTCGCTATATTTAGGAACAGTATTCGTTGGCCCTTCAACCACAATCGTTCCTTTGTTTCCCTGAATCGTTGAACGACTCGCTGCACTTGAATCCTTCGCACCAGTACAAATAGCTTTCAAATGACCATAATCCATAACCAATACACCCGAAGTATCGATTCCTTGTTCCATATTTGGAAAATAACGAACGCTTTGTGGCATGCCATATAAGCCAACGACAAAATGGATGTTGTAAATATTGATATCCATCAAGGCACCACCACCCATACGCGGATCAAAGGCAGGCAAAATCGTCCCTTCTTTAAATAGGTCATAGCGTGAAGAATACTGCGAATAATTACAATCAATCACCTTGACTTCTCCTAGCTTAGGGAGGCTGGCTTTAATTGCTTGGTAGTTGCTTAGATACTGATTTGTGATTGCTTCTAGAACAATTTTTCCTTTTTCAGTTGCAATTGATTCTAATTCTGTTAGTTCAGCTAAAGTTAATGTAAATGGCTTTTCACAAATCACATTTTTCCCAGCTAATAAAGCCTGCTTTGTAAACGAATAGTGCAATACATTAGGCAACGCAACATACACTGTATCTGCCTCACTCTTTTCTAAGCAGTCAGTAAAATCTGTATATACTTGAGTAATTCCATAACTTTCCTGTAACTCGTTCATTGTTTGCTTGTCTTTGTCTGTTCCAGAGATTGCTACAAGCTCGATTTCTGGTAAATCTTTGGAAATCGTCAAAAAGTCTTTGACGATCATTCCTGCACCAACAATTGCTAATTTCATCACTTACACTCCTTTTTGATATACCTCATCCGCTAACTGAGCGAATGAGTCAATAATTACTTGATGATCGATTGTATGTTCTAGTCCTGATACACAAACTGCACCTTGAATCACACCTTTTACAGAAATAGGAAATCCTCCACCGCAAATGGCATAGGTATCATCACTCGCCCATTTTTTATATATTGGGTTATTGTCTTGTTCCAAAAAAGTGTACAAAGAACTGTGCTTGCTAGTGAGAACTGTATTTGTTTTTCTGTCCAACCACGGACTTTCCTTTCTTCCTTCCATCAAGTACTTCAAGATTTCTTTTTCCTTATAATAGATACTGATACCTACGGGGCGTTCCTTTAGATTGTTGACTGTTTGGATTATTGCCTGAAGCAACTCCAATGCTATCGTATGATTAAATGTGTTGAACACATACTTTGCTTCTTGTTCCAATACTATAGTGCTATTGATTGTGGCTAACTGATTCATTGATTTGATCCTCTAAGTTTCTTTTATGACTCACGTTTGATTTGTGAAATTCCTTCTTCTAACATTTCCATTTGTAGAATCGTTTCTTCATCTTTTACTGTTTTTGGCTGATTATTAATAATTGCTTCATACAAACCCTCATAGACACGGCTGTAATCCCCAACTTCCGAAATTACTTTCTCTTCATGGTAAATTCCCTCATCATCCATGTACGTCAATGTTCCGTAATGCTCTGGCAAATCAATACCGAAATCTTCATGGTCTGGCATATAAAACATTTTTAGATGTTCTTCTTGGCGATCCTTCGTTTGTTTCACAAACATACCTTTTGTTCCATAGACAACAAAACTCGGGCGTTCTTTGATTCTAAAATAACTTGATTTTACGGATACTTTCATGCGTCCATAAAATAAATCTAAATCAAAATAATCATTCATTCGATTTTCGCCTAGCAGTTGACGAACTTCATAATGCACATCGTCTGGTTCACCAAAATAAGAAATCACTTGATCAAGTGTGTGACACGCATGTCCATACAAATAACTTGTATTCAATGAAAACTCATGCACACTCTCAGGCACCTCTGGTCTAAAATAGTCATAATGCATTTCAACCTCTAAGATGTCTCCTAATTTTCCTGATTCAATTACTTTTTGTGTTGTTAAAAAATCTGAATCATAACGTCTATTTTGATAACATTGAACGAGCAGTCCATTGTCTTTTGCTAATTGAAATAACTCTTTTGCTTCTTCAGATGTTTCAGCAAACGGTTTTTCAACCAATGCATTTTTCCCATGTAACAAAACATCTTTTGCAACAGAGTAGTGTAAGTTACTTGGCGTAGAAACAACGACCAGCTGGATCTCTGGATCTTGATAGATGTCATCGATATTCGTTGTGTAGTTGACACCTTCAATTTTTTCCCACTGATGATTTTCATGTGGAGAATAGATAGTTTTTACATTGATCTTTTCTTTTAATTTTGTTGAAAATGGTAAATGATAGCGATTGGCACTCTTTCCGTTTCCGATATATGCAATAGTCAACATACGTGATTCCTCCGTTTTCTCTTTTGATACTGTTAGTATAGGAGAACATGTATCTAACCGGAAGAACTTTGCGATACTTTGGTCAAAACGTTCAGATATACATATAAAAGAAGCTATATCTTGAACATTTTGTTCAAAATATAACTTCTTTTGTATTCTTTATCTTCTCAGATTCTGCTTGAAAAATTCAGTAATTTTATCAAAGGAAATACGTTCTTCATTAGTTATTTTTTCTCTTTTTTTCTTAGTTTAATAAACTTTCAAACGTATACCGTCCACTACCTACATTTTCAATACGATCTGGCAGATGTATCTCTGCTGTTGTATTTGGTGGAATACATATGTGTACTGAAATTTTCTTACCATGTAAGTTCCACTCGACAGCAGCTTTTCCATAGGGCGTTTCTTCTGATACTCTAGCAAAATCTAGTCCACAGTTAAAAGCAGGTGCAACACGTATTCGCTTATAGCCTGGCTCACTCATTTGAAGACCACCAATCTCTCGATACATCCAATCACCGATACTACCAAACGCATAATGATTATAGCTGTATGTGCTCACTGTACCGTCCTCCAAGATAGCACCCCAGCTTTCCCAAATAGTTGTTGCACCTTTCTCAATCATGTATAGCCAACTTGGACTTTTGGTTTGAAATAAAAGCTTATACGCTAACTCCCGCTCTTCGTTTTCAACAAGTACATCCATCAGTAAATAAACACTTAAAAATCCTGTATCTAAACGAAAATCATTTTTCTCTATGAGCTCACGCAATCTTTTTACTACTTTAGATTTTATTGAATTGGGTACAAGGTCAAATGCTAATGCGATAACATAAATACCTTGAAAATCACCAGTAATTTTTCCGTCTTCTTGAACATATTCTGAAATAAAAGCCTCTCGAATTTGTTGATATAGATTTTTATAGTAAATTACATCTTCTTTTTGCTCTAGTATTGATGCAATCTCTAACATTTTTTTTGCACTATACGCTGCATAGGCAGGTCCGATAACCTCTTTTGTGGCATATGCCGTCTGAAGCATTGCGCCACCATCTGGGTTACCTAATACTTGACTCGGAATAAGCCAATCACCAAAATGAAAATCTGTATTCCATAGAAACTGGCTTCTTTTTTGTCGTTCGTGTTCCCATGAAGCATACTCATCTGGATGATGGTTCTGCATACGATTCTCGATATAGTTTAACCATTGGATCATTGAGTCATAATTATCTTTAAGAATTTGTTTATCTCCATAGGCCTGATATACGGTGAATGGGACAGACAAAATTGCATCTCCCCAGCCACAGCTTGTTTCAAAGCCAGTCAAATTTTTAATGAACTTTTTATACGCTGGTAAGTATGGAACGATTACAGGAATTGCACCATCTTCTAACTGTTCTACTCGAATATTTTGGACCCAACTAGTTAAAAATGCATGCGCATCCCGGTTAAAGCACATTGTTGGTGCATATGCGAGCATATCCCCTGTCCACCCTGCCTTTTCCCTTTGCGGACAGTCAGTTGGTATACTGATTGAATTAGCTACTTGACTCCACCAAATATTTCGATTTAACTGATTTAATCGCTCGTCTGATGTTTTAAAATAACCGATTTGGTCCATCTCACTACTTATCACATTAATTTCAAAATCGTTTAGATTAATCGACTCTGGCCATCCTGAAATTTTTATATAACGAAATCCATGATAAGTAAAATTGGGACAAAAGTTTTGCTTCCCTTTTTTAGTAATGTAAGTAACACGTTGTTCTTTATTTACTCCCAAAATATTATTATAAAAATTTCCCTCTTTATCTAATACTTCAGAATGATCAAGGGTTATTTCCACTCCTTCTTCAGTGTCTAACGAAAAAGAAACAAATCCAGCCACAACCTGTCCAACGTCAAGGATTGTCTCTCCCTTGTTCGAAGTTAAAATCCTTACGGGTTTCATTTTCTTTATAATCCTAATTGGTTGTCCGTATTGACCAACTACATTCTCTTTTGAATAAGTTACTTTTTTTACAGGTTTCCAAGTATGATCATCGAATTGTGTTTCATTCCATCCAACTAATTCTTTTCTTGCATCATACTTTTCGCCAACAAATAAATCAGAGTAAATGATTGGACCAGTATTTGAAATGGCGTCATTAGCTGTAATGACTTGCACACTACCGTCAGTGAATACCAAGTTAGCATCTAAAAGCAGTCCAACTTTATCTCCAAATTGGCAACAATCTCCTGTTGTACCAACTCTACCAACCCACCAACCATCTGCTAGTATAAGACCAATCACATTCTTTCCTTTTTTCAAAAATCGACTAATATCATACGTTTGATAGTATAAAATACTATCATATGCACTAATTTCTGGTGCAAATAATCGATCATCAACACGTTGACCATTTACATATAGTTGATAAATACCATGTGCTGTTGCATAAACTCGGGCTTTATGAATTGTTTTAGCAATAGTAAAAGGAATACGTATATATTGGGCAGGTCGAAATTCAGAAAAATCTCTGCTAACTTCTTTATAGGGATTATCAATAACTGCTTGCTCGTCAAAATTTCTGGTGTCGATTGACCGTGGCGTGGGCGTTTGAACGGGTTCAATCCAACTACTTACAAAAGGAACAGTCAAACGCCCCGTTTCAAAAAAAGTAGTTGCTCGTGCTGTATTTTTATAATTATCCCAAACGTCTACAATGACTTTGTATCTAGTCATTGATTCAGTGACCCAATCGCTCACTTTTTGGTCAATAGTGCCTGATGAATAAATTTCGCCACTATCAGCTACTTTAGATGTTTCATCATAAATCTGAATCCTATATGATACTTGGACCACATCTTGTAGCTCACTTACCAATTGCCATCCAAACCTTGGAGAAATAACATCAATTCCTATAGGCGTCTTTTGATGTTCTACCACTATATTTTTCAATCGCAAGTTTCTATCCATTACTAGCCTCCCATATTTTTTCTTTAAACGATTTGGCTTGTTGGTCGAATCAACAGTTCACTAACAGACATTCTCTCTGGTGTATCAATAGCAAAAACAACCGCTGAAGCAATATCCTCTGACGTCAATCCATTTGCCAGTTGATCTTGATGCAATGATTCAGCTACTTCTTTATCGCTGATTGTTTGATACAATTCTGTCGCTACCGCTCCTGGTGAAATAATTGTTGATTTAATATTATTTTCTCTTTGTTCTTGGCGTAACCCTTCCATGATTGCTCGAACCGCAAATTTAGTTCCACAATAAACAGCTGAACCAGGATATACAACATGTCCTGCTACAGAATCCGTAGAAATAATATGTCCAGATTTTTGTTTTGTCATAATTGGAAGTACAGCAGCAATTCCATTTAAAACACCCATAATATTAATATCTAACATCTTTCTCCATTCGTCTTTTGGGGCTTCAATGAGTGGTGCAGTTGGCATAATACCTGCATTATTATATAAGACATCGATTCGTCCATATTTGTCCATTGTTACATCAACTACATTTTGGACATCCTCTTCTCTACACACGTCGGCAACAACATAAGTAATTTCACTATTGGGTAAGCTCTTAACTAATTTCTTTAAGCGATCTTCTCTTCTTGCAGCAATAATCAATTTTGCTCCTCTTTCCGCAAGTAACCGTGTTGTTGCTTCTCCGATACCACTAGATGCACCCATAATTATAATAATTTTTTCTGCTAAATTTTTCATAAAAATCATTCCTCCTTGATTTGTTTCACTACTACAGCAGGACTGCCCATTGCGATAACATTTTCTGGTATATCTTTTGTAACAGTAGCATCTGCCGCAATAATTGAATTTCTTCCAATTGTAACACCAGGTAAAATCGTAACATTTGAGCCAATCCATGCATTTTTTTCGATTTTGACGGGTTGGACATTTAGCCCACGTCTTTGTTTAGGATCAACGATATGATTGACCGTAATAATACGAACACTTGGGCCAATCAATACATCATCTTCAATTGTGATACCTCCTAAGTCAACGAATGTAACATTTTTGTTGATATAAATATTTTTCCCCAAAATGATATTCCGACCAAAATCACTATAAAATGGTAACGAAATCTCTACGCTTGTATCTATTTCTTTACCAGTTACTTTTGCTAAAATTTGGTGTATTTCTTGTTTTTCACGATACTTCAGATTTAATTTCATTAATAAAGGGTCATTTTCTGCCTTGATTGCATGTATTTCTTTAAAAATAGCTGAATCTGATAAAATGTCTTTGCCAATAAATTTTTCCAGATTAAAATTCACTATCAAATCCCCTCCCTTTTGTTATACTAATAGTATCATCGTATAACTATATTGAATAATACTTATTTTTTATACGTTTATATAACTAAAAGTTATGGAGTGATTTCTATCGAAACAAATAGTTTGCAAGCTTTTTTAACTGTTGTTCAAGAAAAGACTATCAGTAAAGCCGCTGAAGAGCTGCATATCTCGCAACCCGCACTATCTAGAAAACTTAAAAATTTAGAAGCTGAGGTCGGGACTACACTTTTTCATCGAGGAAGTCATGAAATTACGCTGACTGATTCAGGAAGATATTTGTTTGATCGTGGAAAACAAATTCTCTCTCTAATTGATTCGACAGAAAAAAACTTGGCGCAAAATAATACAATTAGTGGACAAATCACTATCGGGGGTGCAGAAACCCAATCCTTTGACCTAATTGCTCAAGTAATCAAAGAAACCTTATCTACGTATCCAACAATCAAAATAAATCTGTATAGCGGAAATGCAGATGATGTGCTTGAAAAAATCGATAATGGTTTATTAGATTTTGGCCTTGTTATTGACCCTGTAGAAAAGCAAAAATACGAATACATCAAGCTTCCTACGTATAATTCTTGGGGAATCCTTGTGTCCGATGCACATGTGTTAGCTAAAAAGAAGCATGTAATGGCAAAAGATTTGGAGGGATATCCTCTCATGATTTCAAGTCAATCTTTCGTTGATAATCAACTAGCGGAGTGGTTAGGTAAAAATATTGAGCATTATAATATAGTAGGTACGTATAATCTGCTATACAATGCTTCATTAATAGCCAAAAATGGCATTGCTGTTGTTCTTTGTCTAGATGGTATCATTAACACTGCAGATACAAATCTAGTATTTATTCCGTTTTCTCCTAGCCTAGAAGTTCCTATCAGCATGGTTTGGAAAAAAAACACTTCATTATCTACTGCTTCCTCAACTTTTTTGAACTTTATTTTCGCACGGTATACTGAGTAAATTCTCGTTAAATGTTTCATCTTGAGTGAAGAATCTTCCTATTATCTTGAACATTTTGTTCAAAATACCTAGTTTTACATTTCTTTTTTCATTAAAAACTATACAATAGATGTATCATTCTCTGGAGGAAATGAAATGCTACTTCTCGATAAACTAAAAAATACAACGAATTTTACAAATAATGAACAACGGATTGCTACATATATCACTGACAATCTAGTTGAAGTATCCACGATGAGTGTGGAAGAATTAGCAAAAAAAACCTATACTTCTCACTCTGCTGTTGTTCGTCTAGCAAAAAAACTGGGCTATGAAGGATTTAAAGGGTTGAAAGCTGCAATCAATCACCTTATTCAATATGATTTACATCGTGAACCTACTGTCGATGCGAACTTTCCGTTTGAGCCAGCTGATTCACCTGCCGAAATTGCAAAAAAAATGGCAGATTTAACAGTGGAAACCGTCAAGCGAACACAAGCCCAAATGGATGAACAAAAGTTGGTCGATGCTGGAAAAATGCTTCATCAATCTCAACGAATCTTTTTGTTTGCTCGAGGTGATTCACAGATCCGCGCACGAAGTTTTCAAAATAAATTAGTCAAAATCAACAAGTTTGCGATTATTGGGGAAGAATATACAGATGAAGCGTGGACTGCAGCAAATCTAACAAAAAAGGATTGTGCAGTTATTATTACCTATGGGGCAAAGGTTCCTCAATATCTACGTATTTTGACGTACCTAAAAGAACAAGGGATCCCTTCGATTTTACTTACTGGTAACCCGACAACAGAAATGATTGAGTTGGCAACTTTGCCTATCATTACAACGCAAACGGAGTATGAGTTTTTGAAAATCGGAACGTTCTCCTCACAAATCGCATTTGAATACATTTTAGATACCCTCTTTTCTATTATGTACGCAAAAGATTATGTAAAAAATTTAGTTAATCTTAAAAATAAGCATGCACTGCTTGAAATTGGTCCACTATCAGAATACGAATAAAGAGCATGGTATCTGCTAGTTGCAGATACCATGCTCTTTATTGTTTAGCTAAAAAATCAGATAGTCTGCGTAACCCTTCCTGCAAGACTTCTTTGTTACAACAATAACCTACACGTGCATGTTTTGGTAAATCGTATGCACTGCCAGGAACAAGTAAGACACCTGTTTCTTCCAATAACCGAATACAGAATTCTTCATCGTCCATCTCCATATCGAATTTGATAAATGATGTCGAAACATAATGCGGAGAAACTAGGCTGACTTTGGGTTCTGTTTCCACCCAATTTTTTAAAATAGCCAAATTCTCTGTAACGATTTTTTTATTACGAAGAATGATTTTTTCTTTATTTTGTAAAACATGAACGGCTAAATCATCGGATAAAACACCTCCACAAATCATCGTATAATCTCGGTATTTTCTAAATTCTTCAGCTAATTCTTCATTTGTTGCTGTCCATCCAATACGGATACCTGGAACAGAATATGTTTTAGAAAGTGAGTTTGTTGCGATTCCTTTCTCATAAAGATCTACGATTGAAACAAACTCTCCTTCATCAGTCAATGGTGCATAAACTTCATCAACAAGAATATAGGCATCAACAGATTGAGCAATAGTTACAATTTTTTGGAGTGTTGCCTGATCTAATAATGTGCCAGTTGGATTATTCGCACTGTTTAAGCAAATGATTTTTGTTTCCGGTTTTACTAGCTCTGCTAATTTCTCGCAATCAAATTCCCAATTATCTTCTTCCTTTAATTGAACAAACTCTACGGTTGCTCCTAATGATTTAGGAATATCATATAATTGTTGATAGGTAGGCAACATCGAGATAACATGATCTCCTGGCTCAACCAACGCGTATAGCGCAAGTAAATTTGCTCCTGTTGCACCATTTGTTTGTAGAATATTTTCTGGTTTTACCGTATTATAGAGCGTTGCAACTTCTCTTTTAAATAAATCTGAGCCTTCGATCCAGCCATAATCCATTAAAGAAGTTTTTCTTTTTTCAAAGAAATCCGTAACTGTTGAACCATCTAATCCAACTAGTTCCTCCAATGTCAGAGCTTCGATCGAACTTTGAGAAATATCATAAGTTGCCTGTTTTTCCCATTTATTTAGCCATTCTTCTACACCAAAATTTGCAATTTCCACCATAGTCATCTCCTAAATTGTAATATAGCCTGTTGCAAGTAAAACGATTGATAGTATCGCAACTGCACCAATGAAAAGAATCGTTCCGATTTCCTTTTTCGTCATTACATGGGAAGTCTCACGACATGATTTCCAATAAAAATAAATTCCTGGTATGTAGGCAATGCTACATAACAATACATAAGAAAAGCCAGCCAAAATAATTCCCATCAATTCAAATACTACAGTTATCAATCCAATAACAATTTGTTTGTTCTCTTTTTTCTCAAATGAATATTGAACTTGATAAATCCCCACAAATAGATAACAAATCAAAATTGCCGCGGTGCATAAAGAATAGGCAAACTGATACGCATAGTCCGTAACTAGAAAAGTGAGTAAAAACAGATTTGTCAGCACTGCTGTAATAACTAGTGAATATGTGGGTGCCTTCTTCTGATTGAGTTTCCCCCAATTTTTGGGTAACAGTCCATCACGTGCCATTAACATAGTTGTTTCAGCTGGCAGCATCGTCCATGATAGCCAACAACCGATAATTGAAATAATCAGACCAATATTGATGACACTCGCTCCCCAGTTTCCTACGATTTCTTTTAAAATATTCGCCATTGCTGGTTGTTCCATCGTTGCCAACTCTGCTTGTGTTAAAATCCCATATGGAAGAAGAGAAGCTAAAATATAAATAAAGAGTAGGCAAAGCAGTCCAATAATTGACGCCTGTTGCGCATCTGAGCGTTTCTTTGCTCGGTTTGCTAACACACTTGCTCCCTCAATTCCTACAAAAACCCACATCATTACCATCAAACAGCCTTTGACTTGTTCCCAAACACTTACCTGATTCCCTGCTTGTTGCGTCAAATTATTGGAGATATTTCCCCAGAAATCTGCTGTGAAAATAGATGCTTTAAATGCAATAAGTGCAAAAACTAAAAATAGAAATAGTGGAACCAATTTACAAATGGTTACAATCGTATTGATAAAGCTGGCGCTCTCAATTCCATTATTTACAATTAGTGTCAGCCCCCAAATAAAAACACTCGCAAACAAAATAGACGGAATATTTTGTCCCCCCTCAAAAACGGGGAAAAATGCGCCCATTGCACTCATTAGCATCGTTGCAAATGCGACGTTTCCTAACCAGGCAGACAGCCAGTACCCCCATCCGCTAATAAACCCACCAAGCGTACCAAAAGATTCTTGGGCATACCCAAAAATCCCGCCATCTAAATCCGGTCGTTTCTCGCCTAGATTGTTTAACGAAAGTACTAAAGACAAAATACCTATACCTACGATGATCCATGCAAGAATTGCTGGCCCCGCTGCTGAAGCACTTGCTAAATCACTCGTAATACCGAACACACCACTACCGATTGACGAACTTACTACTAACGCAACAAGTCCCCACTTGCTAATACCAGCTGACTTTTTTTCCATAGTAACACCCACCTCAAGTTTTTCTATTTGCTAGATTATCGACATGCCTCCTATTATTTTTTGCAAACGTTTTACTTCCTTTAAAAAGTGTACCATAAAAAAACAATCGTCTCTTTGGAATCCTACATTAGCAATGTACAATTCTTCTCATTATTCATCGCTAAAAAAGGTTAAAAAGTATAAAAAAAAGATGAGACATGAAGTCATCTCATCTTTTCCTATAGCTAGTATTTGATTCGTTTAGTCGTTCAAGTTATAACGCAGTTTCATGTGTTCTGAACCAAGAATAACCATATCTCCAAATAATTTGGTTTGACGTGTAAATGATTCATTTGCAATTGCATTGTTTGCTTCTTCTAGATAAGCTTGAACGTCTGTTTGTTCACCAATAGCTGCATCTGTTTGTAATTGAATACGACGATATGCTGCCACAGCTTCCAATTCAAATGTATTTCTTAAGTCAACATATAAATCATAGTCTGTATCACCTAGTAGTGCTGTTGCACAACTTAACCAATACATTTGGTTCATATCAAAGGTACCTGTTGCATCTTTGTAGCAACTTGGTGTATCCATCACATTTGCATAAAATGGAACAACTGTATTGAACGTATTTGCTCCATAAGCTAACCAATGGACACCTGCAATTTCATCAGGTACACCATTACGTACTTGAAGAATGTGCACGTTGTGGTTACGGTTGATACCGATTGGACGGAAAAGTGTTTTTTCGCTTTCTTTTCCATCTCCATATGGATCATATTTTGTATTTTCGAAGTGAGAACTCAATACCCATTTCACATCTTCGATTGAGATTTTACGGTTTGCTTTACAAATAAATGGTAGATCTTGATCTTGAGGATCTTGTTCGATTTCTGGATTGAAATATTTTTGTCCATACCATGTACGTGGATTGTTATAAACAGTATCTTTTGTTGATGCACTACCGAAGATATGACGCAAATTATATCCGTCAAAATCTGGATTCAAATGATATGTTTCAATCATGTCTTTCAAGTCTTCTGAATAAAGTGTATCGTTTGAATCGAAATCAAATGTATCGATATTCATGCGGTTTGGTGCAACTACATACGCATCATCTGGGATTCTTACAGCTGCCCAATGATGGCCACCGATAGTTTCTAACCACCAAACTTCTTCTTTATCTGCAAATGCGATTCCATTTGGTTCATACGTACCATATTCTTTTAGTAATTCACCTAAACGTTCCACGCCTTCTTTGGCACTGTGGATATATGGAAGAACAAGAGTTACGATGTCTTCTTCCCCAATACCATTTTCTACGTAAGGATCAATTGCTAAGATTCGTGAGTTTGTTGTAATTGTTTCTGTTGCGGACATTGCGATGTTTTCACTGTTGATCCCTGCAGCAGGCCAGATACCATTTGTTAAAACTGAATTTGGCATAGATGTATAGCGAAGAGGATTTTCAGGTAATTCTACTTTCACTTTACTAATCACGGATTCATATGTTCTAGGTTGTTCTTCTGGTTGAACAACAACAAAACGTTGTGGATCTAATGCTTCATGTCCATCATCATTTCGTGAAATAATTGTAGAACCATCAATTGATGCATCTTTCCCTACCAAAATCGTTGTACAAGAACCTTTTACTTTTTTACTCATTGATTGTACACTTCCTTTTTTATTATCATCTCTAAGTATACGCCTTTTCTAAAAAAAAACATGTGATATCCTATAAATTCTTGATTTTTATAAAAAAAGTGTAGAAACGCTGGCTACGTTCTACACTCTTTGTTTAGTTATTCTTAAAATAGGCTCTAGTGTCTTGTTCATCTTGCGCAAGTTGCGCAATCAGTTCTTCTACACTATCAAAAGCGACTTGATCACGTAAGTAAGCATTCCAACGTACACGGACGTGTTCGCCATAAATATCTTGTTTAAAGTCCAAGATATTTAGCTCAACCGTCAATGCGCGACCCTCGCCAAATGTATCATTATGCCCGATAGACCCCATTGCTGGATACCATGTATCGCCCACTTTGATTTCAGAAACATAGACTCCTACTTTTGGTAAATGAACGGTACTTTTTACTTTCACATTTGCTGTTGGATAGCCTAGTAGCCTTCCTCGTGCATCTCCATGAACAACGGTACCTTCGATTTCATAATCAGACCCCATCAATTGCGTCACTTCTTTCATTTCCCCACGATCAACTAGATGTCGAATACGTGTAGAACTAATTTTTTCATGATCTTCTTCTTTTTTTGGTACAGTCACAACTTCGAATCGTCCTTTAGCATATCCAGGAAAATGTGCGACATCTGCAATGTCCTTTGGTCCATAGGTGTAATCAAATCCGCTTACTGCATATTTTGCGCGTAGGTCTACAATATATTGATCAACAAATTCTTGTGGTTTTAGATGCGCAAAAGCTGAAGTAAAGTCGACTTCATATAGATAATCTACACCTAACGCTGCCATTTTTTCTTCTTTTTGTTGTAAACTCGTCAAATATTTCATCTGATTTGGTTGGATTTTCTTAAAAACAATCGAGGGATGTTGGTTAAACGTCATTACTGCTAATTTTAATCCGTGCTTATTTGCAATGTCTTTCCCTGTACCGATAACCTCTTGATGTCCACGATGCACACCATCAAAAAAACCTAATACTAACACAATCTCTTCATTTGGGATTTGCTCTGCTTTATATGGATGTCTTAATTGAATGATTTTCATTTTTACGCCTCGGTTCGTAAGACTTTACTTGGTTTTAATTTATCTTTTTCTTTTGGATTTGGTTGGTAGATGCTCACTACCTTGTCTTGGTAAAAGAGTGCTAATTCAGTTGTTGGCATTTCAGTTAGACCGAATTGGCGATAATTCAATCGCATACCATTTTTTACCTTGTTCCATAATTCAGTATCTATATCAACACGTGGAAATTTTTGTACCCCAACTTCAATTGGTAACAATTTTTCCTCTAATTCTCCAGATTCCATAAATTGTGCAACCTGCTCGAGTGTTAATGCTTGGTCTTTTGTCATACCCGCGCTAGCTGTTCTCGTTAAATCGGACATATGTGCAGGATATCCTAATGCTTTACCAGTATCTACTGCAAGTGTCCGTACATACGTTCCTTTTCCACAAACAACTTCAAAGCGCCAAGAAAGAGTTTTGCTTTCCTCATTCATTACTGGTTCGCTTGTACGGGTGAAGCTATAGATTTGTGCAGTTCGAACTGGTCGCTCTACTGTTTCATTGTTTCGTGCATATTCATATAGTTTTTTTCCATTAACTTTGACCGCAGAATACATTGGTGGAATCTGCGTGATTTCGCCCACAAAAGTCGCCATCACCGCGTCTATTTCTTCCTCTGTAAGTGGAGACTCAACTGCTTTTCGTTCAACGGTTTCGCCAGAAACATCCTCAGTCGTTGTACTATATCCTAGAGTGATTTCGCCCACATAGACCTTTCCGGCATCCGCTAGATATTCAATCACTTTTGTTGCTTTTCCTATGCAAATAGGTAAAACACCATCCACATCAGGATCAAGCGTTCCTCCATGACCAATTTTTTTTGTATGTAAAATTTTGCGTAGTTTAAAAACACAATCATGACTAGTCATGCCGCGTTCTTTCCATAATGCTAATAAACCTTCCATCGTAAAGCCTCACTTCTAATTTTTTCAACTGACTCATTATACCATAGGGCAAGCGTTTTCCCAACTAGTCAAGAATTTTCATGTTATCTTAGTTACAAAACTGTTAGTAACGTCATACGCATGTTATACGTTTCCATGCTATTCTTTTAGTAATAAAGGAGGGACGGATATGGCAAACTTATTTTTCATACCGTTTGATTTGATTTACGGTTGGCTTACACATCTTTGATTAGCAGATAATATAACCCAATATAAGGACAGTCGTTCTTATATTGGGTTATTTTCATGAATAAGTAAAAAATACTTCTGCCCCTTTTCTGCCCCCTGATAATGAAAATGAGAAAACACAAAAAGACTAGAAAAATAAAAAAAGAGCTACAAACCCTATCATCATAAGGTTTGCAACTCTTTATTTTTAATCTTTATTCAAGTTACGAAGTAAATCATCGATATGATTTCCGTAGACAACTGATTCGTCTAATTCAAAAATCAATTCTGGTGTTTTATAGATAGATAATGCATGCCCTAATTCTCGGCGAATCAAGCCACTTGCTTTATCTAAACCAACTTGTGCTTTTTGTTTGTCTGATGCTTTATCAGATAACAAGCTATAGAAGATTGTTGCTTGTTGCAAATCTCCTGTAACATGAACATCTGTAATTGTTACATCTTGTACTCGTGGATCACGAACTTTTTTGCGCAAGATATTGTTTACTTCTTTTAAGATTTCTTGACCGACTCGACGGTCTCTATAATTAGCCATAATGAGCGGCCTCCTTTATTGATTAGTCTTTTGTGATTTCTTCCATGATGTACCCTTCGATAACATCATCAACTTTGATATCGTTGAATTTATCGATCATTGCACCACATTCAAACCCTTGACGTACTTCTTTTGCGTCATCTTTGAAACGTTTCAAGCTTGCCAATTGTCCTTCATAGATAACAATTCCATCACGGATAACACGTACCCCACTATCACGACGGATAAATCCATCAGTAACATATGCACCGGCAATCGTACCAACTTTAGAAACTTTAAATGTTTCACGTACAATCATTTGACCAGTGATTTTTTCTTCAAATTCAGGATCAAGCATTCCTTTCATCGCTGTTTCGATTTCTTCGATTACTTTGTAGATGATACGGTGTAAACGAATATCTACTTCTTCAGAATCTGCTTGTTGTTTTGCTTGAGGTGTTGGGCGTACATTGAACCCGATAATGATTGCGTTACTTGCAGCAGCAAGTGTTACATCACTTTCATTGATTGCACCAACGGCTGAATGGACGATTTTTACACGTACGCCTTCAACATCGATTTTTTGTAATGAAGCGGATACTGCTTCGGCTGAACCTTGTACGTCAGCTTTCACAATAACATTTACTTCTTTTAATTCGCCTTCTTTAAGACTTTCAAATAAGTTATCTAATGTTACACGACTAGTTACTGCACGGTGTTCTACTAAAGCACGTTTTGCACGTTCTTCCCCAGCAGCACGTGCTGATTTTTCATCTTCAAAGACAACAAAATGGTCACCAGCTTGTGGTACATCATTTAGCCCAGTGATTTCAACTGGTGTTGCAGGTCCAGCATTTTTTTCACGACGGCCAATATCGTTGACCATTACACGAACACGACCATATGTGTTCCCAACAACGATTGGGTCGCCAACATGAAGTGTTCCTTGTTGAACAAGTAATGTTGAAATAGGTCCTTTTCCTTTATCTAAACGAGCTTCGATAACTGTACCGATTGCACGACGTGTTGGGTCAGCTTTCAAGTCTTCTACTTCAGAAACTAATAGGATCATTTCTAGTAATTCATCGATATTTTGACCGAATTTTGCTGAGATTTCAACAAAAATCGTATCGCCACCCCATGATTCAGGAATCAATCCATGTTCACTTAATTCTTGCATCACATGTTGAGGGTTTGCACCTGGTTTGTCGATTTTGTTTACAGCAACAATAATTGGCACACCCGCAGCTTTCGCATGGTTGATGGCTTCGATTGTTTGTGGCATTACACCGTCATCCGCTGCAACAACCAAAATTGTAATATCTGTGATACTTGCTCCACGTGCACGCATGCTTGTAAACGCCGCATGTCCTGGTGTATCTAAGAAAGTAATTGGTTTCCCATCAATATCGATTTGATAAGCACCTATATGTTGTGTGATACCGCCTGCTTCGCCGCTTGTTACACGAGAATGACGTAAAGTATCAAGTAATGTTGTTTTACCATGGTCAACGTGTCCCATGATGGTAACAACTGGTGGACGAGAAACAAGATTTTCTTCATTGATTGCTTCATCTTCGAAATATTTATCTAAGTCAGCAATATCTACTTGAACTTTTTCTTGTGGTTCCATTCCATAATCTGTTGCTAATAATTCAATTGTGTCTTTGTCTAATGCTTGGTTTTGGTTTACCATTACGCCAAGCATGAATAGTTTTTTGATGATTTCTGCTGGTTCACGATGGATTTTCTTCGCGATTTCAGCAACATTCATTCCATCTGTATATTCTAAAACATCTGGTAATTCACGGAATTTGCGTGGTGGCACTGCAGGTTTGTTTGATTGTTGTTGTTTGCCTTTTTTGCCTTTTTTGTTGTATCTATTACGGTTGTTGTTGTTTCCACGGTTATTTCCGAAGTTTCCACGGTTTCCGTTCGTATTGTTACGGTTTCCACCGCCTTGATTTCCGCCTGGGCGATTTGAATTGTTACGGTTATTGTTTGATTGATTTGTATTTTGGCTCACATTACCGCTCCCTTGTCCGCTATTTTGTACCTTATGGTTGCGGGTATTTTTATTTTTTTGGTTTGATACGATTTTCGCATCATCTTTCTGTTGGTTAGTGGGTCGAAGCTTGGGATTGTCGCTGGTCTTTGCTTGACTAGTTTTTGATTTTTGCTGTGTCAGTGCTGTTCGTAGCTTCTTCTCATCCTCACCTGTAACAGTGCTCATGTGATTATCGACGTGCAGTCCAAGCGTTCGTGCTTTATCAACAACGTTTTTACTTGATTGATTCAATTCTTTCGCTACTTGATAAATCCTCTTATTTCCCATGCCACTCACCTTCCTAACCTTTGATTAGTTCCTCGATTCTTTTTGCAAATCCTCGATCAGTGATTCCTAGTACCATTCTTGGTCGGCCGATTGCCTGACTTAGTTCAGTTTGTAAAAACTGATCAGTGTAAGGAACTTTATAGTAAGAACTTTTGTCTTTGATTTTTTTTCGCGTATTCTCGCTGGCATCAGATGCAACAAAAACAAATTCTGCTTTGTTTTTACGAATATCTGCAACTGTGAGGCCTTCACCTGTAACAACTTTTCCAGCGCGCATAGCTAAGCCTATTAAGTTTAATACTTTTTGTCGGTTTACTGCATTCATTTGCCGAATAACTCTTTTCTCGCTTTTTGATGGGTTACATAATCAAGTAGTTCTTGATAAAATTCATCCGTTAATTTTGCACCTAATGCTCGATCTAGGATACGTTTATCCCAAGCTTGTTGAGCTTCTGTAGGATCAAGAGAAACATATGCACCACGACCAGGTAATTTACCTGTAGGATCAATGGCGACTTCGCCTTCTTTTGAACGAGTAATACGAATCATTTCTTTTTTTGGTTTCATTTCCCCAGAAACGACCGACTTACGTAAAGGAATTTTTCTTTGTTTCATCCGAGTGCCTCCTCCAACTAAGCGTTTGTATCGTTTTGTTCAACTACTGTTTTTTCATCGAATTCGATTGTTTCATATTCATCTGCAGTTAATGCTGAATCAATGATTTCTTCATCGGTTGTTTTTTCATCAGCAGCGGCTTTAGCTGCAAGAATCTCTGCAGCATCTGTTTCAGATTTGATATCGATTTTATGACCAGTAAGTTTTGCTGCTAAACGAGCATTTTGGCCACGTTTACCGATAGCTAATGACAGTTGATAATCCGGAACGACAACTGTACATGCTTTAGGGTTTGATGGATCAAAAATAACATCTACTACTTGTGCTGGATTTAATGCATTAGCAATGAAAACTGCTGGGTCTTCATTCCATTCTACGATATCCATGTTTTCGCCTTTTAGTTCATTCACGATTGCTTGCACGCGTTGTCCTTTAGGTCCTACACATGTACCAACTGGATCAACATTTGGATCGTTCGAACGAACAGCAACTTTTGCTCTGTCACCAGCTTCACGTGCAATACTTACGATCTCTACAATTCCATCATAAACCTCTGGGACTTCTTGTTCAAATAATCGACGCAATAAATCTGGATGGCTACGACTAACAAAGACTTGAGGGCCTTTTGAAGTATTTTCAACACGTGATACATAAACTTTGATACGATCATGTGGTTGATAGAATTCGTTTGGCATTTGGTCTTGTTTTGATAGGACTGCTTCAATTTTGCCAAGGTTCACATAGATATAGCGATTATCTTGACGTTCAACGATTCCTTGCATAATGTCTTTTTCGTATGCACTAAATTCATTATAAATGATTGTGCGTTCTGCTTCACGAACACGTTGAAGGATTACTTGTTTTGCTGTTTGTGCAGCAATACGACCAAAATCCTTTGGTGTAACTTCAAAGCGAACTGTGTCTCCTAATTCATATGCAGGGTTAATTAGCAATGCATCTTTCAAAGATACTTCCAATTGGGAATCCATTACTTCTTCTGTTACTTCTTTGACTGCATAAACGTGAATATTTCCTTTTTTTTGTTCAAACTCAACTTCCACGTTTTGTGCTTGTCCGTAATGACGTTTGTAAGCAGAAACTAATGCAGCTTCAAGTGCATCGATCACGATTTCTTTTGAGATTCCTTTTTCTGCTTCTAAAGCATCTAATGCGTTCAACATTTCTTTACTCATTGTTATTGTTCCTTCCGTTATTAAAATTGAATAGCTAGGCGCGCCTTTGCAATATTTTTGCGTTCAAAAGTCAATTCTTTCTCACGTGTCTTAATGCGAACTTTCAATACCAATTGTTCTGCATCTACAGATTGTAAAAATCCTTGATATTGTTTTTCACCGTCTATAGCTTGGTATAAAGAGATATTGATGTATTCTCCTACAGCCTTTTCATAATCTGATTCTTTTTTCAATGGACGCTCAGCGCCTGGAGAAGAAACTTCTAAAAAGTAAGCTTGTGGGATTGGATCAGGATCTGCTGCATCCAATAGTTCACTTAACTTTTCGCTTACAAATGCACACTCTTCAATGTCAATGCCGCCATCTTTGTCAATAAATACTCGTAGGAACCAGCTCTTGCCTTCTTTGACAAATTCTACCTCTACTAGTTCAAAATTTTGTTCATCTAAAATTGGTGTGACCATTTCAGTAATAGTCTCAACAACAGTACTCAAAATTCGTCGCCTCCTTAAGCGTTGAATTTGTAACTCCATTAAAAAGAGTGAGCGAAAATTCCGCTCACTCACAATTAGTATCATTACCGATTATTACTATAGCATAATTTGATTAAAAAAACAAGTTTTGCGTTATTTTGCGTATTTTTACTTTATTAAATATTAAAAAGGAAGCTCTCTTTTTATCATGTGAGAACTTCCTTTTCGTTATTTAGTTAAACAGATTTTATAACATATCAAAAAGTGACAATTGGTTTTCATCTGGCAAGTCTTTCAACACACCGTTTTCTGTCATATACTCAATCAATGTTTTTGATACTTTTCCGCGTGTTGCAAGGTCTTCTTTTGATAAGAATGGACCATCTTTTCGCGCTTCTACGATTTGTTTGGCTACGTTTGTACCTAAACTTGGTACGGCGCGGAATGGGGCAATCAGCGTATCTCCATCAATAACAAAGTTTTCAGCATCTGATTTATATAAATCAATCATGCCAAAATTAAAGCCACGTTCAACCATTTCATTTGAAAGTTCTAAAACAGTTAAGATATTTTTTTCTTTTGTTGAAGCGTCCATACCCTTATCCGTGATTTCCTTCATTGCTGCTTTGATCGTATCTTTGCCCTTACACATTGCAATCAAATCAAAATCATCTGCACGAACAGAGAAGTATGCGCAGTAATATAGAATTGGGAAATATACTTTGAAATAAGCCACACGTAAAGCCATTAAAACATACGCTGCAGCATGGGCTTTCGGGAACATATATTTGATTTTCAAGCATGAATCGATATACCATTCTGGAACATTTGCTTTACGCATTTCTGCTTGCCAATCATCTGGGATACCCTTCCCTTTACGTACGCTTTCCATGATTTTGAAAGATAACCCGTCATCCATTCCTGCGTGAATCAAGTAAACCATAATATCATCCCGACAACCAATAACATTCGCTAACGACGCTTCTCCTTGTCGAATCAATTCTTCGGCATTTCCCAACCAAACATCTGTACCATGAGAAAGTCCAGAAATTTGCAGAAGTTCAGCAAAAGTAGATGGATGCGTTTCTTCTAACATACCACGTACAAAACGTGTACCAAATTCGGGAATACCAAGTGTACCCGTTTTTGAGAAGATTTGATCCTTCGTTACTCCTAAAACTTCCGGTCCCCCAAAGATACGCATCACTTCTGGATCATCGGCTGGAATCGTACTTGGATCAATTCCTGAAAGATCTTGTAGCATCCGAATAACCGTTGGATCATCGTGGCCAAGAATATCAAGTTTTAACACATTATCATGGATTGAGTGGAAATCAAAGTGAGTCGTTAACCATTCTGCATTTTGGTCATCTGCTGGATACTGGATTGGCGTAAAGTCATATACATCCATGTAATCAGGGATAACAATAATCCCCCCTGGATGCTGTCCAGTTGTCCGTTTGACACCAGTAGCTCCTTTTGCTAAACGATCAACTTCTGCACCACGTAATTGTAGATTATTATCTCGTTCATACCCTTTTACGAATCCATATGCAGTTTTATCCGCAACCGTACCAATTGTTCCTGCACGATACACATATTCTTCACCAAACAATACTTTGGTATAGTTATGTGCCTCTGCTTGATAATCTCCAGAGAAGTTCAAATCGATATCAGGTACTTTATCCCCATGGAATCCTAGGAATGTTTCAAATGGAATATCGTGACCATCTTTTTTCAAACGTGCACCACAATTAGGACACGCTTTTTCAGGCATATCAAAACCTGAACCATATGTTCCATCTTCATAGAACTCAGAGAATTTACACTCTGGACAGTAATAATGTGGCGCAAGTGGATTTACTTCGGTAATACCTGTCATCGTTGCAACGAAACTTGACCCGACTGATCCACGTGAACCAACTAGATACCCATCTTCATTACTCTTATGCACTAGCTTTTGTGCAATTAGATAAATAACGGAGAATCCATTTCCGATGATAGAATCTAATTCTTTCTTTAGACGTTTTTCAATAATATCTGGCAACGGATCTCCATACAATTCTTTCGCTCTAGTGTAACTCAAGTTCGTGATTTCTTCTTCTGAGCCAGGAATTTTTGGTGTGTATAATTCATCCTTTACAGGAATGATTTCTTCGCAAATCTCTGCAATTTTATTTGGATTTGTTACAACAATTTCTTTGGCTAAATCTTCCCCTAAAAAGTGGAATGCCGTCAACATTTCATCTGTTGTTCGGAAATGAACATCTGGCAATGAATGACGATTTAGTGGATTCGCCCCACCCATGGAGTTGATTAAAATTTTTCGATACAGCGCATCTTCTTCATTCAAGTAGTGCACGTCGCCTGTTGCAACAACAATTTTATCTAAGTCGTGCCCGATTTTTACAATATTACTGATAATATCTTCTAAATCTTTTTCATTTTTTACTAATTCTTGTTCAATCAATGGTGCGTAAACTGCTTTAGGCATCACTTCGATATAATCATAGAATTTCGCGCGATTTTTCGCTTCTTCAACACCTTTTTGCATCATTGCTTCAAAGATTTCACCTTTATCACAGGCTGAACCAATCAGTAGGTTTTCACGCATTTTCTTCAATAAAGAACGCGGAACACGCGGAACACGTTCAAAGTATTTGATATTTGCAAGTGAGATCACCTTGAATAAATCTTTCAGTCCCGCTTGGTTTTTCGCTAAAATCGTTACGTGAAATGGTCGCGCACGTTTGTATGAATCCCCTTCACCTATATGCTCATTTAATTGATCATGATAAAGCATTTCATGATTTTCCATGGCTTCTTTAACGAATATCCATGCTAAGTGTCCAGTTGCTTCTGCATCATAGATTGCTCGGTGATGCTGTTCTAAACTGACACCGAATTTTTTTGATAGCACACCTAACCCAAAACGCTTGTATTGTGGGTAAAGATAACGTGCCAATTCTAAGGTATCAATAACTGGATTTTCTGCTTCGGGAATAGTGTATCTTCCATAACTTGTATTTAAAAAGCCCATATCAAATGTAGCATTATGTGCAACTAAAATCGTATCTTTTGAAAACTCTAAAAATAGACGTAAAACTTCTTCTTCTGATTTCGAGCCACGAACCATTTCATCTGTGATACCTGTTAAGTCAACAGTTGTTTTCGATAATGGATGCCCAGGATCAATGAATTCATCGAATGAAGCAATCACATTTCCTTTGTACATTTTCACAGCGGCTAATTCAATAATCGTGTCATAAACCGCTGAGAGTCCAGTGGTTTCCACGTCAAACACAACATATGTCGCATCGCTCAATGACTCATGTGCATCATTATAGGCAATTGGCACTCCGTCATCGACGACATTCGCCTCTACACCATATAGAATCTTCACACCAGCTTTTTGTCCAGCAGCATGAGCCTCTGGAAAGGCTTGTGCCCCTGCATGGTCAGTAATTGCAATAGCTTTATGCCCCCATTTTCCTGCTTGCGCAACAAAATCGGATACACTATTCGTTGCATCCATCGTACTCATATTGCTATGCAAGTGAAGCTCTACTCGCTTTTCTCCTTCAGGTGCATAATCTTTACGTGGCGCATGTTTTACTTCTTGGATATCTTGCGCATTCATAACCAAATCTCTAGCAAAGGTATCTTCTTGAATACTTCCTCGAACTTTTAGCCAGCTTCCTTTACTAATGGCATCAAATACTTGTTCGTCTTTTTCACCATTAGAAAACTTTTTGACAATAAAAGAAGATGTATAGTCCGTGATCTTCAATGTCATAATTTTTCTTTTTGAACGTAATTCACGAACCTCTTTGTCAAATACATAGCCTTCTAAAATGATACGTCGTTCTTCTTCAATAACATTCACCATTGGCGTAACTGGCTCATCTGAAGGAATGGTACGTCCTAATTGGATAGGGCCATCCAATGCGGGCAATTGTTCTTTCTTCTCTTTTTTCTTTTGCTCGTGTACAGCAAGGTTTTCTGCAGCTTGTTGCATAAATGCTTCTGCTTGCGCCTGTTTTCTTTCTTCAAATTGTTGTATCGTTTGTTGTGCTTGTTCTTCATCAACAAACGGTTCGATATGAAATTTAGGAAAGCCATAGCTGACATAGCGCGCTTCAACTAGTGGCAAATATTGTTGTTTTAAGTAAGCCAACGTTCCCGCACTATCTACAGGCAACAAAATCTTATGTTCTTGCATACGTGGTAGTTGTTCCTTGATGACTTGATGTGCAAGTGGTGTATTGCACTCGTCACTTTGCAACGCCTGTGCCCAATAATCTTGCAAGACTTGTTCATCAAATACTGGATTTTCTGCCTTTATCTTTAACCGTACATCCGCAATTTCTTTAAATGCCAATTCCATATTTTGCCATAGTGTTCGATAGACCATAATTGGCAAGATTTCTGAGAACTGTAAGGTAAATTCCCATACCCGTGACTTACGGTGAACAACCACTTGATCAATTTCGCCTGATGCAATCAATGGATGATTTTTTATTGTGTCATCTAATTGGATTTGATCCAATAATTTTTCAAATAAGTCTCTTTTTTCTGACAAAAATATACGTCCTTTCTGCCTCTATTTTCACAATAGAATCGTTTCAGTATTATTCAGTATACTCGTTTTTTTGTAAAATTACATTAAAAAAATCGAGAAAGATCGATTGATCCTTCTCGATTGACTTCTAATTATTCACCTTGGTGTAATAAAATAGGTAATGTGCTTGTCAATTCTTCTTTTCGAACTTCAACCATTTCACCTGTTTTTTTGATTTTTACCTCAACAATACCGTCAGCAGCTTTTTTACCAACAGTAATACGAATTGGGCAACCAATCAAATCAGAATCAGCAAATTTAACACCTGCACGTTCATTTCGATCGTCAACAAGTACTTCGTAGCCAGCAGCTTTCATTGCTTCTTCTACTTCGTTCGTTAAGTTTGTTTGATTTTCATCTTTGACATTCATCTGTACAATGTGTAGATCAAACGGAGCAATTCCTTGAGGCCAGTTGATTCCATTCTCATTAACGGATTGTTCAACAATAGCGGCTAACAAACGGCTTACACCAATACCATATGATCCCATGATAACTGGTTTTTCACGACCATTTTCGTCAAGAACTGTTGCGCCCATTGATTCACTATAACGTGTTCCCAATTTAAAGATATGACCGATTTCAATTCCTTTTGTGAAAGCTAAAACACCATTACCATCTGGTGAAGGATCTCCTTCTTGAACAATACGTAAATCTTCGTAGGCACTTACTTTGAAATCACGTTCAGGATTGACATTGATAAAATGGAAACCTGTTTCATTTGCACCAGCAATAGCATTCACCATATCCTGAACATATAAATCGGCTAGTACCTTTATATCTTCAGAAAGGTTGATAGGCCCTACTGAACCAAAGTCCGCACCAAGATATTTTTGTGCATCTTCTTCACTCGCTTCATCCAAGAAGTTTGCCCCTAAATAGTTTTTAAGTTTTACATCATTTACTTCATGGTCACCACGAACTAAGACAAGTACTGGCTCTTCATCCGCAATGAATAGAACAGATTTAATGATTTTTTGAGGTTCTACTTCCAAGAAGTTAGCAACTTCTTCGATTGTTTTTGCTCCTGGAGTTGCAACTTTTTCTAAGTCCGCATAGGTTGCATGTGATTTTTTAGATGTATACAAGCTCGTTGCCATCTCTAAGTTAGCTGCATAATCACTTCCTGTTGAATAACAAATCGTATCTTCGCCGATTTCAGATATCGCCATAAATTCTTTTGAGTCTTTTCCGCCCATGGCTCCACCATCACCGATAATTCCACGAAATTCTAATCCACAACGTCGGAAAATTTCTGAGTATGCTTTATCATAGTCTTTATACGTTTCATCTAAACTTTCATATGATGAATGGAAAGAATAGCCATCTTTCATGATAAATTCACGGCCACGTAATAAACCGAATCGAGGACGCTTTTCATCACGATACTTTGGTTGTATTTGATACAAGTTTAATGGTAAACGTTTATAAGAATTTACTTCATTACGAATCAATTCTGTAAATGTTTCTTCATGTGTTGGACCTAAAATCATATCACGACTACCGCGATCTTTTAAACGGTAAAGATCTGGACCATATGTTTCATACCGACCTGATTCTTTCCATAATTCAGCAGGTAACAATGCTGGCATCAACATTTCAACTGCACCGATTTTGTCAAACTCTTCACGCATGATTGTTTTTAATTTTTCTAATACGCGGTTTGCTAGAGGCAGATAAGAATAGATTCCCGCAGATACTTGACGGATATATCCTCCACGTAATAACATTTGATGGCTGACTACTTCAGCATCATTTGGTACTTCACGCAATGTTGGTATCAACATTTTTGATTGTCTCATAATTAAACTCCCCTTACTTTTCCTAAAACTTACTCGTAGCTATTATACCTTATATGTCAACCCTAGTTAAAAGAATCGTTGAATATCATTCCATGTCACCAATACCATCAGTAACATCAAAAATCCAAACCCGATCAATGTCAAGATTCCTTCTTTTTCTTGGCTGATTGGTTTTCCTCGAATTCCTTCAATTACATTTAACACCAATTTACCTCCATCCAATGCTGGAATCGGTAATAAATTGATAATACCTAAGTTCATCGAAAGCATTGCCATCAAACTAATTACTGTTACGATACCTTGACTTGCGGCTTCAGACGACAGTTGGAACATCATGACTGGACCGCCTAGCTTATCTAAGCTAAATCCTGTAAACAATGAACCTAGCCCTTTAAATATCTGTAGCGAACTATCAATTGCTTGTGTAAATCCACCAGTTACCTTACCGATAAAAGTCTCATTCATAGGTACTTGAATGCCTAATTGTCCAATTTCTTGACCACTTGACTCAACAGCCTTTGGTGTCACTGATACTTGCTGTTTTTCACCATCACGTTCTATATCGAATTGTAGTTCTTTACCCGGACTTTCAGTGATGATCGTTGTCATATCTGACCAATCGCTGATTTGTTCTCCATCGATACTAGTGACTTGATCGCCTTCTTTTAAGCCGGCTTCTTGCGCAGCACCTCCAGATTGAATCTCTCCAATCGCGTTTGTTGTTGTGACAGGTACGCCGCCTTGCATAAATGCGATCACAATGAACAAAAATATAGCTAAAAGAAAATTATTCATCGGTCCAGCAAAATTAGTCAACATTCGTTGCCATAACTTTGCCGACTGAAACTGTACATCTCTCGGTGCGATTCGTAACTTTGTGCCATCTTGCTCAATGATTGCTGCATCATGATCCACAGAGTAAGTCATTTCTTGACTCTCATCTCCGTTGATAAAGCCAGTAATCGTTAACTCATCTTCTAAATCTGCATGAATCAATTCAAAGGGCAAGCTATTTTCCATTTGTACTTTTTTACTTAAGTTAATTGTCTGAACAACTGATGATTCATCCAATATTAGTGATAATGGCATTCCAGGAGCTAGTTCTGTCTCGTCATCTCCATTACCTGCCATACGGACATATCCGCCAATCGGTAGCAATCGTAACGTATAGGTTGTACCATCTTTCGCTTGATGTCCATAGATTTTTGGTCCCATTCCGATTGAGAATTCTCTCACCAGGATTCCAGCACGTTTTGCAAAAAAGAAATGTCCAAATTCATGAACAATAACTAAGATTCCGAAAACGATAATAAACGTTATAATTGTTTGCATAAGGCTCCCTTCTTTCTTATTTACTTCCATTAATTACACATGAACTACTGAGATAAAACAAGATAAGTTTACCATAAGTTTAAAGTACGACCAATAGTCTACTTTTATTATAACTAAAAATAAAAGAAAAACCTGCAATTTAATCAGTCAGATGACTCAAGAAACTACAGGTTTTTATTCAACTCTTAAAATACACCAAATAGATGCATGATTGGAAATACAAATAGTAAGCTATCAAAACGATCTAATATCCCACCATGTCCTGGTAAAATATTTCCAGAATCTTTTACATCATAATGGCGTTTGATTGCTGATTCAACCAAATCACCAAATTGACCAACAATTGAGAAAATAATTGTTAGAAAGAGCATCACGATCGTTCCGTGACCAAAATAAGATTCTCCAGGAAAAATCAATAAAAAGATGAGTGCAACAACCACTGCACTTACGATACCACCTAAAGCACCTTCAACTGTCTTATTTGGTGAAATAGCTGGAAGTAACTTTCTATTTCCAAAACGACGACCAAACATGTATGCGCCAATGTCTGTTGCCCAGACAATAAACAAACCAAATATCAAGACAATTAGACTAGCCGTACGTGCTGTCACAAAATTTTGAAACCCCATACCTACATACAAGCTGACTAGCACTGGGAATCCAGCTTCATCAATCGTATACGTATTTTTTGAGATAACTGAAGTTCCAAGTAAAATCATTACAACCAGATAGAACAACATATAGACATTCGTATTCTCAGGTAAGAAAAAGAAAAATCTATCTTTTGGTAGAACAAGAATTGCCGCTCCTATTGCTGATAGGACTCCTTCAAAACTTAATAAAGTTAAACCTTTCATTCGGAATAACTCATACACACCAACAACTGCCAAAAGAGCAGCAGTTAGTTCAATGGTAATACCACCCACCCAAACAATTGGGATAAATAGCGCTAGGGCGACAACAGCTGTAATTACGCGTTGTTTCATTTGTTTTCCTCCTCTGTAGCATCAAGTTTCTTTACTCCTCCAAAACGTCGATCACGGTTTTGGTAAGAGGCAATCGCTTCCTCTAGATGAGCGCCATCAAAGTCTGGCCATAAAGCTTTTGTAAAATATAATTCACTGTAAGCTATTTGCCATAGTAAAAAATTACTGATACGTTCTTCACCACTTGTTCGAATCATTAATTCTGGATCACGAAGTTCTTTTGGCAGAAAACCAGTCATTAAATGATCTGCTATCATCTGCTCATCGATTTCTTCTGGCGTGATTTTTTTTATTGCAGCACTTTCGGCAATTTCTTGCACTGCAGTAAGAATTTCTGCACGTCCGCCATAGTTTAAGGCAAAGTTCAAAATCATTCCCGTATTATTCTTCGTTTGTTCGATTGCACGTTTTACAGCATCTTGTGTATGTGCTGGTAAGTATTTCTCATACCCCATCACTTGTACCCGAACATTTTCTTTGATTAATTCTGGTACAAATGTATCAAAGAAATCTACTGGTAATTGCATCAAGAAATTTACCTCATCCGTTGGCCGTTTCCAGTTTTCAGTTGAAAACGCATAAAGAGTCAGTACCTTCACACCTAAATGAGAAGCATGCGTTGTCACACGTTTTACTGTTTCCATACCTTCTTTGTGTCCCGCAACACGTGGTAATCGTCTATTTTGTGCCCACCGTCCATTGCCATCCATAATAATAGCAATATGCTTAGGAATTGATCCCTCACGATCAAATTCAAATTGACTTTCCTCTTTTACATACTTGTTTTTTTGCGGAAAAAAACGTAACATCCTTTTTCCTCCTAAACCTAAATAGTACTAGGACTATCTTTCTTATCCTAAACATTATAGCAATATCCTTTTTCATTTCCTATGAAAAGTAGGATTTTTTTAATGAATTTACACAAAAATAGGAAAAAATGCCTTAAAAGACTCTTAAGAGTCTTTTAAGGCATTAAAAAAACTTTTATACGTCTAATAATTCTTTTTCTTTATCTGCAGCAATAGCATCGATTTCTTTGATACTGTCATCTGTTAATGTTTGAATTTGTTTTTCCATACCGCGCAAATCATCTTCAGTAATATCCCCATTTTTTTGTTGCTTTTTGTATTCATCAATTGCATCACGACGAATATTACGAATAGCGATTTTTGCGTTTTCTGCTTCTTTTTTCACGTCTTTCGCTAATTCTTTACGACGTTCTTCAGTTAATTGAGGAATCACCAAACGGATAACATTCCCATCACTTTGTGGGCTAATACCGATATCACTTGCCATGATAGCTTTTTCAACATCTTTGATTGAATTTTTATCAAATGGTGTGATCATCAATACACGTGCTTCTGGAATTTGGATTGAAGCAAGTTGATTGATTGGTGTAGGCGCTCCGTAATAGTTTACATTGATGCGATCTAATAGGCTTGCATTTGCGCGTCCTGCACGAATTTGCCCTAGTTCACGTTGTAAACTTTGTGCTGCCTTTTCCATTTTTTCTGTTGCTGTTGCCATAATTGTATCTGCCATAATTATTTCCCCCTTACAGTAGTTCCAATATTTTCGCCTAAAATCGCGCGACGGATATTTCCTGTTTCATTTAAGTTGAATACAACTAACGGGATATCATTATCCATGCTTAGTGAGCTTGCTGTTGAATCCATTACTTGAAGACCTTTTGCAATTACATCTAAATGTGTTAATTCTTCAAATTTAACGGCATCTTTATCCACTTTTGGATCAGCTGAATAAACACCATCAACATTGTTTTTCGCCATCAAAATAACGTCTGCGTCAATTTCGGCAGCACGTAAAGCAGCTGTTGTATCTGTTGAGAAGTAAGGATTACCTGTACCACCAGCGAAGATTACGATACGTCCTTTTTCTAAATGACGTTCTGCTTTGCGACGAATGTATGGTTCAGCGATTTGGCGCATTTCGATAGATGTTTGGACACGTGTTGGTACGCCTGCACCTTCTAATGTATCTTGTAACGCTAAGGCATTCATTACAGTTGCTAGCATACCCATGTAATCTGCTTGTGCACGTTCCATACCCATTTGTGCGCCAATTTGTCCACGCCAGATATTTCCTCCGCCAACAACAATTGCCATTTCTACGCCCATTTCATGGACTTCTTTGATTTCTTTGATGATTTCTTTAATTACTGGAGGGTTAATACCAAAGCCTTCAGTTCCAGCTAATGCTTCTCCACTAAGTTTCAAAACTACTCGTTGATATTTAGGTTTGACCATTTTTATTCCCCCATTATTTTCTACAATCTATTCTACCATAAATAGCTCTCTGCTATGCTGAATAATTCTATTTTTTGATATTTGCTTAAAAAAAGGGAGCGCACTAACTCGTGCGTTCCCATCTGTTTTTTCAACAGAATTATTTTTTCACTTGGCTCATAACTTCTTCAACAAAGTTATCTTCGCGTTTTTCAATACCTTCGCCGACTTCAAAACGAACAAATGTATTTACAGTTGCGCCTTTAGAAGCTACGAATTTTTCGACAGTCATGTCAGGATCTTTAACGAATGGTTGGTCAACCAATACGATTTCAGCTTTGAATTTGTTCATGCGGCCTTCAACCATTTTTTCAACGATTTTAGCTGGTTTTCCTTCGTTCAATGCTTGTTCAGTAAGGATTGCTTTTTCGTGTTCTAATTCTGACTCAGGAATTTGTGTATCATTTACGTAACGAGGGTTGATTGCTGCTACGTGCATTGCAACGTCGCGAGCGATTGCTTCGTCAGTTGTACCGTTCAATAAAGTCATAACGGCAATACGTCCGCCCATGTGTAAGTAACCACCAAATGCAGAGTTATCGTCTTTTTCGATTACTTCGAAACGACGGAAGCTGATTTTTTCTCCGATTACTTGTGTAGCTTCGATTAAATCACTTTCGATTGTTCCTTTTGGTGTAGCAAGTTTCATTGCAGCTTCCATGTCAGCAGGTTTGTTTTCTGCAACTAATTCTGCAATTTCTTTTACAAGGTCTTGGAACATTTCGTTTTTAGAAACGAAGTCAGTTTCTGAGTTTACTTCAACGATTGCTGCTGTATTTCCTTTAACAGCAACTGCTGCTAAACCTTCAGCTGCAACACGATCGTTTTTCTTAGCTGCTTTAGCCATTCCTTTTTCACGTAAATGATCTACGGCTTTATCCATATCTCCATCTACTTCTACTAATGCACGTTTTGCATCCATCATACCTACGCCAGTCATTTCGCGTAGTTCTTTTACCATTTTAGCTGTTACGTCTGCCATTTATAGTTCCTCCTAAGATGTATTTTTCTTTTAAAAAAAGCTGTTTCAAAGGAGAGTGAGGCTTGTCGCCTAGCCTTTGAAACAGCTCCGTCAGTTAGAAATTATTCAGCTGATTCAGTAGATGCATTGTCGCCTTCTACTACGTCAACGATTTCTTCAATTGAAGTTGCTTTGTCTGCTTCAGCAACAAAATCTTCTTCAACCACTTGATCTTCCCCTTGATTTCCTTCGATAAAGGCATCTGCCATTTTAGAAGTGATCAATTTAACGGCGCGAATAGCGTCATCATTTGAAGGGATAACTACATCGATTTCGTCTGGGTCACAGTTTGTGTCGACCATAGCAACGATTGGAATATTCAATTTGTGTGCTTCTTGAACAGCGATGCGTTCTTTACGAGGATCTACGATATACATAACATCTGGGATGCGAGGCATATCTGCAATACCACCTAAGAATTTTTCAAGACGTTCACGTTCTTTGTTTAAACCAGCAACTTCTTTTTTAGGTAGAACTTCGAAAGTTCCATCTTCTTCCATTGCATTGATTTTTTTCAAACGGCTGATACGTTTTTGGATTGTATCCCAGTTAGTTAAAGTACCACCTAACCAACGGTGATTTACATAGTATTGACCAGCACGTGTAGCTTCTTCTTTGATTGCTTCTTGCGCTTGTTTTTTAGTACCTACGAATAATGCTACGCCGCCTTCTTCAGCAACGTTTTTCATGTAGTCATAAGCAACGTCTACTAATTTGACTGTTTTTTGTAAGTCAATGATGTAGATTCCGTTTCTTTCTGTGAAGATATATTTCTTCATTTTTGGGTTCCAGCGACGTGTTTGGTGACCAAAGTGTACGCCGGCTTCAAGTAATTGTTTCATTGAAATTACTGCCATGATTTGTTTCCTCCAATTGGTTTTGTTTTCCTCTTAAGAGTTTTAACTCTGTCACAGACTCTGCTTACGCAAAAGCACCTTGCAACAAATAGGCTCTTAATGTGGATTTTGTAATATTGAATAACTCAATACCCTAAAATAGTATACATGTGATTGTTTCTTATTGCAAGCTTTAAATCTAGTTTTTGTCTTCGAGAGAGTCACTTTTTTGACTATCCTTCTTTTTCACTTTTGATTCTCTATTTTTTGTCACGCATACTAGACAAAAGTTCCTCGATGAAGCATTGGAATTACTACTTTTTTTTGATATGATTAAATGAAAGAATGGTTATTAACTTAAAGGAGAATTTTTATGCGTAAAGCCGATCGTCATTTACTGATTAAACAATTGATCCAAGCTTCCCCCATCAGGACACAGGAGGATTTATTGAACAAATTAGAAGAACATGGCGTGCATGCAACACAAGCCACTATCTCACGTGATATTCGTGATTTGAAGATTGTTAAAGCTCCTGATGAGAATGGGATCACCCGCTTCGAACTATTCAAAGGAGCGAATGAACAAGAACAAAAAGAAGAAGAATCCAAGCGTTTGATCCAAATGATCGAGGAAATCGTTCTTCATGTCGAACGTGTACATTTTCTGACAATCGTCACTACACTTCCAGATAACGCACAATTGTTTGCTGCCGTATTGGATGAAATTCACCCTGCACACATAATCAGTACTCTTGCCGGCTTTGATACAGTAGTCGTTATTTCAGGTTCAGATGAAGATGCTCAATCAATCGAAACATACTTCAATAATTATATCCTCCATTAACACTAGCGGGGGCACCGGTCTGTATTTATATATTTGCTTAATACAAAGCCAAAAAGCTGAGACGATTTTCGTCTCAGCTTTTTTATTAGCTTCTGTATATATCTTACTGTCTACATTCTGTCTACATTTTGTCTGGTGCATGTAATCCTAGTAAGCGTAAATCTTCTTTCAATAGGACTGTCACAGCATAAACTAATGCCAAACGTGAATCTTTTTGTGCATCATCTGCTAGGATTTTTGTATGTGCATAGTATTTATTGAATGCTTGCGCTAATTTGATTGAATGTTTCGCAATAATCGATGGTTCAAATTTATCCGCAGCGTCCATCACTACTTCTGGATATTTTTGGATCAACTTGATTACTTCCCAGCTTTCTTCATCTGATAAATCATAAGTAGCTGTTTCTGAAGGTACAAAGTTTGCTTTTGCTAGTAAGCTCATCGCACGTGCATGCGTGTACTGTACATACGGACCTGTTTCGCCTTCAAAACGAACAACTTCTTCTAAGTTGAAGTCAAATGAATTCAAACGATCATTTTTCAAATCATGGAAGATAACTGCGCCTACACCAACTTGGTGTGCCACAACATCTTTGTTTTCTAAATCAGGATTTTTTTCACTGATTTGTTCTTTTGCAGATTCAACAGCTTCTTGCAATACTTTTTCAAGTAAAACGATTTTCCCTTTACGTGTAGATAATTTTTTCCCACCTTGTGTGATCAAGCCGAATGGGATATGGTACATATCATCTGACCATTCAAAGCCCATTTTCGTTAAAACAGCTTTTAGTTGTTTAAAGTGGTTGCTTTGTTCATTCCCTACAACATAAACAGATTTTGCGAAGTTATATGTGCGTTTACGGTAAAGTGCCGCAGCTAAGTCACGTGTAATATATAGCGTTGCACCATCTGATTTTTTAATTAATGCTGGATTCAAATCATAGTCTGACAAATCAACGATTTCTGCACCAAGATTTTCTTGCAATAGATGTTTTTCTTCAAGCAATTCAACGATTTCATCCATTTTATCATTATAGAATGCTTCACCGTTCAATGAGTCGAATTTAACTTCAAGTAAATCGTAGATACGATTAAATTCCTTCATAGATTCACTACGGAACCATTCCCATAAATGAATCGCTTCTTCATCGCCTTCTTCTAAACGTTTGAACCAAGCACGTGCTTCATCATCTAGTTCAGGTTCAGTTTCTGCTACTTCATGGAATTTCACATACAAACGCAATAATTCGTTGATTGGTTCTGCTTTAACTGCATCTTCAGAGCCCCACTTGTTATAGGCAACAATCAATTTACCAAATTGTGTTCCCCAGTCACCTAAATGATTGATACGAATAGGATCATAGCCGATTTTTTCTAAAATAAAACCGATTGAGTTTCCGATAACTGTTGAACGTAAATGCCCCATTGAAATTGGTTTTGCAATATTTGGTGAAGACATATCGATAGGCACAGCTCCATGATTCCCTACAGTGCTATCCCCGTAATGACTTTTTTCTTTTATAACTGTTTCTAATACTTGATTACTGATAACTGATTTGTTCATGAAGAAGTTCAGGTAAGGACCGACAACTTCAATTTTATCAAATGATGAACTATCAATTTTTTCAGCTAGGTCAGCTGCAATTTGTTGTGGTGCTTTACGGTAGATTTTTGCTAATGAAAACGCTGGAAAGGCAACATCCCCATGATCAGCAGATTTTGGATTTTCTAATAATTGTTGCACTTGTTCAAGTGTTAAATCATCTTTTACAACTTCATAGATAGCTTTTGCTACGACATCTTTATTATTCATTTAAGTTCCTCCTCTTGTTGTCTTACATTGATTTGTAGGCAATAAAAAAAGTCTCTAATAATCGTATCAACGATCATTAGAGACGAGATTACCCGCGGTACCACTCCAATTGCTTCCGTTACATAAAGTAACTTCAGCCTACTCAGTTCTAATAACGGTAGAAAAACCGTCTGCTTTCGCAGATTTTCACAAGTGCGCTTCCCTACTAGTTTCTTCTTTCGGCTCTCACCCTCCCGAAATCGCTAGTCAAGAATTCTAGTGGTACTCTCTTGCTCAACAAATCAATTATTAAGTTATCCAAATTCTAACAGAAAAAAGAGGTTCTGCCTAGTATGATTTGTATATTTTTTTCATATTGTACACTTATCCGCATACTTAATCAGCAACAATAATCGTTCCTTCTTCAGATGCAAGTAAATTCTCGATGTTTTCTAAAGATGTAACAATTGCTTTAGCTGACGGACGTGCTTTTGCAAAAGCAATCGCCGCTTCTACTTTCGGTAACATACTACCTGGCGCGAATTGATTTTCTTCAATATATTTTTCCATCTCTGAAACAGTCACTGTTTCTAATTTCTTTTGATCTGGTTTTTGATAATTCACATAGATATTATCTACCCCTGTCAAAATAATCAGTAAATCTGCTTCAATGATTTCTGCTAATTTTTCTGATGCAAAGTCTTTATCGATTACTGCTTCACGGCCTTCTAGTCCTTTGGTTGTTTCAACGACTGGAATGCCTCCACCACCAACAGAAATTGTTACGACACCTTGTTTCACCAAGCTTTCAATAACTCGTGATTCCTTGATTGAAATCGGTTTAGGCGATGCAACTACTTTTCTCCAACCGCGACCTGCATCTTCTTTAAACATCACATTAGAATCCGCTTCCATTTGAGTTTTAGCTTCTTCTTCTGTAAAGAATGGGCCCACAGGTTTAGATGGATTTTTAAATGATGGATCATTTTCATCTACAATGACTTGTGTAACTAATGAAACAACATCCTTATCGATTTGTTTTTCTTTCAGAACTTCACCCATTGCATTTTGTAACCAATAACCGATTGATCCTTCTGTCATTGCGACACACGTATCTAACGGCATTGCAGGCGTCTTTTCAGAATCTGAAGCTGCTTGCTGGATCAATAAGTTTCCAACTTGAGGCCCATTTCCGTGAGAAATGATCAATTCGTCCCCTTGTTCGATAAAGTTTACCAGATATTTCGCTGTTGTTTTTAATGCAGCTTGTTGTGCGGCTGCTGAAGCATCTGTTGAAAGAATTGCATTGCCACCTAAGGCAACGACAACTTTACGATTTGTCATAATCAAAATTCCCTTCATTGTAAAATGATTCAATTTTAAAAATAAGAAAACGAGCCAGCTAAAGCTTTGCCACTGACTCGTTCATCAAAGAGGTTTATACGCGAGGAATGAATAAGTTACCTAATGTTGCAGCCATAATCGCTTTGATTGAGTGCATACGATTTTCAGCTTGATCAAATTGTCTTCCATATTTGCTACGGAATACTTCGTCTGTTACTTCCATTTCAGTAACACCGAATCTTTCTTTCATTTGTTCACCATAGATAGTGTTTGTATCATGGAAAGCTGGTAAGCAATGTAAGAAGATTACACGGTCAGTATTGTTTGTTTTTTCAATCATATCCATGTTGATTTGGTAAGGTTTCAACAATTTGATACGTTCTTCAAATTTGTCTTCTTCACCCATAGATACCCAAACGTCTGAATAAAGTACGTCTGCGCCATCTACACCTTTTTCTACATCGTCAGTAATCATTAGTTGTGCGCCTGACTCTGCTGCAAATTTATTTGCCATTTCAATAATTTCTTCTGCTGGTTGTAATTCTTTTGGTGCTACGATACGCATATTTGTTCCCAAAATCGCACCTGTTACAAGTAAAGAATTCGCCATGTTGTTTCGTCCATCACCACAATAAGCAACTGTGATCCCTTCAACTGTTCCAAAGTTTTCTTGGATTGTTAAGAAGTCAGCGATCATTTGTGTTGGATGCCATTCGTCAGTCAACCCGTTCCAAACAGGCACGCCTGAAAATTCTGCTAATTCTTCTACCATTCTTTGGCTGAATCCACGGAATTCAATCCCGTCAAACATACGACCTAGTACTTTAGCTGTATCTTCAGTTGATTCTTTTTTCCCTAATTGGATATCATTTGCACCTAGATATTCTGGGTGTGCACCTAAGTCTACTGCTGCTGTTGTAAAAGCGGCACGCGTACGAGTAGATGTTTTTTCAAATAATAATGCAATGTTTTTTCCTTCTAAATAGCGATGTGGAATGCCACGTTTTTTCAAGTCTTTTAGATGTTCTGAAAAATCAATTAGATACTGTAATTCTTCTTTTGTATAATCTTTTTCTGCTAACCAGCTTCTGCCTTGGAATACTGAATCTTTCATAAGTTCATCTACTTCCTTTTCGAATTATATTTTTTGGATTTATTTTTTTAAATCTTCACGAACAAGTGGTTGGCTCATGCAACGTGGGCCACCACGACCACGAGATAATTCACTTGAATTGATTTCTAATACTTTGATTCCGTAACTACGTAATAATTCATTTGATACATAGTTCCGGTTATACGTTACAACAACTCCTGGGGCAATTGCTAATGTGTTTGATCCATCGTTCCACTGTTCACGTGGTGCAACGATTGCATCCCCATTTCCAGTAGGAATCAATAGGATTTCCTCTACGCCTAATGCGTCTTGCATCGCGCCTGATAAGTCGGTTGTATGTGTGATCTTAATGTCGTCTTCTCCAGCTGGTTCTAAAACAAAGACATCTATTTTACCATCTTTATTTTGGATGGCTGGATGAATTGTAAATTTATCGTAATCAATCATTGTGAATACTGTATCTAAGTGCATCATTGCACGATTGTTCGGGATTTTGATTGCTAAAACTTTTTCAAATCCTGAATGTTTTTTGAATAATTGACGTGCCATTTTTTCCAAAGCTTTTGCACTTGTACGTTGTGAGATACCAACAGCAACAACTTTGTCATTTAAGACTAGTTCATCTCCGCCTTCGATATGGTCTTCACTATCACGATCAAGCCAGATTTCTACGCCTTTATTCGCAAAACGTGGGTGATGATGTAAGATATAATCTGTAAACATTGATTCACGACGGCGTGCTTCAAATGTCATGCGATTCACTGTCATCCCATTTCCGATTGATGCGGAAGGATCACGTGTGAAGTATAAGTTAGGCATTGGGTCCATATAGAATGGATATTCGTCGTCTGACGATAAATCATATAAACATTTTGAATTTACTTCAATTTCTTTCGTACGAACACCAGCCATGATTTTGTTTACCATGTCTTGTGTTTCCATTGAAAGTAAGTAGCTGTTTAATTCTTTACGAACAGCATCTGATGCAATGTGTGATTCATTAAGCATCTCTGTTAAGAATTGCTCTTTCACATTCCCAGCATCAATTGCTTCAGCTGCTAATTTTTCTAAATAAAGTGTTTCAACACCTTCATCTTGCAGTGTTTTCGCAAATAGATCGTGTTCTTGTTGTGCAATTGGAAGATACGGAATATCATCAAAAAGCAAACGATCCATAATATCCGGTGTTAGGTTTTCAACCTCTTGCCCCGGGCGTTTCAGTAAAACTGTTTTTAGTTTCCCAATCTCAGAAAAAACATGAATAGGTTTGTCCATCTTAATGTTGCCTCCTTCTTATTGAGTACATGTATACAATAACGCGTAAATGTAAGTGCTTTCACAAATTCTTATCATTTAAAACGAGAGATTCTTCTCATTAAATAATAAGAATTAAATAATTAAACGTTTTCCGTTTCATTTCTGTATTTTATTCATTCACGGCCGAATATTACACACCAAAAAAAATATTTATACATTAAAAAAATTTTTTTGTATAAATTTTTTTCTTTATTTTACTAGCTATATATAGATTATATTTATATTTTTATGTTTTTTATGCATATTTCCCGTTTTATTTAATAAATTTATTTTTTTTACAGTATATCTGCATAAAAATTGAGTAAAAAAACATTTTAATCATATTTTATAAATAACTTTTTTATTTTTCATTCACTTTACAAATTGCTTAAAAAAAGTGACAATATAAATGAGAGTTATTCATAGAATAGAAAGGACGTTCATTATGCAAGTAAATTCAACACAGTTCCACTTTTCAAAATTACGCTATACGGAAGATTTTGAAAACTTTACCGATGAAGAATTCCAATTGTTAAAAGAAAACGTTTTGCTCCGCTCTTATAAAAAAGGTCAAATTCTATTTGATGAAGGTGATAGTCGTAACCGCGTCTATTTTTTGACAAAAGGATTAGTTCGCTTAGAACGCTACGACGAAAGTGCAACTTATTACTACTATGACTATGTCCCTAAAAAAACTCTTTTTCCGACTTCTGGACTTTTTGAAGAGTGTTGCTATACGTATACAGCTCAGGCACTTACAGACATCGAAACGTTCTATCTTCCAATCAAACTATATGAGCGTTTATCCGTAAGCAACCCCAAACAGTTACTTTATCTCGTTCGTCATATCGGAAAAATCGTTGAAAACAATGAGTTACGTATCCAAATAGGTTTGACCTCGAGTGCGTTTGACCGTGTAAAACAAAACTTGTATATTTTACAACACGAACTTGGTGAACCAACTACGTGTGGCAAAACAACGATTCCTTATCCAATCACTCTAAAAGAGTTAGCAGTTAATAGTGGCACAACTCGCGAAACCGCAGGTCAAGTCGTTCGCCAGATGCGTGAAGAAGGCTTAATCGATTACGACAAAAAGCAGTTTACCTTTAACGATCCACTTTATTTAGAAACATTTGCATAAAAAAGGGCTTGGAACATCTATCTGTTCCGAGCCCTTTTCTTTATACAATTAACTTTTGGTCCACTTCTTTGACCCCATAAATCGGGTTCCAATCCTCTCCGTCCCAAAACAATAAAATCCGTTCTCTGAATTCACTTAAACAGGCAATCCATTCATCAAGCGGAAGAATCGGCTGATTCGTTTCCGCATAGAGCAAGATATGATCAGGTGCTTGTGATGTATCCATAGCGGTGAATGGTAGTACTTGTTTGTTTTTTTCAAAAAATACGCCTTCATAGTCTTGTGATCGAGGGTTTGTTAAAAGAATGGTCAATAATTCTGCTGCACGCATCCTCTACTCTTCCTTAAGGCTTCTTTTATTTGAAATAACTGTTTTCTTTTAATGAGTCCTGCTCTTGATCAATCAACCCTTGCAAAGATTTATCAAGAATCATATGATTTTTTTTAGGCTTTTTCACAGCTGTTGCTGTTTTTTCACTTGCTGTATTCTTTGTCGTAGACTGCGTTACAGTTTTACCTGTTTTCTTTTTCGTAACGGTTGCTTTTTTTACTTCTTTTACTGGTTCAGCCTCCGTTGTGAACAATAGATAGCTTTGCGTTTCCTTTTTCATTGAAGCAAATAACTCGTTTGCTGTGATATCCTCTACTTGTTCATCTGGTAAGATTGAAGCTGGGATATATTTGGGTACAAAATACGAACGCTTTTTAGTAACAGATGATGCATGCGTATTCGGTATGCTTGTACTTGTTGAATGATTTTTTGTCTGTACTGTTTGCGTAACTGGCTCTCTCTTTGCGCTGAAATTTGACGTTGTAGGTCGTGCAGACGCTACATTTTCTTTACGACTACCAAACAGATTTTTTTTAGGGGGAGTAGGTCGTTCTGTTGGCTTACTTCTAGTACTTCTCCCATATTGCGGTAAGTTCAATTTGTTTGGTCTATATTCCGTCTGCTCTTTAAATTGATTTTTTCTTTCCACTGATTTTGCTTGATTTCTTCTATATGCATGTTCAGACTTACTTGTAAAATCAAAAGATTCTGGTAAACCATAAGATTTTTCTGCTGTTTTAGAAAGTGATTTCTCATTTGTAAGTGATTCTTGGTATTGATGATGGTCAAGTTTTACACATTCATCATCTGCACATACAGGAAACCGAAAATGCTTCCGTTTGACTTCTGTCATTTAAACTCATCCTTTTCAAAAATGAAACTTTTCTCAATAGTATCACAATTTTACGTCAATCAGTAGTCTCGATGGGATAAAACACAGAAATAATTTGTGAAAGTACACAGAGTAACTTCTTCTTTTTCCCTTTAGATTTAGCTTAATTTCCAAAAGATACTTGATTTTACGGTAAATATTTTTTTTGAAAGTGCAGATACGATTTGTTTTTCCTGCCAGTTCGTTTTAGATAAAAATACTAGTTCCTCTTCACGTGCGTCTACTTGGAAATTTTGTGGATTTACTACATAAACGACCGATTCTTCTCCATCTGTACGCAAAATTCCGAAGAGATGCTTTGAATAAAAGAACACACAACTTCCATTTTGTAGAAGTTTTAGGCTTTTTCGTCGCTTGGTCCATTGACTGTAGTGCGCAAAAATCTCTGAGTTTGGGGTGCTCCATGGGAAAAACTTACGATTTTCCGGATCTTTTCCGCCAGTTACACCCATTTCATCCCCATAATAGACACATGGTGTCCCAGGCATCATGAAAAACAACTCTACCGCTAAAAATAATTGAGTCATGTCTTCGTCTAAAATAGTAAAAATCCGTTCAGTATCATGTGTTCCTAAGCTGTTTAGACTATTATAAAAAATATCTCGAGGATAATTTTCCTGCAGTTGCATCAATTGTTTCGCACTATTTTCTGTTGTCTCTTTTAATTGGAGCAAATTGATGATTGCATTTCGAACCGGATAGTTCATCACACCGTGTAACTGGTTACCCAAAGTATATTGTCTTCGTTTTCCATATGCAATTTTGTTTGATGCATCTTCCCAAACTTCTCCAATCAATACTTGCTCCTCATAACGATTCAAGTTTTCTCGAATTCCTTGGATAAATGTATCTGGAAGTTCGTCTGCAACATCTAATCGCCAACCATCTATCCCAGCATTTCCCCAAGTAGAAATAACACTCTCTTCTCCGTGTCCATAAATAAATTTTTGGAATGACACATTTTCTTTATCTACTTCTGGAAGGTCTTTCACTCCCCACCAAGACTTATATTTTGTCGGGTAATCCGTAAATTTAAACCATGGATAATACGCACTCTCTTTTGATTGTGCGGCCCCTTCTTCTTGTCCGTAGCGACCGTCACTATTAAAATATCGACTTACTTTACCCACATGACTGAATACGCCATCTAAAATTAGATGAAATCCTGCTTCATGTAGCACTTGAACAAATTCTAAAAATTCTTCATTCGTCCCTAGCATAGCGTCTATTTGATGGTAATCACTCGTATCGTAACGGTGATTACTCAATGCTTCAAAAATAGGATTTAAGTAAAGTGCATTCACGCCTAGTTCTTGTAGGTAAGGAATTTTTGCACGAATCCCCGCTAAATTTCCTCCTTGAAAATCCCAACGAACGATTTCGCCATCTTTATCTTTAATATAGTAAGGTGCATCCTTTTCTGTCGCATACAAAAAAGAATTCGGTTTGGGGTGATTGACATGTCCATCAATATTCCCATTAGAAAAACGATCTGGAAATATTTGATAAAATACAGCTTCACGATACCACTGCGGTGCAGGATCTTGAGACTCAAAATTTGTTAATTGATACATCTTCACTGCATCAAGATTCTTCACACCTTTCGCTTCTCCACTGAACGCATCATGCCCATAATATTCAAATATCTCTCCTGAATCGCTAACTTTTAGTTGAAAATAATAAAAGTACAACCCTTTAGTTTGACTCGTTCGGTAGGAACAACGGTACCACTCTTCTTTGTCTTCGACTAATTGCAGAATTTCTTCTTGTGCACCTTCTTTACAAATCACCAATTCAATGACTACTGGTTGTTGGTCCGTCTGCTTCATTTGAAGTGCAAATTCGACTGTCGTGCCCACTTGAACAGCGCCAAATGGTGATTTGCACTGATTATCCCAAGAATTATAATAGATACACGCACGCATACTTTCACCTCTTCTTACTGCACCGTTACTGGTTTTATTTGCCAGATATCTTCTGCATAACGCTTCACTGTTTCATCAGAAGAAAAGCGTCCAGCATTGGCAATGTTGGATAAACTGATTTTACTCCACTGCAGTTTATCTTGAAATTCTCGCTCAATTTGTTCTTGTTCGGAAACATAGGCGATAAAATCACGTAAAACAAAATATTCATCATTATATTTTAATAGTGAATCTACAATTTCTCTGCCTTCATATTGGATATTTGGTATCGTCCCATCAACAAATGCAGCCAAAACCTGACGAACTAACGGTGTTTCTTCGTAAACCTTTATAGAAGAATAATTTTGATTTTCATAGTATGCATACACTTCTTGCTCTGTTAAACCAAAAATTTTAATATTGTCATTTCCCACTGCATCACGAATTTCAACATTGGCACCATCTAAAGTCGCCAACGTCACAGCGCCATTTAGCATTAGTTTCATATTACTTGTGCCAGAAGCTTCTTTAGACGCCAAAGAGATTTGTTCACTAATGTCTGCAGCCGGTATGATTCGTTCAGCTAAGCTTACATTATAGTTTTCAAGAAAGACGATTTTTAGACGATTATGAATATCTGGATCATTATTGACTAGATTGGCAGTTTCATTGATACATTTTATAATCGATTTTGCGTAATGATAACTTGGAGCTGCTTTAGCACCAAAAATAAAGACACGTGGCGTATACTCAAGTTGCGGATTTGCTTTGATTTCTTGATAGCATTTGATAATATGCATCAAGTTCATCAATTGTCGCTTATATGCGTGCAGCCTTTTGATTTGCACATCAAAGATCGCATCTGGTGATACATCGATTTGCATTGTTTGCTTGATATACTGTGCTAATTTTTGCTTATTAAGGCGTTTCACCTCTGCTAATTGTGTCAAAACAGTTTCATCATCTCGATAGTTCATCAATAGTTTCAAATCATCACTATTTTCTCTCCAGGTTGTCCCGATTGTTTTATCCAACAATTTAGCTAGTGGCTCATTCGCTAATTGCAGCCATCTTCTTTGTGCGATTCCATTTGTTTTATTATTGAACCTTTCAGGATACACAGCGTAAAAATCTTTCAAAACAACGGACTTTAGTAAATCAGAATGCAACTTCGCCACGCCATTTGTACTGTGACTGCCGATGATTGCCAAATGTGCCATATGCACTTGACCATTTTGGATGATCCGCGTACTTTCTACTATAGAATAATCTTTTATTTTACGGACTTGCTCTACATATCTGCGGTCGATTTCTTCAATAATTTGATAGACTCGTGGCAATAATTTGCTCAGCATGTCAACCGGCCATTTTTCCAGCGCTTCTGCCATAATCGTATGGTTCGTGTAGCTCATCACCTTTACCGTGATATCCCATGCTTGTTCCCAGCTCAGCTCTTCTTCATCAATCAATAAACGCATCATCTCAGGCACACATAGTGCTGGATGGGTGTCGTTGATGTGCACAGCAATATGCTCATTTAACTTTGTACTTGGAATCTGTGTCTTCTTCGCATATCTTAGAATACTTTGAAGTCCAGCGGAAACAAAAAAATACTCTTGTGCCAAACGGACAAGACGCCCTTTTTCATTTGAATCATCTGGGTAAAGAACCGCTGTGATATCTTCCATCGCTCGTCTATCTTGAATACTTTGATATTGCCCTTCTTCTTCATCTGGGATTTCAATGGACCAAAGGCGCATTGTTGTTACCATATCATTTTTATACCCGACCATTCCCGTATCGTATGGCACCGCGCGTAAGATCTGTTGATGTTCATAGACTGGTTTTAATCGTCCCTCTGAATTTTCTTGTAAATAAACCATCCCTCCAAATCGAACATCACACGCCTTACTTTCACGTCGTACTTCCCAAATATTTCCATCCCGTAGCCATTCGTCCGGAAGCTCTACTTGATACCCATCGACAAATCGTTGTTTAAATAACCCATAGTCATAACGGATCCCATTCCCATTACCTGGTAATCCGGATGAGGCCAAAGAATCCATAAAACAAGAAGCTAATCGTCCTAATCCGCCGTTTCCAAGAGCCATATCCTTTTCAGAATCGATCAATTCATCCAAGTCGATGGATAGTTCATGTAAGGCATCTCGCGTCACATCAAGAATGCCCAAATTCAGCAAATTACTTTTCAATAATTTCCCTGGCAAAAATTCAATAGAAAAATAATAGACCTGCTTTTCTCCAATACATTTTTGTCTTGTTTGCTGCCAATTCTTTGCATATGCAGCTTTGATTACTTGCCCTAGAGCTTGGAATATTTCTTGGTTTGTAGCCTCTTCAATCTTAAGTGTATATTTTTCTTGCAATCGTTTTTTCAACTCTTCTTTAATAGTTGCTTTTGTAAGTACCATCTACTTCCTCCTGTTTGCAAAAGGGAATCCTCCAAGATTGGACGGATTCCCTTTGTTCTTATTTAAGACTGTTATAAAGTTCGACATATGTTTTACTCGATGTTGACCAACTAAAATCTTTGGACATGGCGCGAGTAATCAAATTTTCCCATTCATTTGGGTGTTTTTGATACAGTTCTATTGCTTGCTTGATTGTCTCCATTAAATAAAATCCAGTAAATGTTTGGAAGCCAAATCCATCACCAGTTTTATCAATCACATTGTATGGAAGGACGGTATCTCTTAGTCCCCCTACTTCATGAACAAGAGGAATTGTTCCATAACGCATCGAAATCATCTGTGACAATCCACACGGTTCAAAAGCTGATGGCATCAAGAACAAATCAGAACCTGCATAGATTTTTTGTGCAAGCGATACATCAAACAAGATATTCACTGCGCACTTTTCAGGGTATTTATTTGCAAAATAGGCAAAGTCATGTTCAAATGCTGGATCACCTGTGCCTAAAATAACTAATTGAACATCTTGTTGTAAAAGATTTTCTGCTTCTTCTACCAGCAAATCAAATCCTTTTTGCCTAGTTAACCTTCCTACTACCCCGATAAGAAGAGTATCCTTGCTTTCAGGCAAGTGCATCATTTTTTGTAAAGCAAGCTTGTCTTTTTGCTTTCCCGAACGATCTTCTTTTGAATACGTATAAGGAATCGATTCATCTGTTTCTGGATTATTGAGTGTATAATCAATACCATTCAAAATACCACTCAACTTGTTTGCCTCCATGCGCAAGATGCCATCCAAACGACAGCCAAATTCTGGCGTTTGGATTTCTTTTGCATAGGAGGGACTAACTGTTGTGATTCGGTCTGCATACACGATTCCTGCTTTCAAGAAGTTGATGCCATTATCAAATCCAACTGCGCCATCATGATATCTCTCCATTCCCATACCAAACAAATCGCCTAAAACATCTGCGCTGTAGTGCCCTTGAAACTCAATATTATGAATCGTTACAACTGTCTTGATTTCTCGATATGCACGAATCCATGAGTATTTTTCTTTCAGTAGGAATGGAATCATCGCTGTATGGTAATCATTTGAATGAATCACATCCGGTATGAACTCAATTTTCTCCATCATTTCAATTAACGCTAATTGAAAGAAGGCAAATCGTTCACCATCATCATAGTATCCATAAAGATTATCACGATCAAAATAATAGCGATTATCGATAAAGTAATAGGTTACCCCATCTTTTTCTAATTGTTTAATGCCGCAATACTGTTTTCTCCAACCAACAGCTACTTGGAACTGGCACACGTCTTTTAATTCACGCTGATACGTTTCAGGTATTTTCGTAAAATAAGGAAGTACAACTGCTAGTTCCACGCCCTGTTTCACTAATTCTTTTGGCAAAGAACCGGCAACATCCCCTAATCCTCCTGTTTTAAAAAAGGGGGCGCATTCCGCTGAGGCAAATAATACTTTCATTTAAACCGCTCCTTCAACAATGTCTTGTATGACATCACTTGTCACTACACTATTTTTTTGGATAACCACTGGATTCGCTTCTGTTCCTTTGATTCTTACCCCTGCTTTTACACGAACATGTTTATCAAGAATAGCATACGAGACATTTGCTCCTTCCTCGATAGTTGTACCCGCTAGCACCATCGACTCCTTCACAACAGCATCTTTTTCGATCAACGTACCACGAAAAACTAGACTGTGATCTACAGTTCCTTCAATTGTACAACCTGTAGCAAATTGACTGTTACGAACATTCGAATCAGTCGAGTAATACGTTGGCACCTCATTTTTTAATTTTGTATAGATTTTTTGATTTGAATATAGCAATGAATTAAATTTTTGAGGATTCAACATATCCATATTTGCCTGATAATACGTTGGAATGTCATAAATATTACTTAAATAACCAGTATATTCATACGTAGAAGATTTACTACTTGTAATTTTCTCACGTAGGAATTTTTTTAGATTCGTTGTACTATTTTCCTTTTGTCCAGCTTCAAGTTGTTGGATTAGCCACTCTGTTTGGACAATAAAAATATCCATTGCTAGATTGACTTTCTCTGTTTCACTGGTAATCGCTGTATAATCACCAGTATCTTGGACAGAACCTGTTTCATCAATTGTTAGTAGTTGGTCTTTTGGCCCAACATAGGATGGTTCTACACGTTTATATACCATTGTCATCTCATTTTTTTGGATTTGATGAATTTTGAGTACTGCTCGCAAATCAATATTGCAAAGCATTTTACTTCCTAAATAAACGGTATATTCTGATTTAGATTTTTTTAAATATTCAATCATTGTACTGTAGTAAGGCTTTCCTTCCGCCTTTTTCTTTAATGAATCTTGATAAAAGTGGATAAAGTACCGATTTTGTACGCCATCTAGATTCCACTCTTTTCCGCCACCAATATGATCGAAAACAGAGCGTGTTTCTCCTTCATTAAAAATCATGAAAACCGTACGGATGTTAGCATTCACAATACTTGATAACGGAAAATCAATCAAACGGTACTTGCAGTCGAATGGTAATGTTGCCAATGGGCGTTCTTCCGTCATTGGTAGTAATTCATCATAACGCACTGCGCTACCTAAAATTGCACACATTTTATTCGTTCTCATTCATAGACACTCCAATCACTTCAGAATAACCAACAACAGCAATTTCCTCAGAGCCATCAATGGTTGCGTTGTCCCCAATGATTGCATTTTCTCCGATGATTGCTTTTTTGATTTTTACATTTTTCCCAATTGTTGCACCTGGCATTACTACAGTTTCTTTAATTGTAGTGCCTTCCTTTACTTGTACATCATTCGATAAAATGCTGTCTTCGATATCACCAGCGACATAGCAGCCATCCGCAATCAATGAATTTTTTGCTGAAGCTGTCTTCGTTAAAAAGTGTGGTGGTGAAATCATATTTTTAGAGTACACACGCCAGCCTTTGTCTCGAATATCTAAATTCATCTCTGGATTGATAAATTCCATGCTCGCTTCCCAGAGTGAATCAATCGTTCCAACATCCTTCCAATACCCTTCAAAATTATATGCAAAAACATTCTCGCCACTTTCTAAGTAAGAAGGAATAACGTTTGCTCCAAAATCTACCATCTCGCCATCTTTCCCATAGCTATTCAGTAGAACACTGCGTAATCTTCCCCAGTTAAAGATATAGATACCCATTGATGCCAAATTGCTCTTAGGTTCTTTTGGTTTTTCTGCAAATTCGATGATTCGATTGTTTTCATCCGTCTCCATAATGCCAAAACGAGAGGCTTCTTTCCAAGGTACCTCAAGGACCGCGACAGATAATGAAGCATTATTTTCTTTATGTTCCTCTAACATTGCTTCATAATCCATTTTATAAATATGGTCTCCTGATAAAATCAAGACATACTGAGGATCCATTTGATCGATATAGGCAATATTTTGATAAATAGCATGCGCAGTTCCTTCGAACCACTTGCCACCTTCTGTACTAGAAAACGGCTGTAAAATGGACACACCTGAATTAATTCCATCAATTCCCCAACTTGCACCATTTCCAATATGTTCATTTAATGCCAATGGTTCATATTGCGTTACCACGCCCACATTGTGAATTCCTGAATTTGCACAATTACTTAAAGTGAAGTCAATAATTCGATAACGTCCACCAAATGGCACAGCCGGTTTTGCGATACTTTTTGTTAATTTTCCTAAACGTGTTCCTTGACCACCTGCAAGGATCATTGCTAACATTTCTGTTTTCATACTATTGGTGAAAAATTCACCTGCCCCCTCTCGACTCTGTTTATGAATAAATGCACGAATGCAATTATTTTTCACGTTGCTTTCTTGGTATCTTGATTTGCTCTGGTTTTAGAATAATTGTTCCTAACGAAGGAACAATTGTCTTGATTTGATACTCTTGCTGTTTAAATGGCAATGCCTCCGTTTCACTGACTGGATTATGTTGCTTCCAAGTCCCACCAAACTCTTCCATTTCAGTATTTAATACTTCTGTATACGTCCCAGCATACGGTACGCCTACAACAAAATCTTGTCTTTCTACTGGGGTCGTATTGACTAGAACGATCACAAAATCTTTTTTTGTTTTTCCTTTACGGATAAAGCTTAACACCCCGTCATCTACATTATCTGCGTCAATGATTTCTATTGTTTTTTGTGATTCTTCGAGCATCCATAGCGCTGGCTCTTCTTTGTACCACTCATTTAAACGTCGAGTAAAATGTTGCATTTTTTTATTTAAATCATCCGACAAATCACGCCACTCTAATCCTTCGTCATATTTCCATTCTAAAAACTGACCCCATTCACTTCCCATGAAAAGAAGTTTTTTCCCTGGATGTGTCATCATATAGCTATATAACGTGCGCAATTGAGCAAATTGTTTGTACCGATCCCCCCACATTTTATGCATCAGGCTCTTTTTGCCATGTACAACTTCATCATGCGAGAATGGCAAAATATAATTTTCATTCATCATATACATAAATGAAAATGTCAATAAGTTAAAGTTTTCTTTCCGATAAATTGGATCCATTTCAAAGAAGCGTAAGACATCATTCATCCACCCCATATTCCATTTGTAATCAAACCCTAGTGCATCATTTTCAATCGGGCCAGTTACTTTCACTTCAGAAGTACTCTCTTCAGCAATCATTAGTGTTTCTGGATGACGAAGCTTGATGACCGCATTTAATTTTTGTAAAAAATAATACCCTTCATAATTACGATTTCCACCTTCATGATTAGCAGACCAAGGTCCTTCATCATAATCTCGATAAATCATACTTGATACCGCATCGACGCGTAAGCCATCAATGTGATACATTTCAATCCAGAATAATGCGCTGGAAATCAAGAAACTCTGTACTTCTGGTTTTCCTAAGTCAAAGTTCACCGCGCCCCATCTCCGGTTGATTGCACGATCATATTCAGCATACTCAAATTGAGGTGTTCCATCATAATTAGGTAGCGTGTCTCCATTTATACAAAAATGACCTGGTACCCAATCCACTAAAATACCGATGTTATTCAAATGGCACGCTTCAACGAAATCTTGAAATTCTTCTGGTGTACCATAAGAAGAAGACAATGCGAAATACCCTGTCAATTGATAGCCCCAAGAGGCACCTAATGGATGTTCCATTAACGGCATAAACTCAATATGTGTATACCCCATCTCTTTGACATAAGGAATCAGTGATTCTTTTAAATCACCAAACGTATAAGGCGTCCCATCTGGATGATGTTTCCAAGAAGAGGCATGCACTTCGTAGATAGTTAATGGACGTTTAAAATGATTCATTCGTTTATTTCTTCCTCGCCATAAACCATCACGCCATTTCTTCTGATTTGGTGTATAAACGACCGCGGCAGTTCCAGGGCGCTCTTCGAAACGAATTGCAAACGGATCGATTTTATAAATAATTTCATCTGTTGCTTGGTGGACTTTGAACTTATATAGTTGTCCTTCTTCAGGCAAATCCGTTTCAATTTCCCAAATTCCTGTATCTTCACATTTCGTCATCGGGAGAGAATCCTCCCATTGATTAAAATCACCAACTAAATAAATCGCCTTTGCATGTGGCGCCCATACGCGGAATACATAGCTAGCTAAATTTTTTGTGGATTGATGCACGCCTAGTAGATGTTGGCTAAAGAAATTTTCTCCGGTTAAAAAACGTTGTTTTGCATCTTCGATATTCATTTGCATCTTTGCCCTTCTTCAAGAATAAACTCTCTTTTAAATAACTAACAAAAAATAACTATTTTCTAAATATATCCTAATAATATAATAACACTTTTCTCATTACTTTGAAAAACAAAACGATAAAAAACAGTTATTTTTTCAATATATTACATAGTTACCGCTTACATCACGAACTTTATTTAAATAAACAAAAATAATAAAGTGAATAATATGAAATAAAACGTATTTCGCTTTTTTCTATTATTCATCTCATTTTAATTTACCAATTTAAAATAACCTATGTTACTATTCACACACAAAAAAAGCAGCGAATTGCTTCATTCCACAAAAGCGATTCGCTGCTTTTTTCAAGATATAGTTTTGAGATTTTCCATAAAAAATCCAGTTATTTCATCCATTACTTTTCCAGTAATCAAATGACCGTTGGAAGCCGACGCGCTAAATCGTATCTGTTTTCCTTCCTCAGTCTGTTCATTGTCACGCACAAATGATTCCACATCTTTAAATCGAATTTTTCCATCTTTCTTTCCGTGCCAAAATAAAAGCGGTCGTCCCATCAAAGTTTCGGGATGTTTCGCTAAGTCATATTTCGGGACCCAGCTAAGAAGATCCGAGTAATCTGTTGGTAGAATTGCAGAAATTTGTGGGTGTACCTCCATCCGCTGTTGATACAGGCTTGGTGCTGGCGTTCCCATAATACACGCGCCACACTGGATTTCTTTATGATGTGTAAGAAGTGCACATGTTGTCATCCCACCCATGGATACGCCACCCACACCTATTGAGGAGAGAAGTGTGCGATTATGTAAATCATTTACCAACAGCTCAAATTCAAATAGATTATGATAAATACTTTCCCAAAACGTGAGTGAAGGTATTTTGGATATCGCACTCTTTCGTGCCCCATGATTTGCTGCATCTGGTAGCAAGACCCGGAAACCTACTTTCGCAAGCTTTCTCCCTTGAGTAAGAGCAAGCTCTTTACTTGTTTGCCATCCATGGTAATAGATAATCGTTGGAACTTTTTCATATCTATTTTTCTGTGATACCACTTCGAGTAACGGTATCTGTTGTACCGTCCGTTTAACAACCAACGGATCCATCGCATTCACCTACTTAATCATATTTTTTCGTAAAAAGGGATCGTCTTACATAAAGCAAGTACACCCCACTCAAAAATTGACTGCTATAGAAAAGAACGTATGCAAGGAGCGTAGCCGTTAATGCAGATGAAGAGGCATCCACAACAATGATTCCCAGAATGCTTAAAATACAACTCAAAATCGGTGCAGAGTACAGTCTAAAATAGTTGGCAACACACGCAAATACGTTTCCCACGCCCAAAATGACAAATAAGAAAAGCGAGAGCGTGACCCCTTCATTAATAATTGTCATGATTCCATTATCTGTAACTTCAAACCCATTTATTGGTTGATTTAAATAAAGAACACCAAAATATATCGCCAAACAAGCACTGATCAAATGACTAAAATATAACCAACGATTCGCTAATTTCATTAACTTCACCTAACTTTTTTATTTTCAATATCATATTTAATTATAATCTATTTTTAATTTAATTCAACCGATATATATTTTTTCACATGTCAGTATACGTCATTTTTATGAATATTTAGAATTTAACTACAGATTAAAAACCAGGCAACTTCACATGGATAGTCGCCCGGTTTTTCTATTTTGTATGGTTCTCCATTTGTAGGATGATTTCTTTTAACCAATTTGTATATTCAGTCTCACGATTCACTGCATGTTCTAAAATAAGATAGTGTCCATAATTTTTTTCTTGCGCTTTTTTTGTTGGAAAGATTTCTTTTTTTCTAGCTAAAAGATGAAGAAGCTTTTCTTCATGTAATATACGTTGCTGTTCGATAATTTCTTTTAGTTGTGGATCTCGGATGTCCTTTACAAAATAAAGCTTTAAAACAAATTCATCACGATTGACTGGTAATTCACTTGTTGTGTCGTGAATCCAATTATTCAATTGCTCTCTTCCGTTATCCGTTAAATGATAAACTTTCTTTTCTAATTTCGTTCCTGTAATTGCAACTTGGTGATTAATGACTCCTTGTTCCTCCATCTTCGAAAGTTCTGGATAGATTTGGCTATGTTTTGCTTGCCAAAATTCTCCAATCTCATTCTTAAATGACTGATTCAACTCATACCCAGACATATTCTTTTTACTTAGTAACCCAAGCAAAATATAGCGTAATGTGTTTTTTCTTGCCATCGTATCTTCCTCCTTGACAAATCCCATAATCCATTATATCATAACCATGTACTCAAAAACATGTAAATTATTACATGTTTTAAATTAAAGGAGATGCTCGTAATGAAAGAATTTAAAGAATTAGAAGATTTTATTGGTACTCATTTTGTTTATACGTATGATAATGGTTGGGAATATGAATGGTATGCTAAAAATGACCATACCGTTGACTACCGTATCCATGGTGGAATGGTTAAAGGACGTTGGGTCAAAGACCAAGAAGCAGATATCGTAAAATTAACAGACGGAATTTACAAAATCAGTTGGACTGAACCAACAGGAACAGATGTTGCATTAGACTTTATGCCAAACGAAATGAAATTGCACGGTACTATTTTCTTTCCTAAATGGGTTGAAGAACATCCTGAAATCACAGTTACTTATCAAAACGAACACATTCCAGAAATGGAAGCAGCACGTGAAAAATACGAAACTTATCCAAAATTAGTTGTACCAGAATTCGCAACAATCACTTACATTGGTGATGCAGGTGTCGATAACGAAGATGTTATCAGCGAAGAACCTTACGAAGGAATGCCTTCTGATATTCGCGAAGGTCGTTACTTTGACGAAAATTATAAACGCGTAAATAAATAGTTACAAACAAAAACCTCCTAGAAGTGTCTTTTCAGTCACTTCCAGGAGGTTTTTTTAGGATTAAATAAAAGAACTTGAAACAAACGCACATGTTTCAAGTCCTTACAAATACATAGAGAACATACCGCGCAGATTGCTAAGCTGGCTCCATCCAAAGTTCACTGACACTTCCCGTTGTATACACTTTATAGAGACTTTCGATTCGCTTTGACTCGCTCGATGCAATCACTAAGTAATAATTTCCTTTCGAATCAAAATCTAATTCTCCCACAGTTTGGTAGCTCAATGATTTCTCAGCGTTTCCACGTGCATGAATATGCTTTACCGCATGCGTTTTAGAAAAGATTCTCGTTTGTTTCATTAAGTATTCTAGAACCACAGGTATGATTGTACTTGCCTGAACTTCTCGTTTACGTTGAATCATATGAAGTAATACATTATCAGAAAATTGATAGTGATCAAAACCACCTAATAATAATTCGTTCTTCGCCTGTTCTAAATCAGCAGATGAAACAAACAAAGTAAGTTCCTCGTTCGTAGTTTGTTCATCCATATTTTTTTCTAATTCTAACATAAAAAAAGCACTCCTTTTCTTCGATTAAATACTCGCAAAAATTATATTATCATCATTTTATAATCTAATCAAAGAAAAACCTTAATCTTTTTCTAATTTTTCAAAATATATGAAAATTCTTCTAAATCTAACAAATCTAAAATAGCCTCATAGAAAAAATGTCGAAGAAAAATACCTTTTGTTTCATCGTTCTCTTGAGTTTCTATATTCGGTAAGGTAACTTCTACTCCTTCAGATTGCTCTATAAGGGGGACTTGTAAACGAAATTGCTCCTCTTCTTTCGTTAGAATCTGCATCTTTAGCAAGGAGTCTAAAAATATATTTGGTCGTTTACTTTTTAACTTACCTACTTGCGCACGTTCAATAAGCATCTCTACTTGATCAAAATAATATGATTCATTTACATCACCTAGGAGAGTTGCCACTTCCATTAACCCCTGTGGTATTTCACGTTGTTTTTTTTGAAGAACAAAGTAGTTAGGCAATGTTTTTGACCACTTTTCTCTTTGCGAAATTGTAATAAATCGCAATGTGTCATTGCCTGCCTCTCTTTTTTCATAAAAATAACGTTCCAAGGAAGTTGCATAAAAATAATCATCACTCGATTCAAAACAATATGTCCATAATTTTTCTCCAAGAAACAACAGTTGTTTATCTGGAGCTAATTGACGCAGTTTATCAGCGACTTTCTCGGCAGATTCTTGCACGATTTTTTTTGAAACGGATTTATATACTGGAAAGTTCAATAGATAACGTCGTTCTTCTCGCTTCATCAATCCTGTTTCAATCATTTTATCAATTAATTTTTCTAGACCTTTTTCTGGGATTTGTTTTTTTAATTCACGTAGAATTACCTGCTTTTGACTATTTTCAAGCATGTAATCGACTAATGGTAAAAATAAACTATTTTCTACGATAGGTTGATATTTCTCGACTTGTGCTTTCGGATAATAAAATTCCATTCGCTCAACTCCTATTCTATTTAAAAAAGCTGATGCGAGCATGCGCTTCGCATCAGCTTTTCAGATTGATTAGCTGAATACTTCAGTTAATTGTGGAACAACTTGTTTCTTACGTGAAACTACACCTTTTAGGAAGGCACGGTTATTTGTAAGTGTTGTACCAAAAGCTTTCTCAACTTCTGTTTGGAACCCTTCAGTAACTAATAATTCTGAATCACTGTCTAAAATATTTGTTACGATTAACACGAATAGATCATAACCATTCGCTGCATTCGCTGCATTCATCGCTGATTCAAGTTCTACTTGACGATCTAAAACTTCTGCCAAATCAACTGTATTTACTTGAGCAATACGCACTGTTTTGTCACCCATTGGGAAACTTTTTGCATCTAAATCTACTAAAACTTCTGCAGATTTATCACTTAACTTTGTTCCAGCTTTTAACATTTCTAATCCGTAGCTTGCTAAATCAACACCAGCTAGTTCAGCTAATTCTTTAGCCGCAGCTTCATCTTGTGTTGTCGAAGTTGGTGATTTGAATAGTAATGTATCTGATACGATAGCAGATAGCATCATGCCAGCGATATTTTTTTCGATTGCTACATTATTTTCTTTATATAATTTCAACAAAATCGTACAAGTACAACCTACAGGTTCTGCACGGTAATACAACGGATTTGCTGTTTCAAAATTTGCGATTCGATGATGATCTACGACAGCTAAAACATTTAAATCAGCAATATCTGAAACACTTTGTTGAAATTCGTTGTGGTCTACTAACATTACATCAGATGTTTCTGAGCCTGCATTTTCAATGACACGTGGTGCAGAGAAGCCAAATGTTTCTAACGCAAATTGTGTTTCTTCATTTGGTGTACCTAGTGCAACTGCTTCCGCATCTTGACCTAATTTTTGTTGAAGATTGGCGAAAGAAATTGCTGCGCCAATCGCATCTGTATCTGGGTTTTGGTGTCCAAAAACTAAAATTTTTGACATATATTTCGCTCCTTTGTTCTCTTTTCCTTACTAATAATAGCAAAAAACCAAAAAGAAAGAAATACCAATCCCTTTCTTTTTGGTAGATTTACCGAGTTAGATAACCACGATATTGATCTGTATGCAACAAATTTTGTGCATTTTGAACACGTTCTGCACTTGGTGGTTCAATGCCCTCTAGTTTGTAGGTCAACCCTAATTCTTCCCATTTATATTTTCCCATTGTATGGTACGGTAGGATCTCTACTTTATCAACATTTGATAACTGCTGAATAAATGAATCTAAGCGAATCAAGTATTCATCATAATCACTACGTTCTGGAACAAGTACATGCCGGATCCAAACAGGTTTATTGATTTCAGATAGATAAAGTGCCATATCTAATATATTCTGGTTTCCTTGCGTTGTTAGGATCTTATGTTGATCATTATCGATATGCTTTATATCAAATAGTAACAAATCTGTATATTCCATTAATTCATTAAATTTGCTAAAAAATGGTTCTTCTTTGGTAAATGGTTTGCCACAGGTATCTAAAGTCGTATGAACGCCTCTTGCTTTCGCTTTTTTGAATAAATCAATCAAGAAATCAAGTTGGAGTAACGGTTCGCCACCACTAACGGTTAGTCCGCCATTTTCACCCCAAAATTCTTCATACTTTAACGCTTCCTCTAACAAATCATCTGATGTCCATTCTGTCCCGCCACCAATATTCCACGTGTCAGGATTATGGCAGAATTGACATCGCATCCGACACCCCTGCATAAAAGCGATAAAACGAATACCAGGGCCATCAACGGAGCCAAAACTTTCAGTTGAATGAACAAATCCTGTAACTGGTGCTGACATAAAAAGACCTCCTTCAAAAATTTAAAGCATAGAAAAAGCGGATGAATGATTCATCCGCTTCGTTTGTGCAATTTTACATTGATTCGTGCATTGTACGAGCGATAACATCATTTTGTTGTTCGCGTGTTAATTTAACAAAGTTCACTGCATATCCAGAAACTCGGATAGTCAATTGTGGGTATTTTTCTGGGTGTTCTTGTGCATCCAACAATGTATCACGGTTAAATACGTTGATATTTAAGTGGTGACCACCTTTTTTCACGTATCCATCAAGCATTGTTGATAGATTGTTTTCTTGTGTATCTTCGTCACGACCTAACGCACGAGGAACAATAGAGAATGTATTTGAGATACCATCTAATGAGTAATCGTAAGGGATTTTCGCAACAGATGATAAGCTTGCTAATGCGCCATGAGAATCACGACCATGCATAGGGTTTGCTCCTGGTGCAAATGGTTCACCTGCACGACGTCCATCAGGGGTATTCCCTGTTTTCTTACCATAAACAACATTTGATGTGATTGTCAAGATAGATGTCGTTGGTTTTGAGTTACGATAAGTTGCAACACGTTTCACTTTTGTCATGAATGTTTTCAATAAGTGAATACCGATTTCATCTGCACGGTCATCGTTGTTTCCGTATTTAGGATAGTCGCCTTCGATTTCGTAATCTTCAACGATTCCATTTTCATCACGGATCGTACGAACTTTTGCATATTTGATTGCTGATAATGAGTCAACCGCTACAGAGAATCCTGCGATACCAGTTGCCATTGTACGTAAGATATCAGTATCTTGTAAAGCCATTTCGATACGTTCGTATGAATATTTATCATGCATATAGTGAATGATGTTCAATGTATTTACATAAAGTTCAGTAATCCAGTCCATCATTGTATCGTATTTTTCTAGTACTTCATTGTAGTCTAAGTATTCTGCAGTAATTGGTTGATATTTTGGTCCGACTTGTACTTTTGATTTTTCATCTACCCCACCATTGATTGCATAAAGTAATGTTTTTGCCAAGTTGGCACGAGCACCGAAGAATTGCATTTGTTTCCCAATACGCATTGCAGATACACAACATGCGATTCCATAGTCGTCTCCCCAATGTGGGCGCATGATATCGTCATTTTCATATTGGATAGCAGATGTTGCAATACTTGTTTTTGCACAGAAGTTTTTAAAGTTTTGTGGTAAACGTGTTGACCATAAAACAGTTAAGTTTGGTTCTGGTGCAGGTCCTAAGTTTGATAACGTGTGTAAGAAGCGGAAGCTATTTTTCGTAACCATGTGACGTCCATCTTCGCCGACACCACCGATTGATTCAGTTACCCATGTAGGATCTCCTGAGAATAAAGCATTGTAATCAGGTGTACGAGCAAATTTTACTAAACGTAATTTCATGACAAAATGATCAACGATTTCTTGTGCTTCTTCTTCTGTAAGTACGCCATTTTCTAAGTCACGATCGATATAGATATCTAAGAATGTTGACGTACGTCCTAGTGACATCGCTGCACCATTTTGTTCTTTGATTGCTGCAAGATATCCTAAGTATAACCATTGGAATGCTTCACGTGCATTTGTTGCAGGTTGTGAAATGTCAAATCCATAGATATTTCCTAGTTCTTTTAATTCTGTTAATGCACGTAATTGTTCATTCAATTCTTCACGTTGACGAATAACATCATCTGACATTGTACCTAAGCCAGCATTTTTAAGGTCGTTTTTCTTTTCTTGAATCAAGTAATCAACACCGTATAATGCTACACGACGGTAGTCACCGATGATACGTCCACGTCCATAAGCATCAGGTAATCCAGTGATTACACCTGAACGACGTGCTGCACGCATTTCTGGTGTGTATGCGTCGAATACTCCTTGGTTGTGCGTTTTACGATATTCACGGAAGATATGAGAAACTTCTGAATCGATTTCATATCCATAAGATTCTGCCGCTTGTTCTGACATACGGATACCACCAAATGGTTGTAAGCCACGTTTAAATGGTTTTTCTGTTTGGAAACCAACAACTGTTTCTAAGTCTTTGTTTAGGTATCCTGGTCCATGCGAAGTGATTGTTGATACGACTTTTGTGTCCATATCAAGTACGCCACCTGCTTCAATTTCTTGCGTATTCAAATCCATTACTTGATCCCATAATTTTGTTGTTGCTTCTGTTGGACCAGCTAGGAATTCATCATTTCCATCATAAGGGGTATAGTTATTTTGGATAAAGTCTCTTACATTTACTTCTTCTTTCCAAGTTTTTCCTTTAAATCCATTCCATTGTTCCATAAAAATGAACCTCCTTAGTTTCTGCGATAATAAATATATATATGTAACAGTTTTTACGTGTTTAGTATAACACAAGCTACTTGCTTTGCAAGGGTTTTCTTGTTTTTTATTACACAAATAACAATCATTTTAAACAACAAGTGTTTTTTACGTTGATTTAGCGCCATTGTTGTATTGTGAATGCTTTCATAAATTATAAAAAATATAAACTATTTTTACGTTTATAGTGAAACAAAAGAGCTAAACTGTATTAATACAGTTTAGCTCTTGATGAGTTGTTTCTATAACAGTTATTCTTTAGCTATCTTGGGTTCTGCTACTCCACGTACCTCGATAACTTCTCCGCCTTGTTTCTCATCTAATGCAAATGAACCATTGGATGTACGGTCACCTATCGGGTAATCTACTGGATTAAATTCTACTTGTTGTCCTTTTTGATTTGTTAAAATCAACTCCTGAGAATTTCCATTTCCCATGTAAATAATTCGATGAGGATTTTTCTTTAACTCACGCAGTACCATCAACCCACGTTTCGCTCTACCAAATTGTTCTACTTCTTGTGCGAGCATTCGTTTCACAGCACCACGTTGCGTAACGATTACAATTGGCGTATCTCCATCAGGGTACACAAGAAGCCCGCCTACAACAAAATCAGCTTCTTTTAGATTGATTGCCTTGACACCACCTGCTTTTGCACCAACTACGGGAACTTCTGTCAATGGATAGCGTAATCCATAGCCTTGATTAGTTGTTAGGAATACATCTTGATCTTCTTGATGCTCCACTAAGTAGATAGCAATCAATTCATCGTCTGGTGTTTTCAGTTTCATACAGCTTGTTGGACGACTCTTATATGTGCGCCAAGGTTCAAAATCTGTCATTCGACTTTGTTTGATCATTCCATTTTTACTGATGCATACAAAGGTTTTCGTTGCATCGATTTTTTGATATGGGAAAACAGCAATAATCGATTCGTCCATACCAAGGTTTAAAATAGTTTGCGAAATATGTTCACCTATTTCTTTCCATTTTAAATCAGGTAATTCATGAACAGGTCGATAAATGACATTGGCTTTATTCGTTACAAATAAGACATGATCTAGTGTATTCATTTCTTGTGCAAATAAAAGATAATCTCCATCACGCATACCGATCTCTTCTGGTTTCGAAGCACTATATGAACGCATACTTGAGCGTTTTACATAGCCTTCATGAGTCACACTGATCATAACATCTTCTTGCGCAATCAAGACTTCTGTCTCAATTTTTATTTCTTCGATTTCTGCTTCAAGTGCTGTACGACGATCAGAACCGTAATTTTTCTTGACCTCACGTAATTCTTTCTTGATTACTCTCGCCAATTCTTTTTCATCTGACAGAATTTTTGTTAACTCTGTTACTCGTTCAATCAGTTCTTGTGCTTCTCTTTGCAATTGTGTAATATCTGTATTCGTCAAACGATACAATTGCAAAGTAATGATTGCCTCTGCCTGTTCTTCTGTAAATTGAAAAACATCTACTAGATTTTTCCGTGCATCCTTTTTATCTTTACTTTCTCGAATCGTCGTGATTACTTCGTCTAAGATAGAAAGAGCCTTCATTAGACCTTCAACAATATGCTGGCGTTTTTGCGCCTTTGCTAGATCAAATCGACTGCGGCGGATGATTACTTCTTTTCGATGATTGATATAACTTGATAGAATATCTTTTAGCCCTACTTGTCGCGGCGTCATATTATCAATTGCGACCATATTAAAATTATAATTGATTTGTAAATCTGTATTCTTAAATAAATAATTCAAAATTCCTTGTGCATTTGTATCTTTTTTTAGCTCGACAACAATCTGTAGTCCTGTACGGTCACTTTCATCACGAACTTCTGCTATTCCGTCAACTTTTTTATTTAAACGGATTTCATCCATTTTTTTAACAAGTGTTGCTTTATTTACTTCATAAGGAATTTCAGTAATAACGATTTGTTGCTTGCCACCTTTAAGATTTTCAAAGTGCGTTTTTGAACGTAGAATTGCTTTACCACGTCCAGTTTTATAGGCTTTTTTAATTTCCTCTTTCCCTTGAAGGATGCCTCCTGTTGGGAAATCCGGAGCGGGAATATATTCCATGATTTTTTCTAAACTTGCTTGCGGATGTTCCAATAAATAAATTGTTCCATCAATCACTTCTGCTAAATTATGCGTTGGTATTTCCGTTGCATACCCCGCTGAAATCCCAGTTGAACCATTCACTAAGAGGTTAGGGTATCGTGCTGGGAGAACAGTTGGTTCCTTCTCCGTATCATCAAAGTTCCATACTAAATCAACCGTTTCTTTCTCGATATCGGCAAGTAATTCACCACTCAATTTGGAAAGTCGAGCCTCTGTATAACGCATTGCAGCAGGTGGATCTCCATCCATACTACCGTTATTTCCGTGCATTTCTATGAGTACTTCTCTTAATTTCCAATCTTGGCTCATACGAACCATTGCATCATAAATACTGCTATCTCCATGAGGATGGTAATTCCCCATGATATTTCCGACTGACTTAGCAGATTTGCGGAACCCTTTATCATACGTATTCCCATCTTGATTCATTGCAAATAAGATACGACGTTGTACGGGTTTTAAGCCATCACGGATATCTGGTAACGCACGTTCTTGAATAATATATTTTGAGTACCGACCAAATCGGTCACCCATAACTTCTTCCAATGTTAGCTCTTGAATTCCTTGGCGTTCTTCCATCTGGGGACCTCCTACTCTCCGTCAAATAAATCAATTTCTTGATTACTTGATTGTTCTAATTCTTGTTCAAAGACTTCATCAGATGTTGTTTTTTCTGTGTCTTCTTTTTTATCTAAAATACTTCCCTCTTCTTCAAGAGTAAATTGTACATGACTTTCGATCCATTTTCTACGTGGCTCTACTTTATCTCCCATTAAGGTGGTTACACGTCGTTCTGTGAGTGCTACGTCATCAATGCGTACACGAATCAATGTCCGTGACTCTGGATCCATTGTTGTTTCCCAAAGTTGCTCTGCATTCATTTCACCCAGACCTTTGTAACGTTGTAACATGTAGCCTTTCCCTACTTTTTGGATAGATTCTTGTAATTCCTCATCCGTCCAAGCGTATTCAACAACTTGTTTTTTTCCTTGGCCTTTAGAAATTTTGTATAGCGGTGGTAGGGCAATATATACTTTTCCAGCCTCAATAAGTGGCTTCATATAGCGATAAAAGAACGTAAGTAGCAGAATTTGGATATGTGCACCATCGGTATCCGCATCGGTCATGATAATTACTTTGTCGTAATTACAATCTTCAATTGAAAATTCTGGACCTACGCCCGCACCAATTGTATGAATCATCGTATTGATTTCTTCATTTTTTAGGATATCTTGGATTTTTGCTTTTTCGGTATTCAGTACCTTACCTCGCAAAGGAAGGATAGCCTGAAATTTGCGGTCACGCCCTTGTTTCGCAGAGCCACCCGCAGAATCTCCTTCGACTAGGTACAATTCATTCTTTTTAGGGTTTCGTGATTGTGCAGGAGTCAATTTTCCAGAAAGTAAAGACTCACCTTTTTTGCGTTTTTTCCCATTACGACTTTCTTCACGTGCTTTACGTGCTGCAACTCTTGCCTCACGTGCTTTGATCGCTTTTCGAATCAGCGTTTGGCTAAGTTCGCTGTTTTCTTGCAAATAAAAGCCCATTTGTTCACTGACTACGTTATCTACGATAGTCCGTGCCACAGGCGTTCCTAGTTTTTCTTTGGTTTGTCCTTCAAATTGCAATAAGTTTTCAGGGATACGTACCGAAAGAACTGCAGAAAGACCTTCTCTAAAGTCACTTCCTTCAAGATTCTTATCACGATCTTTTAGTAGCCCGACTTTTCTTGCATATTCGTTATACGTTTTTGTCATAGCAGATTTCATTCCTGCTTCATGTGTACCGCCATCTTTGGTACGAACATTATTAACAAATGATAAAACATTTTCAGAATAGCCATCATTATATTGGTATGCTAATTCTACTTCAACACCATCTTTTTCTCCTGAAAAATAAACGACAGGTGTCAACGTATCTTTTTCCTCATTTAGATAATCAACAAATGCTTTGATGCCTTCTTCATACAAGAAAACATCCTCCACAGGTTCTTCACCACGTAAATCTGTTAATGTGATTTTTACCCCTTTTAATAGAAAGGCTGATTCACGTAATCTTTCAGCTAAGATTTCATGTGAAAATTTAGTTGTTGAAAAAATCTTATCATCCGGTAAAAAGTGAACAACTGTCCCATTTGGTTTCTTTGTTTTTTTAATTTCTTCTAATGTGCCATCGGGATGACCACCATTTATAAACTTCTCTTGATATTCAACACCGTCACGAATAATTGTGACTGTCAGCCATTTAGATAGTGCATTAACCACACTCGCACCTACACCATGTAAGCCTCCTGAGGTTTTATAGCCACCTTGGCCAAACTTACCTCCTGCATGCAAAACGGTGAAGATAACTTCAACAGTTGGGATTCCTGATGCATGCATCCCAACCGGCATGCCGCGTCCACTGTCTGCTACAGTAATACTATTGTCTGGATGGATTGTTACATCGATTTCATTTCCGTAACCGGATAAGGCTTCATCCACTGCATTGTCAACAATTTCATAAACTAGATGATGCAAGCCTCGGCTATCAGTTGATCCAATATACATACCTGGTCTTTTTCGTACAGCTTCTAATCCTTCTAATACCTGAATTGAAGCATCATTGTATTCATTGACTATTTTTTTTGCCAAGGCAAACGCTCCTTTAATATACATTTCCATTAATAAGTGAGTAATTTTTCACTCACAACAAACTTATCATACTAAAAAAAATCGGGAAAAAAAAGTCTGGAATTTTATTTATTCATATGAATATCTCTATTCCTAGCGACTTCTCGACTTTTTACCTTAGCATGCCTCTTGATTTTTTGCAACTTTATCCGGGGCTGTTTTCATCATAAAAAAGTTTTTCTAGCCAAAATGCTTGTCATTTTATTCGCAAATTTCTAATTGTTCCGTTTATTTATTCATGATAGAATAAACTGTAGTTTTTCATGTGAAAGAGGTTTAAAAATGAAAATAATTTTACTTTTATTTGTTGCTTACTTGATTGGATCGATTCCTTCAGGCGTCTGGATTGGCAAATATTTTTTCAAAAAAGATATCCGACAATTTGGAAGCGGGAACAGTGGTACAACAAATACATTCCGTGTTTTAGGAAAAAAGGCAGGCATCATCGTCTTATTCATGGATATTTTAAAGGGTACTTTAGCGACATCACTTCCTTATATTGCACATATTGATTCAGTGAATCCGATTTGGTTTGGTGTATGTGCGATTTTAGGGCATACATTTCCAATTTTCGCTAATTTTAAAGGCGGTAAAGCTGTCGCGACAAGTGCAGGGATGCTTTTGGCGATCAGTCCAACATTTTTTCTTTATTCTAGTGCAATTTTTGTCATCTGCTTATTCATCACCAGCATGGTTAGTTTAGCAAGTATGATCAGCGCATGCTTGATTGTTCTTTCAAGTATTTTTATTCCCTATGTGCTACCAGTGATTTTACCAAAACAAAACTGGTATTTAACGATTATTGCTTTTGCAGTGACTATTTTTATTTTCTATCGTCACCGTGAAAACATCCAACGAATCAAAAATAAAACCGAAAGCACTGTTCCTTTTGGGTTGAACAGTAGCAAAAAGAAAACAAAATAAATAAACCGTATGTCTGTGAGGTAAACAATCGTGTTTACTACACAAACATACGGTTTTTATTTTTCTTATTTTACTTTAATCGCGTACTCTGTTTGAAAAATTTGTCCTGTAGCCAATTGATTTATTCCTTGTTTGCGAACCAAATGTCCATCGCTATCCGTGGTATCCGCAATTCCACACCAAGGTTCAATACATACAAATGGTGCTTCTTTTGGATACGGAGACCAAATACCAACGTATGGCATGTTATCGTAGCTAAGTGTCACACTATGCGCTGATTTTTCACTTTCAAGAGTATATTCATTTTTTCCTTTTGTTTCAAAAACTAGTGCATCATTTTTAAATAGTTCACGTGTCAAAGGAACTCGTGCATTATTTTGTTCACGTGTTTTGTTTTGCATATCAATATACGGACCATTCAAAGGAAGATGTACACGGGTTGCTTCTGGCGCAAAGACCACTGAATAATCTTCAAAGCGAGTATCCTTTTCCAAAGGAATATTAAACGCTGGATGTCCTCCAATTGAGAAAAGCATTTCTTCAGCCCCAGTATTCTCCACTTGATAATGAACAACTAAACGAGAATCAATCAGTTCATACGTCAAAACTAACTCAAAATCGAATGGGTAGTTTTCTTTTGTTTTATCTGTACTGCGAAGTGAGAAACTTGCAGTTTCAGGACCATGTTCAATTACATTAAATTCCATATCCCGTGCAAAGCCATGTTGTCCCATCGAATATGTTCTGCCTTGATACATGTATTGATCATTTTTTAGTCGACCAACAAAAGGAAACAGGACTGGTGCATGGCGTCCCCAAAATTCCGGATTTCCTTGCCAAATATATTCGATACCAGAATGTTTTGCTTTTAGACTAACTAACTCTGCTCCATATTCGGCAATTTCTGCTTTCAATTGACTATTTTCGATTATAACTGTCATGTCTACTCCCCCACACAAAATTAATATTTATGTTTTGCTAACTCATCTTTAAATCGTGGATTCAATACTTTTAAGTAGGTACCTTTCATTCCTAACGAACGTGATTCAATGATACCTGCGGATTCTAATTTTCGTAATGCATTGACAATGACTGAACGAGTAATTCCGATTTTGTCGGCAATACTTGATGCAGTTAGTCGTCCTTCATCTCCATCCAATGCTTCAAAAATAGCTTGAACAGCTTTTAATTCGCTGTAAGAAAGCGTGTTGATAGCCATTTGGACAGCAGTTGTACTACGAATATTTTTTTCAATATTTCTTGATTTTTGATATAAGATTTGCATCCCTACTACAGTTGCACCATACTCAGCAAGAACTAAATCATCTTCAGTAAAGATTTGTTCAATTCTAGCTAAGATGATTGTTCCTAAGCGCTCCCCAGCACCAAAAATAGGTACTACTGTCGTTAAACCAAAGGGATAATTTTCTCTAGATTCTACCGGGAATGCCGTTACATCTGAAGTAATTGGCACATTTGCTTCCGTACGGATAATTTGATCAACGATCTCCGTATAATCACGAGGAAATTGTTTTTCTACAAACATCGTCTTTACACGTTCATTATTTACATCATGCTTTTCGTTATATCCAAGCAAGGTACCATCACTACCAATAATATATGCATTACTATTTAAAATATCCCCCAAAATCATCGCCATTTTATCGTAAGGTAAATCAGCTTCCATATCGAAGGTATTTTTTTGTTGTAGTAATTTGTTGATTTGACGCGTCTTTTTTAGCAATGTTGTCATTGATTTCTCCCCAATTCTTATAAAATATAACGACTTAAGTCTTCATTTTTGGCAATCGATGCTAATTTTTCATCTACATATGCTTCAGTAATCGTGATCTCACCCATTTGCATATCTGGCGCTTCAAATAAAAGGTCTTCTAATAGTTTTTCTAAAATCGTGTGTAACCGGCGTGCGCCGATATTATCTGTATCTCGATTCACGTTGAATGCGATTTGTGCAATTCGTTCAATCGCTTCCATAGTAAAGGTTACTTTCACATTTTCAGTACCAATCAAAGCCATATATTGTTTGATCAAGGCATTGTTTGGTTCTGTCAATATCTTCACAAAATCTTCAGCTGTAAGATCATCAAGCTCTACTCGAATTGGAAACCGTCCTTGTAATTCAGGAATCAAATCACTTGGTTTTGATAAATGGAAAGCACCTGAGGCAATAAACAAGATATGGTCTGTTTGGATTGCTCCATATTTTGTATTCACTTGGGATCCTTCAACAATTGGTAAAATATCTCGTTGCACGCCTTCACGTGAAACTTCACCTGAAGATTGTTGTGATTTTGAAGTGATTTTATCCATTTCATCAATAAAGATGATCCCACTTGATTCAGCTAATTTAATTGCTTCACTATGGATATCCGCATCTTTGACAAGTTTTGCTGACTCTTCTTGAATCAATAACTCACGTGCTTCTTTTACTGTTACTGTACGTTCGATTTTTTTCTTAGGTGTTAATGCGCCTAGCGTTTCATTCAAATCGACACCCATTTGTTCCAAACCATTATTCATTGCTGGCATTGTTTTCTTAGGTTCCTCGATTTCAATGGTTACTTCTCGTGCGTCAAGTAGTCCCTTTTCTAGTTGTTCAGCAACTGTTTTACGATTCACACGAATGTCTTCTGTAACTTCTTCTGTTGGTTCAGCAGATTGCTGTGCAGCAGAAAACATATTCATCATTTGTTCAAACTGATTATTACTTTGTTTTTGTTCTTTTTTGATTCCAGGAACCAAAATTTTTACCAAACGTTCTTCCGCGCGTTTTTTCGCTTGCGTGTATACCCCACTATATTGCTTCTTTTCAACGATTTGAATTGCGTTTTCAACTAGGTCACGCACCATAGATTCAACATCACGGCCGACATACCCTACTTCAGTAAATTTAGTCGCTTCAACTTTTATAAATGGCGCATTTACGATCTTCGCTAAACGACGAGCAATCTCCGTTTTCCCCACACCTGTTGGTCCAATCATCAACATGTTTTTAGGTGTAATATCTTGTTGCATTTTTTCATCTAATTGCAAACGACGATAACGATTACGTAAAGCAACAGCAACTGATTTTTTTGCGGCATTTTGTCCAACGATATATTGATCTAACTCTGCTACGATTTGCTTTGGTGTTTGCTTCATTTCGTTCATGTGAATGTCCTCCTTATAATTCCTCAACAATAATATTATGGTTTGTAAAGATACAGATATCTGCTGCAATATTTAGTGCGTTTTCAGCAATTTCTTTGGCAGACATCTCTTGATTCGCATAGTTTTTCATTGCTCGAGCAGCTGCTAAAGCAAAGTTCCCACCAGATCCAATCGCTAAGATACCATCATCTGGAGTAATTACTTCTCCTGTACCTGATACAAGTAACATTTCTTTTTCATTCATAACGATCAACATTGCTTCCAGTTTCTGCATGGACTGTTGTGTCCGCCATTCCTGAGCTAGTTCAACTGCTGCACGTTGCAGATTTCCATTGTATTCGTTTAATTTACCTTCAAATTTTTCTTCTAAAGTAAACGCATCCGCAACACTTCCCGCAAAACCAACGACTACTTCATTATTGTAGATACGACGAACTTTTCGTGCAGTTCCTTTCATCACTACTTGTTCGCCAAGAGTAACCTGTCCATCTCCAGCCATTGCAAATTTTCCGTCTTTTTCAACAGCACAGATTGTTGTTGAATGAAATTGTGATTCGACCATTTCAAATTCCTCCTAATTTAAATTGTTTGGTTTATTTTTACTTACGCACGTGGATGAAAGCTCCGATAATTTTTTTGTAAACTTTCTTTTGTTACGTGTGCATAAATTTGTGTCGTTGATAAATTAGCATGCCCTAATAATTCTTGTACTGTACGCATATCTGCTCCATTGTTCAATAAATGGGTTGCAAACGTATGCCGTAACATATGTGGATGAATGTCGCTATCCAAGCTGCTTTTTTTTATGATTTGATTTAATACATACTCGATACCAGTTGAAGTAATCGGGTCTCCATGATGGTTGACAAAAAGAAACTCATGATCCTTTCCATACTTTTCCAGAAGGAGCATTCGGCTGTTTTGAAGATATTCCTGTACCGCATCTTGCGCAAAAGAGCCAAGCGGTACATAACGTTCTTTATTGCCTTTTCCATGAACAAGCATAACTTCGGATTGAAAATCGAGGTCTTTTACTTTTAATTGACTACATTCAGAAACACGGATCCCGGACCCATAGAGCACCTCCAATAATGCTCGGTTTCTTATCTCTAATGGCTTGTCACCTGTTACGCTATCAAACAAGGCTTGCATTTCGTTCTCGTAAAAAAATCGAGGAAGTCTCAGATTCTTTTTCTTCAAATGTACATAAGCAAATGGATTTTCTTTTATGATTTCTTGTTTTGTCAAAAAATTATAAAAAGAACGGAGGCTGGCGATTTTTCGGCTAACAGTATTGCGACTATATTTTTTATCTGCCAAATAACTTAAATATACACGAACATCAAGGTGTGTCACCTTTTCCATGTCCATATCTCCAGATTCTTTCAAAAATTCTTGAAAATCCTGAATATCTTCTTCGTACGCTGTTTTCGTCTTCTCCGAATACCCACGTTCAATAATTAAATAACGATAAAATTGTTCTTCTAACGAATACTCTGCCACATTTTCACCTTCCTTTTTAAGTCCAAAGTTAATGTAGCATAGGGCGAAAAAAAAGACAAATGAAATTGTCAGAATTTAATTAATATTTCTAAGTTTAGTCACAATTCCATCATTATTTACTTAGTTGATTGCGTATTTTCTAAATGTAACTATAAAAATCGGCAGATAAAAAGAGCCTGAGATGAACATATCTCAGGCTCTAGATGATTATTTTAGTGTTACTTACTTACAGATTCTTCGATTTTAAGATTTTTGATTACTTTTTCGTTTGCATCTAATGCACGGTTTGCTAAAGCTTCATAGCGTGACTTTTTATCTTTGATTCGCTCAGGTAACTCTGGAAACAATCCATAGTTTGCATTCATTGGTTGGAAATGTTTTCCTTCTGCATGTGTAATATAATACGCCATACTACCAATTGCTGTTTCTTGAGGGAATTCAATTGTTTCACGACCTTGCGCTAAGCGTGCTGCGTTGATTCCTGCTAAAAGACCACTTGCTGCGCTTTCAACGTATCCTTCAACACCAGTCATTTGTCCTGCGAAGAATAAATTCTCGCGTTTACTTGATTGGTACGTAGGTTTTAATAGCTCTGGTGAGTTCATAAAACTATTCCGATGCATCACACCATAACGAACAAACTCAGCATTTTCCAATCCTGGAATCATACGGAAAACACGTTTTTGCTCGCCCCACTTCAAATGTGTTTGGAAGCCAACAATATTATACAAAGATGCCGCTGCATTATCTTGGCGAAGTTGAATCACAGCGTATGGACGTTTCCCTGTCTTAGGATCTTCTAATCCAACTGGTTTCATTGGTCCAAATAACATCGTTTTGAACCCACGTTGTGCCATGACTTCAATTGGCATACATCCTTCAAAATACTTTTCTTTTTCAAAAGATTTTAGTTCTGCTACTTCAGCATTTACCAATGCATCATGAAAAGCAGTAAATTCTTCTTCTGTCATCGGACAGTTCAAATATGCTGCTTCTCCTTTATCGTAGCGAGATTTCAAATATACCTTGTCCATATCGATAGTTGCTTTATCAACGATTGGTGCTGCAGCATCATAAAAGTAAAAACCGTCTGATCCATTGAATTCTTTGATTGCTTCTGCAAGTGGGTGAGAAGTCAATGGTCCTGTAGCCACTACAGTAATTCCTTCAGGTAGTTGTGTTACTTCTTCATTGACCACTGTTACTAATGGATGTTCTTTTACTTTTTTTGTGATTGTTTCAGAGAAAGAATCACGATCTACTGCTAATGCCCCACCAGCAGGAACAGCTGTTTCATCTGCTGACGTGATCACTACTGAATTTAATCGTCTCATTTCTTCTTTTAATAAACCAACTGCATTTGCTAAACTATTTCCACGTAGTGAGTTTGAACAAACTAGCTCCGCAAAATTTTCTGTATGATGTGCCTCTGTTGATTTTACAGGGCGCATTTCGTATAAGCGAACCGGTACACCTGCTTGAGCGATTTGCCAAGCTGCCTCACTTCCTGCAAGACCTGCACCGATGACATTTACTGTTTCAGTCATATTTTACTAATCCTCTTTTCTATTTCTGAATGTCTTCTTCATAATCTCCGTTGATACATACAACTTGTTTGCCGCCTTTGACCTTCTTCTCAACCAGATACTGATCACATTTTGGACAATTACGACCTACAGGTTTATCCCATGAGGTAAAATCACAGTCCGGATAACGAGAGCAACCATAGAAAATACGGTTTTTCTTTGATTTTCGTTCAACGACTTGTCCTTCATGACAGACAGGACATTCTACTCCGATTTCCTTGATGATTGGTTTGGTATTTCTACATTCTGGAAAATTGCTACATGCATAGAATTTACCATATTTACCTAATTTAATAACCATTGGATGCCCACAAATATCGCAGTCAAATCCTGCTGGCTCATCTTTGATTTGGATTTTTTCCATTTTTTCTTCCGCACTGATCAATTCTTTTTCGAATGGGCGATAGAAACGATCAACGACATTTAACCATTCTTCTTTTCCTTCACTGACTTTATCTAAATCACTTTCCATTTCGACGGTAAAATTAATATCAATGATTTGTGGGAAAAATTCAACTGTCAATCGATTGACGATTTCGCCAAGCTCTGTTGGTTCAAATCTTTTTTGTGTTAATTTCACATAATAACGACGTTGTATCGTGTCTAAAGTGGGTGCATATGTTGAAGGACGACCGACCCCATTTTCCTCCAATGTACGAATCAATGTAGCTTCACTAAATCGTGCAGGTGGTTGTGTAAAATGTTGTTTAGGCTCGATATCCACTGATTGTACCACATCGCCCTCAATTAAATCAGGTAAAATGTTTTCCTTATCTTCTTTTCCATCATCTCGACCTTCTACATACACTTGCATAAACCCTTTAAACTTAACCTTTGACCCATTTGCAATAAAAATAACTCCATTTTGGTTAAGGGTCACTTTCATTGTATCAAGAATAGCAGGTGTCATTTGGCTAGCAATAAAACGTGACCAGATCAATGTATACAGCTTCAATTGGTCTTTGTCTAAATATTGTTTTAATTCTTCAGGTGTACGAAGTGCACTAGTTGGACGGATGGCTTCGTGGGCATCTTGAGAGCCTTTTTTATTCTTGGCTTTGCGTGTTCCGTGTGCAGAATATTCTTCTCCGTAGGTAGTTTCTATAAATTCTGCTGCTTCTGCTTTCGCAGTATCAGCGATACGCGTTGAGTCCGTACGCATATATGTGATCAGCCCAACTGTTCCTTGTTTTCCTAAAGAAATTCCTTCATATAGTTGCTGTGCAACCATCATCGTCTTACGTGTTCTGAAGTTTAATTTACGAGCCGCTTCTTGTTGCATACTGCTTGTTGTAAATGGATTGGCTGCATTTCTTTTTCTTTCTTTTTTTTCAACTTTTGTTACATCGAACTCTTTTCCATCTAAACGGCTTGTAATTTCTTTAACTTGTTCTGCCGTACCGATTTTTTGTTTCTTGCCATCGATACCCCAGAAATTTGCTTTGAATTTCTTTTGTTTCTTTTTGAAATTCCCATCAATGCTCCAATATTCTTCAGGAACGAATTCACGAATTTCTTTTTCACGATCAATAATAAATTTAAGCGCAATCGATTGTACGCGTCCTGCACTCAATCCTTTTTTGACTTTACGCCACAAAATTGGACTAATTGAATAGCCAACCAAACGATCTAGCATACGTCTTGCTTGTTGTGCATCTACTAAATTTAAGTCAATCGATCGTGGCTCTTTAAATGCTGCTTTAACTGCATCTTTCGTGATTTCATTAAATACAACACGATTTTTATCTTCTAAATCTAATCCTAATAAATAAGCTAAATGCCAAGCGATAGCTTCCCCTTCTCTATCCGGGTCACTTGCAAGATAGACTTTCTGTGCTTTTTTTGCAGCAGATTTCAGTCCTTTTATTATGTCGCCTTTTCCTCGAATTGAAATATAGTGTGGTTCATAATTGTTTTCGATATCAATCCCCATCTTACTCTTTGGTAAGTCACGAATATGTCCAACACTTGCCATTACTTTATAATTACGTCCCAAATATTTTTCAATCGTCTTTGCTTTCGCTGGTGATTCTACAATTACTAGATATTTATATGCCATGACGAAACAGGCTCCTTTCACTAACCGAGTTCCTACTATATAATAGGCGAAATCGTAGCTAATCATATCCATTAAGAAAACGTTTGTCAAGTGAATTAAAATCTGCGCCATGAAAATTCATTCAAAATATCTGCTGCAGAACTAGTCAATTTGGCTCCATCTTGAATCAATTGATGACACCCTTCTGACCGATTATTTGTAATCGACCCTGGCACACTAAACACTTCTCTTCCAAGATCTAAAGCTTGCTGAGCAGTAATCAATGAACCGCTTCTTTTTTTCGCTTCTATTACACATGTTCCTAAAGATAATGCAGCAATGATCCGGTTTCTCATCGGAAAATGATGCTTTCTAGCACCCATATGTGGTGGATATTCGCTGATAAGTAAATGTTTTTGTGCGATGCGCTCCTGAAGAACAGCTTGATCTTTTGGATAAAAATGGTAGAATCCTGTGCCAATAACCGCAATCGTTCGTCCGCCTGCTTGGATTGCTTCTTGATGACTAAAGCTGTCGATCCCCCTTGCTGCACCACTGACAATAACAAATCCAGTGGCTATTAGCGTGGGAATCAATTGGTGAATGACTTGTTTTCCTTCTTCAGTTGCATCTCTTGCACCTACAAAACTGATTGATTTTTCTTGCAATAATCCAAGGTCTCCACGATAAAAAAGTAAAATAGGTGGATTTCCTAATTCCAATAAATTTTTGGGGTATTTTGAAGAAAGGCAGGTAATGTATCGTTTTTCTCTAAAAATTGCTTCTTCATCTAAATTTTGCCAACTTTGTACAAATAATGATCGAAAATGCTTGATTCTAGATATATTAACAAGATCTGTCACTGTAATCGAAGTATCTGGATGTTCTAATAGCCATTGGATAATTCTCCACTTTTCTTGGTTTGACATACCTACACAATAGCTTAACTTTACGATTATTTTCTCTAATTGATCCATAAAAACACCCTTTACATATATTCTTTAATTAAAAATACGTAAAGGGTGTTTGTTTATTCATTTAAATTTACATAATTTTTTACGGGAGCAAATGTTTTCCGATGAATAGGGGTGATTCCAAATCGTTGTAACCCATCCAAATGCTCTTTTGTCCCATATCCTGCATTATTTTCAAACCCATAGCCAGGATATTTTTCGCCGTATTCCTTCATCAGATTATCACGAAAGACTTTTGCAACAATACTTGCTGCTGCAATTGATACAGAACGTGCATCTCCTTTGATCAAGCTTTCTTGTTGAATCGACAAATCCAATTCCATCGCATCAATCAATAAATACGTCGGCGTAACTTCTAAGTCTGCGACAGCAAGCTTCATTGCTTCCTTACTTGATTGATAGATATTGATTGCATCGATTGTTTGTTCATCAATTACGCCTAGTCCTATTGCAATTGCTTGATCTTCAATTTGTTTGCATAATTCTTCTCGTTTTTTAGCGGATAATTGCTTTGAATCATTTAGTCCTAGAATCTCACACTCCTCTGGTAAAATGACAGCTGCAGCAACAACTGGACCAGCAAGTGGCCCTCTTCCTACTTCATCGATTCCTGCAATCAAACGATGGCCTTCATGATAGCCTGCACGTTCAAAAGTTAACATCTCTTGATATTTTTCTTTTAGTTTTTGTCCTTTTTCAATGCGCGTTTTTAAGCTTTTTAGTGCAGCTTGAACACCACTTCTCGTATCCTCTGATAAGCTCAAAACATAAGGATCAGATAGGCTACTGATTGCTTTTAATTTCTCTTTGACCTGCTGGATCGTCTCAGTCATCAGATGCGACCTCCTCAAAGCGGTCTAAAGTAAAGCGTCCTAATCTTCCATGTCGAATATCATTGATTACCGCTTCACTTCCACGAGAATAATCATCCATGAATCCACGTTTTTCTGTGATTTTCATTAATAAATCTGGTCCTAATAATTGTTCATCTTCCGTTGATAAGTTATAGCGTTGACTAACGGATCCTGGATAATAACGTACAAAGAAATCAAGGCCATAGATTGCCAAGTCATCTAGTTGCACTAACTGATCTTTGATTGCCCCAGTTAATGCTAATCGTTTACCTATTTCTGGATCCTCGAATTTAGGCCATAAAATTCCTGGCGTGTCTAGTAATTCTAATTCTTTCCCAAAACGTAGCCATTGTTGTCCTTTTGTCACACCAGGACGATTTCCTGTTTGCGCAATTTTTTTTCCGGCTAAACGATTCAATAATGTCGATTTACCGACATTGGGAATACCAAGAACCATTGCTTTGATGGCACGAGGTTTCAAGCCACGAGAAGCATCACGTGCGCGTTTTTCTTTTAGTGCTTCCTTTGCAGCCGGAACAATATTTTTTACACCTTTGTTTTCTTGTGCATTGATAGCCAATGTTTGAAATCCAAACGATTCAAAATATCCTTGCCATAATTTTGTTTGCTTTGGATCGGCTAAATCCGCTTTATTTAGTAAAACTAAGCGTGGTTTTTGCTGCACGATTTGATCAAGCATTGGGTTACGTGATGAAAGTGGTAAGCGTGCATCCACTAATTCAAATACGATATCTACATATTTCATTTTTTCTGAGACTTCACGACGGGCTTTCGCCATGTGTCCTGGGAACCATTGAATGGTCATCTATCTACTTCCTCCTTTACGCATAAAGCCTCTATCCTTTGACTTTATGCATAAGCATCTTCTCTATTTGATTTTCTTTTTTCTTGCTATATTCGGCAGAACAGTCTTATATGATGATGCTTCCAATGTATTGTAACACATTCAAAACAGCTTCGTTTATTGAATTTTTACAAAACTCTTGTTTCGCAAAAAAAGAAACCCGAATGTATTCATTCGAGCTTCGTGAAGAAAATTCCCTATGACATATAAATTATGTTCGATAAAGTAAGAAAGACTGTTCTTTCTTTATACGAAGATAGAGTAAAACTGCATAAGGAAAGTATAATATAATTATGTAAACAGAGTGAAAAATCAAAGCAACACTAATTAATTCTAAAACAATATTTAATGTATAATTTACTTGTTTAAGCAAAACATATTTTGTCTGTTCAAGCTTTGGCAAATGCTCAACTGAAAAACTTTTTACTGTCCATAATGGAGCCATTGTACAAATGACAAGAACCAGTACAATATAAGAAAAAAGTAAGAGGATCAAACCAATCATACTCAATTGATCAAATGCTTGTTTTCGAATGATTCCTTCTCCAAACGCTGCAAAATAAATTATCGTATGTAAAATGGCTAAGAGTTTAGAGATTTGTTGACTATGTTCTCGCCCAACTTTACTTTGTAAAAGATAGTACTTTGCAGTATTCGATAAAAATAACACGATTATTCTAATGTACGCAATAATTCCAAATAAAACAAATAATTGAAAATCCATGTACCTACCTACCTTTAATTTATTAAACCAATGAATTGATTTGTTTAGAAAATGATGAAAAAACAGGACTTTATCGATGAATAAACAAATTTTTATTTCTCATTCTCAAAGACTATGCTATCATATCAGCTATAAGTGGGCATCTTCAACTACAGTTTCCGTATACTTCTATCCATGATTTAAAAATAACTAAACTAAGGAGTGAGAACTACTTCAATGTTAAAAAGCTATATCAAAAGAATACTTGAATTGATGTTTTTGATTATTCGAAAAGATAGTACTTCTTTAAAAGAATTATCAGAAGAACTTCAAACATCCAAACGAACAATAAAGGAGGATATTATTCGGCTAAATCGCTTGATTAATGAACAATTTTCTATCAAAGAATTTATTGTCTCTAACCGATCTGGTGTCATCACAATTAATCCTTTATATCAAAAAGACGCGCTAAAATATTCGTATGCATTCAAACTAGCGATATTAAAATCTTCTGTATCTTTCAACTACTGTGTACTCCTCACGACACACGCAACGATTACTAAAGACGAACTTCTAAACTCACTCTATATCTCTGACAGCTATCTCTCAAAACAAACTCACCAATTAAATACCTTTTTTACACAATTCGGTATCCGAATCGCTTCCACACATGAACAATACTTCCTAACTGGTGACGAGTTAGCTATTCGCCTCTTTTCTTATATTTTTTTACAAGATTCCTTCCAAAGTATGGAGTGGCCATTTAAGGAGACCAGTATGGAAGAAATTCATCAATTGATTCCAGCAGAAATTTATTCCACCTCCAGCCAACGCTCAAATACAAAAAAATCTTCTCTATATATCCTCTACGCAATCCTTCAACTACGAATTCGTTCAGGAAATTTTATCCAGTGGAACAATATGTGCGAGTTCTCTCCATTACTCGAACTGATACAAGAAAATTATGATGTGGGCACAATTTTCTACCAAAATGGCTTCGGTGCTATTCCAAAAGAGCATCTATCTGCAGAATTACTCTCTTTTAATATCCTTTCACGAATTTTTATTTCAGACATTATTTCAACCAACCGTAAGATTGACTTAGGAAATATTTTTTTGACTACAAACCATCCGTTATGTTCTTTATCAAAAGCAGTCTACAACAAAATCTACACACTGGATCCTCGTGTATCCTCCCCAGAAAAAAAGGCGCTATATACGTATTATTTCACAATTTTTATGCTCTTTCATAACTTCGTTGGGCACACGATGGATGCCTTTCTTCAGTTATTTATCCCGGTTCCCATCTACCATCATCATGCAAAAAAGAATGATTCCCAAATGCTTCAAATTCATTTTGAATTGGCGCAATTACTCTCCGATAAATCACAAACTGTTCTGATGAGCAGCCTAGTCTACGCGTTAGCCGATTCTGAAAAGCAACCAAAAATAAATATCTATTTACAAATGACCAAAAATTTTGCAGCTGTTTATTTTGTAAAAAATAGAATCCAAGCATTATTTAACAGTAATAATATTCTCATTGTCTCAGACTATGCCAAAGCAGACCTTGTGATTACAGATACCTTAGAATTATCCGATAGAAAAAAAGAAATCTTTTATTTAGACTCTATCAGTAATGAGGAGCGCTGGGACGTACTCTTACACCTTATCCAAAGAAAAGCAAGTCAGGCTATTCGAAATTTATAGTATCCAAACAAAAAATGACCCAGCTTTCAAGTTGTTTGCTTTGAAAGCTGGGTCAAAAATATAGTATCGCCTTTTAAGAAATGTATTTCCAATCAGAAATAGGATAATAAACAAAACGAGCTTTTCCAAGAATATCTGCTCTAGTTATCGTTCCGAATGAACGGCTGTCTTTGGATACCCTTCGATTATCTCCCATAACGAAGTAATTGTCTTTTGGAAGTACCTTTTCTCCAGTTAGTTCTTCCAAAGTAAAATCTGTTGTATACGGTGCACTGGCTGTATCCGCTGTAATATTTTTTTCTAAGAAAGGTTCTTCAATGATTTCTCCATTAATTTTTAGTTGATCATTTTTGTATTCGATTGTATCACCTGGCAGTCCGATAACTCGCTTAATATAAACAGTTCCATCGGATAGTTGGAAGACCACTACATCAAAGCGTTTAATCGTAGTAAATTTTTCCATTACGATTGAATCCCCTTGTTTCAGTGTATTTTCCATTGAATTTCCTTCTACTTGAACAGGTATCAATACAAAACCACGTAAAATCAACGTAACAAATACTGCCAAAATAATATATTTTATAATAAGCCAAAACTGATCAATGTAGCGCCGTTTATCTATTACGAACAACTCCTCTTATGACTCAAGAATAACGAACAACACTTATAGTTGATTGTTTTCCAAATACATTTCCCATGCACGATCAAAAATATCCATGCTTGATAAATAATTGACCGTAAGTTCTAAGTAATCGGATAATTCTTCGTATTGTTCACTATGTTTAGGAAATTGGATATCCTTCCCAACTTTATTTGCAAAGTCAGTAATCACATCCGATGTATCTGGTCCTCTAAGCGTCATTAAATAATGGTAAAAACTTCTTGTCATTCTACTTATCCCAACTTTCCTGAATAAACGCAGCACGTCTTGCATGATTTCTTGCAAAATTTGCTGGATTTTTCTTGTAATACTCTTGATGGTTCTCTTCTGCTAGATAAAAAACTTGTGCTGGTTCGATTGTTGTAACGATTGGTTGCGTGAATCTTCCACTTTCTTCAAGAGATTTTTTGCTTGCTTCGGCAATCGCTTTTTGTTGCGCATCAAAATAATAGATAACTGGTCGGTAACTTTCTCCACGATCTTCAAATTGACCGAATGCATCCGTTGGGTCCGTTTGTTCCCAGTACAAAGTAACTAGCGTCTCATAACTGATTAAATCTGGATCAAAAATAATTTCAACAGCCTCTGTGTGTCCCGTTGTTTGTTGTTTTACTTGCTCATATGTCGGGTTCTTAGTTGTTCCACCAGTATAGCCCGACATTACAGAATGGATCCCCGGTAATGCATCAAATGGTTGAACCATACACCAAAAACAACCGCCTGCAAATATTGCTCGTTGCATTGTTTTCCCCTACTTTCTATTCTTCTGCTGGTAGGTATAAGCTAAAGCGGATTTCATCATTTACTAAATCAATTTTATCTGCTTTCACATACATACCATTTTGCATTCTAAATTTATCAAGTCGAATCATTACTGTCAACTCGTCTGGGTCTACCTCTACCCATGAAGGTAATTTATAATTTTTCTTCACTATCCGCATCGCTTCTTTCATTGGTAAGTCTAAACTTCCCACAGATAAGCTTTTTGCTTTTAGTTGAACATTGCCATTTTCCGTTACATATGGTTCAAAGTAAAGATAAAAATCAATTGGTACACCGAGAATTTTAAATTCACCATTCAACATCGCCTCATTTTCAAGAGAAAATGTATACTTTACATCTGAATCTTCCTGAAAATCTTCTAGAAAGAAATTGATCAACTCGTTGACCTTTTCTTTCTCCGAATTGATTGTCAGTACTGGTTCTCCTTCGCGTTGCGTGATTTTAGGAATTTCTTTGTAATCAGGTTCGCGAATCGTAAAAATACGTGTCCCTATAAACACAGTGCTGCCGACTACAAGACCTAACAAAATAAGAAAAGAGATTTTCCAATAATTTTTAGGAGCGGTCTCTTTATTTTTGTCTAGCTCATCATCATCCGTTTTTTGTTCCGTAGTTTTCTTGGAACGAAATAATTTAGGCATTAGTTTTCCCCTTTCACAAGCCAAAGATTTTTTGTTTTTACAAGCTCGTCATACACTGCATTAGCCATGAGTTGATAGCCAATATTATTCGGATGAAAATGATCTTCCTCGTACAAAGCATCATTTTTCACCACATTCAAATCCGAACTATCAGTTTTTTCTTTTTCAGATGCGTCCACACTATCACTTGTGGCTTCCGTAACGCCTACTTTTTGATCTAATCCTTGATACAGCAAATCATTGATTGGAATAAAATACGAATTATCCGCATCTTTAACTGTTTCTTTTGTCCCATCATTCCAATTATCAACTATGGTCTGCATGTCTGTGATTTCTGGAAAATTCAAATAAAATGGATTATAGATTCCCAAGACATAGATAGGCGCGTCTGGATTTAATTCACGAATTTCTTCAAGTAAACTGGCGACATTTTTCTGATAGTTTTTCAAAGGTTTATTGAATTTTTTGATACTCAAGCCAAAAATATTGTTTTGGATGACTTTCATTAAGTCATTTCCTCCAACAGTTACCGTAATAAAGTCAGATGATTTAAGATCTTTACGTAATTTTTCATCACTGACCACACGTTTTTTGATTTGATCGCTTCGTTCGCCACTAACGCCAAAATTATCTGTTTCAACACTCGTCAAATCGTATTTATCAGTAATTTGATTTGCTACCAATGGAATAAAACCACCTTGGTCTGTCTGATCCCCTACACCTTGCGTTAATGAATCACCCACAGCAGTGTAATGGATTTTTTCTTTTAAGTTGCTATCCCTCGTTGTCGCCGTTTCTTTTAATCGAGGAGGCGCTTTTGGTACAAGTAGTGATAAGCCGGTGAAAAGAACTACTGCAATTAAAATCGGCAGAAAAATAGTAAGAAGTATATTTGCTTTTTTTGTTTGTTTCACTTTCGTCTCTCCTGAAATTCATTTACTGTCTATCTTATCAAAAAACTGAAAAAAACGACACTCTAAAAAAAGAAAAAAGCGAGGAATCCCTCGCCTTAATCCGTATAATACATAATCGCAAATGCGTTTTTTCCAGTATGTGTAGCAACAATTGGATTGGTATGCAGCACCGGTATGTGCATTTCCGGGAATATTTCTTGCAATGCCGCTTTGAATTCTTGTGCTAGCTCTGCCGCGTCTGCATGAGAGATACCGATTTGTTTTACGTTTTTTAGGCTCTGTACTTCTTGTTTGAAGCCTTCAAACCATTTATCAAATGTTTTCTTTCCACGTCCTTTAACAACTGGAATCATATCCCCATTTTTGACTTCTAGAAGGATCTTGATGTTCAATACGCTAGACAACATCCCAGTCGCACGACTGATTCTTCCACCTTTAACTAAATTATCTAATGTAGAAATACCCATATATAATTTTGTATTTTTGTTGATTTCACTTATTCTTGTTAGTATCTTTTCAATAGGTGCACCCTCTTGTGCTAATTTTGCAGCTTCGATTACTTGAAAAGATAACGCTTGGTCAATGGTGTCACTATCAATGATCGTTACACTACTATTGCTCAGATTACTTGCTTGTCTAGCAGCTTCTACTGTTCCGCTAAGTGCTTTTGTCATATGGATAGAAATAATTTCGCTGCCATCTGCACCTAGTTCATCGTATAATTGAACAAATTCACCAATTGGGGGTTGGCTGGTTTTAGGTAATGCTTTTGCTGCAGCCATTTTCTGCATAAACATTTCTCCAGTTAATTCATCATCATCCGCATAGACTGTATCATCAATCATAATTGATAACGGCATTACATGGATGTCTAGAGTATCTCGTACTGATTTTTCTATTGTACAAGAAGAATCTGTTACAATTTTTACATTTTTCATTGTTTTCCCACTCTTCCTTTAACAGCTACCTCAATTCGTGTTAAACTACATCTAAGGCATTTTCTATGTATTAGTATAACAGAGAATAGTTGTTTTTTCATTAATTACATTACGTTATGGAGGTATCTCTTCGTGGAAAAAACTAAATTTAGTAAAAGCTACTTAATTGTCAATGAAGTCTTCAACGCCGTCACTCACGGAATCGGAACAGCGCTTAGTATCACTGGTCTAGTCATATTATTGATCAAGGGCGCACATATGGGGTCTCCTATCCATGTAGTCTCCTATGCCATCTATGGTTCAATGATGATTTTATTATTTCTCACATCGACGTTGTTCCATTCTCTGATTTTTACAAAGGCAAAAAAGGTGTTTCAAGTGTTTGATCATAGCTCGATTTTCTTGCTGATTGCTGGGAGTTATACGCCTTTTTGTTTATTAAGTATTCGCGGATGGTTAGGTTGGACATTGTTTGGTGCAATCTGGTTTTTTGCAATTTGCGGCATCGTTTATAAGTCCCTTACTCTCCACAAGCAAGATTCCGTTTCAAAAGTTTCTACGATCATCTACATTATTATGGGCTGGTTATGTGTGATTGCTGCCAAGCCTTTATACGAATCTTTAGGTGCGACTGGCGTTATCTTACTTGTTGCTGGCGGATTATCTTACACAATTGGTGCAATGTTCTATAGTTTGAAATCTGTTCGATTTATGCACGTTGTTTGGCATCTATTTGTGATGCTTGGTGCTGGATTTATGTACTTCTCTGTTTTATTCTTTACGTAATCAAGAAATAAGAGGCTGAGACGCAAAATGTCTCAACCTCTTATTTTTATTCTTGGTTCTTGATTCTTTGATACGTTTCAAAGTCGTACGTATACGGATTTTTTTCGTCCGTTTCCCCTTCGCTTTGACTGATCAATGTCCACTTATCCCAAGAAACTTCAGGAAAATAGGCATCTCCATTAAATGAATGATGGATGACTGTACGGTACAAAACTGTACAATCTGGTAAAAATTGCCGATAGATCTCTGTTCCGCCAGCAATGAAGACGATGCCCTCACTATTTCTTGCATATTCAAGAACTTCTGCTTTTGTATGCATCACTCGAACATCTTTTGCCTGATATGCAGTATCTCTTGTTAAAACGATTGTTTCTCTATTTGGTAATGGTCGTCCACCCATACCTTCAAATGTTTTTCTTCCCATTACTAAAGTGTTGTGTTCTGTCATTTGTTTGAAAAATTTTAAGTCATTCGGTAAATGCCAAGGTAAATGATT
>JBKEDT010000018.1:0-26901 GCA_047975565.1 Enterococcus sp. | reverse complement strand
TTCTCGTATCAGTCAAGTTTGAATAAATATCGTAGCCTTTTATGTATTGATTTTTTGTAGTTATTTGTAAATTATAGCCGGCTTTAAATTGACGATTCATCATGTAATAGTCTTTCGTTCGCATGAATGTAGCATGGGTCTCTGTTTTTGAATAGCTATTTCTTGTTCCTAAAATTTGATAGTGTTTCTCATAAACTAGCACACGTTCTTGATGTGAAGAAAAATGCTTATAGAATAATTTCGGTATTTTTCTTTCGGAACGAAGTTCTTTACGAGCCTAACCGCATGGTTCGTCCGCCATTTTTGATTAAACTCATCAATCGGTTGTTCTCATGAAGTTAAGAAGGTTTGGATGTTTTCTTTGGATAGATTTGCTTCAATTTTACGACCAGAAAAAACAGATTGAGTATATGCACATAGTATTAATTTTAACATCATTCGTGGATGATAACTTGATGCACCACGATGGTGTTTTAATAATTCAAACGCTTCTTCTGGAATACTTTCGACTAAATGATGAACAGAATAAGCAATATCATTTTCAGGTAACGTCTGCGCTAAATCTAAAGGCAAAACAAGTTGATCTATGGTATAATTTTTGTATATAAGAATCTCTCCTTTACGTGTTTGTTTAGACGCTTATATTGTATCAGGAGGGGTTCTTTTGTTTCAAAAGATAAGACAAAAACGGCGTAGGAAATCGAAATTTCCTACGCCGTTTTTTTAGTTAGACTTGAGATTTATGTCCCAGGTCCTTTTTGTGTAACAATAATTTTTAAATTGATTTTTGTTGCATTTGCAATAAAAATATTTTATTATTATATATAAATTAAGAAAATGAGGGGGAATGAAATGGAGGTATTACGAGAAATTGGAACGATTGCTCGGGCTTTGGACTCTTTAAGTAATATTGAATTTAAAAATATGCAACTATCTAGAGGGCAATACCTTTATTTAGTACGTATTTCTGAAAACCCAGGAATTATTCAAGAAGAACTATCTGAGATGTTGAAAGTCGATCGAGCAACTGTTTCTAAAGCAATTCAAAAATTAGAAAAGAAAGAATTTGTTGTTCGAGTCAATGACGAAAATAACAAAAAAATCAAACGACTCTATCTAACTGAACAAGGACAACAACTGTATCCAGTAATTATTCGTGAAAATATCTATTCGACGAAAACAGCTCTCGAAGGACTTGATGAGAAGGAAGTTGAGCAATTTTTGACCACTCTTGTTAAGGTACGAAAAAATATTAGTACAGATTGGGATTTTGTAAAAAAAGGAAATAAAAGAATGTATTAAAAGGAGGATAAAATGATTCGATTAGTGATGCCTGGAGAAGTAAATCTGTTAAGAATGTTAGGTATTCAGACGTATACTGAATCATTCGGTACACAGAATACGGAGAAAGATTTAGCTGATTATTTAAATGAAGCATTTGATCCTCAATCATTTCAAGAGGAGTTTGAGAATCCAAATTGTTTTTTTTATTTCTACATAACGGATAATAAAGAAATTGTTGGGTATTTAAAGCTAAATATTGATTCAATGCAAACAGAAGAAATGGGTAGCGACTTTTTAGAAGTTCAGCGAATTTATATACTGAATGCATTTAAGGGCCAAGGGTATGGCTCTGAGCTCCTCACATTTGCAGAAGCAAAAGCACGAGAAGAAGGAAAGAAAAAAGTATGGCTAGGTGTATGGGAACACAACCAATCAGCACTACAATTTTATGGAAAGCATAATTACAAGTTTTTTACCACGCACTCTTTCTTTATGGGTGACGATGAACAAATGGATCATATTTTAGTAAAAGATATAGAGAATGGAGAATGACAAATGAGTAAAGTAATTATTGACAAGAATTTTTGGGAGTTATTTCCTGAAGGACAAATCAATGTGTTACAAGTAAAAAATTTAAAAAATGAATATACAAATGAAGAACAAAAGGCACAGCTAAAAACATTATTGAATCAATCCGCTGTTAAAGCTGTAAATTTTGTTCCAGATGAGCCTATTAGTGAAAATGATGTTGTAAAGCAATGGCGTCAAGCATTTAGTAAATTTAAATCTAAAAAGGGCGCTCGTTCATCCATTGAAGCCCTACTTAAACGGGCACAACAAGGTAGAGAATTTTCATCAATCAGCCCTTTAGTTGATATCTATAACAGTATTTCTTTAACCTATGCTGTACCTTGCGGCGGGGAAGATATGCACAAGATTGAAGGAGACGTACACTTGGGAATGGCTCAAGGTGGTGAAGCATTCTTCCCGTTAGGTGCTGAAAAAGATGCACCTGCATTGGAAGGTGAAATTATTTATTATGATGAAGCCGGTGCTATTTGTCGATCATTAAATTGGCGGGAAGCACAGCGGACGATGCTAACAGAAGAAACTACGGATGCTGTATTCTTCATTGAAGCAGTCAATGAAGAACAAATCGATCGTTCAAATGAAGCAATTAAAGCTTTAAAGGATCTGCTTGATTCAAATTTTGGGACACAAGCAACGATTACACAGCTGACTTCTGACCATTCAGAACTTGACTTGGGCTAAGTAATATATTCAGTATTCCAATTTTAGAGAGACTATTTAGTAGAGTAGTGTTGGAAATCTTTCCAGCACTTTTTTGCTGTATAATAAGGTAATTATATGACTCAATCAAATGGATGAAAGAGATATTTCTAAAACTAAAGAACCGTAATGATCTGTACGTATGGAATTCATTGATGCTACATTCTATAGAAGAATAAAGAAACCTTGTCAAGAAGATAAGGTTTCTTTATTTGTAATTTTTCTTGAAAATAGCTGAAAATTAAAATTTGATTAGTCCAGAATTACCGTGAAGGATGACAACGCATAATGATTATTTTTTAGGCGTGTTAAGTAGAATAATGATGAAAAGCTAATTAATTCAAGCAATACAGGCATAATATAAAGTATGTCTTTAAAAAAAATGAAGTATATTGTAAAGAAAAATTCGGTTTACCTAAAATAAGGGTTGCCTAAAAAAATTATTTAAGTTAAACTACTTTTAATAGGAGAAAAAGATAGGAGTGATCGAATTTGTTGAAAATTGATAATTTGACGGTTTCGTATGGTGATTTTACAGTTTTTTCAAATCTTTCCTTACAAATACAACCAAATAAAGTAACAGGTATTATTGGCCCTAACGGCGTAGGTAAATCAACTTTAGTGAAAGCAATCCTTGGATTAGTCAAAGCAAATACAGGAAGTTGCACGTATGATGGACAATCAATCAAAAAAATCCAAACAGAAATTGCCTATGTTGAACAACGAAAAGATTTAGACTTAAGCTTTCCAATCAATGTCTTTGATTTAGTATTGACAGGTAGTTACGGAAAACTTGGGCTTTTCAAGACACCGGGAAAAAAAGAGGAAGAAATGTGTCAACGTGCATTAGAACAAGTGGAAATGTCAGAGTTCGCAAAGCGACAAATTGGAAATCTATCTGGTGGTCAGTTACAAAGAGTTTTTGTTGCACGTGCGATTTTACAAAAGGCTAACGTTGTTATCTTGGATGAACCGTTTGTCGGAATCGACTTACAAAGCGAACGTGCAATTATGAAGATATTGAAACAGTGGCGAGATGAAGGCAAGACGATTATCGTTATCCATCATGATTTGAATAAAGTATCTGACTATTTTGATGATTTGATTGTAATGAATCACGGAATTATTGACTATGGACCAACCAGTGAAGTCTATAATGCGGAAAATATCCGTCAGGCATTCAGTGCAGATCTTTCCTCTGTTCTATTTACGAAGGAGGACGTGTAATGGAATCAATTACAGAATTTATCGATGCATTAGGAAAATACGACTTTCTACAAAGTGCCCTGATTACAGCAATCATGGTAGGTGTAATGTCAGGAATCATTGGCAGTTTCATCATTCTTAGAGGAATGTCTTTGATGGGCGATGCGATTTCTCATTCCGTGTTGCCGGGAGTAGCTTTAGCTTATATCTTTGGAATAAATATTTTAATAGGTGCATCTATTTTTGGAATAGCCGCTTCCTTACTAATAGGGTATGTTGCAGCGCATAGTAAACTAAAAGTAGATACAGCGATTGGGGTCATTTTTAGCTTTTTCTACGCTCTAGGATTTATCTTGATCTCAATGGCGGAAAGCTCAACGAACTTACATCATATCTTGTTTGGGAATATTTTAGCTGTCAGTGGCACAGATATGATCACTACTGCAGTTGTACTTGGTATCGTCATTTTGTTTGTACAAATTTTCTACAAAGAATTATTGATTACTTCGTTTGACGAAACATTTGCGAAAACCTATGGTCTGAATACCCAATTGCTTCATTATGCGTTGATGTTGGTACTGACTTTAGTCACTGTTTCCGCTTTACAGACAGTCGGCATCATTTTAGTTGTAGCCATGCTGATTACACCTGCTGCAACTGCGTTTTTCTGGACAAATCGTCTCTCTCGGATGTTAGTACTTGCATCGATTTTTGGTGTCATCGCTTCAGTTCTAGGCTTGTATTTTAGTTACATTTTTAATTGGGCATCTGGGCCAGCGATTGTTATCGTTGCTGCGTGTATGTTTTTTGTTTCATTCGTCTTTTCGCCAAAACAAAACCTTTTGAAATTAAAATCTTTTGCGAAATAAAGGAGAAAAAATGAAAAAAACTATTTTAACGTTTATTGCTGTTTGTGTGATGATTGGTAGTGTTGTCTTTTTTGTCAATCATCAGTCGGAAAAAAATGATAAAGATGTAGCCTCAAGTGAGAAGTTGAAAGTTGTAACAACGAATTCGATTTTGGAAGATATGGTCAAAAATGTTGGGAAAGACCGTATCGATTTGTATAGCATCGTGAAACGTGGCACAGATCCACATGAATATGATCCAAATCCGGAAGATATCGCAAAAGCAACCGATGCTGATGTGTTGTTCCATAATGGATTAAATTTGGAAACAGGTGGGAATGGCTGGTTTAATAAACTTGTGGAAACAGCAAATAAAGAAGAAAACGAAGATGTCTTTTCAGCCAGTGAAGGTGTTGAACCGGAGCATTTGACAACAAATGAAGAGGAAGAAGACCCGCATGCATGGCTTGATTTAGCTAACGGAATCAAGTATGTAGAGACAATTACAGAAGTACTAAAAGAAAAAGATGCAGCGAATGCAGCGTATTATCAAGAGAATGCGGATGCCTATATCGAAAAATTGCAAGAATTACACGAATCGGCACAATCGAAATTCTTAGATATCCCAGAAAATCAACGATTGTTGGTTACATCCGAAGGGGCATTCAAGTACTTCTCAAAAGCATACAATATTACTCCAGCATACATCTGGGAGATTAATACAGAATCACAAGGAACACCAGAACAAATGAAGTCTGTTTTAGCGAAAATCGAGGACTCTGAAGTGAAACATTTATTTGTGGAAACATCTGTCTCGCCAAAATCAATGAATAAAGTTGCTGATGAAACAGGATTAAGCATCTACTCAACGATTTTTACTGACTCTCTTGCAAGTAAAGGAGAAGAGGGGGACACGTATTACTCAATGATGAAATGGAATCTGGATAAGATACATGAAGGATTGAAGTAATCAGTAAGAAGCAGCCATGACAACCGATCATGGCTGTTTTTTACTGAAATTTAGGGACAATACATGTTACAATAAATTATTCTTGAGAAAGTGAGGAACGGACATGCTTAACTATCAAAAGATTGAACAGGCAATCATGCGTGAAGAAAATGCAGGTGGGTTCGCGCAATTAATGAAAGAATTTATCCAACTAGGTGTTGTTTCTTATGACTATTTAGTGGCAGAAGGACTTTATCGGTATCGTGACGCGGATAGCTTTGTAGAGTTAACAATGAATGGCGTTCCAGCAAACGTTGCTACTCACGGAGCTGCGGATAAAATCAAGCAAGCTGTCTTGAAAGCACAAGCGGGTCAAATCACATTTGAAAAATTTTGTGTATTGGCAGGTCAAGCAGGTATTAGCTATTGGACGAGTGATCTACAAGAAAAAACAGTGACTTATTATGACATGAAGAATATAGCTCTATTAGTTGAGCCAATTCCAGGAATTTAAAAATAAAAAAGATGAAACAGATGAGGATACGTTTGTTTCATCTTTTATTAATAGTTTCTCTATATTTTTTTGTCAATGAAGTTTTTAATGATAAATAAAAGATAAATAAGTGATAGTATTGTATAATTAAAAAAAGATCTGCGAGGATTTGGAACCATTCAATTTAACATGGGATTAAAACGCTTCACTGCACCAATATTTTAGATATTTAGATTTGGAACCATTCAATTTAACATGGGATTAAAACTTTGGACCTATCAATGCGATGTAGAAAAAGGATTTGGAACCATTCAATTTAACATGGGATTAAAACCGATTGCAAGTAATTGAAGCAAGTAATGCTGATTTGGAACCATTCAATTTATGACAGGATTAAAAATAATTTAGTATTGCATCACATAGTATATAAAATATCATTCAAGCCAAACAGGCATAAACCTAGGATATAAATTTTGTCCTAGGTTTTTTATTGTTTAATTAAAGTAGCTCTTATTTATTTATCTGAAGGATTTTTGAAGTGATTTTCAATATAGTTTCTATGCAGAGGTCATAAAACATTGTTATGCTTTGCTATATACTTAATTAAGGAGTAAACTATGTTTATGGATGAAATAAGAGGTGAAGAAATGAATCTAGAGTATCATTATAGGAATTTATTAAAAGATGACTATCACAGTGAGATGTATGCACATCGAAACGAAAATGGTATGGAACGCTTAGAAGATCATTTAAGAAAAACATATGAATATGCAAAGGAAATTGAACCAGACCTTGAGGGATTTTTGTTTCCTATTTTTGGTGATGATATTGAAATAGCAAGACATTTAATCAATTCTATGTATTATTTACACGACATCGGAAAAGCAACTCCGTATTTTTTACAGAATAAAATGAACATACATGCAGGAGTGAAAAATAAAAAAGACAACTTAGCGCATCACTCTGAATTATCAGCCTGTTATTATCTTGATGAAATGCAACACTATTTAAAAGAACAAAATAACTATTCTTTAGTTTTAAATAATCTTGTGATTTTATTAACAATGTGTATTGCAAAACATCATGGAAATTTAAAAGATGTATTACCGTGGTCTGAAGATTTAGATAAATACGCTATGATAATGAAACAAACAGAAAACTATCTAAATAAATCAGGTGAGAAAACTGTAACTGCATATTTCAAAAAACAACCATTGATTTTCAGGAATAGAAGATTCTTAAATCAACAGGTAGCACAATGCTTAAATAATGTTGAAAAGGAAACTCAGAAAAAACTTTGCACATTACTTCCGATTATTTTTAGTGTTTTAGTGAGTGCAGACTTTTTGGCAACAAAGAATAAAATGCAAAATTTCAATTATTTATTAGATGACTATAATGAATGTACGTTGCAACAGATATATAGAACATATAATGAGTCTTTTTTAGCAAAATCTGTTCAGAAACATGAGCTTGGCTGTTGGAAAACAATTAATGATGTCCGTTGTGAATACATTTTAGATGTAGAGCATCATTTAGCAAAAATTCCTGAAAATCAATTGTTTTTTTGCTTAGAAGGGATGGTTGGAATCGGAAAAACACATGCAAGTCAGAGAGTAGCACTACATTTTTTACATAATGGAACGAAACGAGTATTTTGGGGAGTTCCCTATCTATCTATAGCATCTCAGACGAGTAAACAATTAAAGATGTTGGACATAGAAGCAGTTCAGTTAGACAGTTCTGAACCAATTCGAGAAGAATTTGATTTGTTCAAAACATGCTTTTCTAAAATGGTCGTTAACGATAGATTAATGAACTATCGAAATGCAACAATTACGTTTGTCAGATTTTTTAATTTATTATTTAGCAATTCAAAAAGTGATGCGTTAAAACGATTGTCACTCAAAAATAGCTTGATTATTTTAGATGAGCTACAAGCGATTGATGTCCTGCTTTTACGCAATTTTTCAGAACAAATTCAAAAGATGGCGGAAATTTTAAATTTTAAAGTTTTATTTATGAGTGCAACAATGCCTATTTTTGAGGAGTCATACGCGTTGAGCAATGCGGAAAAATTTCGAACAATTGATTTGTTAACATATAGAAATGAGCTGAATTTTAGGTTTTTTAACGGTAAATTATCCCACGAAGAAGTGTTAGGAGAACTAAACGTAAGAAATAAGCGTGTGCTTGTGCAATGTGTAACAAAAAAACATGCTTCGCACGTTTATCAAGCAATAAAAGATAAGTATCCCGAAGTAGAAATATATACAGGAGATACAGTACTTAGTGAACGTTCCAGAATTGTTGAACGATTGCAGCGAAAAGAATCCGATGGAAGTTATTCTTGCCAAGAAATGATTTTGGTGACCACAAATGCTGTTGAAGCTGGAGTAGATATATCTATGAATTTAGCGATTGTTGATTTAACTATGATGGATTCTTTAGAACAGCTAAGTGGCCGCATAAATAGAAATAGAGAATTCAAGGTTGAAGGGTCACAAATTTATGTCATTAATTATGAAAATGCACATTTTTTATCACCAATTAAAGTTAGTGTAACAAATCGAATGAAACCTTCTGAAATGGAGTCTATCTTTAAGAATAAAAATTATGCAGGCTATATGCAAGAAATTCAAGATCGTGCCAAAAAGGAAAAAGAAAATTATGACATAGAAAAATATTATAGCGAATTATCTTTTTCAAAAATTAATGATGCAATGCGTTTAATTACAGAAGATAGCTGCCAATACTATTTGATTAACGATAAAAAAAGTTATCAATTAATGAAAGATTACAAAAGGTATGATCAAGGTTTAAAGAATGGAGAAAATTTTGATGAGAATTACATACAGCGTAAAAACACATTGATACGATTGGCGGAATATAGAAATGAAGTTCGTGGGAAGATGGAAAAGGAGGCGTTCATTAGCGAATATGGAGATAATCATGTGATATTTCTCCAAAAAATTTGGGAATACAAAAAATAGCTAAGTTTGAAAGGTGTGATGAAGGAATGAATATCAGATACAATCGTGCAGTTGTTAAAGTAAAAACAAAAAAATCGATGGTTCAAGCGGACTATGGACAAGCAATTGGAAAAACTATTAATAAAGTTTTTTCAGATAATGGAAAATGGACATCGTTTCATAAGAGTCGTAAAAGGAAAGGGTATACGTTTAGTACTCTTATAAATGACAAAACTGGATATGTAACGCAACATATGGAAACTAATGCTTATGGAACATTTTACTTGTATGCAGAAGATCTGCTATTTTTACAACGAGTAGAAGATTGTTTGTTTGAAAGTGATTTTTTTAAAGTATTAGAAGTAGGAATAGATACGTTAGAGTGGAAGGGCCCTGTTAAGCAAGTAAAGATTAAAAACCCTTTACTCTTAAAAAATAGTGAAAATGAGAAGCGTAACGTTTTATTATTAAGAGAAACATCTACACAGAGTGAAAAAGAGGAATACAAAGCTTTTTTAAATAAAATTATTCAAGAAGATTTTGAATATATAACAAAAGAAAAACTCCCAGATGCATTTGAGTATGTAGTAGATATTTTTGAACCTAAAGTAGCTCACTACAATATAGGGGAGTATAAATTATTAGGAACAAAATGTAATTTAGCTATTGATCAAACAATTTTAGGTAAAACTGTAACGCAACATCTTATTCACTATGGAATAGGTAATAAATCAAGTTATCTAGGTGCCGGAAGTCTTATTCTAAAAGGGGAAAGTACATGCTAAAAGAATTGCTACAAGCAAAAAATTTATCAGATATTTTAAAAAATCAGGTAAATCGAATTGAACTGAAGCGCGGAATCTATATCTTTTTGGAAAATAAACAATATAATTTATCAGATATAGATGATCATTTTTTAGCAAATCATGTAAGTGTTGTCTGCAAAAAAAGTATTCCAAATGAGGTATTCAATCATAATATTCGAAGGTTGGGATTATACGGCTATGCTTTTTCAGCAAATAAACAAATTTTGAGTAATGCAGGATTAAACACAATATATTCAAAAATGTACACTATCAATAACTGGGGGAACTTTTTAAATTCAGAAAAAGAAATTCAACGCGTAGCTAAATTCTATCGACAAGGGTTCACAAGAGAATACGTTGAGGGACGTATGAGGAAAATGTTGGGAGTATCCGTGACAAAAGAGGAACGATCTGCTGCAAAAAAAGCTACAAACCAATTGGTAGCACAGCTTATAAAAAAACATGAAAAAATAATCGATTCACTTCAATCTCAGGCAAAAGATACTTTTCAAACAGTTCAAGCGAATAAGGATGTTATTGATGAAATTATCTTTCGATATGAACAAGCAGATGAAGGGAAATTAAAAACGGAATTAAAAACACTGCGACTAAATGTTATTGTGAACAATGACTTTAAGATGCCAGATTTAGAGGAGCAATGTCAACTTTATTTAACTACTAGCTTATTAGCTCACAAGAACATTTATTATAAAAATCAGTTATATTTTCATTCAGCTATTTCGGCAAATTATAATAAGGATAAATCGTATATGTATGCCAATCGGTTAGATGCGCAAACCGTTGGTAACGAGTTATTAAAAGAGGATGAACTGGAAAAAAATAATGAACTCTATCTATTTTTGAAAGCTTTATCTCAAGAAAAAAAAGGCCTTCCTGTAACATTTTATCTAAAAGATAAAATGATAAAGTTTCATCCAGAACAAGGGGATATAGCCTACCATCTAGAAACAGATAAAGCTTCATTGAATATTACTAGTTACGGTGTACTTTCTGAATATGGAAAAGAAGGTACGCGTGAATTGACTATGCTATTTATGTATCAAAACTTAGTGGGTGAAGTCAGTCCTATCGTTATTGATGCGTATAAAGAGATAGCAAATGTTATTTTTTATGGGAGTAAAGTTCAAAAAATTCCAAATCAACTTTATGTATTTCGAGATGAAAAAGATAATACTCGATTAAAAACAAAATATTTTGAAGGAAATAAATTGTCTGATGAAGGAATAAGAATATATTCTTTATTAACTAAAGTTGGAAATTATGAAAAAAACACTGCTGAAGCACAAATGGTATTGGAGCAATTAAGAAAAGACGTCTTTAACTTATCACAATTTGAAGTGTGTACATTGTATGAAGCGAAGCTACGTTATAAAAATATTGTACAATTTTGGGATAGTGCAACACATCAAGATACAGCTAACTTGCTTCAATGTAAAGAAATAACAATGATAAATGATGATACAGATTATTTGTATGCATTAGTAGGTCTCTATTTAAAACTCTTTAATATAGTAAATAATTTTTTAGCAAAAAAAAATAAGAATAATCTGGAGAGGGAAGATGTCGATGATGGGTATACGGAAAGAATAGACCATCAAAAGACAAAGCGAAATAAACGTGAATATTCAGGAATAGCTCTAGATAAATTGTTGCAAACGACAAGATATAGTCGATTGTTAGAAAATTTAGAACTAGAGAAAAAACGTCAGCAATATATATTTGATGAAATAAAAAAGGATTTTCATAATCATAAAGAAGAAATAACTGGCAAAAAAAGAACGATAGAACTTCATAAAATTAAAGATAATTTTGAATTAGAGTTAGAGAAGGTTAGAGAATATACACCTAGTAAACATGTTATTGATAGCCGTAGTCAATTAATCTATGCGGTTATTTCAGATGTAAAAGTATCGCTAAATAAACCAAAAGAGGAGAATGAAAATGAAACAGAAGAAAAATAATTCAACAGGATTTGCTGGTGTTATTACAAATATGGCATCTTTTAATGCAGAAGTTGGAGAAAGTGGTAGTCGCCGAACATCTAAAGGGGATTACTATGCAACACATTACAAGATGAAGTGGCTGATCAAGGAATATTATACACGAGTATTTGGAGAAAAATCAGTTATGGTAAAAGCTGGAAATTATGAAAATAAAGATGGAAATATTGCTGTTCGTACTTTAGATGAACGATTAAAATATGTTTTTGATTTAGATGATACAACTTTTAAAAAATTGACATCTGTTGAATTATTAAATTTAGTCCTTAGTAAAAAAGATGTGAAGAATTTTGGTGCAGCACTACCTGTGGAGAAAAAACAAGTTAAATTGACGGGGGTAACGCAACTAAGTTATGCACTAAACAATTACAAAGAAACAGAAGAACAAGTAATTCAAATCAATGGTGCATATGCTACTACTTCAGGTAATATGCAAAATACTTTGGGACGTCGTCGATTTATTGATTTTGCTAATTATATCTATAATTTTACTGTGCAGCCTGATTTATTATCTAAAGATTCATTAGGAGTAGATGTCGAACAATATAGTGAAGAGGACTATGCATGGTTTAAAAAAGGATTATTACGAGCTACACAAACAAATCAATCAAGTTCGACAGGAAGCTACGTGGGCTATGGAATGTTTATTGACTTAAATGGAGGAGAAGACATTATTCAACCTAATTTCAACAACTATATTACTACTGAAAAAGAAGAAGATGCTTATGTAATTGATTTTAGTAAACTGGTTGATTATTTAGAAGTAAATAAAGAAGCGATTCAGTTAATGGAGTTATATTTGGTTGATAATATTCAACTAATTTTTAAAGGAATAGATGAGTTAAAGGAAGTTGGAGTAGTAATCAAGGATATGTCAGAAGTACGTAAAATTAAGGTTGAGGCATAATTATGGAAGTTGTTAAATTTAATCTAAGTGGAAATCTAGCTTGCTTTAGAAAAGCAACTACAGTGAATGGAGCAACTGAACGAGTATTGACGTATGATTTGATCCCACTAACAGTGGTAAAGGGAATAATCGGAGCCATCCTTGGCTATAACGGTCTAGCAGTAGCTTATCGTATGCAAACTCAACCGGAATATATGGATCGATTGGCTGATGTATCCATAGGTATTGTACCTATTCACCCTGGAGTGAAATTTATACAAAGTATTACAAATACAACTGGATTTGCCAATAAAGGTGGTGCAACTGCTATTATTGAACAAGAAGTATTAGCAGATGTATCTTATGATATCTATGTAACCAATGAGTTTTCGGACTTCGATGAACTTTGTAAAAGATTGGAGAAACAACAACCAAAGTATCCAGTAGTTTTGGGACGAAAAGGCATGATTGCACAATTTTCAAAAGGTGAACGATTAAATCTTGAAGTTGAAGAAAATTATTCTGGTAAATTAAGTTCTCTAGTATATTATGATAGTATAAATAATTATGTACCAGACTATACAAAACAATTTGCCTATGATTTAGAACTGCCAACTAGTTACAATGATTTGTTAATGTACGAGACAAGACGTATTCTTTATGAAGATACAGAAATTTCGTACGGTGGAAATGTCTTGAAAGAATCGGAAAGTGCTCATGTAGCATTATTATAATTAAAAGCTCCGAGGGTTTTGGAACCATTCAATTTAGCATAGGATTAAAACTACCCGTCACCGACCTCTTCGCCCTTGCCTGTTTTGGAACCATTCAATTTAGCATAGGATTAAAACAGTTACTAGTCCTAATTCTCGTGCTTCTACGTTTTGGAACCATTCAATTTAGCATAGGATTAAAACGGGAAGCATTGCCATCCATCAGAACAGGCAGTTTTGGAACCATTCAATTTAGCATAGGATTAAAACCTGTATAGTACATTATACTACTGTTCCCAAGTTTTGGAACCATTCAATTTAGCATAGGATTAAAACACAGGCTAATGCAACTACTGTTTTACTGCGAGTTTTGGAACCATTCAATTTAGCATAGGATTAAAACTTTAACAATCACTGGATTAGACCCAGAAACGTTTTGGAACCATTCAATTTAGCATAGGATTAAAACTTGAGCGTTTCTTCGTAATCTGAACCAAATGTTTTGGAACCATTCAATTTAGCATAGGATTAAAACAGTTTTTCCACTCGAAAGTAGTTGCGTACCGTTTTGGAACCATTCAATTTAGCATAGGATTAAAACTTTGCTATGTGCCTTCTTCCTATAGAATACGTTTTGGAACCATTCAATTTAGCATAGGATTAAAACTGTCGATTATTTCAATCAACCCTTTTAGACAGTTTTGGAACCATTCAATTTAGCATAGGATTAAAACATGTTATCAATTCTTGTTGCCATTTCTCTTGTTTTGGAACCATTCAATTTAGCATAGGATTAAAACTGGGCGCCCAACTTGATAAACAATACCCCCGTTTTGGAACCATTCAATTTAGCATAGGATTAAAACATCAAAAGATACAGAATATTATAAAAAAAAGTTTTGGAACCTTTCAATCTAACATGGGTTACAGTTAACTAAACAAAAAAAGAACACCCTTATTCCATGCAAAATATGCGAAAATTACAAATCGGTCGATACAAATAGTATGATATACTATACGTAAGTACAGTGAAGTTTTATGACGGTGGCTATCTGATCGAAAGTGAGGTGATGCGTATGTGCGTATCTCCAAAATCAAACGAAAGGAGAAGCCTTTTGCCAGTTGAAACAGCTCTAGCGCTAATGATTAGTTTCGGTTCATTGATCGCGACGATTATCTTTGGTATCCTAGGGATTGTAAAAAACGACAAAAAAAAGTAACCGTCTAACTTTGGCAAGTAACGGTTACTTTTTGTAATTAAAACCTTGCCACCGTTCTTAAAACGGTGCTGTACCAAAGGGAGCTGTTGACGCAGCTCTCTTTTCATTTATATAATAGCACGAATTACATGTATTGACAAATATTCGTCGTTTATAGTTGTCCAGTTAAAAACTGTGCTTCACCATTTCCAAAGCTCCAGTCTTCGTCTGTATTGACGGATAAACTGATCACAACATCTGTCTGTAAAATCCCTAATTCATTGTGCAAACGAGTAACGAGCGTTTTATAAAACAGTTCTTTGCTTTCGCTTGTTCTAGGACGCGTTGTCAAATGAAAGACTACGACATCTTTTGTTCGTGAGATACCTAATCCAGTATCCAAAATCTGCATTTCAAAAGGTTCATGTTGCGTTAATAGTTGGTAACGGTCACCTAATGGAGTATGAAAGGTTTCTAGTTGTACTTCATAGGCAATGTCGAGTAGTTTTTTTAGATAGGTTTCATCATGACCTTTTCGCACATCGATTCGCATAAGTGGCATATTCGGTTCCTCCTCTTTTAATTATTTGAAAAAAATGGACTGAAACATGGGAAAGTCTCAGTCCATCGAATCATTATTTGTCAATAATCAATAATGATTTAATTGCTTCACGTTTATCCATAGCAGCATAGGCATCTTGGATTTCATCAAGCGCAAAACGTTTTGTGAATACTTTTCCTGGATTGATTGTACCGTTCAATACAGCTTCTAATAGAACTTCATTATCAAAGGTTGTTACAGCAGCGATTCCACCACGTAAACCAGTATTTTTCCAGAATAGTTCGTTCGTATTCATTTCTGGATTTTGTGGAATCCCAACACGACCAATAACAGCCCCAGGGCGACCAATTTTAATTGCTGTATCAACAGATTGCTCTGTACCAACACATTCTAAGACCGCATCTGCACCAGCTCCAGTTAATTCCATTACTTTTGCGATAGCTTCATCACCACGTTCTGCAACAATATCTGTTGCGCCGAATTCAATCGCTAATTTTTGGCGATCTTCATGACGGCTCATTGCAATAATTCGTTTTGCACCACGTAATTTTGCAGATAGAACACCACATAAGCCAACAGCACCGTCACCCATAACGACGACAGTATCGCCTTCTTTTACTTCAGCGCTTGCAGCTGCATGATAGCCAGTAGCCATAACATCAGCAAGTGTAACAAATGAACTTAACATTTCATCTGAATAATCTTCTGGTTGACCAGGTATTTTGATTAGACCCCAGTTAGCACTAGGATAAAGTGCATATTCAGCTTGGTACGTGCTTGCACCAGCAGCGTTAGTTAAACAGTTTCCATCAAAACCAGCTAAACAAGCTGCACAATGTCCACAACCATTCGTAAATGGAACAATGACAAAGTCTCCAGGTTTGACGTTTGTAACATCTGTCCCAACTTCTTCGACAACTCCAATGGCTTCATGTCCTGCTTGCGTGTGTTCATCTTTTGCGCTGATACCACGGTACCACCACAAATCAGATCCACAGACACTTGCACGGACAATGCGAATGAGCGCATCTTCAGGATGTTGGATCGTAGGTTTTTCTATTTCTGTAATTGTCATTTCACCAGGCTTAACAAAAAAAGCAGCTTTCATAGATTTGACATCTCCTTAAATTTCATTTGATTTATTGAACAAATGAAGTATAGACCTTAAAGTGAACTCTAAGTCAATAAAAAATTATTTTTATTTAATCCGTCCTTTAATAACGGTCTCTATGAAAAAGTCATGATTTCTTTACCTACTTCTGATAAAATGAGGAAAAAAGTAGTATAGGAGTTTACAAATGACAAAGGGAATCAATTATTTGACGTTAGGGTTACTTTTATTTGTTATGGCAGGTTGTACAGATGGAGAAAAAGTAGAATCTTCGAATAAAAGTGTAACAGTAGAAACTAAAGAAACTGCCAAAGAAAGCAACTCAAGCACGGAAAGTACAGTGAGTGACTCAAACAGTACAACAAGTAGTCTGTCGGCAAAAGAAACATCAAGTTCTTCTACAAGTAGTACAACACGTGACACAACAAGTGACACAACAACCGAGAGTTCTTCAACAAAAACACAAGCATCAGACAATCCTTACGCAAATAATAAACAAATAGAAGTGGATGGCGGAGACCTTAGTGGAGAGCGCTTAGCGAATGTTGTTGTTGATATCGGCTATGGTGACCGAGAATATTGGGCGTATACGAATGAATACGGGCAGCTAGTACGAGTAACTGCTGAAAAGATCATCATTCAAGACGATACGACAGAACCTGTGCTATCAACCGGTAGATATTATGCAGATGAAGCAAAAGTCCCGGGTGTAGAGAGTGATACATTAGATGAAGGGCATATTATTGCTGATTCTTTGGGTGGGGTATCAAATGCCTATAATATCACACCGCAAGAAAGTACGCTGAATCGCCATGGGGACCAAGCCTACATGGAAGAATCCATCCGTGCAGCCGGAGGAGCAACGGATTTTGAAGCGACTATCACATATCCTGACACCAGTACACAAACACCTTCGCATTATCATTATACGTATCTATTAAATGGAAACCAAATCGTTGAAGATTTCGATAATACGAATCCAGATGAAGTGAATGCATCACTTGGATTAACTGGAAACAGTTCCACTAGTTCTTCAACGCCTTTAGTTACTTCAAGTAGTGCATCAACTGCTGTAGCTTCAGGAGATATTGCTAGTGTGGATGCTAACGGGAATGGTCAAGTAACCATTCAAGAGGCGAAAAATGCTGGTTATACCATGCCAATTACGAGTGATAATTGGCTGTATCAATACATGCAAGATAACGATGGCGATGGAATGGTTGGAGAATAACGCTTAGCGCATAAATAAAAATGAATGGACATGAAATGGATAGATTTTATCTCAGAACGATTTGACAAAGAGCCTTTAAAGTTCACTAGATTTTTTATTTCTAGTGTCTACTTTAAGGAGAGTGTATCATTTTGCAGAGTGACGATTACTTTATGGATTAAACTCTTGCCACCGTTTTTAAAACGGTGCTGTACCAAAGGGAGCTGTTCGCGCAGCTCTCTTTTCATTTATACAGTAGTATGGTTTACGATTATCTGCAAATATAGACAAATAAGATTGCAGAAGATAAAGTTCACAAAAAATTTAAATTAAAAACCGCCTAATCACTTGATAGAGTAAGGGATAGGCGGTTTATTGTGAAAATATCTGGGTGATTCTAAGCCTCTGTTTAAAAAAAGCAAAATCGTTAAATGTTAAATGCGAAACTAGTTCTGAAAATCGCCAAAAATTACTAATGAGATTTCAAAAAACGAAAAGAAACGAGGCTTAATTTGATTTTACCTCCTATAAACAGTCAATTTTTTCATTTCTTATAATATTTCTGAAATGTACTTTATATATTATACATGGTACTCTAACTATGAGGTGAGCGCTTTCTTAATAATATTAACGAAGGTGTTAAAATGAAAAAGAAATTAGTTTTGTTAATGGGTAGTGTTTTTCTAGGGACTTCTGCATTCGTTCCAGTCATCAGTGTTAGTGCTGACATTTTGAATAATAAAGATATAAACGTTCAACAAACAGATCAAATGTATGCTTTTGGAATTAATGGGATTTCTGCTACTGTAGCTGTGCTATTTCCAGGGGTGGGAACTGCCATTGCAGGAGTTGTTGCAGGACAAATTGCGAGTCACGGACTATTTAATCGTGGTGTAATTTATAAAATTAGAGGGTTTGGTATTTCAAATATCGTTTATCAATAATAAAAGTTAATAAAAGGAGGGAAAATCTATGAGTGGGTTGATTAAAAATATTTTTGGCTTCTCGTTTAAATATTATGGACTTGTTATATTTTTCTCTTCACTAATTGACTGGTTTTTTGACATAGGATACACTAAAGTTCAAACATTAGTATTTATTTATTTGGGTATCCTTGTGGGTACTACTATTGGCTATCTATTAAAGAATGAAAAAGAAGCAGCCTAAATTGTTATTCTATAAAAAAGCAAAGTACTATTATTTTGGTTCTTTGTCAATAAAGACTGATGAGTCAATCTAAGGTGAATCTGGAACAGAAAGTACAATTTTCTGTTCCAGATTTTTTTGTTAATGAAAAATGGGACTGAAGAATCATTTCTGATTCATCAGTCCCATAAAGTATAGAGCCAATTAACTGCTGGTATCGCTCTTTTTTAGTATCAGCTAAAATTTTTAAGCAGATGACTTGCCTTGAAGTCAACTTTAAGGTTTACACTCTATTTAAATAAATGATTTGTTGGAGGAAGAAAAATGAACGTATTGATTTTAGCAGCAAATGGACAAATTGCACGTATTGTTGAGGAACGTATTTTATCAGAAGAAAGATTTCAAGATGTTGTTCTTACTTTAGGTCTAAGAAATCCCAAGCGATTACAAAGCTTGGCAAATAATCCGCGAGTGAAGTTAATGGAAGTGGACGTAACAAATGAAGAGCAAGTGCAGCAAGCAGTCGCAGGACAAGATGTTGTTTTTGTCGCTTCGGTTGATCATGATAAGAAGAATCGACCTACAAAGAATGTGATTACGGCAATGAAAGAGGAAAATGTTGACCGAATTATCTATGCCAATATTTTAGGTCTATATAATGAAGTACCTGGCGAGTTTGGTCGCTGGAATTTGGTACAAGTGAAAAGTGGCTTAGCTGCAGCTATCCAATCAGACAAATTATTAGCAGAATCAGGAGTAGGGTATACGACTTTACGGTTACCTTGGCTGAACGACCGTGATGAAATCGAGTATGAAGTGACACATAAACATGAAACATACAAAGGCGTCTCTGGTTCACGTCAAAGCATGGCAGATGCTGTTTTATCAATGATAGAAACTCCTGATTTATATATAAACGATAGTATTGGTATTGCAAATACCGCTACTCAAGGAGAAAATCGCCCAGTATATTAAAAAATAAATAAAAAGTCTTGCGTTGAAGTAAACTTTAAGGTTTATCGTTACTTTATTGATGAAAGAAGGAAGTTAGATGGAGGAAGAAATACAAGTAAAGGAAACAATTCTTACGTTTAACGAGGCAATGGGAAGAAACGATGTTGCGAAGCTGCGAAACATGATGACATCAGATTTCATTTTGGTCCATATGAGTGGACGTCGTCAGACAGGTGAAGAATGGTTAAATGATTTAACTACGGGTGTAATGGTTTATACAAAACAGACGGTGGGTGAGCCACTTATCAAAAGCCTTACACAAAATGAGGCTATCGTTCAAACAGATACGATTTTAAGTGCGTCATTCAGCGGAGCTAGACCAAGTAATTGGTCAGTGCGTTCTACATTTACTTTGATAAAAAAAGCAGATCAGTGGCGAGTTCAATTGAATGAAGTCATCCCAAATTAAAAATAAAAGACATATTTCTTGACTTGAAGTGTACTTCAAGGAATAGAGTACTAGTAATGAATGAGTGATTAGGAGGAAAAATAAATGAATGTACTATTAATTGGAGCAACAGGAACAGTTGGACGTGCTGTTCGAAATGTTTTGTTAACAGAAACAACAAATCAGCTTACATTATTTTCACGTCATGCAAGCCAGTTATCTATTGATACCACACGTGAACATGCAATAAGTGGCAATGTCAATTCGGACACAGATTTGAAAAATGCATTAAAAGGACAAGATGTAGTATTTGCGGCTTTAAGTGGAAATTTAAAATCTATGGCTAAAAGCATCGTTCAAGCAATGGATGAAGAACACGTTTCACGTTTACTCTTTATTACGTCAATGGGTATTTACAATGAAATTCCATCATCTGTTGGGGCTGGAGGGAATCTAAAGAGTAATCTAATCTTACAATCCTACCGTGATGCGGCAGATGTCATTGAAAGCTCAGATTTAAATTATACAATTATTCGTCCAGGATGGTTTGATCATGGAGACCCAGCATATGAAATCACCCATAAAGGAGAACCATTCGGAGGACATGATGTTGCAGTTGAGGCGATTGCTGATTTGGTGAAACGTTTAGTGGAAGATTCTACCTTAGGCTCAAGAGATAGTCTAGGAATCAATCGCCCAGAATAAAGAAAGAAGAATCCGTATGTCAAAAGTACTAGTAACATATTATTCATGGTCGGGGAATACTAAAAAAGTTGCTGAAGCACTTGCACAACAAATTGGAGCAGATTTAGTGGCTTTAACAGTTCCCTTAGATACATTTTCGAAGGATATGTATGAAACAAATGATCAGGCAAATGAACAGCTTGCGAAAAATCGACTACCAGAATTGAGCAATTTTCCAGAAAACCTAGCTGCATATGACACAATTTTTATTGGTGGTCCCGTTTGGAGTGGTAAGCCTGCTACACCTCTTTTAAAGTTTTTTGAATTATTACCCAATAAACCTATCCGGGTGGTTCCGTTTTATACGAGTGCCGGGCAATCAGAGGAATATGAAGAAAACTTTAAAAAGACTTTAAAAAGTAACTTGCTTGTTGCTAATGGGTTTGAGGTACGCTCAAACGAATTAGATAAGCAACAAATAAAACAAATAATTACTACTTTTATCAAAAAAATGAATTAATTGGAGGAAAAATCGATGAGTAAAACATGGTTGATTACCGGAGTTAGTAGTGGTTTCGGCTACAATATGACAGAACAATTATTAGCAAAAGGGGATACTGTAATCGGGACAGTACGCAATACAACAAAAGTACAAGGTTTGATCGATACGTATCCTGATACATTTGATTGTATGATTCTAGATGTGACCGATACAAAGGCAATTTACGCAGTAGTAAAAGAAGCCTATACACGTCACTCTAAAATTGATGTATTGATCAATAATGCTGGATACGGATTGTTTGGTGCTGCTGAAGAATTGACGGATGAACAAGTTCAATTGATTTTAGATACAAATTTAGTTGGTCCGATTACAATGATTCGTGCAATCTTACCGTACATGCGAGAAGCGGGTGAAGGACGAATTATCCAAATTTCCTCTTATGGTGGTCAAGTCGCCTTTGCAGGAAACTCGATGTACCATGCAAGTAAGTTTGGTATTGAAGGATTCTGTGAATCTGTTGCACAAGAAGTTGCACCATTTGGAATAGGTGTTTCTATCATTGAACCTGGTGGCGCACGAACAGAATTTCGCTATAGTAGCGCACATGTTGCACAAGAAAATCCAGCGTATGAAGGAAATCCAGCGCATGCCTTTAAAGCAATGTTAGACCCTAAAAATGGTTTAGCTGTAGGTGATCCAGCAAAGATGGCGCAACAAATTATTGAAAGTGCGGACATTACACCGGCACCATTACATTTAGTACTAGGCTCTGGTGCATTGAAATCGACAATTGAACGTTTGGAACAACGTTTAGATGAATACAAACAAGAAACAGAATATGCGAAATTTAGCGATATTCCTGAAGAAAATAAATAAATTTAGGAGGCCTAATGAATGGCTTATCAAACAATCAATCCCTATACAAATGAATTAATCAAAACCTATCCAGATGCAACAGATGCTGATATAAAAGAAGCACTTGATGTTACGGGTGAGTTATATCAACGAATGAAAAAACAACCAATTGCAGAAAGAGCAGCAATTTTGCACAACATTGCCAAGCAATTTCGAGAAAATAAAGAAGAGTTAGCACGTATCGCAACAGTTGATATGGGAAAATTACTTTCTGAGTCTATGGGGGAAGTGGAACTGTGTGCGATTATTGCAGATTATTTTGCAGATCACGCAGAAGCAATGCTTGAACCTACAGAACTACAAACAATCGCAAATGGACATGCCTATGTTGAAAAAAGTTCGACTGGTGTCTTGATGCTTGTTGAGCCATGGAACTTTCCTTATTATCAAATCATGCGTGTCTTTGCACCAAACTTTATGGTTGGAAATCCGATGATTCTAAAAGGACCATCAAATACACCAGGTTCTTCTGATGCATTTGCAAAAATGGTCTTGGCAGCAGGAGCGCCACAAGGAAGTTTAGTAAACATGTGGTTATCGTATGGGCAAATCGGAGAAATCATTGCAGATAAACGCGTACAAGGTGTTGCGTTAACTGGTTCTGAGCGTGGTGGACGCTCGGTTGCTATCGAAGCTGCTCAAAATTTGAAAAAAACAAGTATGGAACTGGGTGGCATGGATGCGTTCGTTGTTTTAGACGACAGTAACATGGATGAAGTAACGAATGTTGCATGGCGAGCACGTCTTTATAACAACGGACAAGTCTGCACATCTTCAAAACGATTTATTGTTATGAGTAATGTATACGATGAATTCTTAGAAAAACTAAAAGCAAATTTTGCTGCAGTAACTATGGGTGATCCAATGGATGCTAAAACAACCATTGCACCAATGAACTCTGAAAAAGCAAAAAAACAGATTCAAGAACAAGTAAACGATGCCGTGGCACATGGTGCGACACTTTACTATGGTGGGAGCACGGTAGATGAACTGGATGGACAATTCTTCCAACCAACGATTTTAACAGATATTGCTGAAGATAATCCTGCACGTTATACAGAAATGTTTGGCCCAGTTGCTTCAGTATATAAAGTTGAAACAGAAGAGGAAGCAATTGCCTTGGCGAATGATTCACAATACGGTTTAGGAGGAATTGTCTTCTCTGGAGATCGTGTACGTGGAGAACGTGTAGCTTCTCAAATTGAGACTGGCATGGTCTTTGTAAATAGTTTCATGACTTCATTACCAGAACTTCCATTTGGAGGAATCAAATTATCTGGATTTGGTCGCGAAATGAGTGAATTAGGCTTGATGGCTTTTGTCAATGAAAAACTAATTGTTGCAGCAGATCACCCAGATTTAACGAATGTTGCAGGTGGGTTAGTAGCAACACAAGAATTAAATAAATAAAACAACGAATCGGACTGAGACTATTGTCTCTCAGCCCGATTTTAGAATAAAGAAAAGGAAAGGATCCGATGAATGAAAAGAACTCTTTTTTTAGTTAGACATGGAGAAACTTTATTTAATCAACAAAAGAAAATTCAAGGATGGTGTGACTCACCTTTAACACAAAAAGGGGTTGCACAAGCATGCATGGTAAAAAAATACTTTCTTCAAAATAACATCCAAATTGATAGCGCATACACATCAACCTCGGAGCGGGCAGTCGATACATTAGAATTGATAACCTCAAAACCGTATACTCGAATTAAAGAATTGAAAGAATGGAATTTTGGTACGTATGAAGGTGAATCGGTGTCGTTGAATCCGCCCCTTCCTTATGGCGATTACTTTGAGCAATTTGGTGGTGAGCGAGAACATCAATTTCGTACTAGAGTTTCAACGGCGTTACAAAAAATCATGAATCAAGATAAAGGAGAGAACATTCTAGTTGTCTCTCATGGCGCTGCATGTCGTCAATTTATGCGGAACTGGGAACATAAGAGTACAGTTGATCAAAAGTCACGAATTGGAAATTGCTGTGTTCTAAAATTTGATTATGAAGATGAACAATTCACGTTAGTAGATATTATTAATCATGAATTTTCTGAATCTAATGCAATTATGTAACCTTGCGTTCAGTATCTTTTATTGTTTTACTTAGAGTATAGATAGAGGTGGTGGTGAAAAAATGCTTTTTAGGCAAATGCACTATTTTGTTTCTGTCGTTGAAAAAAATAGTTTTACTGAAGCTGCTGAAGAGCTGTTTATTTCACAATCAGCAATTTCTCAACAAATCCAAGCGTTAGAAGAAGAGCTGGGTACGGATTTGCTACATCGCCAGCATCGCAAATTTACTATCACACCAGCTGGTGAGTATTTTTACCGTGAAGCAAAACGATTGCTGAGAGAAATTCAAATAGTGAAAGAACAGACGCATATCTTAGGAGAAGATGAAGAATTAAATTTGAACATTGGCTATTTGGCGATGTATAGTGGGCAAGAACTAAATCAAACGATTGCTCAATTTTATGAAACATACCCAGAAGTTTCAATCAATATTTTTAATGGCACGCATGAAGAATTGTATCAAGAATTACTACAAGATACGGTAGATATTGTTTTGAGTGATCAAAGAAGAGCTTTTTCACCAGAGTATAGGAATGAAGAAATTGCTCGTCCAAAAATGGCAATCGAATTATCTGCTAGACATCCGTTCAGCTCTCAGAAAAAAATAGATATTCAAACATTAAAGTCAGTTCCTTGTATATTGGTAGCTAACCCAACACAACAAGAATCTGAAGCAGAATTTTATCGAAATATTTTAGGATTTAATGGCACCTTTTTATTTGCAAAAAGTTTAGAAGAAGGGCGAATGATGGTGATAGGGAACCGAGGATTTCTTCCTGTTGAGGAAGTAGACACTTTACCTGAACCTACTGTCTCTGTGAAGCGAGTAGCTTTAACTAAAAATAATGAATCACTTTTTCGAACGTTTTGTGCTTTTTGGAAGAAGGAACGATCAACCTACTATATTGAAGAATTTGTACAGTTACTCCGTCAACAATTTCATCCTAAAAAAGAAAAATAGGACAAAACATTTTAATGTTTTGTTCTATTTTTTTGTATAAGTTTTACTTATGCATGTGATTAGCAAGAGAAATTGTTCTAATTTGTGGGAGATTGTACACTAGGAATGTAAAGAAAATACGAATTGAAATGAGGAATAGATAAATGACTATTACAAACTATGCAGCAGATTTCCATGAAAAAATGTTTCCAGGTTATGTTTCAGATTTTTTAAGAACCGATCCAGAATTTATTGAACGATTTGATAACTTTGCATTTGATGAAGTACTCCATGAAATTGATTTAGATGATCGTGTTCGATTTATGGCTATCCTTGCAAGTTTGATTGGGTCACAAAGCATTGATGAATATAAAGCGATGGTTCCAGCCGCTATGAATTTTGGTGTTACACCTATTGAAATCAAAGAAATCGTTTATCAAGGGGCAGCTTATCAAGGAATTGGCCGTTTATTTCCATTTTTGAAAGCGACAAACGAAATTTTTACCGCGAATAAGATTGCACTTCCTTTAGAAGGTCAAGCAACAACTACTATGGAAAACCGCTTAGAAAAAGGTGCCGAAACGCTAGTAGATATTGTCGGTAATCAAATGGAAGACTTTGCTACATCTGGTCCAAAAGAAACACAGCATATCAATAAGTGGTTAACGGATAACTGTTTTGGTGATTATTATACAAGAACAGGATTAAATTATCGTCAACGAGAAATGATCACATTCTGTTTTCTTGCAGCTCAGGGCGGGTGTGATCCTCAGTTAACTTCTCATGCAGCTACAAATATGCGAATCGGAAATGATAAAGAATTTTTGATAAAAGTGGTTTCTCAACTTGTACCATTTATTGGCTATCCACGAAGCTTGAATGCACTTGCATGTGTTGATGTCGCTTCGAATAAATAAAAAGTAACAAGTGAACAAACAAAAAGGAGAGAGAAAAATGAACATTAAAGAAGTAAGTTTACAATTCGGGATTTCATCCGCTACTATCCGGTATTATGAAAGAATTGGGCTGATTCCACCAGTAACTCGAAACGAAAATGGCGTTCGAAACTTTGCTTCTGATGATCTCTGCTGGTTGAAGTTTGCAAAAGAAATAAGAGATAGTGGGTTATCTATTGAAGCAAGTATTCGATATGTTCATTTATATGATGATGGAGCAGATGAAACGATTGATGCACGAAAACAATTGCTTTTTGAACAACGAAATCTGTTGGTAGAAAAAATGAATGAAATGAAAGCGTCGATTGATGCTCTGAACAATCGTATTGAACATATTGATATACTAGAATTGAGTACAGTAGAACAAGCAATGGCATAAGTTTATTCTTGGGTTAATCATATAAAAATAACAACAACCACCAAGCTTTGTTTTATTTGGTGGTTGTTGTTATTTTTTTTAAGAAAGTTGTTTTTCCGTCAGGTATGGTAAAATAAGTTTATTGTATAGATAAAGTGGTAGGGAGAGTAGATGAGCTATGTCCAAAGCAAAATATCAACTAATCGCAGATGATTTGCGAGAAAAAATAAAGACAAATGTATACCCGATTGGCAGTGTGATACCACCGGAACTTCAACTACAAAAAGATTATCAAGTGAGTCGTTATACTGTTCGTCAAGCAATCGCACTTTTAGTAAATGAAGGGTATTTGCGATCGGAAAAGGGTTCGGGAAC
>JBKEDT010000056.1:0-47263 GCA_047975565.1 Enterococcus sp. | reverse complement strand
GGAACTTTAATTAGTTACGCCAGCAGCGGGGACGTTCTGGTCAATAAACAATGGATCTGGTTACCTGCATCAATGCTCATTTTAGTTTTGATGTTATGTATAAATTATGTTGGTCAAGCATTCAAGCGTTCTGCGGATGCACGTCAACGCTTAGGGTAATAAAGTTAATTGGATAGGTTAAATAAAGGAGGATATAGGATGAATAAAAAGATTTTTGGATTAGTAACATTAACATCACTTGCAGCATTGGCGCTGGCCGGATGTGGTAGTGGCAGCTCAAGTGATAAGAGTGCAACGGAAACAGAAGATATCAGCAGTATGCCATTATCCGTAGAAAATGATAGTGATGCAGTAGACGGCGGAACATTAGATGTCGCTGTTGTTATGGATACACAGTTCCAAGGATTATTCCAAACAGAATTTTATCAAGATAACTATGATGCGCAATTTATGAAACCAAGTGACGAGTCATTGTTCTACAATGATGAGAATTTCCAAATCGTTGATGGCGGTCCAGCTGATTTAGACTTAGATGAAGATAAAAATACCGCTACAATTACTCTACGTGACAACTTGAAATGGTCAGATGGTGTAGATGTCACAGCAGATGATCTGATTTTCTCCTACGAAGTAATCGGAAGCAAAGATTACACAGGAATTCGCTATGACAATAACTTCACCAATATCGTGGGAATGGAAGACTACCACGATGGAAAAGCAGATTCGATCTCTGGTATCAAGAAAGATAACGACAAACAAATCACTATCACATATAAAGAAGTACAACCAGGCATGTTACAAGTAGACGGTGGTGTTTATGGTTCTGCATTACCAAAACATACCTTTGATGGAATTGCTATCAAAGATATGGAATCGAGTGATCCTGTCCGTAAAAATCCCGTTTCATTTGGTCCTTACTACATGACAAATGTAGTAGCTGGTGAATCAGTAGAATACGCACCAAATGAATATTACTACGGAGAAAAACCAAAATTAGACAAAATCAAGATGAAAGCTGTACCGTCAGCATCAATCGTTGAAGCATTAAAAGCGCAACAATACGATATGGCCTTATCAATGCCAACAGATACGTATTCAACATATAGTGATGTTGAAGGCTACCAAATTCTTGGACGTCCAGAACAATCATATACGTACATTGGCTTCAAATTAGGTACATGGAATGATGAAGAAGGCAAAGTAGAATACAATAAAGATGCGAAAATGGCTGATAAGAGCTTACGTCAAGCAATGGGTTATGCAATCGATAACGATGCGGTAGGAGACAAGTTCTATAATGGACTTCGTTCTAATGCAACGACATTGATTCCACCTGTATTTGAAACACTACATGATACGTCTGTAAAAGGCTATACACAAGACGTAGATAAAGCAAATAAATTATTAGACGATGCAGGATATAAAGATGTTGATGGTGATGGTATTCGTGAGGATAAAGACGGAGAAAAATTAACAATCAACTTTGCTTCAATGTCTGGTGGCGAAACAGCACAACCGTTGGCAGACTACTATGTTCAACAATGGGAAGAAATTGGTCTAAATGTGGAATACACAACAGGACGATTAATTGATTTCCAAGCATTCTATGACAAGTTAGAAAATGATGACCCTGAAATTGACGTGTACCAAGGTGCATGGGGAGTTGGTACAGATCCGTCGCCAATGGGCTTATATGGTGAAAATTCAGCCTTCAACTATACACGTTTTGCTTCAGAGGAAAATACTAAATTACTTGAAGCAATCGATTCAAAAGAATCATTTGATGAAGACAAACGTAAAGAAGCATTTGATGCATGGCAAGAATATGCTTCAGAAGAAGCATTTGTAATTCCAACACTTTACAGAAATGAAGTGTTACCAGTATCAAATCGTGTGAAAAACTTTACGTGGGACTATGCACCAGATGAATATCCTTGGGCAACAATTGAATTAACCGCAGATTCACGTAAATAAACGAGTAATAAACGAGCAAAAAGAGAGAAAACTCTTTCTTTTGCTCGTTTATTTTTGTATTCGAGTAAATAGATTGGGGTTTCGTTAAGTTTTGGTTCAAATATTTAAAAAAGTTAGAAAAACCAGTATAATAAGGAGGTATCGGAAAAAATCAACCAAAGGAATGTGGATAATGGATAGTCAGTTGACAGAAGAAATCAAAAAAAATTATGGAATCGTTTTTCACGATTTAAATTTACTCGAACAGGCCTTTACCCATTCATCCTATGTGAATGAGCATCGCAATCTACACTTGTCAGATAATGAACGGTTGGAATTTTTAGGAGATGCAGTATTGGAACTACTTGTATCACAATATTTATACCGCATGTATCCAAATATTCCAGAAGGAAAATTGACCAAGCTACGCGCAGCAATCGTTTGTGAAGATAGCTTGTCAAAATTTGCCAAAGAATGTCATTTCGATCGCTACATTATGCTCGGAAAAGGTGAAGAAAACTCAGGTGGACGTAATCGTGCATCATTGCTTTGTGATTTGTTTGAATCATTTTTAGGATCATTATATTTAGATCAAGGATTTGAAGAAGCACAAAAATTTATTACAACAGTTATCTTTCCAAAAGTTGAAGCAGGTGCTTTTTCACATGAGATGGATCATAAGACACGCCTACAAGAAGTATTACAACGTTCAGGTGATGTACTCATCGATTATCGTTTAATTAAAGAGGAAGGTCCAGCACACGATCGAGTATTTTGGACAGAAGTTTATGTAGACGATCGGTTAATCGGAACTGGGCAAGGAAAGTCAAAAAAATTAGCAGAACAAGCAGCTGCAGAGAATGCACTAGCACGCTTGGAAAAGTAAGTGAGGGAAAAATTTCTTGTATTTGAAACGAATCGAAATTGCTGGATTTAAATCATTTGCAGATCGCACAGTCATTGATTTTGAAAACAGTGTTACAGCAGTTGTCGGACCAAACGGAAGTGGGAAAAGTAATATTACTGAAGCTATCCGGTGGGTACTAGGTGAACAATCTGCCAAAAGTTTACGCGGTGGGAAAATGCCCGATATTATCTTTGCTGGGTCTGACACGAGAAAACAGTTAAATGTGGCTGAAGTGACAGTTGTCTTAGATAATAGTGATAACTATTTACCGTTAGATTATGCAGAGATTAGTGTAACAAGGCGCTATCGTCGTACAGGTGAAAGTGAGTTTTTTATCAATAAACAAAGTTGTCGATTAAAGGACATTCAAGAATTATTTATGGATTCTGGTCTTGGGAAAGAATCATTTTCGATTATTTCTCAAGGCAAAGTAGAAGCGATTTTTAGCAGTAAACCAACAGACCGACGTGGGATTTTTGAAGAAGCTGCGGGTGTACTAAAATACAAACAAAAGAAAAAAGCAGCGGAACAAAAACTTTTTGAAACAGAAGATAATCTAAGTCGTGTACAAGATATTGTTTTTGAATTAGAAGAGCAACTGGTGCCATTAACAGAACAAAAGAAAGTGGCACAGCAATTCTTACATCTAAAAGAAGAACTTACACAAACAGATATTTCACTCATGATTGCTGAAATCAAATTGGCAAAGACGGAATGGGAAAAACAAAAGCAAGAACTTGCAAAACAAAACCAATTCGTCGAGACATTGACTAGCCAAATCCAAAAACAAGAAAAACAATTGATTGAGTGGCGGAAGCAGCGAACAGTTGCGGATCGATTCATTGAAGAAAATCAACAGCAACTATTAAAAATCACTGAAAAATTAAAGCAAACAGAAGGGCAAAAAGAAGTCTTACTTGAACGCTCAAAACATACACAAAAAAGTACCCAAGAGTATCAAGAGTCCTTAGATGAGGCGAAGAAAAAAGTCCGAGAATTTGCCAAACAACAGCAACAACTTGAACAAGACTTAGCAGAAAAAGAAGCTGCCATACATAAGGAAGAGGCAGCTCTCGTACAAATTCAAAAAGATTTAGCTAAATATCAAAAATCACCAAAAGAAGTGCTAGCAGATTTACGTAATCAATATGTTGATTTGATGCAAGAACAAGCGACTGTCAGTAATGATTTAAAGAATCTAGAGCATCGTTATCAACTAGAAAATGTCAAAAATGAACGCACCCTTGAAAAACAAACAGAAGTATCGTCAGCAGTTGTTGAACTTACGACAAAAAAAGCTGTACTTGATGAACAACTAGCAGAAATCCATGAACGAGTAGCACAACAAATCAAAGAACTTGAAGAAACACAAACAGTTTTAAGTCAACAGCAAACGGTATTGGAAACAACGAAGCAAGAAATGTATCAGTTGATGAACCAAGTGCAACAGCTAAGTGCACGTAAGAAAAGTTTACAGGATATACAAGAAAACTATTTTGGGTTTTACCAAGGGGTACGAATTGTTTTACAACATAAGGCACAGTTATCTGGAATTGTCGGTGCAGTAGCGGAATTAATCGATGTACCTGAACGATATACACTAGCTATTGAGACTGCTCTTGGCGGTTCCGCACAACATGTAATTGTTGAAAATGAACAAAATGCACGTCAAGCCATTATGTATTTAAAACAACAAAAGGGTGGTCGCGCAACGTTCTTACCATTAACAACAATTAAGCCTAGACAACTCCCTTCACATATTGAAGCACAAGCCGCTGAGATAGATGGGTTTATCGGTATTGCAAGTCAACAAGTACGTTTTCCAGAGACTATCCAAAATGTGGTCAATAACTTACTAGGTACGATTTTATTTGCGAGAGATCTAGATAGTGCCAATAAAATCGCACAAAAAATCCGTTATCAATATCGAGTAGTTTCACTAGATGGCGATGTAATGAATGCGGGTGGCTCAATGACTGGTGGGATAAACAAACGTGGAAATCAGGGGAGTTTATTTGCACAAAGTCAAGAATTGAAACAACTAACAACAGAGTTACAAAAGGTAGAACAACAATTAAAAGAAAAAGAAAAACGTGTGCAAGAACTACAAATACACGTTAATGAATTAACTCAAAAGCAAGAAACGTTACGCTCTTCAAATGAATCAAGTCGTTTTGAAGCACAAGAGGTTACGAATCTTTTGTCCAATGTCAAAAATGATTTACAACGTTTTGAAAAAGAAAAACAAGTATCTGATTATGAAACAAGAGAATTACAACAATTTATGACAACCTATCAAAAGGAACGTCAAGAATTAACAAAACGTCAAGCTGAGTTAGAACAAAACCGTCATGTGATTGATCGAGAAATCGAGTCTTTAAATCAAGAAAGTGACCAATTGGAAGAACGACGAATGACGATTCAAGCACAAGTCGGTGAAAAACAAGCGCAATTAGCTGTTTTAAAAGAACAATTTACGCATTTACAAATCCAGGCTCGGGGCATGCGTGTGCAAAAACAAGAAGCAGCTGAACGCCAAAAAACACTTGAGCAGCAATTAGAAACTTTGACAGCAGACTATTCTGGTCATGAAGTGACGGAAGAAAGTTTAGCCAAACAAATTCAAGAACTCTCGAAGCAACAAGAGGCGCTACAAAGAGAATTGGCGACAACGAAAGCCACACGAGACCAGGTACAAGAAAAGATTAGTCGATTGGATGAAAAACAAGCAGAACAAAATCGCCAGCAAAAAGAATTATTTGCGCAACAAACGAAACTTGAAGTGAAGAAAAACCGTTCGGAGATGGTACTCGATCAACAACTAGACTACTTGCAAAAAGAATATCAATTAACCTTTGAAAAAGCACAGCAAGAGTATACTGAAACAACAGATGTTGAAAGTAGTCGTGAAAAAGTAGCGCAAATCAAAACACAAATCGAAAACTTAGGACCAGTTAATTTAAATTCAATCGAACAGTTTGAACAAATCAACGAACGCTATGTTTTCCTCGTGTCACAACGAGATGACTTGTTGGAAGCAAAGACACAGCTTTTTGATACAATGAAAGAAATGGATCAAGAGGTCGAAACACGATTTAAAGTTACTTTTGAAGCTATTCGTAAAAAATTCAAGATCGTTTTTCCAAATATGTTTGGTGGCGGACGTGCTGAATTAGTTTTAACTGATCCGGAAAATTTATTAACCACGGGAATCGAAATCGAAGCACAACCACCTGGTAAGAAATTACAAAATCTAAGTTTATTATCTGGTGGAGAACGTTCATTAACAGCAATTGCGTTACTTTTTTCAATTATCCAAGTACGGCCAGTACCGTTTTGTATTCTTGATGAAGTAGAGGCTGCCTTAGATGAAGCAAACGTTGCACGATTTGGACACTATCTGAATGAATTTCAAGCAGATACACAGTTTATTGTTGTTACACATCGTAAAGGAACAATGGAAGCGGCAAAAGTATTATATGGTGTCACAATGCAAGAATCCGGCGTCTCAAAAATCGTCTCTGTTCGTTTAGAGGATGTCAAAGAAAACGGAAAAATCTCAGCTGTTAAAAATTGATGTAGGAGTTATAAGTAAATGATCAAGTTGGTAGCAATCGATTTAGATGGAACTTTGCTGAATGAAGCAAAAGAAATTTCAATAAGAAATAAAGCGGTATTAAAGAAAGCAAAAGAACAAGGCGTGCATATCGTTTTATGTACTGGACGTCCGTTGAAAGCAATGGCACATTATCTAGAAGAACTTGGTTTAACTGAACCAGGCGACTATAGTATTACGTTTAATGGTGGCCTAGTACAAAAAAATGATACGGGCGAAATCATCGAGAAGAAAGTAATGCAAACACAAGATATTTTAAAACTTTATGAATTAGCTAGTACGTTAGATTTACCACTAGATGTGTTGTCAGATGGGACAGTTCTACAATTACCAAGTGCACCAAACCGTCAATCTTTATATAATGTATTGAATAAATTACTTGATTTCGAACCGGCTGTATTGAATGATATTACCGACGAACGAGTAATCAATAAAGCTGTGATTGCGTATGATCAGGATATCCTAGATCCAGCTATCCAAAATATCCCCTCTGAATATTATGAATCATATGAAATCATTAAAACAAGAAGTATGTTACTTGAATTTATGCCCAAAGGAGTAACGAAAGCATATGGTATCTCACTACTAGCACAAGATTTAGATCTTATGCCAGAGGAAGTGATGGCTATCGGAGATGAAGAAAATGATCTTCCTATGATTACGTATGCCGGTATGGGTATTGCTATGGCGAATGCAGTTCCTTTAGTAAAATCATCTGCTGACTATATTACTGCAGACAATGAATCAGATGGAGTTGCGCAAGTCATCGAAAAATTTGTGTTGAATCAGGAGGCGTAAAGATGGGGTTTTTTGATAAAATAAAAAAAGCTTTTACTGGTGAAGAAGTACAAAATGAAGAAGCTATTGAAGTCCAAGAGAAATATGATAAAGGACTTGAAAAAACACGTAAAACATTTGGCGAACGAATGAATGAATTATTTGCGAACTTTCGAACAGTGGATGAAGATTTCTTTGAAGAATTAGAAGAAACATTGATTAGTGCAGATGTTGGTTTTGATACGGCAATTCGAATCAGTGAATCTTTACGTCAAGAAGTAAAGCTAAGAAATGCGAAAAAACCAGAAGAAGTTCAAAATGCAATCATTGAAAAGCTAGTGGATTTGTATGAAGAAGAAGGTATTAATGAAGTAAATACAATCAACCTGCAACCAGAGGGATTAACAGTTATTCTTTTTGTTGGGGTGAACGGTGTTGGGAAGACAACAAGCATTGGGAAACTAGCCTATCAATATAGAAATGAAGGTAAAAAAGTCTTGATGGCTGCAGCAGATACTTTCCGTGCAGGAGCGATTGACCAATTAGTCGTTTGGGGTGAACGTGCAGGTGTTGAAGTTGTTCGTGGAAATGCTGGTGGGGACCCAGCAGCTGTTGTTTTTGATGCAGTTGCAAAAGCCAAAGCAGAGGAAGCGGATATTCTATTAGTCGACACAGCTGGTCGTTTACAAAATAAAGTAAACTTAATGAATGAGCTAGAAAAAATCAAACGAGTGATTCAACGTGAATTACCAGAAGCGCCACAAGAGGTATTACTTGTTTTAGATGCGACAACAGGTCAAAATGCAATGGTCCAAGCAAAACAATTTAAAGAGACGACAGATGTTACAGGTTTAGTGCTGACAAAACTAGATGGGACAGCAAAGGGTGGTATTGTACTTGCCATTCGAAACGAGTTACATTTACCAGTCAAACTTGTTGGGTTAGGTGAAGGAATCGATGATTTGGAATCATTTGATCCAAATGATTTTGTTGTTGGTTTGTTTAAAGGATTAATAAAAGAAGAAAAATAAAAAAACAGAGAAATGGATGACTTATCTATTTCTCTGTTTTTTTATTAGAAATTTTTGTTTTTTAAGCGAGTTATTTCTTTTTTTTATACAGTTTACTATATACTATAAAGGGTATAGGTACATAATGGAGGAAAATGATGGAACTAAAAAAATTATTAAGACAAGAAACTGTTCAACCTTACTTAGCACAAGCCCACTTTGGCGTAGAACGTGAAGGGCAACGAGTTACATTAGATGGTGCATTGGCAACAACAGATCACCCAGCGTGTTTAGGCAATCGCTCATATAACCCTTATATCCAAACAGATTTTAGTGAAACCCAAATGGAATTGATTACGCCTGTTGCAGATTCACTAGATGATTTATTTGATTACTTAGAGGCAATCCACGATGTTGCTTGGCGTTCGATACCAAAAAACGAGCAACTTTGGCCGTTGAGTATGCCACCTGAGCTACCTGAAAAAGATGAAGATATCATGATTGCAAAGCTTTCAGCGCATGAAGATGTGTTATACCGTCGCTATTTAGCAAGAGAATACGGAAAAAGAAAACAAATGGTCAGTGGCATTCACTTTAATTTTGAGTATGGCCGTGAATTGGTAGAAGCGTTAGCGCTACAGCAAACACAACTATCTTTAGAAGAGTTTAAAACACAACTTTATTTAAAGGCTGCGCGCAACTATCTGCACTATCGTTGGCTGATTACGTACCTTTTTGGGGCTTCACCACAAAGTGAAAAAGGATACTTCACAAAAAATGATCAGGAGATACCAGATGAGCCAATTCGAAGCATCCGCTCTAGCCATTTTGGGTATAAAAATAACGAAGACGTCCACGTTTCTTATCGTTCTTTAGAAGGATACCTTGCAGATATTGAGCGAATGATCGAGGAAGGAAAGTTATCCGAAGAGAAAGAATTCTATGCACCACTTCGTTTTCGTGGTGGGCAGAAAGTCTCTGATTTAGTCAATACAGGAATTAAATATATTGAATTAAGAAATATTGATATCAATCCGTTTGAACGTGTCGGGTTAAGTAAAGAACAGGCACGATTTTTACACCTCTTCCTTCTTTATATGCTCTGGATCGATGAAGTAGAAGATCCGGATGCATGGGTGGAACAAGGAGAAGTGTTAAATGAACGAGTGGCATTAGAACACCCACTACATCAAACAGCACTTCAAAATGAAGGATTACAATTACTTGAGTCGATGAAAGAAATGATTCAAGAGTTAAAACTAGATGCGTTGGCTGAGAACCTTACATTTGCAGAAGAACGATTGATACATCCTGAAAAGACTATTGCAGGCTGCTTGTATTCTGAAAGCCAAAAAATAACGCAGCAACAGGTGGCGATGAATCTAGCCAGTGGGTATCAACGAGACAGTTATCAAGCACCTTATCAATTAGCAGGCTTTCGAGAAATGGAGTTATCTACACAAATTTTATTATTTGATACGATCCAAAAAGGGATTTCGTTCTCAGTCTTGGATCGCCAAGACCAATTTTTAAAGCTGCAATTTGGTAGTCATGTAGAATATGTGAAAAATGCGAATATGACAAGTAAAGATACGTATATCGTCCCACTGATGATGGAAAATAAAGTTGTAACAAAAAAAGTTTTATCTCAAGCAGGTTTTCGTGTGCCTATGGGAATGGAATTTACGAGTCAACAATCCGCTGAAAAGGCATATGCCCGTTTTGCAAAACAAGCATTTGTAATCAAACCTAAATCAACCAACTATGGGCTAGGAATCACGATTTTTAAACAAGGAGCTTCATTTGAAGATTATCAAGAAGGATTAAAAATTGCTTTTGCTGAAGATGCAGAAGTGCTGGTGGAGGAATATCTTCCTGGAACGGAGTATCGTTTCTTTGTTATTGATCATCAGGTGAAGGCAATCTTATTACGTGTACCAGCAAACGTTCAAGGGGACGGGGTACATACGATTGCTGAACTTGTAGCAACAAAGAATCAAGATCCATTGCGAGGTACGCATCATCGTGCGCCACTAGAATTGATTCAATTGGGTGCGTTGGAACAATTGATGTTAAAAGAACAACACATGACGATTGACTCAATACCGAAACAAGACCAAGTCATTTATTTAAGGGAAAACTCAAATGTAAGTACTGGTGGTGATTCAATCGATGTTACCGATGAGATTCCTGAGGCATACAAGCAGATTGCGTGCAACGCAGTCGACACACTCGGGGCAGCAGTTAGTGGAATCGATTTGATTATACCTGATAAAGACCAAGATCCATTTGAAGTAAAAAATGCGTATGGAATTATTGAAGCCAACTTTAATCCAGCGATGCACATGCATACCTATCCATATGCCGGTCAGTCTAGACGATTAACTATGGATGTGTTAAGAATGCTTTATCCAGAGGTATTTTTACTCAATCATTGGCACGAATAAAAGAAAATCAACCATTTATGAAGCAACACATAAAAAGCTAGGACAAGTGATTGTCCTAGCTTTTTTATAGAATTTGATTAATGGAACAATTTATTCCAAAAGTGTTCTTTTTTATGTTCTGTTTTGATAGGCGTTGGTTCATCGGAGGATTTAGGGTACTTTTCTTCGATATCAATCACTTTCTCGTCAACGGCGTGGTCGGTAACGATAAGAACACCGATTGAATCAGGATCATCAGAAACAAAATCATTGATAATTCTGAATTGATGATTTGTTTCCGTAGCAAATTGAATGTACTCTCTTTGAAGTGATTCTGATGTAGCGCCATTCAATAAAATGAGTGTATCTGGATGTAATGCCAACTCTTTTAGGAAGTTTTGTTGGTTTGCTGAATCAGCCATTTCTGCAACTGTCATACTTACATAACAACGTTCACGGAAAGTTCCAAGATATTTATGCTGTTCGTCAGGTTTTAAAAGTGGGGAACCATACATTCCCTTATCTAGATGGTTTTGCATCTCGTCTTTTGCCATGAGGTGCCTCCTTAGGTTCTGTTGATTTCTTACATTTAGTATAACACAACAGCTAAATAAATACGGACATTCAAAATCATAGAAAACGGGGCGTTAATAGCAATATTCTGCAAGTTGTTTGTAGTTTAAAATTGTCAAATTACGATAAAAATCAGTTGGAAGTTGTGCCCAACGTTTTAACAGCTGATAGATAGAAGAAGTTTGTGCTTTGATTTTATATTCACTTAAAACAAGACCGAAATGATCTGCTTTTTTTGCTAAACGATGATAAAAAGCAACTGCTTGTTCTTTATCTTCATTGACAAAAAGTGTACGAACTTCAATATATGATCCTTCGATTTTTTGTGTTTCTTCAATAAAATAAATTGTTTTTGTTGTTTCATCCATAATAAGTACCTCCAGTACTTTTTCTTTATTGAATATAGTGTATCTAAGGAATATTAACAAAGTGTGAACTTTGTTTAACTAAATGTGTTTTCATGGTAAAGGAAAGTATAAATTTTTTAGGAAAATGGATACTTGCTCAAAATTTTATTTTTCGGTACAGTAATAAGAAAGAAAGCAGGTGTAAGATGGAGATACTTATTGATTCAGCTGTTGTTTTTTCAAAGAACCAACAAATAGAAACGAAGCGACTTGTTTTGCGTCCAGTTACAATGGATGATGTGCTGGATATGTTCACATATGCGCACGATGCCGAAACGACAGAGTTTGTCTTTCCAATGCATCAAACAAAATCAGATACAGAAATCAGTATTGCAAAATACTTTATGGCAGCCCCTTTAGGGAAATACGGAATTGCACTAAAAGAGTCAAATCGATTGATTGGTACAATTGATTTACGCGTTGATGAAAATGCTGGAACAGCAGAAATCGGATATGTGTTAAATAAAGTATTCTGGGGCAATGGATATGTACCTGAAGCTGCAGAAGCTCTACTTGCTCTTGGGTTTGAACAATTAAAATTAGTAAGAATATTTGCTTTTCATGACGTGAGAAACCAAAAATCTGGACGAGTTTTAGAAAAGCTGGGAATGAAGGAAGAGGGGCATATCCCTAATGCACGTAAATGGAATGGAAAAGTGATTTCTTATGTATTGCGAGGGATCACGAACACAGAGTGGGAGACAAGGAGCAAGCTATCATAGAAATATAAGAAGTTGTTAGGAGAAAAGAGGGACGAGTAGGTGAAGAAGCTAGCGATCATTAGTGACTTACACGCAGACATCAACCAATTTATAGAAGCAGAGCAACGAATTTTGGCAGATGTTTTGTATGAGCAATCGGTAACACACCTTCATTTTGCTGGAGATACTGCGAATACGGTAGAAAGATGTCTAGAGGTCATTGAGTTCTTTGACCATTTGGGATTCCAAGTGACTTATAACTTCGGAAATCATGAATTAGCTGATGTTCATGGCGAAGAAGCGATGAATCATTTTCCGGAGCAACATTTTTTAAATGAAAAGTATATTCAAATGAATGAAGGAGCTGTTTTACTTGGGTTAAATGGTTGGTATGATTATTCGTTTGGTGAAGAAAAAGATTTTAGAAAAGTCGAACATACAAAGAATGTTTATTGGTATGATCGTTATATCAAACGGGATGCATCGGACCCGGTTATTATGGAACGGATTATTGACTGTACACAGCAATTGCTAGATGAGCTAGAACATCGAGATTATCAAGTAACTATAGCCACGCACTTTGTCCCAAAACAAGAATTTATTGTTTATCAAAAACCACCCTACGAAAGATGGAATACCTTGAATGCTTTCTTAGGTTCTGAAAAACTAGGGGAATTAATTGATTCGTATACCAATGTGGATCATGTTGTTTTTGGTCACACGCATCGACGGTTTGAAGAAAAGAGAATCCATCAAACAGCCTATAATTGTCGACCATTTGGTTATTATTATGAATGGCAATTAACAAAACGATTTGTACTAGAAAACGAATTGGTTACGCAGTATAATCCTATGAAGTTACGCAAGGTATTACGAGAGAATAAAGACCACTTCTATTTGTATCGTTCAAAGTATTTAGCAGACGAATTTCGTCAAGGAATGACACTGCTCACTTATTAAATGAGTAAAAATGAAATCAGATCTCTATGATTTTGTTTTTACTCATTTTTTTATTTATAGAGAGCAAAAGTCTTGCCACTAAAGAATTGTGTTAAAAATCACAAACTCATGATAAGCATTTCACAAGAGTGTAAAGCGCTATTTTGGAACGAAAGAGAAGAGTAGATGAATTTGTGCGGTTGTCTGTACTGATTTTGATGAAAAAGAAGATAAAAAAACGACCCTCAAAGGTTAGACTTTTGGTCTAACTTTTGAGGATCGGCTCGAAACATAGGTGTCTCGAATTTTTTGTCTTACATGAAGACTGATTTGTATAAGAATACAGCTAGTAGACCTGCACAGATTGGTGCAACTACTGGTACCCATGAGTAGCCCCATTGTGAAGAGCCTTTGTGTTTCAATGGTAACAATGCGTGTACGATACGAGGTCCTAAGTCACGAGCTGGGTTTAACGCTGGCCCTGTAGGTCCACCTAAACCAGCAACTAAAGCCCAAACTAAGAAACCAAGTGCTAAGTGAGCTGTTCCTAGGTTGTCGCTGAAGAAAGCAGCTTTTGTAATACCTAATGCACCAAAGAAAAGAACGAATGAACCGAAGAATTCGTTAACGAATCCGTTAAGTTTAGAACCTGCACTATTAATAGATGAGAAAGTTCCTAAAACGTGGTTCACGTCTTCTGTTTGATCATAATATGGTTTGTAACATGCAACGACAATCAATTGTCCAATCATTGCTCCAGCGAATTGAGCGATGATGTAAGGCAATACTTCGTTCCAAGGGAAAAGTCCGTTTGTTGCAAGAGCGATTGTAAACGCTGGGTTGATGTGGTTCCCAGTGATTCCGCCGAAAATCATTGCTGGAATCATAACACCGAATCCATAACCAACAGCAATCAACATCCAGTCGCTTCCGTAACCTTTCGTTCCCTTCAAGTCTACGTTTGCAACAGCACCGTTACCTAAGATGATCAGTAAAGCTGTACCAATCAATTCACCCGCTAAGCGAGCCATTAGTGAGTAATCCATACATACCTCCGAGTTTTATTAAATTACAAAAAAATAAACATCTACATGAAAGAAGGTGTTAACTACATAAAACAAATTTTTAACCGATTATAAAACGAGAAATAGTTGAATAAGTTCAAAAACGATTTATCGACGTTTCAGGTAAAATAAATTTGCATTGATTCATCTATTAAAAGTAGAACGATGATGCAAAGAGTGAATATGTCCTCATGTGCACACCTAACTTCATTATAAATATAACTTAAATATACCAAAAAATGTATGCTGTTATCTCCAAATGTTGCTGTTTAAAAACTACACGTTTTGAAAATTTCTGAAAAATATTGTTAGTAAAATGAAAATCAGACATAAGGAGTGAAATTAAATGAAATTTTTCAGTGAATTTGTTATTATTCTCTTTTTTTCAATTTTAGGAGAAGGAATACGCGCATTTGCACATCTTCCAGTTCCAGGAAGTATTATTGGAATTATTTTGATGTTTTTAGCTTTAGAATCTGGCGTACTCAAAGAAAAATCAATTGAAGGAACTAGTAATTTTCTTTTAAATAATTTAACGATTCTATTTGTTCCCGCAGGAGTTGGCTTATTGAAATATTATGATGATATTGCAACGATTTGGCCCATTCTTTTAGGTGCGGTAGTGGTTTGTTCAATCGTTACGATGGGCGTGGCAGGGAAAACTGCTGAATTAGTTGAACGCTTTGTAAAAAAAGTAGATACACTTGAAGTTCCGCAAAATGAAGAGTTGGAGGGAAAGGCTAGTGAATGAATTTTTTAGTAATCCGTTATTTGGATTAACTTTGACATTAGGTACATATGTAGTGTCGGATAAATTTTTACGACGAGTGAAACTACCGATTATTAATCCATTAGTCTTATCTATTGTTGTCATTATTTTCTTTTTGCATATTACAGGTATCAGCTATGACTCCTATAATGTTGGAGGAGAATTCATGACAATGTTGATTACTCCAGCAACAGTTGCATTAGCATTACCTCTTTATAAAAGTTTCCATTTGTTAAAAGAAAACTTTTTCCCTGTGATGGCAGCGATTTTAGCAGGAATCGTGGCAAATTGTTTTGTTACTTTAGGTATCAGCTACTTCTTTTCTCTAAATAAAGGGATCGTTATTTCGTTGCTGCCCAAATCAGTAACGACTGCCATTTCTGTTGATTTATCGCAATCAATGGGAGGAATCAACGCAGTTACGTTAGCAATCGTTGTTTCAACAGGAATCTTTGGTTCGTTGATTGCTTCGCATGTCTTTAAGCTGTTACGCATTAAAAGTCCGGTTGCAAGGGGTGTTGCTTTAGGGAGTACATCCCATGCCATCGGAACAGCACGCGCGATTGAACTTGGAGAGGTTGAGGGAATCATTTCTGGTCTTGCGATTTGTGTGAACGGAATGATGACCGTCTTTTTATTACCTTTGCTTTTCCAACCATTTGCGCATTTGTTTTGATGCGAGTAGACACGATTTGTGCTAGAATATAGTGAAACAAACTAGTGCAAAGGAGCGAATGCTAGTGTATCTGTCTTCGAATTATCTTAAGAACTTTGATAAAGACTTATATTATAAAATCTTGTTGCTAGAAAGCTTTGAGGATCGTAACTGGCATACAGCTGCGCAACTTGCGGAAACAGCAGGAATTGATGCACGCAGTATTATTAAATATCTGAACGAATTAACGAAAAACTACCAACGTTTCACACAAATATCGACTCCCTTGTTTGAGAAAAATGGTCGTCAAGGATTTTGTTTACCCGCTACATTGGAGCCAATTGAGTATGAGCGTTTTTTGATTTATCTTGTGCAAAGTACGCTGAAGTATCAGCTATTGCACGAGATTTTTTTTGAAGATTTTCGAACGATGTATCAATTTGCTCAAAAACATTACATCAGCGAATCGACTGCTCATCGGAAAATCAACGAGCTGAAACTACAATTAAAAGAGTATGGGATAACCTTACGTCGTAGCTCGTATGTTGCACAAGGTGAGGAAATGACGATCCGTATGTATTTACATATGACCTTTTGGCGCTTGTTCAGAGGGAAAATCTGGCCATTTCCAACAATTTCGCAAAGCGACGTGAAGCAAATAGCTACTCAAGTGATGTCCTTCTTTGATGTTCAATTTAATGAAATCAAGCAACGACGTTTAGAATATATGATTGGTGCATTTCTTTTGAGAAAGTCACAGAAACATGTGGTGAAATTGCGACCAGAATTACTTTATTTTCTTAAGGATAATTCTGTTTTTCACCGTTTTTGCACATTTATGGCACCAAGTCTACCTAATTATTTTCAATCTGAAACAGAGTTGGCCTCATTATTCTTCGTATTGATGACACGAGAGGAATACTACAGTTATCCTGCTATTTTTCAGGAAATCTATGCAATCCATGAACAAAAGAATACTTGGGCATACCAGGCATTGTGCGAAACAGAGCAGTTGATTATCAAAGCACAAGAAGAACGCGGACAGGTAGCAAAACCTATTCCAACTGAAGCGAAAGGCTACTTGCTTAGTGGACATGTGTTTGCCTATTTATTCCCACACATCAAAGAAACGATTAATGGAAATGGTGTTCATTTTTGGAATCAACAACAAGCAAAAAATCCAACCTTAAAAAAATGGATGAATGATTTACTTTTGCAACTTTGGAAGGATACAAAAAATCCTGCATTTGAAAATACGGAGTTTTTAGTGGAACGTTACTTAACGGTCTTAAAAACAATGCCTAATTTCGCCCCTGTTCTACCAGAAATAACACTACTATTAATGACTGATTTACCCATATTTGAAGAAAAATTATTAATGCGAGATTTACAACAATTTTTTAAAAATAGTTATCAACTGCACTTTTTACCACCCAATAGTCAAGCAGAACCAGTTGATTTATTGATTTCAACGAGCAAAGTGCATGGTGAGCCATGGGCACGATTCGACTATTTTGTCGTGACACAAGATTTACAAATACCGGATTACTTGGAATTAGCAAAGAAACTCCAAATGATTGAACAACAAAAAGAAAGAAGGAAACGTAAATGACATTTGAAACAATCTTACCAGAATTGAAGCGAGGAAAAAAAATTATTCGTAAAGGGTGGAGTGGCTATGAGCTATATGTCATACTTGTTGAAAACCAACAGTTTGATGATTGCCCAGTAACGCCGTATATGTTGATCAAGACAAGCGATGAGGGCTTCTCAAGCTTTGCGCCAACTGTCTGCGATATTTTAGCAGACGACTGGGAGATAGTAGAATAATGACAGCAATCCACTATACGGAATTTAACGAGAAGGTTGTTTTCGTAACGGGTGCGGCATCGGGAATTGGTGCAGCACAAGCAGAAGCATTTTTGCAACAAGGAGCTTTTGTTTTTGGTGCAGATATCCAAGTGGGACGATGTCAGAAACTAGCGGCGACGTATACAACACAGTTTGCTTATCTACAGGGGGACATCCGACAAAAAAGCTATCTGAAAAATGCCATTCAAGCCTGTGAAGAAAGGTTTGGATCAATAGATATCTTATTGAATACAGCTGGTAAATTGGATCATTATGCACCATTACTTGAAGCGGATGAAGCTCTTTGGGATTTGATTTATGCAACAAATGTTAAAAGTATGTATAATCTGACTCGGTTGGTCCTCCCACACATGGTTGAACAAACAAAGGGTACAATCATCAATATGGCATCGATTGCGGGGATTGTTGCTGGTGGTGGCGGCATCGCGTATACAAGTGCCAAACATGCGATTGTTGGATTTACAAAACAATTAGCTTTAGACTACGCAGAAAAAGGTATCCATATCAACGCATTGGCGCCTGGAGCAATCGAAACACCGATGAATGCGGCTGACTTTGCAGGTGACGGAGAAATGGCGCAATGGGTGGCAAATGAAACACCTGTAAAACGATGGGCACAGCCAGAAGAAGTTGCAGCGGCAACCTTATTTTTAGCAAGTAATCAATCCAGCTATATGCAAGGAAATATTCTTCCAATCGATGGTGGTTGGTTGTTAAAATAACCTTGCGGATTTTATTGTTTCATGTATTATAAAGAAAGCAGTAAAACTGCACTGTGACACTTCAGTCGGAGCCAGCACTCCCATCCTTTGGTCACAGTTATTACCAAGGGCGACCTTGTAAAGGAGAAGAAAAATGAATAATAGTCAAAACAATGAACACGTCGTGCAACATTTTACAACTAGAGAACTGACAAAGATGGCCTTAGTAACAGGTCTGTACGTCACACTTACGGTGGTACTCTCAGTAATTAGCTTTGGTGTAGTCCAAATCCGGTTATCGGAGATGTTCAATTATCTATCGTTATACAACAAACGCTATATCCTAGCTGTTACTATTGGTGTAGCTATAGCAAATTTAGCTTCTCCACAAGGATTGATCGATGTTGTTGTAGGGAGTGTGTCAACATTTATTGTTTTAGTAGCCAACTATTTGATTACTAAAAAAATAACAAACATGAAAGTGAAGATGCTCGTAACTGCATGTGTATTTGCTTTTTCTATGTTTACCGTGGCAGGGCAGTTGACGCTATTATATCAAGTGCCATTTTGGGCTAATTGGTTGATTATCGGAATTGGTGAACTTTTATCGATGGCTGTCGGGGGAATCATCATTTACCACTTAGGCAAAAAAATCGATTTGACAAAATAAATAAGTGAAACACATAGATAAACTGAGTTGGGCTAGAACCTATCTCTAAAAAATGACCTGGAACACGCTACATGTTCCAGGTCATTTTTTATGTTAGTGAACCAAAAAAACGTTCAGGTAAACGATTGCGAATCAAAATACCTAAATAACTTGCAGCTATTGCCTTGATGATTCCTGGAATCAAGAAAGGAATCATGCCACTCAAGAAAGCATCTGACCAAGCGAGATTCATGCTGAGTTTCAACCAGATTGTTCCGAAAACCAAAGTAGCTAAAGCGCCTAGAATATTTGCTATAATGCCCCAAACATGTGTGAAGCCTTTTCTTTCTAGAATAGCTCCTGTAATGACTGTATTTGCAAGAAATCCAATCAAGTAACCACCTGTTGGACCAAACAAACTTGCTAGTCCGCTTGACATTCCAGCATAAACAGGTAATCCTAGTACGCCTAATAGTAGATAAATAAGTACACTCAAGGTGCCCAATCGCTTGCCTAATAAAGTGGCCAGCACACCTACAGCGAAGGTTTGTCCAGTAAATGGAACCAAACCAAAAGGAATAGTGATTTGTGAAAAAATAGCTAAAAAGACTGCAAATTCAGCAACTAAAATTAATTCTTTTAATGATTTCGTCATGAGTTCTCCTTTTCGTTAACTATATATTTTATATTGGTTAACGAAAGTATACGCAAGTTTATGTAAAATGTAAAGAAAAATTAGATAAAAAAAAGACTGTACCTATCAAATAGATACAGTCGACTAAATCTTGTAAAAAGATTATAGAGTTTGGTTGTAGAATTCAACGACAAGAGATTCGTCGATTTCTGGGTACAATTCATCACGTTCTGGTAAACGAGTTAATGAACCTTCTAATTTGTCAGTGTCAAAGCTTACGAACGCAGGACGTCCAACAGTAGCTTCAACAGCGTCTTTGATTGTTACGTTGTTTAAAGATTTTTCACGGACTGAGATCACTTGACCAACTTCAACGTGGTATGAAGGGATATCAACGCGTTTGCCATCAACTAAAACGTGGCCATGGTTTACCAATTGGCGAGCTTGACGACGAGTAGTTGCAAGACCTAGACGGTAAACAACATTATCAAGACGTTGTTCAAGTAAGATCATGAAGTTAACACCGTGTTTACCTTCTTTGATTTTGCTTGCTTGTACGAATAGGTTACGGAATTGACGTTCGTTCATTCCATACATATGACGTAATTTTTGTTTTTCAGTTAATTGCATACCGTATTCAGATTTTTTCCCACGGCTGTTTGGTCCATGTTGACCTGGTGCGTAAGGGCGACGTGCTAATTCTTTACCTGTGCCAGATAATGAGATACCTAGGCGACGAGATACTTTCCATGATGGTCCAGTATAACGAGACATTAAAATTTCCTCCAATATATATCATTTAGTATTTGGAGTAAAATAATCCGATGAGAAAATTCATAAACGTGCAGCTTATTCTTCAATCTTCACCTTTGCAGCCGCGGTTACGCAATTGAACCCATGCGGGGCAATAAGCTGGGGACGTGCTACTATTTCTCTGCTGCATTATTTTACACAAAGAACAGTATACTGGATAGTATCAAGAAATGTCAAGAAGAGCATGTTCTTTTCGCCGAAGGTACACTATAATTAAAACGTACGCAAAACGAAACTGGAGGAGATTTTATCACTCGATTGATTTTTGAAAAAAATGCTGAAGAAGCAGTAGGGATGGCACGTTACATGAAAAATCATTTTGATTTTGCTGGTGTGAAAAAACCAGTCCGTGCGCAACTACAAAAACCTTATATAAAAGACAGCAAGCAATGGGCTATTCCTAAGTTACTGTCTGAAATCACTTATTATTATCAACAGCCAGAACGTGAATATCAGTATTTTGCTATTGAACTGACACAAAATAATGTCAAGCGACTTTCTTTCGAGAACTTAAAGGAGTTACTACCGCTTGTTCAACAAAAAGAATGGTGGGATAGCATTGATTCTTGGCGAAAAGTTTATGGGACGTGGATAGGTCTCCATCCTGAATACCTAGAACGTATTTTTGGACTATTTGAACAGCAAGAAGATTTTTGGTTACGTAGAATCGCGATTACTTTGCAATTGCAATCAAAAGAAAAAACAAACTGTGACCTATTGAAAAAAGCGCTTTATTATGATATGAATACAGAGGAGTTCTTTATTCAAAAAGCAATTGGGTGGTCCTTACGGGCATATGCAAAAACAGATCCTGAGTGGGTACGCCAATTACTTAGACAGGAGAATTTCAGTAAGTTAGCAACACGAGAAGCAAGCAAGTACTTATAAGGAAAAGAAAGTGAGACGACACAAATCTATGAGACGAAAATTAATTGCCTTTGATATTGATGGAACATTACTTGATACAAATAAACGCCCCTTGGAAAGTACCATGGATGCTTTGGAAGAGTTACGTAAAGCAGGTCATTTAGTGACGATTGCTACTGGGAGAAGTAGATTTCACGCAGAACCAGTGATTAAAGAATTAGAATTTACAAATTATATTTTGTGTAATGGATCGGCAGGGTTTATCGATCATGAACAAGTATACAAACATCTATTAGATAAAGAACAGCTTGATTCATTTGTTGAAGAAGCCAAAAGTCACAAAATCGATACGGCTTTTGTTGGCTTGGATTCAATCAAACGAGTGTCTTCGAATAATGTGGAGACAATGGAAAGTGCCATGCATTCTTTTGGTGCAGTCTTACCCGAACTTGATCAATTCTTTGAAGAAGAAAACGAAGTCTATCAGGCGCTCGCTTTTTATGACCACAACTATGACCAAACATTTGAACATTATGATCAATTACGCTTTGTTCGTTGGCATGAAAACAGTGTTGATGTTGTTCCTCGAGAAGGATCAAAAGCCGCAACGATTCTACATATTGCGGATCAAGTAGGAATTGATCGAGAAGATATCATCAGCTTTGGCGACGGCGAGAATGACCGAGAAATGCTTCGACTATCTGGAATGGGTGTAGCAATGGGAAATGCCACTTTAGATGTGCAAAAAGAAGCGGCGATGGTGACGGATACAAATGATAAAGATGGGATTTGGAAAGCACTAAAAGAATTAGAAATCATCTGATTGTCAAAAGTAAGCACGTAAACTATTTTTAACGAGACCTCTTTTATGGGTGTCTCGTTTTTTCTTTCTTCTTGATATTTATCAACTAGGGCTGTCGATTTAGCCACTTTCATTTCTAAGAAAAAACCTCTATAATAGGACAAGACGTTTAGTAGAGAAGGGGAAAAAAAGTGCGCGTATTGTTTATTGGTGATGTTGTTGGTTCGATGGGACGTACAGCAGTATCCGAATATCTTCCACGATTGAAGAAAAAATATCGTCCGCAACTGACGATTTTAAATGGCGAAAATGCTGCTTCAGGACGAGGAATCACAGAGAAAATATATAAAAAATTTTTACAAGATGGAGCCGATGTTGTCACAATGGGGAACCATACATGGGACAATCGAGAAGTATTTGAATTTATTGAAGATGCGAAAAAAATGATTCGACCAGCAAATTTTCCAGCAGGAACGCCTGGACAAGGCATGGTATTTGTGAAAATAAATCAAGTAGAAATAGCTGTAATCAACATGCAGGCGCGGACATTTATGACACCTATTGATGATCCATTTACAAAAGCAGATGAATTGATTCAAGAGGCCCGCAAGAGAACACCAATTATTTTTGTTGATTTTCATGGCGAAACAACCAGTGAAAAACAAGCAATGGCATGGTATCTTGATGGGCGAGTTTCAGCAGTTATAGGTACGCATACGCATGTCCAAACAAATGATGCACGTATCTTGCCAGAAGGAACAGCCTATTTGACAGATGCAGGTATGACAGGCCCATATGATGGCATTTTAGGGATGCGTCGTGAAGCAGTTATTGAAAAATTCATTACAGCACTTCCCCGCCGATTTGAGGTTGTAGAGACAGGGCGTTTTATCATGTGTGGTTGTGTAATCGATATTGACGATCAAACAGGACGAGCAAAACAAATCCAACCGATTCAAATCAGTGATGATCGACCATTTATGGAATAAAAGAGAGGGATAAGCAATGGATCCTTTAAAAAATGAACCAACTATCCAAGCAGAAGTGGATAAATTAAGTGAATTATTAGCAAAAAATGAAACAATCCGTCAGTTCAAACAAATAGAAAAACGAGTAGCAGAAAATAACCAGTTGAATCAACTGATAGAAGAAATAAAAGCTGCACAAAAAGAGGCTGTGCAGTTCGCGCATTATGGGAAACCAGAAGCAGAGAAACAGGCGCTTGCAAAAGCAGATGAACGAACCAAAGCATTCAATCAGCATCCGTTAGTCGTGACTTATCGCGAACGGTTGATGGAAGCGAATGATTTGTTACACCACCTGACAGATAAACTACAATATACAATCAATGAAGTATTAGAGGAGGAAGAATATGCCTCAAAAAACTAAAAATACTCCGATGATGGAACAATACCTAAGCATCAAGGCACAATACCAGGATGCTTTTTTGTTCTACCGCTTAGGAGATTTCTATGAAATGTTTTATGATGATGCAATCAAAGCAGCACAGATCCTTGAATTGACCCTAACCAGCCGAAATAAGAATGCAGATGATCCCATTCCAATGTGTGGAATCCCTCATCATGCAGCACAAGGATATATTGATATCCTCATTGAAAAAGGATATAAAGTGGCAATTTGTGAGCAAGTTGAAGATCCTAAAACAACAAAAGGTATGGTAAAAAGAGAAGTTATCCAATTAGTGACACCTGGAACAGTAATGGATAGCAAAGGACTTTCAGCAAAAGATAACAATTTTTTGACCGCTATAGTTATTACGGAGCAAGGAATTGGTTTTTCTTATGTTGATTTGAGTACAGGAGAACTAAAAGTGGCTCGATTGATGGATGAAGAAGCAGTGTTAAATGAAGCTTCGGCATTGCAAACAAAGGAAATCGTCCTTGGAAGTTCAATCTCTGAACAGTTGAAAAAGCAGTTAACTGACCGTTTAGGGCTTGTCTTTTCTTCTCAAGATACGCAAGAAGAAAATGCGGAGTTTCAATTTTTGACGAGCGAATTAACGGATGCTTTAGAAATCGAGGTAACAGGCAAACTGTTAACTTATCTTTCTGTTACGCAAAAGCGTAGTCTAGCACATATTCAAAAGGCAGTGGAATATCAACCAGATCATTTCTTAAAGATGGATTATTATTCAAAATTCAATTTAGAGTTGAGTCAATCCATTCGAACAGGGAAAAAACATGGTACGTTACTTTGGTTACTTGATGAAACGAAAACGGCTATGGGTGGTAGATTGTTAAAACAATGGCTTGACCGTCCTTTGATTCAAGAAAAACAAATTGCCGCACGACAAGATATGGTAGATTCTTTAATAAAAAGTTATTTTGAACGACTAGATGTACAAGCAGCCTTGACAAAAGTTTATGATCTAGAACGTTTAGCTGGTCGGGTGGCGTTTGGAAATGTAAATGGTCGCGATCTAAATCAATTAAAAACTTCATTAGAACAAGTACCGATGATTCGCCAATTACTGATAGGGATCAATCAAGGACAATGGGATGGATTACTTGAACAAATGCAACCGATGGATGCACTTGTTACGCTGATTGACCAATCAATTACGGATGACCCACCCTTGCAGATCACAGAAGGAAATCTGATTCAAGATGGCTTTAATGAGCAACTAGATGCGTATCGTTTAGCGATGAGAAACGGCAAGCAATGGTTGGCTGATCTTGAGGCGAAAGAACGACAAGAAACTGGAATCAAAAATCTAAAAATTGGATTTAATCGAGTATTTGGTTATTATATTGAAATTACGAAGTCAAATTTAGGCAATTTAGAAGAAGGAAAATATGAACGTAAGCAAACTTTAGCAAATGCAGAACGTTTTATTACACCGGAACTAAAAAAATTAGAAACACAAATTCTTGAAGCAGAAGAAAAGTCTGTTGATTTAGAATATCACTTGTTCTTAGCGGTGCGTGAAGAAGTCAAAAAAGCAATTCAACCCCTTCAAACATTAGCAAAATCGTTGAGCGCAGTAGATGTGTTACAAAGTTTTGCAACAATTAGTGAACGGTACCAATATGTACGTCCACAATTAAGTGCAACCAGTCATGATTTGCAAATCATCGATGGGCGTCATCCAGTGGTTGAGAAGGTATTAGGACACCAAGAATATATTCCAAACAGTGTTCAAATGAACGAAAAAGAATTGATACTTTTGATTACCGGACCCAATATGTCAGGGAAAAGTACGTATATGCGTCAATTGGCATTAACAGTTTTGATGGCACAAATGGGCTGCTTTGTTCCAGCGCAAAAAGCAATTCTGCCAATATTTGATCGTATCTTCACCCGAATTGGTGCAAGTGATGACTTAATATCTGGTCAAAGTACTTTTATGGTAGAAATGATGGAAGCCAACCAAGCATTACAGCATGCGACACCCAATAGCTTGATTCTTTTTGATGAATTGGGACGAGGGACAGCAACGTATGATGGGATGGCACTTGCACAGGCAATCATTGAATATATCCATAAAAATGTTCGTGCAAAAACATTATTTTCTACACATTACCATGAATTAACCAGTTTAGATCAAGAATTACCACAGCTAAAGAATGTCCACGTTGGGGCAGTTGAAAAAGATGGCGATGTTGTCTTTTTGCATAAAATGATGGATGGCCCAGCAGATAAAAGTTATGGAATACATGTCGCAAAAATTGCAGGATTACCACAAGAATTGTTGGTACGAGCAAACAGTATCTTGACCACTTTAGAAACCGATGCAAAGCAAGTGAACGTACGACAAACTGAATCATTGGAGACAAAAATTGCCAAACCGGATACATCTCATAAAGAAGATGAAACCGGCCAACTATCCCTCTTTTCGGAAACGTCACCACAAGATTTGGAAACATTAGACCGTTTGCGTACTTTGAATTTATTAGAGATGACACCAATGGATGCGTTAAATACATTATATGAATTACAAAAAGGCGTTTAAGGAATAATGAAAGAAGGGGAAAAGATGGCAAAAATCGAAGAACTATCTGAACGATTAGCCAATCAAATTGCTGCCGGTGAAGTTGTTGAACGACCAGCTTCTGTGGTAAAAGAATTAGTTGAAAATGCCATCGATGCTGGAAGCACACAAATTGATATCTTTGTTGAAGAAGCAGGTTTGAAGACGATTCAAGTGATTGATAATGGGGAAGGAATTTTAGAAGAAGATGTTGAAAATGCGTTTAAACGTCATGCCACAAGTAAAATTCACAACCGCGATGACCTCTTTCGGATTCGAACGCTTGGATTTCGTGGGGAAGCTTTACCAAGTATTGCCTCTGTTTCACAGTTGACACTTGAAACTGCGAATCAAGAAGAAGCGCAAGGGACATATCTTGAACTACGCGGAGGAGAAGTGATGGTACATAAGCCAGCACCACTTCGTCAAGGAACAAAGATCACAGTAAGTAATTTGTTCTTCAATACACCTGCACGTTTAAAGTATGTGAAGACGATTCATACGGAGCTTGCGAATATTGGAGATATCGTGAATCGATTGGCGTTAAGTCATCCGACCATTGCTTTTCGCTTAGTCCATGATGGTAATCAAATGATGAATACGGCTGGAAATGGGGACCTAAAGCAGACGATTGCAGGCATTTATGGGTTATCTACAGCTAAAAAAATGTTAGAAATTACCAAACAAGATTTAGATTTTACACTGCATGGGTATGTGTCTCTTCCTGAAGTGACTCGAGCTAGTCGAAATTATCTTTCTTTGATTATCAATGGGCGATATATTAAGAATTTTGCTTTGAATAAAGCAATTATTGCAGGGTATGGCTCAAAATTGATGGTAGGGCGTTATCCGATTGCAGTACTCGAAATCACGATGGATCCACTATTAGTTGACGTTAATGTGCATCCGACAAAACAAGAGGTACGCTTGTCTAAAGAAACAGAATTGATGGCATTGATCACTGAAGCTATCCAAGAGGTATTACGTCAAGAAAACTTGATTCCTAGTGCAGCAGATAATTTACGATTTAAGAAAAAAGTACCTGATCAACCAAAAGCAGAACAGATTGCTATCGATTTATCGTATGCTTTTGAAGAAGAAAAACCACAGAAACCAGGAAGCCTAAATTTTGATCAAACATCTGGAAAGTTTTTTGTTCAAGAAAACAGCTCTTATGTGGATAACCCTGTTGATAAACAGGAGATTAATCCACAAGTAACGATACCTGAAAGAGAAATAAGCGAAGAATCCACCACTTTTCCACAAGACTCTGTGGAAAAAATAGTTGAAAATGTGGAAAACTATGTAGATGACTCTGTGCATAAGTCAGTTGAGTTTCCGGAAGTATCTGTGGATAATACGAAACAAGAGTCAGCGATAGACAAACAAGTATATGAGGAAGATCTGACACTTCATCCTGAATTTACAATCCAAAATTTCCGGAATGAACGTCAATTGAACCAAGCAATCAACACGGTAGATGCTGAACCAAAACAACGTTTCCCTCAATTGGAGTATTTTGGACAGATGCATGGAACCTATCTTTTTGCGCAGAGTAATGATGGACTATATATTATTGATCAACATGCGGCACAGGAACGAATCAAGTATGAATATTTTCGAGAAAAAATTGGAGAAGTTACAGATGATTTGCAAGAGCTACTCGTTCCATTCATTCTTGACTATCCAAACAACGATGCATTGAAATTGCGAGAAAAGAAAGAATTACTAGAAAAAGTCGGTATCTACTTAGAAGAATTCGGTCAGAATAGTTTTATTGTTCGTGCACATCCAACATGGTATCCAAATGGAGAAGAAGAACAAATTATCCGAGAAATGATTGATATGTTACTAACTACAGGAGAAGTCAGTGTAAAAACATTTCGTGAAGCGACAGCAATTATGATGAGCTGCAAGCGATCAATCAAAGCCAACCATTATTTAAATGAAGCACAGGCACGAATTTTGTTACAAGATCTGGCACAATGTGACAATCCATTTAATTGTCCACACGGTAGACCTGTGTTGATTCATTTTACCAATTCGGATATGGAAAGAATGTTTAAACGAATTCAAGACCCACATTGAGAGCAGTTTGAAGAAAGAAGGGGCACCATGGAAGTTATTTTAGCATCACAATCTCCAAGACGAAAAGAATTGCTCCATCAGTTGATAGATACATTTCAAATCATCCCAGCAGATATTGATGAAACACCTTGCCAAGGGGAAAACCCGATTAAATATGTACAACGAATGGCAATGGAAAAAGCAGAAGTGATTGCGCAAACACATCGAAAGGACTTAGTAATTGCTAGCGATACAACGGTTGTAGCAAATAATCAAATTTTGGGGAAACCTGAATCTGAAGAAGACGCACGTACTGTGCTACACGCACTGAGTGATCGAACGCATGAGGTCTATACTGCAGTGGTTTTACAGAAGGAAAGCAAAAAAGAAGTGGCGATTGCACAGGCTACAGTTACTTTTTATCCACTGACAGATGAAGAAATCGATACGTACCTTGCTTCAGGAGAGTATATGGATAAAGCTGGTTCTTATGGTATCCAAGGAAAAGCGGGGAAATTTGTGAAAACTATTTCAGGAGATTATTATAGTATCGTGGGATTTCCTGTAGGTGTTGTGAATCAAATGCTGAAGAAATTTTAGTAAAAATTGAAGTAATAAAGTCAGGAGATTGGAGCAGAAAATACTGTTTCAGTCTCTTTTTTATTTATATTAAGTATGTTTCACGGGAAACAAATTAAGTTTTTGCAAATATGAGCAAGTTAGTATATAAGAAAAAGCCATTCGATTTAAGATGAAAAAAAGGAGTGGTTTAAATGAAAAAAACAGATGAAACACTGAAAGAACAATTATCAGATATTTCTTATCAAGTCACACAAAAAAATGCGACCGAACGGCCATTTACTGGCAAATATGATGATTTTTATGAAAAAGGGATTTACGTGGACATTGTTAGTGGAGAGCCCCTGTTTCTTTCAACAGATAAATATGATGCGGGATGTGGTTGGCCTGCGTTTACTCGTCCAATCAATCAAGCGGATGTAGTAGAGTTAACAGATAAAACACATCATATGATTCGAACAGAGGTACGGAGTAAGGATGCAGACTCTCATTTGGGACATGTTTTTACAGATGGACCGAAAGACCAAGGTGGGTTAAGATATTGTATCAATTCCGCAGCATTACGGTTTATTCCAGTAGATAAAATGGTAACAGAAGGATACGAAACGTATCTTCCGTTACTTAAATAAAAAAATTAAACTGAAAAAAGTGTCGTTTTTTATTAGAGAAAGCGACACTTTTTTCAATTTTGGAATTGTGGTACAATAAAGCGAACATATGTGTGCAAAAGAAAGAGGAAACGAAATGTATGAATATTTGATAGGGACAGTTACATATATCAGTCCATATTATATTGTCGTAGAAAATCAGGGGATTGGCTATCAGGTTGCCTTAGGAAATCCATACCGCTATAGCGGAAAGATGAATGAACAAGTAAAAATCTATGTGCACCAAGTGATTCGAGAAGATGCGCATGCACTTTACGGATTTACTAATCTAGAAGAAAAACAACTATTTCTACGATTAGTTAGCGTATCAGGAATCGGTCCAAAGAGTGCACTTGCGATTATGGCAAGTGATGATCATCCAGGACTCATCCAAGCAATCGAATCAGGGGATGTAACTTATCTAACAAAATTCCCAGGAGTAGGTAAAAAAACTGCGCAACAAATGATTTTAGACCTAAAAGGTAAATTGGGTGAACTTGTAACGGAAATGCCAATATCTCTTTTTGATGTATCCGAAAAAGAAGATGCTTCTGCTCGTTCAGAAGCACTAGAAGCACTTTCCGCATTGGGCTACAGCGCCAAAGAAATCAAGCGAGTTGAGAAACAATTAGCAACGATCGATAATCTTACAACCGATGAGTATCTACGCCAAGCATTAAAATTAATGATGAAAAAATAGGAGGGAATTTGTATGGATGAACGTATCGTGTCACCAAACACGGAGGAATTAGAGAATAGTTTAGAAAAATCACTCCGCCCACGCCTATTAAGTCAGTATGTTGGTCAAACAAAAGTAAAGCAAGAGCTAGCGATCTATATAGAAGCTGCACAAAATCGAGAAGAGTCTTTAGATCATGTATTGCTATATGGTCCTCCAGGATTAGGGAAAACAACGATGGCAATGGTGATTGCAAATGAAATGAACGTAAATATTCGAACAACGAGTGGTCCGGCAATTGAACGTCCTGGCGATTTAGTCGCTATTTTAAATGAATTAGAAGCGGGAGATGTCCTATTTATTGATGAAATCCATCGATTGCCACGAGTAGCGGAAGAAATGCTTTATTCTGCAATGGAAGATTTTTATGTAGATATTATGGTAGGCCAAGGCCCAGCAGCGCACCCGGTTCATTTTCCTTTACCACCATTTACGTTGATCGGTGCGACAACACGTGCTGGAATGTTATCTGCACCTTTACGTGATCGATTTGGAATTATTTCGCATATGGAATATTACCAAGAGGCTGATTTAACTGAAATCGTGTTACGTTCTGCCGATATTTTCCAGACTGAAATCGCTGAGTCCGGAGCAATTGAAATTGCTCGTCGCTCAAGAGGAACACCGCGAATCGCGAATCGCTTACTGAAACGTGTTCGAGATTTTGCACAAGTACAATCAGATGGCGTGATTGATAATCAAATTGCTGATCGAGCATTGACACTCTTACAAGTGGATCGTGCCGGGCTTGATTATATTGACCAAAAATTATTAAAAACGATGATCGAATTGTATAGCGGTGGTCCCGTTGGATTGAGTACGCTATCTGTAAATATTGGTGAAGAACGAGAAACTGTGGAAGATATGTACGAACCTTATTTGATCCAAAAAGGTTTCTTAAAACGTACACCAAGAGGTAGGGTGGCTACACCATATGCGTATGAGCATTTTGGCTATCCATTCCCTCAGGTATCTGATTAAATCGAATCGTTTTTGTAGACAAAAGTAATCATAGATAGGTTCAGCTTTTATATTGCGCAAGAACGAGGTGAGAAGGATGAGCGAAAGCACGCAAACGAAGCAAGCAATCAAACAAGCGTTGATCGAAAGCTGTAAAACAAAACCGTTTCAAAAAATCAGTGTTCAAGAAATTGCAAAAAAAGCCGGTATCAACCGACAAACTTTTTACTATCACTTTACGGATAAATATAATTTGCTTCGGTGGGTGTATCGAGAACACGCTTTTCAATTTTTAAATGCAGGAGAACTTTCTTTAGAAAATTGGGAAGAACAAGTTTTGAAAATGCTGAAAGCAATCAGTGAGCAAAAAGAATTTTATTCAAATACAGTATCGTCAGATCAGGAGATACTGAGCACAGATTTTTCAGTAGTAACACAAAATCTATTTATCAAGTTATTTGATGAGATAGATGAAGAAAAGCAGCTTTCAACGAAAGACAAATATTTCTATGCACGATTCTTTTCTTACGGGTGTGGAGGAGTGCTGGTCAATTGGATTTTAAATGATTACGAAGAATCACCAATGGACATGGCCGTCCAACTCTTTCGTTTAGCAAAGGATGTAGAGTTCTTTTCTTACAGATTATATGAAAAAGAAGAATAATAAATCTAGTGGACTGTCAGTTTGACAGCCCTATCTTTTTTAGTTAATAGAAATGGAGTGAGGCAGGAGATGCATAAAGTTATTTTTGTTTGTCTTGGCAATATTTGTCGTTCACCAATGGCGGAAGGCTTATTGCACCAACGAATCAAAGAAGCACAGTTAGAAAGCACACTGCAAGTTGATTCTGCTGCAACAAGTCGTTGGGAAATCGGGAATCCACCACATCCTGGAACACAAGCGATTTTCCACTCAAAAAATATTGCATTTGATTCAATGCGTGCACGTCAAATCACGCAAGAAGATTTCCAAACTGCAGATGTAATTATCGGAATGGACCGGCAGAATGTTTTAGATTTAAAAAAAATCGCACCGAAAACCGCACAAGATAAAATTCATTTATTTATGTCTGTGGTACCAACAAAAGAAACGCTAGATATAGCAGATCCTTATTACACAGGAGATTTTGAAGCAACTTATGAGATGATTACTGAAGGATTAGACTATTGGTGGTCCTATTTTTTGAATTGAAAGAATAGCAGGTGTTGTTTATTCTTAATTCTTGTCTTTTTAATTCGTATTAAGGTAAAATATAAGCAGTGGATGATTGTTTTCTCAGCTAGAGGAGGAGTGTAATCTATGGAAGAAAAACCAACTTCAGCAATGAAGAAGTTTACAAAATTAGTGTCACATACATCCTATCAGTTTTTTGATTCATTTTTGAATGATACTGAGATAGACATAGAGAATGCCCGCATACAAAGAGAGTTTGTTCGTAGATTGCATACGGCAGCACTAGAGAAAAGCCTTGTCGTTCTGCAAGTGAAGCTGAATAAATTGAGCTTAAAAAACGAGGTAGTCTCAGGATGGATTGTTGAAAAAAGTATTGAAAGTGGCCGTGTTTTGGTACGCTTAAAAGATGCAGAAGAACAATTACGATTGATCCCAATTGAACAAATTCAACGAATTACTACGTTTTCTCCAAATGGAGAACGGGAAAAGTTATCCCGTTAATATATTTTAATTCAAAGGACTTGGAGCACAGAGGTGTTTCACGTCCTTTTTTGTATAAAAAGATACCCACTAGTGGGAGCTAGTGGGTAAGGAGTTAAAAAATGAAAAAGTGTTTGTTAGGGTTGTTTGTTGGTATGTATATATAATAGCGAGAAGATGTGAATATTTTATGACGAAAGTATTCGAAAGTTATTAAGAAAAAAGCAAATAAAAATACTCCAGAGTTTAACCCCAAAATTGATTTATCATCTGGAGTATTTTTGAAAGATAGTCAACGTCAAGAATTTTTTTGAACGAAGACTTGTCTTAATTTTTGGTAGAGACGAATCATTTCACTATCCTCATAAGTGTGGTCCCATAAATAAACAGGTAACTCAGGGTAATTTTCTTTTAATAATAAAGAAGAACTGATAACTAAATCATATGAGTCAGCGGATGATTTTTTGAATGGTTCGACTTCAGCAAAATGCAAATCACCAATAAACTGATAAAGTTTTCGTACAAGTAAATAATTATGTTCAAATACCATGCCAACCTTTAGATGTTTAGAATATTCTAGACCATTAAAATAGGGAGATAAGATATTCGTGTACATCCTAACTAAGAGTGGACGAGTCTCGTCATTAATAAAATCATACTTTGGATTGTCTTTGATTTTTTCAAAAAACTTAGTTATGCGTTCTTCTAAATTTTGATCAGTAGTATCGCTGGAATTAGGATTTAAGACTAAATTTTGTATATTTGGAAATGCTTGTCTAAAAACATAAAATGCAAAGGTAACATTTAATAAATTACCAAGAATCAGAGGTGAGTCAAGTGTTTCATAGTGCTCAGTCTGTAATCCATGTTTGACATCTCCCAAAAATTCTTTTGTTAAGCTGTATACTGGATTTAAACGTGTAGAAAAATCTTGAATCGTTTGGTGCAATGCCTGATCATTTTCTTGAGTATACGCTGGTGAATAGCGTGCAAGAAAATAAACGAAACTATTTTCAGCTTTTGCCTGACGTTTGGAGATATCTAATTCGGTAAATAGAATATCGGATACTTCTAATGAATAAAAGTAATTATAATATTTGTTCTTTTGTAATAAAAAATCGTACGCATGATCGTACTTTACAAATTTTCCTTTCTTCATACGAGCGAGGGTTATCCCAGCAAACAGTTTCATCTCTAATCTACCTACGTAGGTATTTCTTTGAGGAAAATAGTTACCAAATTCATTCGATAATAACTCAGCTTGTTTTTCAGAAACGTCTAAAGGCCAATAAAGCCCTCTTGTACCTAACCATAAGGTATTGAAAAGTGCAATGCGTACTAAACGTTCATCACCAGCAAGACTTGCCTCTGTGTAAGTGAATCGTAAGCGAAACTTTTTTAGATGTTTTTTTAAATTAGCAATTTTTCTAGAAACAGTTGATCGACTAACATAATATTTTTCACAAAATTTATCAATTGTTGGGTTTTGTTCATTTAAAAAATACAAAATAAACTGAAAAGGTACAGATTCATTTAATAGAAAGTAACGATATTCATCTGCAGTAGTTAAAATTTTCGTACAATCAAGTTTACCAGCACCAATCATAAAGTCCTTTTGATCTTCTCGTAATTCTTTAAGATCTTGCTCGATTTCGGTTAAATCAATAACTGTTTGTTGATAGTTTAAATCAATTGATTCAGAAACCTTTGCAATTGGATAGTTGATTGTTTCTATTTTTTTTAAATGTTTAAATAATTTAAATTTTAACAGGGTAGGTCCATCCATTAATAATTCTTCATATAACATCATTTTCCCTCCTATCCCTTGTATTGTATCTAGTATTTGTAATTCTGTCATTCTAGAATGGAATAGGAATAACGTATTTTTAGGTGATTCTCATTAATTTTTTTTGATGAAATAAACCTAGAAACAAATAGCTAAAATTCTTCATTTTTTTGAAGAAAAACGCAAAAACAGAATCCGCTTGTTTAAGCAGATTCTGTTTGTTAGAAAGTTAGTTATTCGAGAATACGTTCACTTTTTTTCGTTGATACTATTCGTCCAACTAAGAAGCCCACACAGGCTGGAACTACCCATCCCATCCCTAATTTGAAGAATGGCAGCCATTTTTCTGCAGTGTCTAAAAGGACATGAACAATCGACAGATTTTTAATTGCTGCAGGTGAATTATTTAGCCCATCTAAAATCGCTGCTACCAATGTGAAATAAGTCGTCATTTGATAAATGATCCGCTTTTCTTTGAATAAAGGTCCACATAACACAAGTAAAATCAAGGTAATTGCCAATGGATAAATGAACATCAATACAGGTAAAGAAAGGCTGATAATTGCTGTTAAACCGATATTAGCAAAAATACACGGTAAGATACTTGAAAGAGCAATGAAGAAAGAATAGCTTCTCTTAGGGAATAGTTCAGTAAAGGTTTCAGAAAATGCAGTAATCAAACCAATTGCTGTCTTTAAACAAGCAAGAATAACAATAAGAGCAAGCAAGATACTTCCAAAATCACCTAGATAGTAATGAGAAATTTGAGCTAAAGCAATGCCTCCATTTTCGCTTAAAGAAAAGGCGCCTATGCTAAATGTTCCTAAATAGGCAAGTAGGGTATAAATGATTCCCATTGCAAGAATGCTAATTGTCCCGGCTTTGATGGTTCCTTTTGCAATTTCGTTAGGTTTAGTAATCCCTAAATTACGAATAGCAGAGACGATCACGATACCGAAAGCCAACGAGGCAAGGGCATCAAGCGTATTATATCCTTCTGTAAATCCAGTAAAAAATGGTTGACTTTGGTATGCTGGTTGGATAGGAGCTGTGGCTACTGAACCCAAGGGATTTAAGAATCCTAGTATTAATAAAATGGCTAATAAACATAAAAATAATGGGTTAAGGAATTTTCCTACGTAATCTAAGATTTTAGCCGGCTTTCTTGAAAAATACCAAGCTGCTAAGAAAAATAAGATGCTAAAAAGTGCTAAAAATGCTGGTTGGATACTTGAATCAATAAAAGGAGCGAAGCCGACTTCAAAAGATGTTGTTGCTAAACGTGGTAAAGCAAAAAATGGTCCAATCACTAGATATAAAAGAAATGTAAAAAATAGTGCATAGGAACGATTAATCCGTGAAGCAAGTGCAAAGACACCAGCTTTTTTTGAAACTCCGGTTGCAATCACGCCTAAAAAGGGTAAACCAATACCAGTAATTAGAAACCCTAAGTTAGCTAAAAACACATTTGCCCCAGCCTCTTGTCCTAAGTGAACAGGGAAAATCAAATTACCTGCACCGAAGAATAAACCAAAAAGCATGGAACCGATATAAAGCGATTCTTTCGTTGTTAATTTTCTTTCCATAGGCATGAACTCCTTTATTTTTAATAAGAATAACGTATCAAAAAATAATTATACAAGCAAGAATTTTCTGAAAATTTTTAATTTTTTTGTAAAAAGAAAGGATGCTAAAATGAAATAAGAGGAGTGATGATATGACCAAATCAAGACTAGAAGCTTTTACGGATGGTATCGTAGCAATTGTAATTACAGTACTTGTTCTGACTATTGAGATTCCAGATTCTCCTACACTCGCTTCTTTATGGGGAATGCGAAATATTTTATTAGCGTATACAATTAGTTTTATTTTTGTCGGTGTGATTTGGGTAAACCATCATCGAATTTTTCAAATGGCAGATAGAATCAATTATCCTGTCGTTTGGGCAAATATTTTTTGGTTATTTTGGTTGACTTTATGCCCAGCAGTTACCAGTTGGGTCGGGCGCAATCCAGATGATTTTTGGCCAGAGATTGCTTACATTACAGTTTATACCATGTGGAGCTTTTCTTTTGGTATATTGTCTAAAATATTGATTCGGGCCAATAAACCAGACTCTCAAGTAGCTAAAATACTCACGAGGGATAAACGAAGTACCTTATCAATGATTATTAATATTTTGTTGATTATTGGCGTGTTTTTTGTCCCAATTGTTGGCCTACTAGGGCGTTTTTTAGTTTCAGGAATCTGGGTGATTTCTTATAATACCGCGAATGAATACTATGAAAATATTGTAAAGTGGGTACGTTAAATAAAAAAAATCTGGAACAGAGCTGTTCCAGATTTTTTGTTATTGTTCGTTGTGTACTTCGTTTATTTCTTCATAAGAGATAGTCGCTCGTTGCTCTTTCTTTTCATAATGAAAATGATAAATCAAGAATAAGCCAATGAACCATAGTGGTGTGAGTAATAACGCAATGCGTGTATCGTGATTTAAAAATAAAACGACACAGACAAAAGCTAGATATGCAAACACAATATAATTACTGATAGGATAGAGTGGCATTCTAAATTTATGAAGTTTTTCATTTGACACAGTTTGTCGATATTTTAGATGTGCATAAACAATCATTCCCCAGATGAATAAGAAGCATGTTGTTGCGATACTACTTACAAGGGTGAAGACTTGGCTAGGCATGACATAATTCATCACCACAGCCAAAAAGATGATTACTGTTGAAAAGAATAATGCATGTCCAGGTACATGATGTGTTGTTAACTTTTTAAATTGTTTTGGCGCGCTGCCTTCTTGTGCTAGAGAGCGAAGCATACGTCCAGTGCTATAGATTGCGCTATTACAAGCAGAAGCTGCGGCACTAAGTACGACTAGGTTGATCAAAGCAGCTGCGATAGTGATACCTATTTCTGAGAATACTTCGACAAAGGGACTTTGATCTGCATCTAAGCTATTCCAAGGATAGATACCTAAAATAACGGTTAAAGAGCCTAAATAAAATAAGATGATCCGGATTGGAATATTGTTGATTGCTTCAGGTAAGACTTTCTCTGGATTTTGTGTTTCGCCAGCAACTAGTCCAACCAATTCAATTCCGGCAAAGGCAAAAGTAACCATCTGGAAGGAAAGAATAAAGCCGTGCAATCCTTTTGGAAAGAATCCTCCATGTGACCAAAGATTCGAGATGTCAGCCACACCTGCACTAGTATGATAATGTGTAATGATCATATAGGCACCAACGATAACGAATGCAATGATAGCGACAATTTTGATCAATGCGAACCAAAATTCGAGTTCGCCAAACAAAGAAACGGCAACTAGGTTTAAACCTAGTAGAAAGGCAAGTGCAACTAGCTCAGGGAGCCATTGAGGGACATTTGGTGCCCAGTATTGAACATACATACCAATAGCAGTGAGATCAGCCATTGCTATGGACACCCAACAAAACCAATAGGTCCATCCGGTAATGAATGCAGCTCTTGTTCCAAGGTATTCTGCAATAAAGTCTAAAAATGAATGATGATTCGTATTGGAAAGTAATAACTCACCAAGCGCCCTCATAATTAGAAAACAGATACATCCGGTAATCAAATAGGCAAGTAAAATTGCCGGACCTGCGAGTTGGATCGTTTGTCCTGATCCTAAGAAAAGGCCCGTACCAATTGCTCCACCAATTGAAATCAATTGGACATGACGATTCTTTAAACTACGTTGTAACTCTTGTTCGTTGTTCATGATTTATCATCCTAACTAAATTTGAGTTCAGATTAATTTTAATTAAAAATTCAGAAAATTTCAACAATTAATTCGAAACTATTCAGAAAAAATACAAGAAAAACCTAAAAAACAGAAAAACTGAGAAAGGAGACTCTCAGTTTTTCTGCTTCGTTCGTTGATTAAGATAAGATACGAGAAAGAAATTCTTTTGTACGTGTTTCTTTTGGATGAACAAAGATATCTTCTGGGGTTCCTTGTTCTGCGATAACGCCTTTATCCATAAAGATCACTCGATCAGAAACATCACGGGCAAAATCCATTTCATGCGTCACGATAACCATTGTCAGTCCAGTTTCTGCTAAATCTTTCATTGTAGCTAAAACTTCACCAACCATTTCAGGATCAAGTGCAGATGTTGGTTCGTCAAAAAGTAAGACATCTGGGTCCATCGATAGAGCTCGGGCGATTGCGACACGTTGCTTTTGACCACCAGAAAGTTGAGAAGGACGCGCCTTGATGAAACGTTTCATCCCAACTTTTTCCAGATTTTCTAAAGCAATTTTTTCCGCAGTTGCTTTGTCACGTTTTAAAACAGTTGTTTGTCCAGACATACAGTTTTCTAGGACATCCATATTGTTAAATAAATTAAATGATTGGAATACCATACCTAGATGCGTACGGTATTTTGGCAAATTATATTTTGGTGTAAGAACATTGTCACCTTTATAGATGATTTCGCCATCTGTTGGCTTTTCAAGTAAATTGATACAACGTAAGAAGGTTGATTTCCCAGAACCAGAGGAACCGATGATTGTAACAACTTCACCTTTTTTGACCGTCATATGAATATCTTTCAATACTTCATTATCACCGAAACTTTTACGTAAATGATTGACTTCAATAATATTATCCATCTTATATTTCCCCTTTATTCTTGTAAGTTTGAATTGTCTGGTTCGTCATCCAACTTCGTATAGGCAGACGGGCCATCGATTCGGCGCTCTACGACACGTAGAATTCTTGTGATTGTAAAGGTCATAATCAAGTAAATAATTCCGACAATTGTAAATGTTTGGAAGAATTGGAAGTTTGCTCCAGCTGCAGAATTTCCTTGGAAGAATAAGTCAGCTACACCAATGACACTAAGAACAGCTGTATCTTTAATGTTGATAACAAATTCATTTCCTGTTGCTGGTAAAATATTTCGTAAAACTTGAGGGACAATAACTTTGCGCATGGTTTGACCATGTGTCATCCCAATTGCTTGAGCTGCTTCGAACTGACCTTCATCAACAGCAAAGATACCACCACGCACGATTTCAGTCATATAAGCACCGGTATTGATAGAGACGATAATCAATGCAGCGATTGTTCGATTGAGAGAGATACCAAATGCAAGGGCTAAACCATAAAAGATAACCATGGCTTGTACCATCATTGGCGTTCCACGGAAAACTTCAATATAGATAGAAAGTAACGTATTAGCAACTTTTTGGAAGAAACGAGTAACTTTATTTTCGGCAGTAGGGATTGCACGGAATACACCAATCAGTAACCCTAAAGTAGTACCAACAATAGTACCAATCAATGCAATAAATAGAGTTAACCCTGCACCACGCAAGAACATAGTGCCATATTGATTCCAAATTGTTTTAAAATCTTGAATCAAACCACTTTCTTCATCTTCTGAATCAGTTGTGGCAGCAGGCTGATCTTGAATCGCTTGGTCCATCATATCTGTTCGTTCTTCTTGAGAAATGCCAGATAAGATTTGGTTCACTTGTTGGATATCTGAATCGCCTTTTCTCATCCCGATTGCAATTTGTACATCTTCTGGATTTGTTTGGAATCCATTTTCATCTGAAAACTCAAGCATTTTTAAGTCTGGATTTACACTTGTTGCAGTAACCCCTTCAGGACGTTCACTGACATAGCCATCAATCATCCCAGATTGTAATGCAGTACGCATTGCTGAGAAGTTATCCATAGCTTGTTGTTTATCCACGCCAGGAATTTGATCGATAACAGAGTAGTGGAAGGTATTTAATTGTGCCGTTAATTTGGCACCAGATAAATCATCGATGCTTGTTGCATCTGCATATTTTCCATCCTTTTGGACAACAACGACTAATTGTGATTCGTAGTAAGGATCAGTAAAGTCAATCTCTTTTTTACGTTCAGCAGTAGGGCTCATCCCAGCAATGATTGCGTCGATCTTTCCAGATTGTAATGCGGGTGCTAAACCGTCCCATTTCGTTTGAACAATGACTAGTTTTTTACCTAATCCATCTGCCACTTTTTTGGCAATTTGAACATCGTATCCTCCAGCGTAGCTTTTTTGTCCTTGAATAGGCAAAGCACCATTGTCGGATGTTTGCTGTGACCAGTTAAATGGTGCATAACCAGCTTCCATTCCCACGCGGAATTCATCGTCCGGCGTTTTTTCATCACCATAAGTACTGGTGCTGATTCCTAAAATAGAAAAAATAAATGCAAGTAGTACGGTAACTGAAACAAAATTTCTTTTCATGTTTTTTCTCCTCTTCTTTCGTGATGCACGAGTAGGTCTGATTAAACAATGAATTGTACAGTTGCTTATCCGATTTTATAAAAATAAAAAGCGGTCCTTTCTTAATAAAAGGCCGCTCAAATTTTATAGGTTCCGACAAACCTCTCACAAAACATAGCGCAACTTAGCATCACTGCTAAGACAGTCCGCAAATTATTCATTTGCGTCCCAACATAGATTTCTAGCAAATAAAATCTACATTTCGGCGATCCTCCCTAGTCCTGCTTCATCGTGTTTGCTCACTTCACAGGGTTAATGATTCTCGCGACCTCTACCTCATTGATTGAGGCATCTCGTATTCAGTTATTTATACAATTATGAATTGTACGTTATTTATCCTTCCTTGTCAACCAATAAACTGAATAAACAACCAGAATATTTTAATGAATAAATATACAAAAACGAATAATAAAAAACCAAGAACAAAATAGATGTTCTTGGTAGTAACTAGCATCATGCAGCTTTTGGTTTTGGTTCACGACCTAAGATAGCTTGTAAAATAACAGAAACTCCATAAATTGCTAAAATTAAATAAATTAAGCTAGAATATTGTGTGATTCCCCAACCCCACGTGCGGAAAACAAACAAAGTAATTGCTAAAACAATGGCTGCAAGTACGTTAAAAAAGGCAAAAGCCCATAGATTTCCGTTTTCTTTGCGTGATAGATAAAAAATAGAAAAGAATGTGCTGACCAAGAGCCAAGCGATACAGACTAAAATAACACCCCAATAAATGAAAAATGGTACCATTTGATTCACCTCACTTTATTCAGAAGTATTTTAACATTTTTAGATAGCGTTGTCATGAGCTTCCCCACGGAATTCTAAAAAAATTAAAACGTTTTTTTGTTATCTTTGAAAGGATGATTTTAGTTCAACGTTTTAGTTTTAGAAGAAATTGGTATCTTAAAAAAAAATCAGTATAATTAAAGTTAAATAAACGAATTATGGGCAAGAAGAGGAGTAACTTATGACGGAATTTAAAACAGAAAAGGAAAAAATGATTGCAGGAGACCTTTATTTCTCCGGTGATCCAGAATTAATCGCTGACCGTAAGTTTGCACAAGAACAGATGCAAATCATCAATCAGGCGCAAACAAAGGAAATACGCAACCAATTAATTAAAGAAACATTTGGAAAAACGGGGCAAAATGTACATGTAGAGCCCTCGATTTGCTTTGATTATGGCTATAATATTTTTGTAGGAGATAATTTTTATGCAAACTTTAATGTTACTTTATTAGATGATAGTCCAATTGTTATTGGGGATAATTGCATGTTCGCACCAAATGTTCAATTATATACAGCAACGCATCCATTGAATCCAGTAAAAAGAAATAGTGGGTTGGAGTATTCCAAACCAATTACAATTGGGAACAATGTTTGGTTAGGTGGAGGAGCAATCATTACTCCAGGAGTTACTTTGGGAGACAATGTTGTGGTGGGAGCTGGATCTGTAGTCACCAAATCATTTGAAGATAACGTTGTTATTGCAGGAAATCCTGCAAGAGTCATCAACTCCGTAGATGAAAAGAAAGACAATGAACCGTCATTAGACCAATTAAGAATGCAAATTGATCAAACCGATCAACAGGTCATGCACTTATTAGAGCAACGAATGATGTTGGTCCATGAAGTGAATCAAGCAAAACAAAAAAATCATTTGCCAGTCCTTGATGCAGCACGTGAGCAAAAGGTACTTGATAAAGTGAAAAAACACATAAAAAATCCCGAGTATATAGAAACGATACAAGCTATTTATCAGGATATCATGAAACATTCACGTGAATATCAGGAGAAACAGCGGTAAGGGAGTGAGAAACAGATGATTGATGGGGAAGAACGGCGAAAGCAAATTATCAAAGAGTTAAAGATATCTGATAAAGCAATCAGTGCCAGTAGTTTTGCGAAACAATTTGGTGTCAGCCGGCAAAGTATTGTTGGAGATATTGCATTGATGCGTGCAGCGGGTGAAGAAATCACTGCAACAGCGCGAGGGTACTTGTTGCCACAAGACCATAAACAAAATAAACTTACACGTAAACTTGCTGTACAGCATCGAGCAGATCAGACTGAGGAAGAGTTAGCGATTATTGTTTCTTGTGGAGGCGAAGTGTTAGACGTTATCGTAGAACATCCATTATATGGAGAGTTGACAGGTAGCTTACACATCAAAACAAAAAAAGATATTGAGTTGTTTATGAAGCAATACCAAAAGAGTCAGGCAACGTTACTTTCACAACTAACTGAGGGCATTCATCTTCATACAATTCGCTATCCGGATGAAAAGACACTTTTAAAAATTCAAGAAGAACTTACAAAAGCCAATATTCTCTATCTGCCAAGATAAAGAATGAAAAAGGTAGTTTATTTTTATAAACGTACAAAAATGGACTGAGAATCTATCTTCTAATAGAAAAAAGGGTTGAGACAAATTTGTCTCAACCCTTCTGTTCTGTTAGTCAATAACTAAGACGCCTTCTTTTAGAGAGAATGGGCTGTCTGCATTGATATGATCATAAAACATAATCCCGTTGATGTGGTCAATTTCATGTTGTACTACAATTGCTTCATAATTTTTTAGGCGTATTTTTTGTTTTACACCCTCTTTGTCATAATAAGTAATTGTGACACGTGCATGACGGACAACGTATCCTGGAACTTCACGATCAACAGATAAACAGCCTTCGCCTTCGCCAAGACAAGCATCTTGAACAGAGTGGCTGATGATTTTTGGATTGTACATAACTGTACTTAAAGTTGCCGTATCATCTTCTGGATCTGGTCCCGGAACATGCACTGCAATAATACGTTTAGAAATATCTAATTGTGGTGCAGCAAGACCAACACCTCCACGTAAATGCATTTCTTCTGCTTTTACAGGATCCTGGCTATTTTTTAAAAACTCTAACATGTCATTGCCTAATTGAATATCTTCTTCTGTTAGTGGAAGAGATACTTCATTTGCAACCGCACGTAATGTGGGATTGCCTTCGCGGATAATATCATCCATTGTAATCATTGATTACATACTCCTTTCTTGCGCATAAGCCAACAAGTATCTTCGATTATATAGTTTAACATAAATCAACAAAAGTGGTAGTTCGTTTGATTGGAAAAGCAGGATTTACGTAATTCTTTACTTGCATTATAGAGTTCTTTCAGGTAAAGTAGACCTGTGTGTGAAGCACACAAATTGCCTGTCACTTGGTTAAGCGAATCACCAACGTTTTACTCAGTCACAGGGAAATTTATAGAAGAGGTGAATAAAATGGCAATTTCAAAAGAACAAAAAAATGAAATCATTACAGAATACGCACGTCATGAAGGAGATACTGGTTCTCCAGAAGTACAAATCGCTGTATTGACTTTCGAAATCAACCACTTGAACGAACATGCACGTGAACACAAAAAAGACCACCATTCATACCGTGGTTTAATGAAAAAAATCGGTCACCGTCGTAACTTGTTAGCTTACCTACGTAAGACTGACGTTCAACGTTACCGTGAATTGATCCAACGTTTAGGATTACGTCGTTAATCTTTTTTAAAAAAGTGAGGTTCACACGAATCTCACTTTTTTTCTATTAGCTTATAGATAAACCAAACTAAATCGAATGATAGCCTGTGAAGTGGCGAGGTAGACTTCTACTAACCAAATGAAAATACCTAATTTTGACTACCTAACAAATTGGAGATTTTCATTTGTTTAGTAGTGTCTTGCTGTTCACAGGAGAAAAGGAGCTATTATGTCAGAAAAACAAGTATTTAAAACAACTTGGGGCGGTCGTGAATTACAGATTGAAGTAGGTCAGTTAGCAAAACAAGCAAATGGTGCTGTTTTGGTTCGCTATGGTGATACTGTGGTCTTGAGTGCGGCTGTAGCCTCAAAAGAAGCAAAAGATACAGATTTCTTCCCATTAACAATCAATTACGAAGAAAAAATGTATGCAGTAGGTAAGATTCCAGGAGGTTTTATTAAACGTGAGGGTCGTCCAAGTACAGATGCAACCCTAACAGCACGTTTGATTGACCGTCCGATTCGTCCAATGTTTGCAGAAGGATTCCGTAATGAGGTCCAAGTAACAAATATTGTAATGAGTGTTGAACAGGATTGTTCTCCAGCAATGGCAGCAATGTTAGGTTCTTCTCTTGCATTATCTATCTCAGACGTTCCGTTTGATGGACCCATTGCCGGCGTTGAAGTAGGTCGTGTCAATGGTGAATACGTATTGAACCCTACTGTCGAACAAGCAGAACAAACAGATATCGAATTGACTGTTGCTGGTACAAAACAAGCAATCAATATGGTTGAAAGTGGCGCTAAAGAAGTATCTGAAGAGGATATGCTTGGTGCGTTGATGTTTGGATTTGACGCAATCAAAGAATTAGTTGCTTTCCAAGAAGAAATCGTTGCTGCTGTTGGTAAAGAAAAAATGGAAATCTCTTTATTACAAGTTGATGAAGACTTACGAAAAGAAATCTATGACGCTTCTTACGCTACAATGAAAACAGCTGTAATGACAGAAGAAAAATTGGCTCGTGAAGACAACATCGAACAAGTAAAAGAAGATGTAAAAGCTGCTTACGCAGAAAAATTTGCGGGTGCAGAAGATGAAGCTGTATTACTAAAAGAAGTAAAACAAATCGCTGAAGATCTTGAAAAAGATGTTGTACGTGAATTGATTACAATCGATAAAATCCGTCCTGATGGTCGTAAATTAGACGAAATCCGTCCATTATCTTCAGAAACAGGACTTTTACCACGTGTACATGGTTCTGGTTTATTCACTCGTGGACAAACACAAGCATTGTCATCATGTACGCTTGCTCCTCTAGGCGAACATCAAATTATTGATGGTCTTGGTGTACAAGTAAGCAAACGATTTATTCACCATTACAATTTCCCACAATTCTCAGTTGGTTCTACAGGTCGTGCGGGATCACCTGGTCGTCGTGAAATCGGACACGGTGCGTTAGGGGAACGTGCATTAGCACAAGTGATTCCTTCAGAAGAAGATTTCCCTTACACAATTCGTTTAGTAGCTGAAGTATTAGAATCAAATGGTTCTTCTTCACAAGCAAGTATTTGTGCAGGCACATTAGCGTTAATGGATGCAGGTGTTCCAATTAAAGCACCAGTTGCTGGTATTGCGATGGGACTTGTTTCAGATGGAGAAAATTATACTATCTTAACAGATATCCAAGGCTTAGAAGATCACTTAGGCGATATGGACTTTAAAGTTGCTGGTACGAAAGATGGTATCACAGCCTTACAAATGGATATCAAAATCCAAGGAATTACTGAACAAATCTTGACTGAAGCACTTACACAAGCAAAACAAGCACGTATGGAAATTCTAGCTGAACTTACATCAACGCTTGCAGCACCTCGTGAAGAATTGAGTCAATATGCACCAAAAATCGAAATGATTAAAATCGATCCTTCAAAAATCAAAGATGTTATCGGTAAAGGCGGCGACACAATCAATGGAATCATTGAAGAAACAGGCGTTAAAATCGATATCGATCAAGATGGAAATGTAAGCATTGCTTCAGCTGATGCAGCAATGATCAAACAAGCAATCAAGATCATTGAAGAATTAACAAAAGAAGTGAAGGTCGGAGAAGTTTACCTAGGTAAAGTTGTTCGAATCGAAAAATTCGGTGCATTTGTCAATTTGATCAAAGGAAAAGATGGGTTGGTTCATATTTCTCAACTCGCAAATGAACGTGTAAATAAAGTTGAAGATGTTGTGAAATTAGGCGATGAAGTCTTAGTTAAAGTAACAGAAATCGACAAACAAGGTCGTGTAAACCTTTCTCGCAAAGTTTTACTAACAGATGATAAAGACAAAGATGAAGCAAAAAAATAATTCTTAACAGAAAATAAGTGAAGAGGTTGAGGCAAAATTGTCTCACCTCTTCTTTCTTTTTTTTAGCTTGTTTTTAGTTGACAGTTTTCCTCTTACCAAGGATAATAAGGGAATATTAGGGGAGTAGCACATGGATATCCATGATTTTAGGTCAACAGCAAGTGAATGTTCACTGGTCTAAAATTTTAAGTGCAATACCTAAACATGTAGGAACCAGTATAAATGTTTATGTCTCTTTTCTTATTTATTGGAGTGTAGAGTAGGAGGAATAACAGTGACAACGAATAAGCAAAAGTTATCGTCAGCTGGTTTATTGGTAGATATGGGGGTGGTTTTTGTGTTTTTTGTTACAAGTCCGCTGTATGTGATTAAATCTATTGTTGAGGGAAATTGTGGACTAAAATATTTAGATCATTTATTCAATTTAGGAACATTTTCTCTGATTTTTTGGACACTAACGTTACTTACCACAATTAAATATGTCGACAGTGCTTTAAATGCAGATATTCATGGAGAGGGAGGAATTT
>JBKEDT010000070.1:0-16794 GCA_047975565.1 Enterococcus sp. | reverse complement strand
ACAAAAGTAACCGAAAATACAATAAGCATCGGAATCACACGAATTAAATCACGCTGTACATCACCCATCGTCATATACATCTCTTTATCATTTGAAGGAATGATCAAAAATGAAATATCTGTTAACAAATTATAAAAATTAATTGCAAAAATAACAAACGAAATGAGTGCTAGCAACAACCAAAAGATGACAATAAAATTTGTTTTTTTCATCGTTCTCTCCCCTTTTTGCCCAAGTTAGTACAGGTAAGATTTTGTTCGCAACCAACTCCTATCTTGCTCCTATTATATCAAGAAAGTGAGAATATTAAGGACTAATATGCTTATCTGTTCTACCGCATGCAGGTTCATATTTAATATAAAATCAGAGAATTATAAAAACGGAGTGGATCTCTCCACTCCGAAAAAAGTTGAATTTTTATAAACTGCTCTTTATTTTTTCTCTTTTTAATGATTGTCCATTTGTTTCAATAATTTCTTGATACCAAAAATAACTATCTTTTGGAATTCTTTTCAAACTTTTTGAATCTAGATCATCTCGATCAACGTAGACAAAACCATACCGTTTTTTATATCCATTTAGCCACGAAAGAAGATCTGTAAAAGACCATGCACAATAACCTATCAATTCAACTCCATCGGTAATCGCTTTTTGCATTTCAATAAGATGATCAGCTAAGTAATTAATACGGTAATCATCATGTACTTCTTCTCCAGCTAACTCATCAAATGCACCTAACCCATTTTCTGTTACAAAAATTGGTAACCGATATCTATCATAGACCTTTCGTAAAGCAAACCTAAAACCTACAGGATCAATTTCCCAACCCCAATCTGTTTTTTGAAGATACGGATTATCTATACTAGTAAACATCTTCTCCTCTAACGTTTCTTCTCCAGCTTTTGGTTGCATCAAATATGGATCAATAGAAGAGAATTGTTTATCAATCAATACATGTGAATCAGTTGATTCAAATGATTTAACTGTTCCGCCATGATAATAATTAACTCCTAAAAAGTCGGGCTTTGCTTGTTTTAATATTTCTTTATCTTCTGGATAAATCTCTGGGGCAATACCCTTCTTTTGCAATTGCTTTAATAATACTGGCGGATATTCGCCCTCACAATACACATCCAGCCACCAACTGTTGTTAAACATATCTGCATTTTCTACTGCTAATGCATCTAAAGGATGGGCTGTTGCAGCGTAAATCCCTCCATATCCAAAGCTAGGCCCTATTTTTCCACTTGGAACCAACTTTTTAAATAACACAATTGCTCTTGCATTTGCTAAATTTACATGATGGTTTGCTTGATACATTCTTTTTAAATTATTTACTGCAGGCGGATGTGTTTCCCAACGATAGCCCATAGGGATGAACACATTCTGTTCATTCATTGTTACCCAATAAGTAACTTTGCTCCCAAATCGTTCAAATAGAACTTTACAATATTTTTCAAATGCATAAATTGTTTTTCTACTTTCCCATCCACCAAATCTTTCTTGTAAAGATAGAGGTAAGTCCCAATGATACAAGGTAATAACAGGTTCAATTTGATTATTTAGTAACTCCTCTATTAAATTTTCATAAAATGCAATGCCTAACTCGTTTATTTTTCCATCCCCATCCGGAATAATTCGGCTCCATGCAATACTAAAGCGATATGCTTTTAAGCCCATCTGTTTCATTAACGCGACATCTTCTTTGTATCGATGATAATGGTCAATAGCTACATCACCATTCGTTCCTTTATACGTTTTATTGTTTATTTTAGAAAACGAATCCCAAATAGATGGGCCTTTCCCATCTTCTTTCCAAGCACCTTCAACTTGATATGCAGCCGATGCAGCTCCCCACAAAAAATTTTGTGGAAACTCGTCTAGTTGATTATGATTCATATACGTCCCCTCTATTCTTTAAATTTATAGATTGTTCCAATTCTTTAGTTTCTAGCTTTTCTTTTTCCAATGCTATTCTATCTAGTTTAAGGAAAAATGGTAAATACCCTAAAGTTGCAAGAATTACTTCAATACCTTGCCATAACGCCGCCCGCCAATCTCCACCTGTTAATAACAATCCAGAAATTACCGGTGGTGTCGTCCATGGAACTGTTGCTATTACTCTTCCAATAATACCCAAATCCATTAAAATATAAGAAATTCCTACTAAGATCATCGGAATACAAATAAATGGAATTGCTAAAATAGGATTAAACACTACCGGTACACCAAACATTAACGGTTCACTAATTCCAAAAATAGAAGGAACTAATCCGATTTTGCCAAGTGCACGATACTGTTTACTTTTTGCAAACAACATACTAAGGGCTAACCCAATTACTGCCCCTGTACCTCCCATTGCCATTCCAAATTGTAAAAAACCGTCAGCAACGATATATGGAGGGGTTTGACCTTGGCTTACTGCTTCAATATTACTTGCTAAAAAACTTAAGAAAATAGGTGCAGAAACACTTCCAACAACATTGTTTCCATGAATTCCTAACGTCCAAAGCGCGCACATCAAGAAACAGACAAATAAAATACCCCAAAATGAATTTACACCCACTACTAATGGTTCAAATAGTTTAGTAATTAATGTATTGATATCTATGTTAAGAACAATACGTATAAACCAAACAAAAAGTAACGTTAAGCCACCAGGAATACAGGCAGAAAATGATTTCATTACTGCTGGTGGTACTGTATCTGGTAATTTAATTACCCAATTTTTTTTATAGAAAAAATTCAATAATTCACCACAAACAATTGCAACAACAATTGCTGTAAACATACCTCCTGATCCAAAATTGGCAGTATCAATTTTGAAATCATCAGTCATCATCGTCATCAAGAAAGCGATTACAGAAATAGTCACGCCACTTAAGATGTCAATTCTATTTAAATGAGCCAGCTGATAGCTAACACCCATTAGTACTATCAAAGATAGCATTCCAAATGTCACATCAACCATCGGACCAAGTAAGCTGCTGATGGGGGCAATTATATCACTCCATCCTGTAAATGGTAGGTTTGTGATAATCAAAAAGATACTTCCAACAATTGTAAATGGTATAGTAATAACCATCCCATCACGTAGAGCAACAAGATATTTGTTCTGACTTATTTTAGATACTTTATCTAAAACAACATCTAATACATGAGTATTCATTTTTTCTCCTTACTATGATTTATTAGGCCTGTTCATAGTATATCTTGTTAATTAATGATACAATTGCACATAATTGACTATATTTTTAAACAAAAATGACATGGAGGAATAAAATGAAACCGCTATATTTAAAGGAATTAGTTGCTCATGGAGATGAATATTTTCATTTTTCGATTCATTCACTTCACTACACGGATAATCGAATTAGTTTAAGTAGAAAACATTGGCATAGTGAAATGGAACTTCTATTTGTTGCAACAGGTGAGGCAATATTGGAAGTCGAAAATAAAACTATCCATTTAACCGAGGGTTCACTTGTCTTCTTACCTAATGAAATTATTCATGAACTGACTAGCAATACCCCAGGAGTAAAGCAATTTTATTGTCTTATTTTTGGAGAAGAATTCATTAAAATACCTCAATATGAGCACTCATTTTTTAATTTTAGTGAATTTGATACCTTACATTTTACTTTACTCAATTCCGTACAATACAAAAAAATATTAGAAATTATTTCTCAAATTCTAGATGCGTATGTTGAACAAAAACATGGAGCTGAATTATTGATTCGGGGAAATTTATTCCTTATTTTCTATTATTTATTTCAAAACCTAGACACCTCAAAACTCCCTAGATTTGTTGTTGAAAATACACTTGATCATCGCTCTCAATATATAATGAACTATATTAATCACCATTACAGAGAACAGATTTCCATAACTGATATTGCTAGCCTCTTACATATAACTCCTGCTTATTTTTGCCGATTTTTCAAAAAAGAATTTAATTGTACTTTTTCTTCCTACTTACGAAAGTATCGCTTAGGGAAATCTACGTTACTATTACGTACTACTTCCATGCCTATCATTGATGTTAGCTACGCCTGTGGATTTTCCTCTAACCAATATTTTTCTTCAGTTTTTTTCAAAGAATATAGCCAAACGCCAAGTAACTACCGAAAAAAATATCATTTGTCAAAAATAGAATAGCCTAAAAAGGATGAATCTTCAGTTTATCAAGATTCATCCTTTTTCTAAATTTTCATTATGTGTACTTTTTTACAGGTAGATATATATTAGATATTTTGGATACCCAGAAAAACGACCTTTCTCAAAAGCATTTATATTGCTAGAAGAAAGATTCTCACATTACTCTTATTTATGAATTCCAAAATATTATGCTTTCCTATAACTATTAAATCAACGGCTTTTCCGGCCACACTTGGTCATATGATTGTCCTGTCAGACTTTCTACAACTTCCTTCGCTTCTGCTGTAACAGCACATTTTTCCCCACCATTTTCTAAACGTTCGATTTCTTCTTTCAAAATATGGTGTGTTTTTCTATTTAACGGAAAGAATAGGGAAATAAGCCACGCTATCAAAATCAAGATAACTGGAATAACAAAGAAAATCAGCGCAATACTTTGTTGGATACCTTCAGGCACATTTGCTGCTGAAGTCATTGTTTTTGAATCAAAGCCAATTGCAGCTAGTATTAGTCCTGCGCCCCATGAAGCTACTGCGCCTGTTGATTTTCTAAAGAAAGTCATCACTGCCGCATAAATTCCCGCTCGATCTCCACGTGTCATAATATGATCCACATCTGGAATAAAGGGAAAGACATTCCAAGGCGTGAACTCAAGAATTGCTCGTGCACATTGATAAAAAATAGAGATCACAATCAAAATCCAAACAGGATGTGTAATATGAAATGCCCAAGTGACAAAGTAACCTACCATGGTAACTAGAATTGTTAAATAGCTTAATGAAAATAGAAATTTTGGTCCTTTTGTCAGCATCAATTTTGTAGCAACCAGAGTGGATAAAATACCAAAGATTGAGAGTGCCTGTAACGTCCAAGGTAAATCTGAACTAGTTCCTTGTACACAACAAATAATAAATGTAGGGAGTAATGTTGAGTAAAAATCTTTTCCTGTAAAAGAAAGTAAATAGATGAACAGATGTTGCCGAAATGCTTTATTTTTAAAAGTTGAGAAATAATCACGAATCGTTGATTGCACAAATGTGTTAAAACTTACCCGTGGTTTTGCATTTAGTTCCTCAATAAATTCTGCTGTTAACGGACGTTCCCATGTCATTCGATAAGATGTAAATATCGCAACGACAAAAATAATTGTCCAAATGATTCCAGTTACTAGATAGGCGTTCGGATTATGTAAGTGTTGTAAAACGGCTAATATGATAAACACTAAGGCTGTACCACTTGCTGAAATAAACATCCGTGAACCAGATAAAATAGTTCGCAGATTATAATCTTCGGTCATTTCTGTAGGTAGTGTTTCCCACGGAATCAAAATCATCGCTATTGCTAATTCAATTGCTATGTATACAAATAAGTAGTAGTGCCAATCCGTTGATTGCACCCAAAACAGTGGAAAGAGTATCGCGAATAAAATACCACCTAACAAGATGAAAAAATGCCTTCTTCCAAATTTCTGACCAAGTTTTGTTCGATAGAATCCATCCGTGATTGCACCAAAGAATAGCGTGAATAGCGCATCTGTAATTCGACCAATCCCTGTAATTGCACCAGCAAACGCTGGGTCTACTCCTTGGCTTAATACAAAAGCAAAAATAACACCTGAAACAATGTTATTCCACCCACCACCCATCAAATCAGTCAAGCCATACCCGATTCCACGAGAAACAGTAATATCTTTTGGTTGATAAACCCAGTTATTTTCTTTATTCATTTGCTCTGTCCTCCCTTTTCTAACGCCTCCCATAGTCCACTCAAATATACTGCACCCAACGCTCGATCGTATAATCCATATCCTGGCCGACCTTCTTCACCCCAGATCATTCTTCCGTGGTCCGGACGAATATAGCCATCAAAGTCATTGTCATACATCGCTTTTAGGACTTTATACATATCTAATGAACCATATTCTGATTTATGCGGTGCCTCATAAAAATCCAGTCCTTCATTATCCATATATTTAATATTTCGAACATGTGCAAAAGGAATACGGTCTCTTTTACAAAACTCAGCTAAAATCTCATAGACATTGTTATCTGGTCTTTCAGCAATACTTCCCGTGCATAATGTGATGCCATTGCTTGGCGAGTCAACCACATTACAAATCCAATCCAGATCTTCTCTGTTTTTAACTACTCGAGGTAAGCCAAAAATGGAATATGGCGGATCATCTGGATGTACCGCCATTTTGATACCAACTTCTTCACAAACAGGTATAATTTCTTTTAAAAAATAGGCAAAGTTGTCTCGCAATTTCTCTTCATCGACATCTTTGTATGCCTCAAGCAATTGTTTTACTTGTGCTAATCGCTCTGGCTCCCACCCAGGCAATTCGAAATCATTACTTGATTCTTCAACTTTTTTGATGATTTCTTCAGGGTCCTCTGGAATGTCTTCTGCAACATAAGCTAGCGTTGATGAACCATCAGCTAATAGATAGTTTAAATCTGATTTTACCCAGTCAAATACCGGCATAAAATTATAACAAATCACTTCGATACCAAATTCAGCTAAGTTTCGAATCGTTTGTTTATAGTTTTCGATATAGGTATCTCGAGTCGGCAAGCCGATTTTTATATCGTCATGGATATTTACGCTTTCGATAACTTTTAGGGTCAGCCCATGTACTTCAATTTCTTCTTTTAAATCTTTGATTCGCTCTTTTGGCCATACTTCTCCTGCTGGAATGTCCATCAGCGTTCCGACAATTCCTTTCATTGCTGGTATTTGACGAATATCTTGTAAGGAAATTTTTTCTTCATTTGACCCATACCATCTAAATGTCATGTCCATAATCACTTACCTCCAAATTCTGTTACATATTTATGAATCGTTTTTCTAACTGCTTCGGGTCCTACTAACATTTCTTTTAAGATTGACTCGATTTTTTTCCCAATACCTGCTTGATAAAGATTTGATCCAACTATCATTGGATTTTCTAAAATAGGTTTCACAGCAGATGCAATCACTTCAGTATCCTGTTCACCTAATTTAATTGTTGCTAGTTTTTCCTGTAAATCAGTCAATAATGGATCTGGACTTGGTATAAAATCGCTTCCTTGATCATCAACTGCTAGCAAGTAGCGCAACCATGCTGCAATTGTGAGTGGGATAAATACTAAATTTTCTGCAGTGCCATTTTTTTCAACATGTTTTTTAATTGTTTCCCCATAGCGAATGGCGATTTTTTGTGATGTATCACTTGCGATGCGTTGCGGTGAATCAGGAATGTACGGATTTGGTAGCCGTTTTGTAAGTACTTCATCAATAAATTGTTTCGGATCAATAATGACTGGACTTTCTACTACTGGTAACCCTTCGTGGTAGCCTATCCCTTGAATTAACCCAACCAAGTCCTTGTCTTTCATTTCTTCTGCAATCGATGTGTATCCTAACAAACAACCAGTTACTGCTAATGCTGTATGTAATGGATTTAGACAGGTTGTTACTTTCATACTATCCGCTTTATCAACAGTTTCGCGATTCGTCATGGTTACACCCGCACTTTCTAATTTAGGACGACCATTTGGAAAATTATCTTCAATTACTAAATAATTAATTGCTTCTGTATTTACAAACGCCGCAATATTTGTATGCTTTTCGGTGTGAATAATATCCACATCTGAAAAACCAACTTTGCTTAATTCATTTTTTATATTTTCTGATGGATTTGGTGTAATTCGATCAATCATGCTCCAAGGAAAAGTTATCGTCTTCGTATCCATCAAGTAGTCAATAAATTCATTTGGAACATGTTTTTCCCTTTGCCATGCTTTCGCAAGAGTCCACACACTCTCTTGAAACTTCTGACCATTTTGTGAAAAATTATCAGTTGACACCAGCGCTAGTGGTAATTTTCCAGCCTTAAATCTTTCGAATAATAATGCCGTTAGAATACTAATTGTGTGTTTTGGAGAATTCGGCCCTGAAATAATATCTTCTTGAATAATAGGCAGAAACTTCTGATCCCAATCCTTTAAGTTATAGCCTTTTTCAGTAATCGTAAAGGTTATAAATTGTAAAGCAGTATCTTGAAAATACTGCACCGCCTTATTGTAATCGTTTTCATTATTTGGGTGGACATACAGACTATCCGCCGTAGCTGCTAGTATTTCTTTTTCTAAGTACCCATCTTCATGCATAACGACTTTCAAAATATCCTGATTATAGGGTTGATAGACATCCCTTATAATTTCTTCATCAAACGTTTCACAAAGAATAACTCCAGCCATGAGTTCTTTTTTATTGGCTAGTCGTTGCGCAATCTCTGCGTGGAATCCTCGATATAAATTTCCACCTCCAAAATGTACCCATACTGGATGTTCTTTCCCTTTTTTCTTTATCCTTGCTACATCAAATTGTGGCAAAATGCTGTTTCTTTCATTTGTTTGTTCGTACCAATTTTTCATAAAATGTATAATTCCCTTCCAGAAACTAATATGTTAGTTTTTAACAAGCAAAGTATACTCCTCTCGATAAAGCACTGTCAATCGGTATTTTTTCATAACTTTTTTATTTAAAATTCGTCATTCATCAAAAACATAGTGGATTATTTCCTTTCAACCACAAAAATTAATTCTACATCTAGTATATTAGTTATCAATTTGTTATTATTTAAGTAAAGCGAGCGTTGGAGGTATTTTTAATGGAAATAAAAAATAGTTTACAGTATCAAGCTTACTTAGCTATTCGACGTCAGATAATTCATTCTGATTTAGAACCTGGAAAAAAGGTATCAGAAAAAACACTGGAGGAAACACTTTCTATTGGCCGTACACCTATAAGAGAAGCATTGATTACTCTGCGGCAACAGGGTTTAGTTGATACGATTCCCCAAAGCGGAACCTATATCTCCTTGATTGATTTAAATTCAGCGAACAATGCACGCTTTATGAGAGAACATCTTGAAAAGCAAATTATGTTAGAAAGTTGCGCAAAAATGGATCTACAGAAAAAACGAATCTTAGAAACGGTACTCTCAGAGCAAGAAAAGGCTGTAACAAAAAAAGATGCACGTAGCTTTTTTCATAATGATAATTTATTTCATGAAGTTTGTTTCGAAATTGCTGGAAGAGAAGAAATATGGCATTGGTTAGAAGAACATAATACGCATTTGGAACGTTTTCGATGGCTACGTGTAACGACAAAAGAACTGAAATGGAATAAAATAATGAACCAACATTATGACTTATTTCATGCATTGACCCATCAAAACCCAGAAGAAGCAAGTTTTCTGACATCAATGCATTTACATCTGATGCTAGATGAACAAAAAACGGTTGTCGATGCCCATCCAAACTATTTTAAGAACATCTAAAAAAGTCATCCAACATGCATACATTGCTCATGTTGGATGACTTTTCTATATTTTTATAAGCTACGCAATTTTCCACGAAATTCGTCGATGGCTTTGTAGCCTTTTTCTGCCATAATTGCTTGTAATTCTTCTTGAATTCGCGTAAAGATTTCTGGACCCTCTTTGTGTAATTCTGTTCCTATCTGTAATAAGCTTGCTCCACATAGTAAGTGTTCAAATGCATCTTGTCCGTTACGGATTCCACCAGTCCCAATGATTTGGATTTCTGGATTTAGACGTGTGTAGAAAGCACGAACATTTGCAAGTGCCGTTGGTTTCACATACTCCCCACCAATTCCACCAAAACCATCTTTAGGCTTGATGACTACCTCTTCACTATCGATATCAATATATAGTCCATTTCCAATACTATTGATTGAATTGACATAAGTTAAAGGAAATTGATTTAAGATAGCTGCCATTTGATCAAAATGTGCTAAATCAAAATAAGGAGGTAACTTGATTCCTAACGGTTTTGTAAATAACTGAAATACCGATTTTAATAGTTGCTCAGTTGTCTCAAAATCATACGCCAATTGTGGTTTTCCTGGTACATTAGGGCAAGAAAGATTCAATTCCGTAATTCCTTGAAAATCACTTGCTTCTATTTTTCTGAGCATTTCTAAGTTTTCATCAATACTCATTCCTGCAATTGAAAAAAATAACGGGGGTTGTTCTGAATTTTTCTTTTCATAGTTTAGTGCGTACTCAAGATAATACTCAAAACCTAAGTTAGGTAACCCCATTGAATTGATACTGCCTAAAGGAACGTCAAAATATCTTGGTTCTGGATTTCCTTCACGTGCATTTAATGTACAACTTTTTGTGATAAATGCTCCAGAAGTAGACGTTGCTAGTTCATCCATTTCTTGTATTGTCATACAATGTACACCGGATGCGTTCATGAAAGGATTTTCGAAAACATGATTTGAAAAAGTAGTTTTTAAAGTCAAGACAATCTCTCCTCTTACAGTATTTCATCTAGTGTATCATTCTGTTAGAAAAATGCAATCGCTACTTATAAATAGAAAAATTAAAAATTCTGTATGTTCTATTTTTTCTATAGAAACATATTTTGTTTATATAACAACAATGATAAAATGACAGTATCAACTTTTGGAGGTTGCTATGCAGTCAAAATTTAAACAATCTAAATTATTTTTTTGGACAGTAGAGTTGGTACTAACAATTATTGGTGTGTATTATCTATTAAGGATGCCCGACATCTTTCAACCAGTAGTAACCATGCTCTCCGCAATTTTTTTACCCTTACTCATTGCTGGTTTTCTCTATTATATCTTTAATCCCCTTGTTGCTTTCTTAGAAAAGAGAAAAATCCCTAGAGTACTCGGCTTCTTACTTTCGTTCATTCTCGTAGTTATCTTGATCTTTTTAACAATCAAGAACTTATTACCCAATCTAGTCGCTCAAGCGGTCCAGTTAACACAAAGTTTACCCTCTTATGCAGAAGAAACGAGTCGTTGGCTCAATGAAATAGCAAAAAGTTCCGACTTTAAAGCGCTAAATATTGAAAAACAATTAGCTTCTGCCAATCTAACAATGAGTAATTTAATCAATCTTACTTTACTTAGTTTAACTTCTGGCGTCTCAAAAATCATTGGCTTCATGATGCAGTTTTTCGTTCTTCTATTCACAGTGCCCTTTCTCTTATTGTTTATGTTTAAAGATGGACATAAATTTCTTGATGCATTGTCAAAATTTTTCCCAAAAATAATTCGAGAGGAATCACGTCAAACCGTTCGAGAATTAAATGAAACTCTTTCTGCATATATCAGTAGTACCATTCTTGATGCGTTGATTATTGGTGTGTTAAGTTTTATCGCAATGACGATTATCCACCAACCTTACAGCCTTTTACTTGCTGTTATTTGCAGCATTACAAATATCATCCCTTATGTAGGACCTTTTATAGGTGCAGTACCTGCAGTAATTGTCAGTTTGTTTGTTTCTCCAATTCAAGCGATTTACGTCGCACTGGCTATTTTGATTATTCAACAACTTGATGGGAATTTAATTAAGCCATTATTGTTTGGAAAATCTCTGAATATCCATCCAATGACGACCATTCTACTGCTGATTGGCGCAGGAAGTGTAGCTGGGATACTTGGTATGCTGATCTGTATTCCGGTTTATGCAGTAACAAAAACCTTGATTTTAAATATTCGAAAAATCTATTTATTACGAAAAAAAACAGCATTAACTATCCCTAACGAAGAAAATTAGCTATATTCTATACGACACTTTGATTCTATTTTTTAGAGTTGAAGTGTTTTTGTTATTTTATAGCCAAATTGATTTGTGTTTGTTTTTTCTCTGTTATTTATTTTTTTGAAACGGTAAACGTAGTTCATCTATCGACCCAGTTCTCGATAGATACTTGGGGAACTGTTTTTTTTGTTTCTACTTGATGTTTAGCAGCAATAGGATTTTCAATAAACCAATTTTTTACATAAATAAAAATCAAATTTTGCATATTTTCGATTTTCTCTGTTTTTTGCTTTTGATACGCTTTTAACAATGTTGTATACAGTGCTTGGTCACCATTGATTCCATAAGCTGACAGTTCTTCAAAAACAATGGTTTCACCAGTTTGTTCCTCTGCTTTATGTTTTGCATTATGAATTGTTTTAACTGTTTTTTGAGCTTCTGTATAATTGACTGAAAAAAGTTTAATCAAGTGTAAGACCTTCTCTGGAATGAATGTCGCAACGCTGTCGTCTTTCATGAGATCTACAAAATTATCAAGAAGTAATTGGTCTTGCAAACGGTCTGATTCTGTGTCTTTTAAGTGTCTTTTAGTGTCTAAAGAATTTAGTTTATCTAGATTGTCTCCTTTTTCCCCACTTTCGAACAAACGTTGATTTGACGGTGTTTCTTTCGAAAGTGGTTTTTCGCCACTTTCGGTAAATCCTTTGGTTTTAGAGATTTCTTTCGAAAGTTGGTTTTTCCCACTTTCGAATTCTTTTGAATACCCATCTGGTTGATTTAAAGAATAAACATCTTGTGCTGTCACCTCTAATTTGCCTAGATAAAGACGGTTTGGAGAATTTCTCCAAGTCCCATCCGGCATTTTTTTAGGAGGTGTCCTTTTTTCAAAAAGTAGATTTTTTGCTTTTAACTCTTTTTTGATTGCTGAGATTTTATTTTCTTTACATCCTAAAATATCCATCAATTCTTGGCGTGTAAAAATAAAATAAATGTGATTGTTTTCATCGATCCAATTGTTTTTGATCGATGTTTCACAACGATCTTGCAACATTGCATAAGCAATCTTTGAATCATTTTTCATATCTTTATACGTAGGTGAAGTAAATAAGACTTTTGGTAGTTGATAATACAAAGCTCGATAGGCTTCATTTGCTGAAATGAAATTGAATTCCGACATAGAGGTCCTCTTTCTGTTCACAGTAATTTTTATAATTAATTTCGATCACTCAGTATTTGAATAATTAGGCAGTAAAGAATCATTCAAATATCTATAGTCACTCTTAAAATATCAGAGTAAACCTACTCTAGCAATCAGATAATTTGCTAAAAACAATTAGTTACTACCTATAGATGTGAGCAAAACAATTAGTTACTACCTACATAACAGTAATTAGTTACTACCTTGAACAACACATAACAAAGTTTAGATACTACCTCTATTTCCAATTAGTTACTACCTATCTCGAAAAATAACTTTGTTTTTCTATAATTAGTTACTACCAGAATGAAAAATATAATGAATTAGCTACTACCTTGATGAAGTATATAAATAAGATTAGCTACTACCTGTATATATAAATTATCTACTACCTATACGATAAAAATGTACTACCTTATAAATAGCGAATATTTTATTTAATTGACTCATTCCTCTTGTATAAATGAAGAAGTCTAAATATATAAAATACACGTATGTAATTTAATTAATAATTAGCTACTACCTATCAAGTGATTAGTTACTACCTTATTTAATACAAAAAAATGATTAGTTACTACTACTAATAAAAAAAATAACTACGTTAGTTACTACCGTGATTGATTGATTATATGAATTAGTTACTACCAAAATAAAAAAACGAAAGTTATAAAAATGAATTAGTTACTACCAAATATCCTTTTATATGCTAATTAGGTACTACTTAAAAAAAAAAAGGCATGAATTAGTTACTACCTGTGGATAAATCCATTTAAGTGAATAACTTTGTTTTTTTAGCAATTAATTACTACCTCTGAAAGTTTATTGTTTTCTCATACTTTGATGTGGAGAATCACTTTAACGGAATCGTGCGAATAAGGAATCTGTGAATAACTTTCCGGCGTCAGAATAAAATTATCTTCACTAAAACTATTAATTTTTAGTATTCGTCCGAGTTAAGCGTCTAAATAAATTATGTACTACCTTTGGATCAACAGGTAGTACATAATCTATTTAAAATAAGCCAAAAGTGACTATACGAGCACATGCCAAAGTGGGATTAAGAAAGGAGAACTTGGAAAGATAATTAGTTACTACCAAATTATATGGTAGTAACTAATTACTGGAAATAGATACTACCTAAATTTAAATTAATCAATAAATGGTAGTACCTAATAGAAAAAAATTACTTACTACCTAATAATATTTAGAAGTGGTAGTAACAATTCTATTAACTGTGTGCTACGCAGCACATACCGTAGATAAAGCAGTGTATCGTTGAAATATGCGTAAGAAAAGAAAGGTAGTACTAATTAAAATAAATTATGTACTACCTTTCTTTTCTTAATAGATAATTTTTCTTTCGGTAGTACTTAATTTGTTTTGTTACTTGTTTTATGATATTCTATTAAAGTAGTACATAATAGAAAGAAGGATAGGTAATGGCAAAAAAGTATGTAATTGGAAATTTTAAAGGTGGCGTAGGTAAAAGTACCTGTGCACAAATGCTAGGCTTTGAATCAGCTGTATTCAAAAAAAAGAGAACCCTGATAATCGATTTAGATATGCAAGGAAATACTTCTGACGTCATGAACTTAACACATATGAACTTTTCATCTGAAGAGGGTGGAGCGGATGGAGAACAGTTATCCTACGAAAATACGATTACTGATGTCTTGATTAATGATATTGATCCCAATGATGCAGTTTACAAAGTCATTGATAATTTATATATTTTACCAGCAGATATGTCATTTGAGATTTATGATGATTGGATCAAAAACCAATTTAGTGATTCACTAGAACAGTTCCAATATATGGAAGGAAAATTAAGCCCATTATTTGATTTATTCGATGTAATCTATTTAGATGTTCCACCATCAATCTCTGTATATAGTAAATCAGCAATGTATATTGCTGACTGGGCAATCGTTGTTTTACAAACACAAGTGAAATCAATGAGAAATGCTATGCAATATTTGGAATATATGGATTTCTTTGTAAAAGAATTTGGTTCACCGATTCATGTAGCTGGAGTCATCCCATTTATGTTAGAGAGTGGCGATGCGGTTGACCAAGAAATGTACAAACAAGCAAAAGAAATTTACGGCGAACATTTAATTCAAAATGTTGTTTTGAAAAATGCTCGTTTGAAAAGGTATGATGGTTCAGGTATTACGATGGAACGTACGAAAAAGGGTAGCCTAAAGCAATGGGATCGTAGAAGTCATGAACTGTTTGTGAATATTTTGGATGAATTAACTGTTCATGAAACATGGTACAACTCAGCGGAGGTGTAATAATTGGCAGATATTAAAGGATTAGACATCTTCGGTAATAATAATCGTGGCCTTGATCGAATCAAGAAAGAAGCAGCGAAGAAAAAAGTTGTTGTTAAAGAAGAAAAGCCAAAAGAAGAAGTAGTGAAAGAAGAACTTGTGGAAGTTCTGGCAAGCCCAACTAAGATAGCCTCAATAGAAAAAAGTGTAACACCAGTTAGTCAGCCAAGCACAAACTTTGTTGGTAAAAAGAAGGGTGCAGGTGCACCAATCAGGCAGTTTGATAAAGTATACTCAGCGAAACATCCAATAAAACTTTCTACTTTATTAAATGCAACATCTCGTGTTTTAGTAGAAAAGTACGAAACAAGTATGACTAGAGATGAGATCCTACGAAAAGCATTAGATGAATATATTAAGCAAAATCTGACGCAAGAAGATAAGCGGGATTTGCTAAATGATGTGACAAGAGAATTAGACCTGTTTCGAGAAAAATTTCCAATTATTCCTGAAACAGATTCTGTCGGAATGGTGATTCGGACAGAAGCACAGATCAAAGAGGAAACAGAAGAAACATTAAAAGATAGTTGGGGAATGAATCATAAAACCAGATAAAAGCTTGCTACCTTTTTAGGTAGTGAGTTTTTTACTTTTATCAGGTAGTACATAATTAGTTATTTAAATCCCTTATATAGCACAGAAAATAAATAAAAATAAATTATCTACTACCTGCAACTTGAGGTAGTAGATAATTTATTTTATTTTGGTAGTAGGTATTATTTTTAGAATAAAATAATACGAATGGTGTATATATTGAACTATAAGCAAAATTTAAGAATTATTTTGTCGGTTGAAAACTAGTTAAGTAAACATATATAATTACATACTACCATCAACGAGGTAGTATGTAATTGTATATGTTTTTTTGCAGATTCTTTATTTATGCGTGTTTTTGTTTTATTTTCATAAATAACAGGTAGTAACTAATTATTAAATACTTACGATTAGGTTAATTTATAGAAACTTTTTTCCAAAAATGACAGAAAAAATAGAGATTTAATACAGGTATTTATTGCATGTATCATAGGAGTCGTGTATTCTAGAAGCATACTTAACGACAAAGTATTTCGTAATAGTTAGTGGAATTTCTATTACGAAAAGAAGGACAAATCTAGGCTTGATAGATTCGTCCTTTTTTTGTATATATATATAACTTAGTTATCATCAGTTGAGCAGACTAAAAACTCGTTTAACATAGGTAAAAGAGTAAACAACAAAAATTCTTGATACCATGAAGTCAATTAATGGATAAAATTTAACTATTTTAGGCAGAAGTCGCCCATCCTCTATAGGCGGGTGATGAATGCCGTTCGGTATGAGGGTTACCTTTGGTAACTCGAAAGCCGACACATAAGGCATATTGCCTTTTTATTTTGTCTCATGTTATTATCAGTCCATATAAGAAATGAGTTGATATAACAATGGAATTAGATACAAATAATCATTCAGTATTTCTTCTTTATTATCACCTTGTTTTAGTTACGAAGTATCGTAGACAAGTGGTT
>JBKEDT010000003.1:0-86299 GCA_047975565.1 Enterococcus sp. | reverse complement strand
CACTTGTTGGCGGTGGGAATTTTGGGAATCGGTATCCATTCTTGGAGTATAGTCGACAATTTTTAATTGAGCAATTATCCGATTTTCCTTGTATTTCTTTTCCGCAAACGCTGGAATTTTCGGAAGATTCTGTAGGATTAAAAGCATTTGCGAATGCCGTACGTATTTATGAAAAAAATCAAGTCATTCTAGTTGCTCGCGATAGGCAAAGTGCGCAACGTTTTTCAGATAACTTTGCCACGCAAAGTTTGTTAGTTCCAGATATTGTTTTGTCACAAAAACGGGTGAATCCGGAGCATGAAAAAAATCGTGAAGGGGTGCTCTTTTGTTTACGTGAAGATGAGGAACGTGGAGAGGGATTGTCTACCCTTGCGCAAGAGCAAATACAAGCAAACTTTCAAAAAGCCAGTTGGAGAGATACCACTTCTACAGATAAATTGATGCGTTTGGAAGAAAGAGAAGCGTTGTTATTTACACTATGGGAAGAGTTTTCTAAGGCTGAGTTAGTGGTGACTGATCGCTTGCACGGGATGATATTTGCGGCAATTCATGGCACACCTTGTCTTGTTTTGGATACGTGTAATCATAAAGTGAAATATGTGTATGAACAATGGCTGAAAGAAAATGAGCGTATCCTCTTTTTAGAACACACCAGTCATTTGGATGAGTTACAACTTGCCTGTGAGCAAGTCATGAGTCGTCCGTTACAGCTGTGTGCGTATGAGGAAGATTTTGCACCTTTACGTCATTTATTGGAGGAGCTGACTGTGCATGGAGTCATCGAGGACGGTTAATTCAATTAAAAATATTCTTACCAGTTTACTTTCACAGGTTTGGATTCTTGGATTGAGTATGATTAGTCGTTCATTTTTTCTGATGTATTTATCAATCAACTATCTAGGGGTAAACGGTTTGTTTAGCAATATTCTTTCTTTACTAACGCTAGCAGATTTAGGAATTGGAACAGCGATGAATTTTTCTTTATACAAGCCTATTCATGAAAAAAATCAAGAAGAAATCACTATGCTGATGCATTATTACCGAAAAGTCTATTTAGTGATTGCCTTAGTGATTGCACTTTCAGGATTACTTGTTGTACCATTTTTACCACTCATTATAGATAGTCCAATACCAATGGATGAAATTTATATTTTTTATTTGATCCAATTGTGTGCAAGTGTATCGAGTTATCTCTTTATCTACAAAGCAACGTTGTTAGAAGCAAATCAAAAGGGATATCTGATTAATCAAATCGGGATAATCACACAAAGTATTCGAATTATCCTGCAAATTGGTATATTGATTCTTTTTCAAAATTACATACTGTATTTACTCGTGATGGTGGTAATGGAAATCATTGATAATTTCTGGGTTTCTAAAGTGGCGGAACGGGAATACAGTTTTATTAAGGAAAAGGCGGCAAAACTATCGACGAAAAAAAGAAAAAAAATCTGGAAAGACATTCGCTCGATTTTTGGGTATCGAATGGGTGGGATGGTACTCAATAATACTGATGATATTTTTATTTCAGCAATGGTAGGGACTGCGTATGTAGGGCTGTATTCCAACTATATGATGATTATAGCGACCATCAATCAATTTATCTCGATGTTCTTTCGCTCGATCACAGCTGCAGTGGGTGATAAATTAACAGAAGAAAAGGACAACGATCAATTTCGACTGTTTCAGACACTTTCATTTCTCTGTTATTGGTTGGTCAGTTTCTCAGCGGTGGCACTCTTCAGCCTATTGAATGATTTTCTTCGTTTATGGTTAGGGCCAGAATATTTATTTAGTTGGCTCGATGTATTCCTGATTTGCGCATGGTTTGCAGTAAGCAATAGTATGACTGCAGTAAGTACCTTTCGTGAAGGAAGCGGCTTATTTCATCAATTACGCTACTTGTTTTTAGTTACAGCAGCGCTAAATATTGTCTTGTGTTTGATATTCGGTCAATATTTTGGCTTGACCGGAATCTTACTCAGTCAAGTATTGTGTCGTATTTTTACAAACATGTGGTATGAACCGTATATCTTGATTCATCATTATTTTAAGCAACCGTTGTTCCATTACTTTATTGATATTTGTCGGTTTATCCCCATTATTTTTGGCTCTGCTTGGCTGATTCAATGGCTTGGATCGGCTGTTGGTGTGACGGGTACAGTTAGCCAGTTCATCTGGAAGATGATTTTATGTATTTGTATCCCAAATGGAGTGATGTTCCTTCTTTTTCACAGAACAAAGGAGTGGAAGGACGTCTTGTCTTATGGAAAAGTTCTTTTACATTATGTGTCAAAAAAAAGGTGAGTAAGTAAAGGAGAATAGCTATGAGTGGATTTTATAAACAGTATGGAAAACGCATACTTGATATTGTCGTTGCAGGTGGCTTGATTATTTGCTGCTCTGGTATATTCGTGATAATCGCTTTATTGATCTTATTCTTTATGGGAAGACCAATCTTTTTTGTTCAAGATCGTCCAGGAAAGGATTCAAAAATTTTTCATCTAGTCAAATTTCGTACAATGAAGAATTTAAAAGCAGGAGAAAATGGCTTAACACTTCATTCAGATGAGGAACGCCTGACACTCGTTGGTCGAATTTTACGAAAACTCAGTTTAGATGAATTGCCTGAATTGTTTAATATTTTTAAAGGTGAAATGAGTTTTGTTGGACCACGCCCACTATTGCCAGAATATTTGCCTTATTACAGTAAAGAAGAATTGAATAGACATCAAGTACGACCTGGATTAACCGGTCTTGCTCAAGTAAATGGACGGAATGCTGTCAAATGGGACAAACGCTTGGCATATGACTGTACGTATGTAAAGAATCTTTCTTTAGCATATGATATCAAAATTTTTATTAAGACGTTCCAAGTGGTGCTATCAACTAAAGATGTCAATCAAGGCGAGAAAAGTGAAACTTACTTAAATGAAGAACGAGCAAAAATGATAGAAGGAAAGTTCGTGTTAGATGAGGAACGGATGCATGAATAACTGAAGGGGGGAAGGGAGCATTCCCAAATTTATGAAATTGACGAATATTCGAATTGAATACAAAGAAGATTTAGCTTTTTTACTTGCAGAACTTCAAGACAATCAAGGAACACATACGCTTTATGTAGCTGTGAAAAAAGAAAATCACTATTTATTAGATGATGAAAGTGCAGATTGTTTCTTGTTACCAGCATTATTTGCAAATTTCTCTCAAGGGGGAGTATTAGAAGTTGATTTTCCGATTTCAGAACGTTTGCTCTATCAACTGCAGACGAATTTTATTCCAGCGATAGTACAAATGCGCCCGGATTTTAAACCAATTTCTATTCAACCAACTCAACCGTCAAGTACCTTTTCTTATCACCCGGAGAAAGTTGTGACTGGGATTTCTTGTGGTGTCGATTCAAGTTATACGATTACAAAACACCAAAATGTACCTAATAGTGCAAAACTAACTGATTTGATCTTGATCGAACAATGTGCAGATTGTTATCATACGTTGCAGTCCACTATTCCCAAGAATAATCTTCGCCGAATGGACGTAGGGAAGAAATTAGGTCTAGAGTCGATTTATATTTGGACGAATTTTATCCACTATTTTGATTATCCATTTGAGCAAATCTGTACATTTCATGATGTTGCAACGGTCTTGGCATTAAAAAAGGGGATTAAGACCTACTATTATGCTTCTTCTTACACATTGGACTCCTTTGCATTAGATTTCAGTGTTGCGCCATATTATGACCTATTTATTTCAAGTTGTATCGCAACGGATGAATTCCAGATGATTTCACACAGTGGACTGGTCAATAGGGTGGAGAAAACAGCTGCAATTATGGACAACCCAATCGTACAAAAAAATCTTGATGTTTGTTTCCATCATAATGCACGAACAGACATAGAATTAATCAATTGTAGCAAGTGTGAAAAGTGTATTCGAACGATGGTGACACTTGATGTGCTTGGAACCTTGGACCAGTTTTCTACTATTTTTGATCTCGATATCTACAAACAAAATCGATTGTTTTATTTGGGTCAAATTCTTTATCGTGCACATATCAATCAAAGTGTATATGACAAAGAAATTTTAGAACAAGCAAAGAAAACTGGATTTATGATCCCACCACGGGCACATCTTTATTCGCTCTTTTACGGAGCCGATTTACAACGTAAAAAAGTTACTCGAAATTTGCAAGTCACTAGTGTAAGAGGTGAGTGATGCATGATAGCAAGTCAAAAAGAGATTCTTTTTCTATTTATCCTTTTTATAGGGCCCTTTCTTCTCATTTGGTTTTATTTTCATCGGCGGACCGGCACGAGTACCTTTGATGCACTCACTAGGGGCTTGCTGATTGCCTATGTGTTATTAATGATCTTTCTGACACAGTGGCCATTACCTGACAAAAGCGAGCTGTTCACAAGCCGAATGTATGAGATTAGACCTGGAACTTTTTTGATTCGAGTAACGATGCGTATCCGAGAAATGATTGCTCATCATGAATTTATCAGTATTCATTCGTTGTTTGTTGATGACATCGTGATGCAGCCTATATTGAATATTTTATTGTTTGTTCCTTTTGGTTTTTTGCTAAAACTTGCGAGCAATTGGTCCAATCGTTTGTGCCTTTTACTAGCATTCTTCACTTCACTACTGATTGAGTTGACACAATTTACAGGACTATGGTTTGTTTATCCAATGCCGTATCGCTTATTTGAAGTAGATGATCTATTACTAAATACACTTGGCGGGCTTATCGGCATACTTAGTGCAAAGTACTTAATGAGTTATTTACCAAAAAATGAATTGTAAGGGGGAAATCTTAATGGAAAAACAAGTAGCGACACCTTATTTTTTGATTGAAGAAAATCTTTTACAAGAAAATATTGAAAATTTAAAAACTGGTATTTCTTTATTCTTTCCCCAATTTATTATTGGCTATTCATTTAAAACCAATGCTTTACCGTGGCTTATTGGGAAATTACATGCAGAAGGATTTTTTGCAGAAGTGGTTTCAGCTGATGAATATGAGTTGGCACGGTTATTAGGTTTTCCAATCAAACAAATTATCTACAATGGTCCAGCAAAGAATGAAGAAAGCTTTATTGAAGCGGTAACAAATGGTGCAATCGTAAACTTGGAGACGCATCGAGAATTACGTTGGCTAGAATCAATCAAGCAAAAAAATTTAAAAGTTGGTTTACGTATACAAGTAGATGTCGAATCTTATTGCCCAGGTGAAACGGTGAATGGGCAGTTGGGTGGCCGTTTTGGATTTCAACTAGATGAGCTGCCACAAATTTTAAAACAGCTTGAGCGATTAGAAGTTTCGTTAGCAGGAATCCATGTACACACGAGTAGTAAAACAAGAAGTGTGAACATCTATCATGCATTAGCTAGTGAAGCGGCACGGCTGATCCATTTGTACAACTGGCACTTAACTTATCTGGACATCGGTGGTGGTTTTTTTGGGGGGGTGCCAGATAAACCAAGTTTTACGGAATACTTTGAAGTCATTTATCAATCGTTGGCATCTGTTACTTATCTGGAGGAGCTACAGTTGATCGTGGAACCGGGCGCATCGATCATTGCGTCCCCAGTTTCACTTGTGACATCCGTCATCGACACGAAGAAAACACCGCATGGTTATTTTGTTACCACAGATGGAAGTCGAACCAATATTGATCCTTTCTTTTTAAAAACATATTACGAGGTGACCTTTGAAAGACAAACAACAAGTATAGCTGAATCAGAACTCCAGGCATTCAAGCAAAAAAACCGGCAAATTATTTCAGGATTTACTTGTATGGAGAATGATCAATTATTTGTGTTGGAGAATCAGCCACTATTTGACGAAGGGGATCGAATCATCTATCACAAAGTGGGTTCTTATACGATGTGCTTCAATCCATTATTTATTCAATATTTACCTGCTGTATATGTAAAACGAGGAAATAAATTAACACAAGTGCGTAGTCACTGGACAGCTAGAGAATATATCCAAAGATCGGAGGAGTACAAATGAAAGTATTGGTCTTAAGTGTAGGCATTCGAGTAAAGCTTATTCAGGCATTAAAAAATGCTGGAATGTATGTGATTGCAACAGATTGTTCACCAGCTGCTCCGGGCTTATATGTAGCAGATGAATATCAACTTACGTTACCTTTTGGAACACAAGAATATCTAGAAGAGTTGCTTGTGTTATGTAAAGAGAAGAAAATCGATGGGATATTCTCTTTGATTGATCCAGAAATCGACTATTTAGCTGAGCATGCATCCTTGTTTTCCGAATTAGGAACGACACCTATTCTGTCAAGTCGACAGACAATCACACAGTGTTTTGATAAATTATTGTTTGCAAAAGAATGTCAGATGGCAGGGATACCTACCACAGCGACCTATGAGGATTTTGAAGAATTTGCTTTAGCTTATCAAAATAAAAAAATTGAATTTCCAGTTTTTGTAAAACCACGTTGTGGCAGTGCAAGTATCGCGATTCAAAAAATTCAAACCAGCGAAGAGCTACAACATGTGATGAAAAACAATCCGGACTTGATTATTCAAAAGTTTATGAATGGCATTGAGTATGGCGTTGACTTGTATTGTGATTTAAAAACAGGCGAAATTATTCAGTTTTTTATCAAAGAAAAGCTGAAGATGCGGGCTGGGGAAACGGACAAGGCAAGAAGTGTAGCGAATGAACAAATTGACGGACTACTGTTGGAAGTTGCAGAACATTTCGATTTGAGAGGGCCAATCGATCTCGATATTTTTGAAGTAGATGGAAAATTCTATCTTTCAGAAATCAATCCTCGTTTTGGTGGAGGGTATCCTTTTGCAGAAATCAGTGGGGCAACATTTGCACAATTGATTTTAAAAAATTTAAGTGGAGAAATAAATGTTCCGCAAAAATTAATATATGAAACAGGTCAACTGTTGATGAAATATCCAGAAGTTATTGTTGCACCAAACCAAGAATAGAAAACACAATATATAGTATAATTTTGATTTAAAAAAGTAATCAAGCACAATATCTACTCTTTATTTATGTGCGAATCAATAGTAAAATAGAAGTCGGTTTTCAAACTATCTGATGTATCTATCAGTGGAGTTACTGAAAGCAAGGAATATAAAATTTTACTGATTTACTTGTAAAGATAAGGAGATTTTTTAGTATATGAAACGTATTTATTTAGCAGGACCATTTTTTTCTGAAGAGCAAGTCGCGCGAATCGAGAAAATAGAGCAAAGTTTAGAACATAACGAAACAGTAGAAAATTACTTCTCACCACGGCACCATCAAGAAACAACGTCTGAACGCTTCAGTGCACCATGGGCAAATGAAATTTACCATCAAGATATGGATGAAATCAAAAAATGTGATGTCATTGTAGCGCTACTTGATTTTGAACACCAAACAATGGATCCTGGAACGGCTTATGAATTAGGTGTTGCCAAGATGCTTGATATTCCGGTAATTGCTTTCCAAGAAAAGGACGAAGCAGTGAATTTAATGATTACGGAAACTGTTCGTGCGTATACCAATTCTATAGAAATGATTCAAACATATGATTTCGATACTTGTCCAACTTCGCAATTTGTTGGTGAATATATATAAAGTAACATTTTGATTACAAATAAAGACCAATCGATTCCTGAAGGTAGGAATTGATTGGTCTTTGGCTTATTCTTCTTTTGTTGGACTAAATGCTAGTTGATAGGTATTCAAGTTATGTTCAACTATTTTTTCTAGTTGCTGTAATAATAATAGCAGCCAAGAAAACGCGAGTAGAAAAGCAAAAAGTTCAAAAGCAGTTAAAGATAAATAGTGAACCTTTACAAAAAGAAGGGTAGTCAAAAATAAAATCACGCCAGTCAGATAAGAAAACGTGAGGAATTCTTTCGAAACATTTGGAAGTAACCAACGAATCAACAGAATCAGAAGTAAAATCAAGTAGACAAGATTTCCAGCTACAGTATTGTGCATCCTACCAGAGAACGTACCATCACTATAAGGAAAAAATCCTACACCTCCAAGGTTTAAAGCGGTCAATACTAGGAGTGTTTTCAACAGGAATAGTTTTTTACTGTGAGGATAGATTTCTTTTAGTGCAACAAACAAGTAATCCAACAAAGCAATCATCAATATGGCAGAAAGTATCAATGTCAGGTTAAATTGCCACCTGCGATTTGCTTCTAACGTACCTAAAAAGCTAAAGTTGTGTTGCCACCAGAGTGCATCACTATTTGTTGCCATCGCAATCAAAACACCACCCACGATGACAACTGTTAATAGTTTGATCAAGAGCTGTGGGCTAAGGGTGGAGGCTAAGTAAATCATTGCGTAGTTGATGATACAAACAAAGAAAAAGAAAAGTGCAGTAGATGTGTAGATATCAAACCGTAAACCGAAGAAAATCGTTCCTAAAACTTTAAAGAACAAGAGAATACATAAAAAGAGAATAATAGAAAAGCTAATCAAAATAGCAGGAAAATTTCGCCAATAGATTCGTTTTGCTAGTCCAAAACGCTTGTCTTTTTTTATTAAAACAAAAGCAATCGTGAAACAAAGGATACCACTGGTCAGTCCGAGCGTATTTGTAAGTGTGGCAATCGAATGTGTACCTGTAATACTGATATAGTGAATGTTTTGATAAAGTGCATAGAAATAAAACAGAAGTGTCGCAACTACGGAGGGAATCAAGAACCATCGTAAAGATTGGTTTTGCTGGTCGAAGGAATGATTTTTATCAAACAAGGTACCTTGCTTATTGCTGATTTCAAGCACGATATCGGAATCTTTGTCCATCTCCATTTCTTTCAACGCATCTTCGGGAATTTCCAAATTTACTTTTTTCTTCGGCATACGAAAACCTCTAATCTATTCAATTGATTTTATAATTACGTAGTTATATTATACCTTTTTTTAAAAAAAAACGTTATAAAATGAATGGATACCAAGGATTTATAAATTGTTTCTATAGAGTTTTGTAGGCAGCGTCGATTTTTTTGCGAAGAATCTGTTTCGTTGCGTGAGTTGCAAATGCGCCATCTAGAGCGTTGTACGTCAGTTGCATCATTTCACTAGTTGTTAATTGAAAGTGTTGTCGTAATAAATCAAATTCATTTGTTAAGTTTGTTTGTGATACTGTTCGATTGTCTGTGTTGATACAGCAGTTGACACCATTGTTCAAGAATAAACGAAAGGGATAATCTGCCCAATCTTGGACAGCGTTTGTTTGGATGTTGCTTGTTGGACAAATTTCGAGTAATGTCTGGTGCTCTTTACAGAAAATCATTGCTTCTGGATCGTCTTTGATAGCAACACCGTGGCCAATGCGTGTGGCACCGAGATGAATTGCTTCAATAACATTTTGGGCGCACCCACATTCTCCAGAATGCAGTGTTAGCTGCAAGTTGGATTCTTTCGCAAATTGTGTACAGTTCTCAAGTGTCTGATTGGTGATTGCTTGTTCATCTCCAGCGAAATCAAACCCTACGATTTCTGTTTCTTTTAATGCAGAAACGGATTGGATCAATGCAAGATTTTCCTCTTCTGAGTGATGACGCATTCCTGAGATAATTAGATTTACATAAATTGAATGGTGCTCTTGTGCAAGGTGAATGCCTTGTAAAACTGCCTCGAGAATTTGCGCGACAGATAGTCCCTTTTCTTGGTGTAGCAATGGAGCAAAACGAATCTCTAGATAGCAGATATTTTCATTTGCTGCTTGTTCCACTAAATCATAGGCCGCAAGTTGCAAATTTTCTGCACGCTGAAGCAAAGGAAGAACGATATCAAAACTCGTAAGATATTCTTTTAAATCAAAACATTTTTTTGGTGCGATTGCTTTACTTAGATTCTTTAGTGGAAGTTGTTCTCTTTGGGCAAGTTTTTCTAATGTAGACATTTGGATGGATCCGTCTAAGTGGCAATGTAATTCTACTTTGGGCAATTCATGGATCAATTCTTTCGTTAACATCGTGCGCGCTCCTTCGTGTAAAAATTAATAAATAAACAAGATTACTTAAAAAATGTTCGGGATTTTTGCTGTATTTAAAATATTAGTTCTTTTTATACCACAAAAAAGAGTAAGTTACTATCTTTTTTCATAAAAGATTTTAAATAAATAGATACAAAAGAGATATATCGATTTATTTATCGACATATCTCTTTTGCATAGCATCTATTTCTTGTTTTATTTTCTCTACAAAAGATGGTGGAGAAAGCACTTGTACGTTACTTCCTTGGCTTAAAAGCCAAAATTGAACACCTTTATCTTGTGCAATAGCTTCAATCACTGTACTGCCATCTTCAAAAGTTTTAATTACTTTTGATTGTGGAAGTTTATCCAAGGCTGCCTCAGTGATTCCCCAGAATCTAAAGGTGAAAGTTGTTTCTTTCCCTGCGTACATTAAAAAAAGTTTTTTTCTTAAGTCACTTTCTTGAAGTCTATTTTTGTAAGGAATAGTAATCTTTTCTTTTGTTTCATGTATATCTAAAAAACGATCTAATCGGTAAATTAGATAGTTATTGTATTTAGGATTAAACAATAATACATAAAAATAATATTCAGAAAAATAAAGAGAGACAGGAAGCCCTAATCGTTCTACTTGTTCTCCTTGATTTTTTTTGTAGTGGAAATGAATAGTTATCCGATTGGAAATATAATGGCTAAAGAATGCAATTTTATCTAATAAATTCACATGATGTTGTAATGGATAATAGTCGAGCAATTCATTTGAAAATAAATTTTTTGTTCGTTGTCTTGAACTAGTTGAAAGTGTAGACAGTAAATGAGTAATAACCAGTTCCAGTTCATTTTTAGCTAATGAACGACTTTCCAATAAAACCTTACATAAAATGAGAACTTCTTCTTCCCTCAATTGATCCTTATTTTCCAAAGAAAAGGTATGTTGAAACGAATCATAGGTTAATTTAAATGGTAATTGGTGATCAATGATTTCTTCTCGAATAGTTGCAAGATCACGTTGCGTTGTACGAAGTGATATATCATAGTGTTCGCTCAATTTATCAGCGGAAACACTTTTATTTTGATAAAGAGCAAAAAAAGTATTTAAAATTCGTTGATTGCTATTCATAAGTACCTCCTTAGCGACATAATGTGTCGCATCAACAGTATATCATTGAAATCAAGAAGAGGTGATGACCGATGTGATTTTTATTTTTAATAAAGTTAGGAAAAAACGACATTTTTGATGAAAAAGTCAACTAGTTCGTCAAAAGATATGTCATATAGAAAACGTTAAACTTTTAATATACGTTCATTAATCAAAAAAAGGATAAAGGGGAGTAATTAAATTGAAAAAGCAAAAAAGAAATTGGAGTTTTGGAGAAATTTTGATAGATGATACAGACTTATCTGAGCAAGAGAGAAAAGAAGCCATAAAAAATTTTGATAGAAATCTTTACTCAGGGATGCTTCTCCTGTTAATAGTAGATATTATTCTGGGCTTTATTTGTTATAAGCTATCGACTAATTTTAATCCATTGGTAGAAATTATTAACCATTTAAAGCAATTAAACTACTAGAAACATTATATGGAGGATAAAGATGAAAATTTGTCAAAGCTGTGGGGAAAAAATCAATGAAGAAGTAAAATTTTGCCAAAATTGTGGACAGATAATTCAAGTAAGCACAATAGAAGGAAAGAAAGATTTTACTAGTGAAGGGAAAGAAAAAATGACTAATCTGGCCAAAAGTGTGAAAACAAGACTAAAAGATGTAAAAGAGAGTAAAGATAGTTCTTTTTTTAAGAACAAGAAAAATTTATCAATATTTATTCTGATAATTCTTGTAATTGGTGGGGCTTTTGGCTGGCATCGGTATGCAACAAAAGATTTTCGAGAAGCATATAGTAACGGAGAATATTTATTTAAGGAAGGAAAATACGGAGAGGCATACACGTATTTTGAAAAAGCTTATAATTTAGATCCTCAAAATGAAGATGCATCACACATGAAGGACTATTCACAGGAATTGGGTAACACTTGGATTGCTATTAATAGTAATGAATTTGATTCTGCAATGAACACGTATGAATTAATTAATCAAAAAGCTGAATCTATAAAAGAAAAAGAAGTGAAAAAAGCATATGAAGAGACGGTGAAGGGTATTGAAAACACATCTAGTTATCAAATAGAAAAACAAGTTTATGATAAATACAATCAATAGTAGCTATTTAACTTGTTCTATAGTAGACGACTCATCTTAAAATAATCAGTAAGATTTCAGTGTAGTCATAGATAGGAGCGATCTTTTGTGAAAGAGGATGGAGAAGTTTATTCATGGAATCAAGTATACAAAGAATTAGTTAGTTTAGTTGGAAAAGATGCCACTTTAAAAATTTATGAGCAATATAAGGGAAATCAAGTGCATTTTCCAATGCGTCTAATTGATTCCCAATTTTTAGGAGACGAAGTACTGCATAAATTTAATGGACGCAATTTAAAGCAATTAGCTAGATACTACGGCTATTCAGAGCGTCATTTACAACGTATTTTAAAGAAAGAAAAAGATAAAAAAGGAAAATATTTTTTTAACTATAAAGAAAACGGGAGGAAATAAAATGAATAAGTTTTGTGGGAAATGTGGAGGGAAATTAGAAGATGGTGTTAAATTTTGCCCAAATTGTGGAGAAATAAATCAAGTGACAACTGATACTACTATCGAAAGAACGAATGGTAGTGAAAGTCGGACAAATCAGATTAATATTACTTTAGCAACGATTTTAGGATATATCATTCCTGGATTGCCTTCAGTTATATGGTTTAACCAAAGAAAAAAAGGCTGGATAATGGTTGTTGTGAGTGTCTTATTAACAAGTATATTTTCAGTTTTTATTGGGATTATCTTAGGAGCCATTGGTGCCATTGATGCATATAAAATAGCAGGAAAATTAAATAAGGGTGAAAAAATTGAGGAATGGACATTTTTTTAAAACATTGTTTTGGTAATTGGGCAAGAAATATTTTTGTAGCTAAGAAATATTCAAAGACTTCTTCTTATCTATAAATAAATACATTATGATAATAAGCATAAAGAAGTGTAAGTGTAGGAGTGAAGAATATGCAAGACAATAGGTGCACGCTTCAATTAATGGGAACGGTGATCAATATTTGGGTGAAACATGATACACCGGATAACCTACTAAATGATGTAACGGCTCAGCTGATAGACTATGAAAAACGATTTAGTGCAAATGATGCAGATTCTGAGTTGATGCAGCTGAATAAACAGGCGGGGAGGCATTCAGTTAAAGTATCCAAGGAGCTATTTGAATTAATCAAGCTTGGAAAAGAGCAGAGTCTGATAGCAGATAGTTTTTTAAATATTGCTATTGGCCCATTGATCAAAGCATGGCGAATCGGGTTCACAGATGCGCACTATCCAAAAGAGGAAAAAATCAAGGCATTATTACCGTTGGTTGATCCAACAGGGATTCATCTAAATGACAAGGAACAAACTGTTTATTTGGATAAAAAAGGTATGGAAATTGATTTAGGTGCGTTGGCCAAGGGGTATTTTGCCGATGCGGTGATTCAATTCATGAAAGAAAAAGGCGCGACTGCAGGTTATATTGATTTAGGTGGAAATATCCGAACGTATGGAAGTACGCCTGGACGCTCTGGAAATGAATGGCGGGTCGGTATTCAAAATCCTTTTTTACCAAGAGGAAATTATGCTGCAGTATTAGCAATTCAAGGGCAATCGGTGGTGACTTCTGGAATCTATGAACGAAAATTTGAGTGGCAGGGTGAAACGTATCATCATATTTTCGATGATCAAACAGGCTATCCAGTCAAAACAGATATCGCAAGTATCACCATTGTTTCCAAACAATCGATTGATGGAGAAATTTGGACAACACGATTGTTTGGAAAATCAGCAGTAGAAGCTATCACGCAATTGAATAGAACGAATGGAATCGAAGGTATAGTAATTACGCAAGACGGTCAGCTGGCATCAAGTGAAGGACTAAAGAGCAGACTTATTCTTTCGTGACCGTAGAAATTTGTAACGCAGAAAGAAAAGATTCAACTAAGTCTTTTTCATCAATCGTTAACGTTTTATTGATAGGATAGGCAATAAAATAGTCTAAAGAAAGTAACTCAGCAGATAATGGATAGATATTGAAGAGGTCTGCTGTTTCATTAATTGCTACACTTTCTGGAACAAATGTAATACCCAGTCCTTTTTTTGCTAGTTCTACAGTTGTAAAGATACTCGTACTTTCAACTGTGATGGTGGGCTGGATCATATATTTTTGAAGTAGGTAATCAATTTGTCTACGAATGGCGGAACCACGTGTTGTGAGGATGAGCGATTCAGATAGTAGCTGCTTGATAGAAAGGCTATTTGGACGTAAGTGTCTCTTTCCCGGCTGATAAAGGGAAGAAGTCTCTGGAATAATTGCATAGTATCCGTGATTTCCCTGATTATGAATGGCTAGTTGCGGAGACATCGCTTCGGTATTTTGGCCAATAATAAAGTCTAATTCATCAACTAAAACTTTTTTTTCGTTTTCTTCTAGAATTGCTTCGTGCAATTCTATTTTTATTTGAGGGTGTTTTTTTGTATAGGATGGCAAGAACAAAGGAAGTAAGTAGGTTCCTAAGCTAGGCAAGATGCCAATACGAATGACTTTTTGTTGCGTTGCAGTATATTTGGCTATCCTTTGACGAAAGCGATATTGTTTTGCTTCTAATGAATTTAGGTATTGATAATACAGTCGACCGGCTTCTGTTAATTGTAAGGGGGTGGATTGTCGATTGATAATCTCGATGCCCAGTTCATTTTCCGCTTTTTTGATTGTCTGTGTTAAGTAAGGTTGTGAAATATATAGATCTTTTGCAGCTTTAGTATAATTTCCATGCTTCAGTAAAACATCTAAATAACGCAACATAGTCGGTGAATCAATTTGAGCCATAAGGAACCTCCAGTATTTTTCTACAGTATAACAAAATTGTTATCGCTTGATAATTAAATAAATATTTCACAAAGGCGTTATTTTGAATTACATTACTAGTGAAGAAAGTGAAAAAAACTATTTTTCTTTTATGTAAGCGAATCAATACGAATTATAAAACGTTTGATTTTTAAAAAAAGAAAAGTAAAATTGCGCAACTATTTTTTTAATTGCGTTTGTGCTTGATTTCACATTAAAAAAGGAGTGCTTTTGATGAAACTTATTGGAATCGTAGGAACAAATTCATCGCGTTCGACAAATAGAAAATTATTACAATTTATGAAAAATCATTTTGCAGACAAAGTAGAACTTGAAATCTGCGAAATTGCTGAAATTCCTGCGTTTGATGAACCGGAAGATAAACGTGCACCACAAAGTATCCAAAAATTATCAGAAAAAATTGAAGCGGCTGACGGAGTAGTTATTAGTACACCAGAATACGACCATGCTATCCCAGCGGCACTGAAAAGTGTTTTAGAATGGCTTTCTTATACGACACGACCATTGATCAACAAACCAGTGATGATCGTAGGGGCTTCTCACGGAGCGTTAGGCTCTTCACGTGCGCAAGCACATCTACGCCAAATATTAGATGCACCAGAATTAAAGGCACGTATCATGCCTAGTGCAGAATTTTTATTAGGGCGTTCATTAGCAGCTTTTGATGAGCAAGGCGAACTGGTTTACTCAGATAAGGTAACAGAATTAGAAGAATGTTTCGAAGAATTTGTGCTATTTGTCACTATCACAAACCAATTAGTGAAAGAACATCATTTTAATTTAGAAAAAGAAAAACAATTCTCATGGGAAAAAATGTAAAGGGGAGACAAGGGATGAAATTCATCGGTATTGCTGGAACAAATGCAAAAAAATCATACAATCGTATGTTGTTACAATTTATGCAAGAGCATTTCCAAGATCAAGCAGAAATCGAAATTTTAGAATTAAAAGATGTACCAATGTTCAATGAAACAGACGATCAATCAGATAGTCCGATTATCCAAATGTTTAATCAAAAAATAATGGAAGCAGATGGCGTGATTCTAGCAACACCTGAACATAATCATTCCATTCCATCCGCATTAAAGAGCATTCTTGAATGGTTGTCGTTCAACTTACATCCTTTTGATGGCAAACCCGTGATGATTGTAGGTGCTTCATATGATGTACAAGGGTCATCAAGAGCACAATTACACTTACGTCAAGTTTTGGATGCACCGGGTGTAAATGCAACGGTTATGCCAGGGTATGAATTTTTACTTGGTCGCGCACAACATGCATTCGATGAAGAGGGTAAGCTAAAAGAAGAACGGACAATTGATTTCTTAGAAAGCTGTTTCTGGCGTTTCATGCGTTTTACAAAAGTAGCAAATCTTTTGAATGTGCCCGAAGAAGTGACGTATACTCCTGGTAAATTTACAGTGACAGCTCCTGGACACAATGGGGATTTACCAATGGTAGTAACACTTAGTGAAGAACGAATTGAAACAATCGATATTGATACTTCAGGCGAGTCAGAAGGTATTGCAGATGTTGTATTTACAAGAATCCCAAGCCAAATCATTGAAGGACAAACATTAAATGTGGATGTTTTATCTGGTGCTTCAGTGACAAGTAATGGAGTAATTGATGGTGTTGCGAAAGCTGTGAAGATGGCTGGAGCGAATCCAGATGTTTTAAGAAAACGTCCAAAAGCACCAAGTACAGAAAATACGGAAGCACGTGAGTACACAACAGATGTTGTTGTTGTGGGAGCTGGTGGGGCAGGTCTTACTGCAGCTGCAAAAGTATTACAAGAAGGAAAACGCGTAATTATTGTAGAAAAATTCCCAGCAATTGGCGGAAATACTGTACGCACAGGTGGACCGATGAATGCAGCTGATCCAGAATGGCAAAAGACATTTACTGAGATACCAGGTGAACGCTATACACTGGAAGAAATGGCAGCATTAGACGAAACAACACTTGAGGAAGAATACCGTGAAGATTTCCGTCTATTACAAAAACAGATTGCAGAGTATTTAGCTGAAAATAAAGACGAAAAAAGTTATTTATTTGATTCAACATTGTTTTATCGTATGCAAACATATCTTGGTGGTCGTCGTGTCGATCAACAAGGAAATAAGATCTATGGACAATACGATTTAGTAAAAATTCTGACTGATCGTTCGTTAGAGTCAGTTGAATGGTTAGAAGAAATCGGTGTCGAATTTGATAAGCAAGATGTGTCAATGCCGGTAGGTGCATTATGGCGTCGTGGACACAAACCGTTGAAGAATGAAGGATATGCCTATGTGTCTGCATTAAAAGAATTCGTTGAGGCAAATGGCGGAGAAATCATTACAGATACAGCAGTCAAAGAATTGGTTTTTGAAGATGGACGAGTAAAAGGCGTTATTGGAGAAGGAATGAATCAACAAAAACTGACAGTGCATGCAGATGCAGTTGTTCTTGCTTCCGGCGGATTTGGTGCAAATACAAAGATGCTAAAAGAATACAATACGTATTGGACACAAATCGATGATGATATCAAAACATCAAACTCACCTGCAATCACAGGAGATGGTATTCTCTTAGGGCAAAGTGTAGGAGCAGATTTAGTTGGTATGGGCTTCTCACAAATGATGCCGGTCTCTGATCCAGAAACTGGGGCATTGTTCAGTGGTCTACAAGTACCACCACAAAATTTCATCATGGTAAATCAAGAAGGAAAACGTTTTGTGAACGAATATGGTAGTCGAGATACATTGACGCAAGCAGCAATTGATAATGGTGGGTTGTTCTATCTGATTGCAGATGATGAAATCAAAAAAACTGCTTATAATACTTCACAAGAAAAGATTGATAAGCAAGTAGAAGCAGGTACGCTATATCGCGCGGATACGTTAGAAGACTTGGCGACACAACTATCAATGGATCCACAGATATTCAAAGAAACGATTGCTCGCTATAATGCAGCTGTTGATGCTGGACATGATCCAGACTTTGGAAAAGATGTCTTTGACCTAAAAGTAGCTGTTGCACCATTTTATGCAACACCAAGAAAACCAGCAGTACACCATACGATGGGTGGATTAAAAATCGATGCACAAACACATGTCTTGGATAAAGATGGACAAGAAATTCCAGGATTGTATGCAGCAGGAGAAGTTGCTGGAGGTATCCATGCTGGGAACCGCTTAGGTGGAAACTCACTAACAGATATTTTCACATTTGGTCGAATTGCGGGAGAAATTGCTGTAAAAGAAAATGTAAAATAACAGCAGGTACACTGAATCATTGCTTTTATATAAAAAGAAAATTAGCGGAGGATCTTCATGAATACAAAATTAAATCGCTGGCAGATATTAACTGCTTCGACGGTTGTCCTACTTTGTACAGGAGCTATTTATGCGTTTAGTGTCTTTGCAGGACCATTAAGTGCAGAAAAAGGCTGGTCAATGGCTGAAATCATGTTGGCATTTACAATCAATTCAGCAATCGGACCGATACCAATGATCTTAGGAGGATTTTTGACAGATAAAGGACTGGCAAAATGGTCAATCACTATTGGTGGTTTGCTATTTGGACTAGGATTTTTCTTGTCTGGCTTTGCTACAAGCCCAAGCATGCTCTATGTCACATATGGCGTACTGGGTGGTCTGGGCCAAGGACTTGCTTACTCAGGTTGTTTAAGTAATACGATTCGGTTATTTCCGGATAAAAAAGGCTTGGCATCAGGAATTATCACAGCTGGTATGGGTGGAGCGGCAATTATTGCTGCTCCTGCGAGTAACTATTTGATTGAGCAACAAGATACCTTACATGCATTTCGTATTCTAGGTATCATCTATATGGTTGTTGTTCTTATAGCAAGTTTCTTTATCAAAAAAGCGCCAGCAAACTATGTCCCTGAAGGCTGGACACCTCCTGAACAAGGAAAAGGTGGATCACAAAATAAAACCTGGTTGCAGATGCTTCAAACACCTTACTTTTATTTGATTTTCTTGATGCTTTTTGCAGGAGCCTTTTCAGGGTTGATGATTGCATCAAATGCGTCAGTGATCGGTCAACAAATGTTTGGACTAACGGCAGCAACAGCGGCAGGGTATGTCAGTCTTTACTCATTAAGTAACTGCTTAGGTCGTGTACTTTGGGGAACTATCTCAGATAAACTTGGTAGAAACAATGCCTTGACGATTATTCTAAGTGTCGTTGCAGTAGCATTTGTTTTGATGGCTTCTGTTTCCTCACAAGCTGGATTTGCTATCGGAATCGTTATGTTAGGCCTTTGCTTCGGTGGTGTTATGGGCGTTTTTGCACCATTAGTTATGGAAAACTACGGTCCTGTCAATCAAGGCGTGAATTATGGTATTGTCTTTTGTGGCTATTCAATCGCGGCATTCTTTGCACCAAAAGTGGCAACAAATATGGCAAGTACCCATAATGGTGACTTCACAAATGCATTTTATACAGCAATCGCAATTGCGCTTGCGGGCTTGATTTTAAATCTTTTCTATATGCAACTGAAGAAAAAAGAGAGTCAGAAAAAAGTAACTGCAGAATTATCTTCATAATAAAAAAACAACTTGATGAGATTTCTCCCATCAAGTTGTTTTTTTGTTATGAATTAGTCAAACATTTTTTTCGCTGCACGAGCTAATGTCTTAAGGTCTTTGTCATAACGTGGTGTTTTCACAAGGTGAGACATCGGGATACCAGCAAAATGGAATGCGGCAATTTCACCTGAACGAACAGCACTTTGTTCAGTGAAAATCATTTGGTAAGGTTGTTCAACAAATTCACCTGTAAATGCTAAGTTTGTTGAGTGTTTTGGTATGACTTTAGGGCGATCTGTTTTTGCACGGTTATTGAACAAAGCAGATGCATAAGGCATGTAAACAGGAATATTATTGATGACACTATCAAATATTTCTGCTTCTTTTTCTCGAATATTTACTGGACCAGGATCTACTTTGGATAATTGTCCAAGCAATTCTTGTAACATTTCGTGTCCATTCATTTCAATGTATTGTTTATTAACAAATTCGCCACGACGACGTGGGTAAAGGAAGTACCCCCAAATGACTGTTTCATTTGGTTTTTGCGAGGTGAAGTGTGGTTGATGGTGAACAACAATTGACATGTTGACATCTTTTTGTCCCAATGGAGTAATCGGTGTTGTTGAAATAAATGAATTTAATGCATTTCCGGGTTCTTGTGTAGTGATACGCGTAATTTCATTTAACAAAAGGTGATCCTTTGTTGTCAAAGTAAAACTGACCCATTCACTTGCATCACGATCTGCAAAGAATTTATCTGGATTACCTAAATTATAGAAACGTTCACTTGCCTTTTTCCAAAGGCTAGAAGCAGCACCGTAATCCATATTTTCTGCAGCAGGTGTTTCATAATCTCCTAAAGTTGCTGCGTCTGTGATAGATCCATTCGTAAAGAGAACAGCCGTATCATCATCTACGGTAATATGTTCTTCTTCTTGTGTCACTGTATTGATCATTGTCAACCCGGTAACAGTGATTTCATCTTGCATTGGTGTTTCTTTGAAGTCCCAGTCTGTGACTAAGCGATTCAAAACGATTTGACACCCTTGTTCTTTTAAATAGTTGATTAAAGGAAGCATGATACTTTCATACTGGTTGTAACGTGTACGATTGACGCCAACAAGATGTTCGATTTGTGTAAATTCGTAAATCATTTGATGCATATAGCGACGTAGTTCCTGTGCAGAACTTTTTGTCCGAAAAGCGAAAGTAGTTTCCCACATAAACCAGAAATTTGTTTCAAAAAAATGTGGCGTATCTTTGAAATATTCTGCGATTGTAACATTATCTAATTTTTCTTCTTCAGAGTCGGGCATGGCAATCAGCTTCGTTAGTAGTAAACGATCTTTTGCATCTAATCCAAGTTTCCCACCATCGATAATGCCTTTACCGCCTTCAAGTAAACGAGCTTTATCAAAAGTTCTGTGTTTTGCATCAAAATCATATGTGTCTTCAGCAGCGGTCATATTTTCTTCAGTAGCAGACGGAATACGGCTAAGCAAATCCATTAAATCGACATATGTTCGATAATTTAACATACGTCCGCCACGAGCAATGTAGCCCTTGGTGTTTTCTAATGGATGGTTTTTATTCCAATATTCATCCGTGACAGTATCTGTTGGAGCGCCATCGTTTGAGCCATGATCATCTAATGAATAAAAGGTGATTTGGTTACCGTTCCAGTGACCTTCTTGAATTAAATATACTGCAGCCGCCATATTAGCGATTCCTGCACCTATCATAATTGCTTTACTTTTTCTCATTTTGATTCCTCCAATAATTCTCTCATGCTACCTGATGCTTCGCATGGATTAATCGATTGATTCAAATTCATCATAAAGATGGCTGTCGTCTTCGAAAAAACCAGTCTTTTTTCCAATACACAAAACACTAATTGCTAGGATACCGACACCAATTCCTAATTTAATCAATTGTTTGTTCATGGGAAATTCCTCCTTTAGTCAAGTACTTCTTGCTTACAATTCGATCATAGTTCGTTTTATTTTTTATGCCAAATAATAAGTGAAACACTTTTCTATTTTTCAGACAGGTCGAATGGTTTGTCTGGATTTCTGTCTTTTGCTTAAGAAAAACTTTTAATTTTTATCATATATTTCTTTTTTTTGCCTTTTTATAGTCGATAATCAATTTGGAATAAATGAGTAAATAGTAAGAAAATTTAAAAAAATCTGGAAATATTAGAAAATAATGATATTATGGAAAATAAAAATGAGAGGAAGTGATTGTTTGTTAGAATTTGTGAAACGAATGTCGTTGATTCAGAGAATTGTTCTTGGCATTATCTTAGGCATATTATTGGGGGTGATGGTACCCACATGGACCTTTATTTCTATTTTAGGTGAATTATTTGTTGGCGCACTAAAAGCAATTGCGCCTATTTTGGTTTTTGTATTGATTATGGCATCTGTTGCGAAGCATCAATCAGGAACAAAAACATTTGTAAAACCAATTTTAGTTCTTTATTTAGGGGCAACGTTATTAGCAGCAATTATTGCGGTCGTCGCTAGTTACTTATTCCCAGTGACATTGACCTTGCAAAAGGCAGCGGAACAGTCGTCTCCACAAGCATTGAGTGACGTGTTAAATACGATTTTAACAAATATCGTACAAAACCCTCTTGGTGCAATCATTGACGGAAATTACCTTGCTGTATTGTTTTGGTCAGCACTGATTGGCTTTGCCCTTCGCATGCGATCAAAAGAGGTAAAAAATATGATTGAGGACATTTCCACAGCGATTACTCAAGTTGTCCAATTGATTATCGCATTTGCTCCTCTAGGAATTTTGGGATTAGTGTATACTTCAGTTGCAACAACGGGGATATCAGGATTAAGTCAGTATGGGAAATTGTTACTATTACTTGTTGGAACAATGTTGACTATCGCATTGATTATTTATCCAGCAATCGTCTTTTTCTATATTCGCCAAAATCCGTATCCATTAGTCTTCTTCTGTTTAAAAGAAAGTGCTGTCCCAGCGTTCTTCACACGAAGTTCTGCTGCAAATATCCCAATCAATATGATGCTAGCGAAACAAATGGGACTGACGAAAGAGTCTTATTCAATTTCTTTACCGCTTGGTGCAACAATCAACATGGGTGGTGCTGCAGTCACTATTTCGATCATGACGTTAGCTGCTGTTCATACACTAGGGATGGATGTTCCTTTACCATTAGCTTTTGTTCTTTGTTTACTGTCTGCACTTTCCGCTTGTGGAGCCTCTGGTATTGCTGGCGGTTCGCTTTTATTGATTCCGTTAGCATGTAGTTTGTTTGGCATTTCAAATGATGTGGCGATGCAAGTTGTGGGTGTCGGCTTTATTATAGGTGTGGTGCAAGATTCAATCGAGACAGCAATCAATTCATCGAGTGATTTATTATTTACTGCAACTGTCGAACTAGGAGATTTGAGACGAAAGGGGCAGCCGCTGAACTTAGCGCAAAGACTACGAGAAAATTAATCGTAGAAGGATAAACTACCCTCTAAAAAATGTTTCCTCTATCATTCAAACAATTTGTGCATTTTGTAGCAAAAAGCTCTATACTAGCATAGAGAGAGTGGAGGACGAAATGAACAATAACGATATGATTATCCGGTTGCGCTACGCACTGGAATTAAGTGATAAGACAATGTTAGAGATTTTTGACTTAGGTGAGTATTCAATTACATCTGAACAATTGCGTCATGTATTAACGAAACAAGATCCTGAACTAGAGTTGCCACGTGATGCTGCCTGTAGTAATCGTATGCTTGAATCTTTTCTAAATGGTTTAATTATCTTAAAACGTGGTAAACAAGAAGTGAAACCAGGGACGAAGGTACCAAATCCCTTTTTGATTTCAAGTGCAGCCACAGTGAATAATGTTTTGTTAAAGAAAGTAAAAATCGCCTTATCCTTAACAAGTGAGGATATTTTGGATGTCTTACACTTAGCTGGTGTATATGCATCTCCAAGTGAATTAAGTGCCATTCTTCGTAAAGAAGGGCAGCGAAATTATAAGCCTTGTGGAGATCGTTATGCACGCAACTTTTTGCGTGGGTTAACGATACACTATCGAGAAAATCAAAATTGATTATAAAATAGACACGTTGTGACGCGTGTCTATTTCTTATTTTTCATTCAAATGTAACCGTTTCTATGTTACTTTAGAGCAATAGAAGAAGTTAAAGGAGCAAGGCAATATGGAATTAGAAAAATTACAAGCATTGTTTTCTGAAGGAACATTCAGTCAGGTTGCATCACATGCACCTGATGTAATAACACTTCCTTGTAATCAAGGATTTTTTCATATCAAAAAAGCGACACTTACAAAAAAAGAACGTCAATTATTAGAATTATTTGTACCACAAGAAGAGCGCAATATAGCAAGGACAGCACATCCATGGTACGGGGTGCTTTTTGGGGATGATTTAGCACCTAAAAAAACGACAGTACGTGTCATTCAGATTTATTTGCATCAAACAACTGATTTTATGCGGCAAGAATGGGTCAACGAAATCCATAGTATGTTTTCTCATCTTATGGATAGCTTTTTTCTTACAGAAAATCAATTAGTGATGATTGAAGAAAAAAATAAAACCAATTATACAGTTGAAGAAATATTTGGGCTATTTCAAAGTTTAGATATAGATTTTGATATATATACCCAAGTTTTTGTCGGTCGATTTCATGAAGAAATGGACAGCTTGAAAGCATCTATACGTGAAGAGCAACAACTTTTTATAGATCAACGAACGAAAAATAGCAGACAAAAAAATTATTCATTTTCAGCAGCGGTTCTCGAAACGTTTATGTATGAAAGAATGCGTGAATCAGCGTTGATGCAAACGATTTATCAAGAGTATTTTGCTGATTCTGAAATAAAAGAAATCTTGTTCACTTTGTGGGAATGCCAAGGAAATATCAGCTCTACTGCTAAACAATTGTTCCTTCATCGAAATACTGTTTTGTATCGTATCGATAAATTTCAGGAATGTACACAATTTGACTTAAAGAAGATGGATGACCTCGTTTTTTGCTATTTGTTAGTTAAAGTATTTGCATAGGGGGAAGTTGCTCGCAGTAATTTGTACAAAGTGCACAAGGTGATTTAGGCAGTTTGTTATGGAGTTAAGCAAACGCTTTCAAGTATACTTTATCTATACTAAAAATGAAAAGAGGATATCCAAATGGTAGAAGTAGCCTTAAAAAATGTATATAAAAAATATGATAATGCAGAAAAATATTCTGTTACAGATTTTAATTTAGAAATTACGGATCGTGAATTTATTGTTTTTGTAGGTCCTTCTGGGTGTGGAAAGTCAACAACGTTACGCATGATTGCTGGTTTAGAAGATATTACAGAAGGTGAACTAGTCATTGGAAATACAGTAATGAACGATGTAGCGCCAAAAGATCGTGATATTGCAATGGTTTTCCAAAACTATGCACTCTATCCTCATATGACTGTTTTTGATAATATGGCATTTGGTCTAAAATTACGTAAATACAATAAAGCAGATATTAAAGAGCGTGTTGAAAATGCAGCAGAAATTCTAGGATTAACCGATTATTTAGATCGTAAACCAGCTGCTTTATCCGGAGGGCAAAGACAGCGGGTGGCGTTAGGTCGAGCAATCGTCCGTGATGCAAAAGTATTCTTGATGGATGAACCTTTATCTAACTTGGATGCTAAATTACGTGTAGCCATGCGTGCAGAGATTGCAAAACTTCATCAACGTTTGAATACAACCACGATTTATGTCACACATGATCAAACAGAAGCGATGACCATGGCCGATCGTATCATTATTATGAAAGATGGATTTATTCAACAAATCGGGACACCGAAAGAAGTGTACGATACACCAGTAAATATGTTTGTCGCGGGCTTCATTGGTTCGCCTGCAATGAACTTCTTCAATGTAACTCTTAATGAAGGAGTAATTACAGATGGTCATGGCTTAAAGTTAAGTATTCCAGAAGGAAAAAATAAATTGTTAGTTGAAAAAGGGTATAACGGAAAAGAATTAGTTTTTGGTATTCGTCCAGAAGACATTCACAGCGAACCAATTGCTTTGTCAACTTCTCCTGAATCAACTGTTCATGCAGAAATTATTGTATCTGAGCTTCTAGGTGCTGAATCAATGCTATACACGAAAACTGGAGAGACTGAATTTGTCTCTAAAGTAAACGCACGTGACTTCCATAGTCCTGGAGAAATGATTGATTTGGCATTTAATATTTCAAAAGGACACTTCTTTGATAAAGACACAGAAAAAATCATTTAAAGATAACTATTTAGAATCCCCCTTAAATTATCTTAATAGTTTAAGGGGGATTAAGTTACAGTTAAGTTTCCTGATTTAAGGTAAGTGAAACTAAGGATTAAAGGAGCTGCTTAACTGAGTGAAAACCAAAACAAAACGATGGAGTATCGCTGGTGTCTGTGTCTTACTGCTTGCTGGTATAGGTGGATATTTTTATATGAGCAACAGTACTAGCAACAGTGATAACGATACTACAAAAACCGAAACCGCTGAGTTTACACTACCTGTTGCTGAAAGTGACGATGTACAGGAAGTAGACTATAGTGATTTATCTATTGATAGCTATACAGATGTATTTAATGAGAGCAATCAACAAGCAATTGAAGACAAGGTAGATGAGCTGAAAGAATCAACATCTGCAACTTTCCCAGATGTTCTAGCAATTTCAAATCCTTATTTAACAAATACCACAGGCCTTTATGTTTACTTCACGACAGAAGAAGCAACAAAAGTATCGTATACGATTACTGCAAAAGGTTATGAGGATTATGAAGGAACTCTGTATAATAAAAACGGCACATACAGCAAAGAACATGAGTATCAAGTCATTGGTTTTGTTGGCGGGGTTGAAAATACGTTGACATTAACAGCTACACAAGAAGATGGGACAAAACAAACAACGAAAGTGACATATACACCACCTACATTACAAACTACGGACTCTAAAAGTTATAAAACAACAGATGGTTCAAGTAGTGATGAGTTGAGTAACGGGCTTTATGCAGTTATTGGTGACCAAGGAACGGATCGTCGAGGAACTTACTTGGTGGATAATGACGGAGTGATTCGTGCAGAATACCCAGTCATTAGCTATAATGCCAATCGTTTAAACTTTGATGATGACAACAACATGTATTATGCCGTTTCAAAATCAAAAATCGTACAGGAAAATTCTCTAGGCGAAGTAACCAAAGTTTACAATATCGGTGACTCGGGTTATGGATTGCATCATGACATGGTTCTTGATGATGACGGAAATCTCTTGGTATTGGCTACAAACAAACAAGACGAAGAAGATGAGAATTTAATTGAAGACAAAATTATTCGTGTAAACACAGATTCTGGTAAAGTAACGAGCATTGCAGATTTTAGAGACTTACTTCCAGATTTATATTCTGAAGCAACGGGTATTGAATCTATTACAAGTTATCACGGAAAATGGGATCCAATGCATTTAAACACGATCCAATATCTAGGAGATGACTCAATTATTGTAAGCTCACGAGAAACATCAACAGTTATCAAACTAGATAATATTTCAAGTGAAGCAGATATTGATTACTTTATCTCAGATGATTCTGTATGGGACGGCATTGGTGATTATTCAGACTATGTTTTGGATAAAGATGGTGACTTTACTTCTCAATCTGGACAGCATTCAGTAACTTATGAAGAAGATGATAGTCTACCTGATGGCGAATATTATTTATACATGTTTGATAACAATTCAGCTATCATGGATTCACGTAAAGATTTTGACTGGTCGGCATACCCAGACGCAGGTTCAGAGGACCCAGATGATGATGCTACTTCTCATTACTATAAATATTTAGTGAATGAAAATACCGGTAGTTACAGTCTAGTTGATGAATTTGATGTCCCTTATTCACCGTTGATCAGTAGCGTACAAAATCTTGAAAATGGCAACATACTTGTTGATTCTGGTCAACAAGGTGTCTTTAGTGAATACGATAGTGATCAAAATATTATCCGCACATTTACCGCACGTTCAGATTCAAAATTCATCTATCGTGTGTACAAATATGACTTTACTGATTTTTATTTCTCAGAGTAAATAGAAAGAGGAAGTCCGGTGCTCATACTGGACTTCCTTTCTTTATTTTTAATAATAAAAGCGTTTACATTTTTATTGGCATATGATACATTGAATATGTAGAGAAAATGGCTTTGTCGGATGAAATGTTAACGTTAACAGCAGGCTTGTTTTATTGATTGTAACTTTTTGATGAATCGTTACCTAAAGGAGGAGGCTTTGATGAATCAGAAATACATAGTTCTTATCGAATATATCGATGGACGGACAGCGAAAAAATCTTACGACAATTACCGCGACTCACTTTGTACGGCTACTGACTATGCACGAGTGAAGGCGAGTAAGATCATCCAACAGGAATTACTATTGAATGAATTTAAATTTTAACTGCAAGCGATGCAAATAAATATCCTTTGTCTACAAAAATAAGCGAACATGCTCACTATTTTGAGCATGTTCGCTTATTTTCGTAGTGAGTATTTTCTCATACAGCCTGTATTCGACACAATCGGATGATACCGCATTCAAAAATAGCATTCCTCCATGCTATAATTAAGAAAACAAGAGAGAGCGGAGATGAAAAGTAACGTGAAAGTAGTGATTGTCGGTGGCTCATATGCAGGAATCCAAGTAGCAATGTCTCTTAGAGAAAGCTGTCCAGATTATGAGATTCTATTAATTGAGAAACAAGAAAAAATTGGCTTCGTACCAAGCAGTTATCCTCTTTTTTTGAAAGGGAAAAGCGCACAAAAAAATTCTTACTGGGTAACAAAATCAATGATAGAAGCACAGTATTCCATTCAAATTAAGACAAATACAACGATTTGTAAAGTGGATACGGAAAATCAGAAATTGATTTTGCTAGATGAATCCACAATTTCTTACGATAAATTGATACTGGCTACGGGGTCGCAGCAACAGTTTGCACAGCAAACAAAAGGAAGCTTACTGATAAAAACAGTAAAAGAAATGAATCAAACAGATGATTTAAACGAAAAAATAAAGCAAGCAGAGAAAATAGCAATTGTCGGTGCCGGACAAGTTGGACTAGAACTTGCTGAAGGGCTATGGCAAGTAGGCAAGCAAGTCGATATCTATGAAAGCCAGAATCGAATGCTTTTTCGTTATTTTGATGCTACGTTTACTGAACCACTTATGCAGGAGATACGTAGACGAGGCGTAAATCTTTTCTTGAATGAGCAAGTTGAAGCATTGGAAGAACAAGGGGAACAAGAAAAGATTCTCGTTAGTACAGCCCAAAGAAAAGAAACCTATGATTTAGTTTTACTAGCAAATCATACACGTCCGGCAAAACACGTTTGGTCTGAAAAAATCAAACGAAATGATGATGGAACAATCTGGGTGGATGACTATCTTCAGACATCGGCCAAGAATGTGTATGCAATTGGTGATGCTATTCAAGTAACATTTCGTCCAACGCAAGAAAAAATGTATGTTTCATCTGTGTCAAATGCAATTCGAACAGCGAAGCTTGTAAGTAAAACAATCAGTGGAAATCCAAGTAAAGATCTAGGAACCTTCCGACCAGTTGGAAACACTTGGTTTGAGTATTTTTTAGGAAGTATCGGTCTTACAGAAAGCGAAAGTATTTTTTACCCACATGAAGTAAACATTACGCAGTGGACAACAACTGTGTCCACTATTGATACAACACCAGTTCGGATCAAATGTATTTGTAATGAACAAAATCAACTAATAGGTGTACAGATTCAAAGCAAAGAAAATATTTTTCATCTATTCGATCGATTTACGCTTGCAATTGAAGAAGGCTGGACACTCAATCAACTATATTCACATGAGTTATTTTTTCAACCAGAATATCGAACGACTGACCCTTTGTGTAAAGGTGGTGACAGCAAAGATGATGCTTGATGACTTACTAGAGAAGAAGGAACAGCTTGAACTAGCGATTCTTCGTCAGTTAGTTTTAGCAGGAGGAACAGCATCGAGTCATGAGATAAGAAAAACTGTGAATTTATCCAAGTCTGCATTTGATATGTATTTAGAAGATATTTCATTGATTGGTCAGCTGATGAATAAGAAGGTACAAATCAAAAAACAGGATGCACAACTTGTTTTGGAATTATCTGAAGAGACGAGTTTAGAACAAATTTTATTTTTCTTACTTGAACAAAGCATCAAATTTCAGTTGCTACTTTATCTATTGGAGCACCAACAAGTATCGATTGTTCAGTTATCTATAGCTTTTAGTGTAAGTGAATCATCGGTTTTTCGAAAAATAAAGGAGTTGAATCAGCTACTTGCAGAATTTTCTTTGCAAATAAAAAATGGGCAATTATATGGAGAAGAATTACAGGTACGTTATTTCTATTATGTATTCTTCCAGTTTTTCCCGGAAGAGAAACGGCCAGAGTATATAAAAAATACACCTGAAAAACGTGCGTTGATTGTCGGATTGGAACGTACATTAAAGACAACCTTTGATTCAGAAGCGTTAAAGAAAATTGCTTGTTGGGTGGGAATCACAAGAAAGCGATTGATGAGTGAAAAGACAACCTTTTCTCAAGTAAAAGAGAAAAAGCAACTTTATCAAAAGGATGCACTGTATCAAGCACTAGATTCTGTAGTTACTTTGTATTACAGTCGGACTGCAGCAGAAGTCAATGCGTATGAGTCGTTAATGTTTTATAGTTTTTTTGTCTCTTTTTCCGTGTTAGAGGAAGAAGTCTTTTATCAGTATGACTTAACAAGAAGTAAAAAATTGCCTACAGCAAGACTGGATACGTATATTCGAGAAACCATGCTTTGGCATTATCGTCCAAGAAGATTAAAAATCAAAGAAGAGAAAAAAATAGGATACCAACTAGCTCAAGTAAATAATGAGCTCTATTTCTTTCAAGGGATTCTTACAATTTATGACCAAGACAACCTGTTTGGCAAAGTGACAGAAATGCTTGGGAAATCATTGATCCAGTTACTTGGTATATTGGAGAAAACAGTAGTAGAACAGCTTTTAGAAACACCACCAAAGAAAGCCACATTGGATTACTTAATGATTCAGTATGCAAATATTCTATTGATGATTGATTATTATATCGCAAAAATCATTACTATTGGTGTTGATTTGCAAGGGTTACCGATTTATAAGCTCGCATTTCATCAATTTTTGATTCGTGAACTCAAGGGAATCAATGGAATTACTATAGAAAAATTTCAAGAGAACAAAGAATATGATTTATTGATTACGTTTAATCAAGAAAGAAAGCAAAAGCATAGCTACTATTTATCTGAATTTGCTTCAACCTATGATATTCTTCGATTAAAACAATGGATTGAACAAGCGAAAAAAGCGAAAAACTAAAAACTGTCAAAAAAAAGTGGAACTTTCTCTTTTTTTGGCAGTTTCTTTCGTTGAAAGCAGTGTACACTAAGCTCAGTTAAAAGAAAACGTTTACAAAAAGTGGGAGGAAGAACAATGACAGAAGAAAAGTATATTATGGCAATCGATCAGGGGACGACAAGTTCTCGAGCAATTATTTTTAATAAGTATGGAAAAAATATTGGGAGTTCACAAAAGGAGTTTACACAATACTTTCCACAAGAAAGCTGGGTGGAGCATGATGCAAATGAAATTTGGAATTCTGTACAATCTGTGATTGCAGGCGCATTTATTGAATCTGGAATCAAGCCAAATCAAATTGCTGGTATTGGCATTACGAATCAACGTGAAACAACAGTTATTTGGGATAAAAAAACTGGCCGACCAATTTATCATGCGATTGTCTGGCAATCACGTCAATCCGCTGAAATCGCTGATAGATTAAAACAGGAAGGTTACCAAGAATTTTTCCATAAAAAAACTGGTCTTGTCATCGATGCATACTTTTCGGCAACAAAAATTCGTTGGATTTTGGACCATGTGGAGGGGGCACAAGAACGTGCGGAAAACGGAGAGTTGCTTTTTGGGACAATCGATTCTTGGCTCGTTTGGAAGCTGACAGATGGACAAGCACACGTAACAGACTACTCGAATGCAAGTCGAACAATGTTGTTTAATATTCATGAGCTAGAATGGGATCAAGAAATTTTAGATTTACTGAATATCCCTAAGAAAATGTTACCTAAAGCTACATCAAACTCTGAAATTTATGGATACACACAAGGGTATCATTTCTATGGAAGTGAAGCACCGATTTCTGGGATGGCGGGTGACCAACAGGCAGCTTTATTTGGTCAGATGGCGTTTGAACCGGGAATGATCAAAAATACGTATGGAACAGGTTCTTTTATTGTGATGAATACGGGCGAAGAGCCACAATTATCGCAAAACAATTTATTAACTACTATTGGGTATGGCATAAATGACAAAGTTTATTATGCCTTAGAAGGAAGTATTTTTGTCGCAGGGTCTTCCATCCAATGGTTACGTGATGGATTGCAAATGCTAGAAAAGGCAAGTGATTCAGAAGAGGCAGCGAAACGTTCAACGAGTGATGATGAAGTGTATGTTGTTCCGGCTTTTGTAGGACTGGGTGCACCTTACTGGGACCAAGATGCACGTGGTACGATGTTTGGGTTAACACGTGGAACAACGAAGGAAGATATTATAAAAGCAACATTACAATCTATCGCTTATCAAGTACGCGACATTATTGATACGATGCAAGAAGATACAGGAATCAAGATTCCCGTTCTAAAAGTAGATGGCGGAGCGGCGAATAATGAATACTTGATGCAATTTCAAACAGATATCTTGAATGTTCCGATTCAACGTGCTGAAAACCTTGAAACAACAGCATTAGGCGCAGCCTTTCTCGCAGGATTGGCTGTAGGCTATTGGAAGGATACAGATGAAATTCGTGAATTTTATGAAGCGGGTAAGATGTTTGAATCGCAGATGTCAGAAGAACGTCGCACTAAATTATATAACGGCTGGAAAAAAGCAGTCATCGCTACACAAGCATTTGAATAAAGGGAGGAAAGAATATGTTTTCAATCAAGACAAGAAAAGACAGTATTGAAAAAATGCAGCAAGAAGAATTAGATCTCTTGATTATCGGTGGGGGTATCACAGGTGCTGGTGTCGCACTTCAAGCAGCTGCCTCTGGAATCAAAACTGGATTGATCGAGATGCAAGATTTTGCAGAAGGAACGTCTTCCCGTTCAACGAAACTTGTCCACGGGGGTATTCGATACTTAAAAACATTTGATGTGGAAGTTGTGGCAGATACAGTTGGAGAAAGAGCAAATGTTCAAAAAATTGCTCCCCACATCCCAAAACCAGACCCAATGCTTTTACCTATCTATGAAGGTGAAGGTGCAACAACATTCAACATGTTCTCAGTAAAAATCGCAATGGATCTATACGATCAACTGGCAAATGTAACAGGAACAAAATACGCGAATTATACATTGACTCCTGAGGAAGTATTGGAACGAGAGCCTTTTTTGAAGAAACAAGGATTGCAAGGTGCAGGTGTTTATTTGGATTATCGAAACAATGATGCACGATTGGTAATAGATAACATCAAGAAGGCAGCTGAAGATGGTGCATATTTGATTAGCAAAATGAAAGCGGTTGGATTTTTATATAAAGAGAATCAGATTATCGGAGTGAAAGCAAGAGACTTACTAACGGATGAAGTTATTGAAATCAAAGCCAAATTAGTTATCAATACAAGTGGACCTTGGGTAGATAAAGTGCGTAATTTAAACTTTACACGAGCAGTGGTACCTAAAATGCGCCCTACAAAAGGAATTCATTTAGTTGTTGATGCAAAGAAATTGCCTGTTCCTCAACCAACCTATTTTGATACAGGAAAGCAAGATGGTCGTATGGTTTTTGCTATACCACGTGAAAATAAGACGTATTTTGGTACAACAGATACAGACTATCAAGGTGAATATATAGACCCAAAAATTACACAAGAAGACGTAGATTATTTGTTGGAAGTTATCAATCATCGGTACCCAGAGGCAACGATTACGCTTGATGATATTGAAGCAAGTTGGGCTGGGTTACGTCCACTACTGATTGGAAATTCTGGATCGGATTACAACGGTGGAGACAATGGGTCGATTTCAGATAAAAGCTTTTCTCAGGTCATTGATGCGGTGACTGATTATAAAGAAAAGAAAGTTTCACGTGTAGAAGTGGAAGATGTACTAAATCATTTAGAAAATAGTCGAGAAGAAAAAGCACCTTCGACAATTTCTCGTGGTAGTTCTTTGGAACGTGAAGAAGATGGTCTATTAACACTTTCTGGTGGGAAAATAACGGATTATCGCAAAATGGCAGAAGGTGCCCTTCAATTGATTCGTCAATTACTGAAGGAAGAGTATGGAAAAGAAGTCAATGAAATCGACTCAACCACTTACCCAGTATCTGGTGGTGATTTTGACTCAACAAAATTAGAAGCAACTGTTGCTGAGTTAGCAGTGATTGGGGTAGAAGCTGGTTTAGACAATGCGGAAGCTGAATATATTGCTGATTTTTATGGAACAAATGCACAACAAATATTTAGTTTTGCAAAAGAGATGACTCCTTATCCGGACTTAAGTTTAGCAGAATCTGCGCGGTTGCGTTACGCAATCGAGGAGGAGATGGTTCTCACTCCAGGTGATTACCTGATTCGTCGAACAAATCATCTTTTATTTGAACGAGACCAATTAGATCAAATCAAACAACCCGTTATTGCTGTTTTAGCTGAAACATTTGGATGGTCTAAAGAGGAGAAGAAAAATCAGGAACAACGTTTGGATGAATTAATTGCAGAATCAGATTTAGCAGAGCTGAAGGGAGAAACTAGATGAATACTGAAATGACACAAATCATGGGTGAATTTATTGGAACGATGATTTTGATCTTACTTGGAGATGGTGTGTGTGCAGCGGTAAATTTAAATAAGAGTAAAGCACAAGGAGCAGGATGGATTGTCATCGCGTTTGGTTGGGGTATGGCAGTCACGATGGCAGTGTATATTTCTGGATTCATGGGACCAGCACATTTAAATCCAGCAGTATCGATTGCAATGGCAATGACAGGGGCTATTGGATGGAATTTAGTCGTACCATTTATTCTAGCGCAGTTATTAGGTGCTTTCGTAGGTGCAGTTCTTGTCTGGCTCGCTTATCTTTCACATTGGGATGAAACAAAGGATCAAGCAGCTATTTTGGGAACATTTGCAACAGGACCAGCAATACGTAAATATCCTGCCAATGTTTTGACAGAATTGATTGGGACATTTGTTTTAGTATTAGGGTTATTAGCTTTTGGACAAAATTCATTCGCAGCAGGAACGAATGTTTTCGCGGTAGGTGGCTTGATTTTAGCTATTGGTCTTTCACTGGGTGGACCTACAGGCTATGCTATCAATCCAGCACGTGATCTTGGACCAAGAATTGCACATGCAGTGCTACCAATTACAAACAAAGGAACATCTGATTGGAAGTATTCATGGGTACCAGTTTTTGGCCCAATGGTGGGTGCTATCGCCGCAGTAGGAATGTATACATTCATGGTGTAAAAAAATGACTGAGGCATTTTTATGTCTCAGTCATTTATTTTTTTGTAAAGAGTAGGTTCGAATAAAAAATTTATGGTAAAGCTATTTATTAGAAAGTGCTAAAATAAAAAATAAAAGACCCAAAGTTCGAGCCTTTTTAACATGAAAGCTGTGTGAAGAAAATGTTTTTTTTGAAAAAATTTGGATTTTACTTTCTTTTTCTAGGCGTACTAATTGATTTTTTAACACCCTATATACTGGGTTTCTTTTACCCTGGAATCAATCAGTTGACCGCAGTTATCAGTGTATTCGGAGAAGTGGGTAGCCCAGTGAAGGTGCCATTCATGATTTTATCGATTCTTTCAGGAATCTTTTTCTTACTGTCTTTACCTGCACTGTATACAACATTCGCACATTCATCGAAGTTACTTGCAGGAGTATTGGCGATAGGAATTGGTTTTTATGGACTAGGGGATTGCATTTTTTCTGGGTTGTTTCATCTAAATATAAAACAAGAAGTTTGGACAATTTCAACTTGGATACACAATATCAGCTCCGGACTAGGTTATAGTGGACTGTTGATTTTTCCGTTTCTTTTGTTTCTCTTGTATCATAAAGAGGGAGATAAGTCTTCCAGTCGATTTTATCTTTGGCTATTGGGACTTAGTTTCTTCTTTGGGTGCATCTATGCATTGGCACGTATACCCACGACGATAAGAGAGTTTCCGATACTGAACAAGGTTGGTCTCTGTCAAAGGATGAGCTACTTTTTTAGCTATTTACCTGTAGCATGCTTGAGTATTTCAAGAATAAGAAAAACCTGAATTGGTTTTTTCTTATTCTTTTTTTTGAGCAATGCATGTATAGACTGAATTATCCAGAGAAATATTTTTAGTTATTTCGAATGAGTACTTCGCTAGGATTTGGCGCAGTTTCTCTGAGCCTATGCGTAGTTGCTCAGGCGGACCGTCAAGTGCATCTTCTTCATATTCAATGATCAATAGTTTTCCTCCGGGTGCAAGAACACGATGGGCTTCCGCTAAAACATTTGTAAGAGAAGGGACTTCATGAAGCATCAACGAAGCAATAATCAAATCAATACTTGAATCATCAAGTGTTGTCGTATCTGCAGGTTGTTGTAAAAGATGAATATTTTGCAGATTGCTTTTCTCTGCTTTTTCTTTGATGTATCCCAACATCTGTTGATCTAAATCAAGAGCATAAACAGGTGCACTTGTTGCTGAAGCAGCTGGAAAGGTAAAATAGCCAGTACCGGCACCAAGATCGAGTACACGAGTTTCTGAAGTTATTGCTGCTGCATGTAGCAAACTGTGGACAGGGGTTTGCTTCTTGCGGAAATCACTTTCTAAAAAATCAAGTTTTCGTTGAAACAGTGCTGTATGTTCTGTATGAGAATGGTCCATAGGTGGTGTCATAGGTAAATCCTTCTTTCTATTCAGTGTATTAAAGAGTGACAATGTCTTTAATTGGTTGAAAATTTAAGATTGCAAAATCAATTCTTGCAATCTTGGTGCGGTTTCGTAATTTTGTTTGTCTCTTGCATTGTTTCCAGTAGTGTCTTACTTTGTAAATAATTCTCCATTTGTTTTTCGGCATCGCGCATGACTTGCTGTAAATGGCATTCTTGGTCATTCATTTCACAGGTAAATAGGTGTCCAGTACCTTCGATTGCTTTAGTGACATCTAAATACGTGATTTCTGCGCGGTCTTTTCGAAGACTATATCCACCATTCACTCCAGGCGATGAGTGAATCAAATTTGCTTTGACTAATTGTGTCAAAATCTTTGATAGGTAGGTTGAAGAAATATTAAATTTTTCAGCTAAGGGGACTAAACTAATATTCATAGTACTTTCTTGCATAACCATGAAAGCCATGATGTGTAGTGCATGATTTGTTGCTTTCGTATATTTCATTGTCTACCTCCTAATTATAGAGTGTATTTGTCTATAATAACAAAATAAATGAAGATGTCAATCCTGCTTCTTGCTTTATTTCCTACTTAGTATTATTATATAGCTGTACTTAGTAACACATAGTACTAGGATAAGAATTATGGGGGGAACAGTATGGAAAATATGACAGAATTATATAAAGGTGTTCTAGAAGGTGTGGTCCTCCAAATCATCAAAAATAAAAAAGAAGCCTATGGATATGAAATCACGAATCAATTGATTGAAGCAGAATTTCAAGGAATTGTTGAAGGAACGGTGTACACCTTATTAGTTCGTTTAGAGAAAAAAGGATTATTAATCAATGAAAAAAGAAAATCAACACTTGGACCTATGAGAAAATTTTATCGATTAACACCAGAAGGAACAATCTATTTGGAACAATTTTGGGGGAAATGGGCGTTCTTGCAAACGCAAGTAAATCAAATCAAAGAGGAGGAGTAATCAATGAATATCTATGACAAACTTACGGGTAATGATATGACTAGAGAAATGAAAGCTTTGGATTTACGTGTGAAAAAATTACCACCAAGCTATCAAAATGCTTGGGATAAATTGACGCAAGCAATTTGGAACTATGCTGATTTTTCTGGAAGAAATCTAATGCCAACATTTGAAGGCATCGTCTTCTTTTTAGAAGAAAGTGCAGCAGATAATTTAGCGATTGAAGAAGTTCTAGATGAAGATATAGCTGGTTTTGTAGAAGAATTAATGGGTGAAGATAAGAGAGATTATCGGAATAAATTAAGAAAACAATTGAATCAAAATGTAGCCAAAAAACTTGGACGAAAGGAGAGCTAAACATGACTATTCGAGATATGGTGACGGAAAAAAAGGCGTGGAGAGAGCAACAAAAACGTGTGAAAAAATTACCTAAAGAGTATCAAATCGTCTATAAAGAAATTCAAAATTATCTTTTTAAAGTAACACCGACAGTTATTTTTGGAGAAGGAAATCTTCTCGATGAGTTACTTCAATTATTTGAAGACGGAGTATCTGATCATTTGGATGTATTAGCTGTTACAGGACAAGATGTAGCTGCTTTTGCAGATCGATTGATTCAAGATGAACCAACGTTTTTTGATGAATAAATCAAAAAATAAGTTGAAGTAGAATCATTTGCTGTTCCTAAGTTTTCGTAGTAGTGTGAATAGAAGAACTTAGTTTAGGGGGAGAAAAATGAAAGTGACGCAATTATCCATCGAGACATTGGAACGTGCAGAGGAACGATTCAATGAAACTTTGGCACAAATGACTGTTGAACAAGCAAACACAATGCCTGCACCATTAATCAAATCGGTTACTTGGTTGATGTGGCATACAGCAAAAGAAGTGGATGAACAATTATCTGCGTTAAATCATAGTTCATCGCTTTGGCAAGAGAATTGGCGGGAAAGATTTGCACTCGATCTCCCAGATGATACGGAGGATTGGCACCATACGCCAGAAGAAGCAGCGAAAGTAATTGTCAAAGAGAAAGAACTTGTCCAAAATTATCTTGCAGCAAGTGTAGCATTTGCGAAAGAATACTTAGAAACAGTTGAGGAAAGTAGTCTTCAAGAAGTGATTGATACAAATTGGACACCAGTTGTAACACGCCAAACTCGATTAGTTTCAGTGATCGATGACGCAGTGATGCATTCAGGACAAGCTGTTTATACGAGAAGATTAGTTATTGGAAAATAAGTAATAGAGACACCAGACTAGAGGACGTAGGAAGCAAATACACGTCTTCTAGTTTTTTTAGACAAAAATGAGAGATATCCCCTTTTTAACAAAATCGGTCATAAGTTTAGTATAATAAAAGCGAAAATAGCTTTGTGAAAGTATGAGGAGTAGAACAACACATGAGAAATATCAAATTAACAATCGAATATGATGGGAAAAGATACTTGGGTTGGCAACGATTAGGTGATTCAGATAAAACCATCCAAGGGAAAATTGAAAATATCTTGAAGCAAATGACAGGCGAAACAATCGAAATCATTGGTTCAGGTCGTACAGATGCAGGTGCGCATGCACGTGGTCAAATTGCAAACTTCAAAACAAAATCAACAATTGCTTTATCTGAGATGATCCCGTTTTTAAATCAATATCTTCCAGATGATATTGTTGTAAAGAAAATTGAAGAAGTGCCGGAACGCTTCCATGCACGTTATAATGCAAAAGGGAAAAAATATAGTTACTATGTTTGGGATGCAACGATACCATCCGCTTTTGAACGCTATCATAGCTTCCACTATCCGCATCATTTGGATATGGACAAGATGAATGAAGCTTGTGAGAAATTAATCGGCGAGCATGATTTTATTGGTTTTTCTGCATTAAAAAAATCAAAAAAATCAACGATTCGTACAATTGAGGAATTATCTATCACGCGTGAAGGAAGCAAAATCCATTTTACATTTGTCGGAGATGGATTCCTATATAAGATGGTCCGGATTATCATGGGGACGCTTTTAGAGATAGGAACAGGAGAAATGAAGGTCTCAGATATTGATGCGATTTTTGAGAAAAAAATTCGTGCCAATGCTGGAATGACTGTTCCAGCACAAGGATTATTCCTTGATGAAGTGTATTATAAATAATCAAAAAAGTGAGACAATCACCTGTCTCGCTTTTTTTGTTGTGAAAATCTTTTATTTTTATTGATTGACAATATATCTAAAAGACTTATAATAAAATGGTCAATATATCTAAAAGACTTATTTGGGCGTTTAGAAAGGAGTTTCGTATGTACGATTTATTGATTTTAGGTTCATTACTATCAGGAGATAAAACAGGATATAAACTACAAAAAATTGTGGGGGCCTCTTTACAGCCAATGCGTAAAGTATCAAGTGGTGCATTGTACCCATCATTAGAAAAATTAGAAAACGACCAGTTGGTGACCGCAGTTGTTCGTGAAGAAGGACGTAAATTAAAATTTTGGCATATTACCGAAAAGGGAGTGGACCGTTTTGTTACATTGATGAAAACAAGAATTCCTTCTGATGCTAAAAGAAATGACATGATTCATTTTAAATTACGTTCGCTGGATAGTGTATCTCTAGAAGATCAAGTTGCTATTTTAAATGAATTTCGTGAATTTATTATAAATGATTTAGACTTTTATCAAGAGAAAAAGCAAGAGATGGCAGAGAATATAAAAAAAATTCCAGAACATGCGAGTCGCTTTGAAGTGCTTGTTGCATCCTACGAATTAGACATCCAAATTGCTCAAACTAAATTAGTTTGGATCGATAATCAATTAACTCTTCGGATGCAATGAAACTTTTTAAAGAATGAACGAAAAAAGGAGTAGGATGTTATGGAAAAATCATCACGTAAATGGTTATCGTTAGTTGCTATGTCGTTAGGTGTCTTTATGGGGTTACTTGATGTGACCGTAGTGAATGTAGCATTACCAACAATGCAAGAAGCATTTAACGAACCATTTAATCAATTGCAATGGGTGTTAAACGCGTATACGTTAACTTTTGCAGTAACTTTATTAATTGTTTCAAAAATGGGAGACATGTACGGACGAAAGAAAATTTTCTTAAGTAGTCTGGTTTTATTCGTCATCGCCTCTGTTGTAAATGGCTTTGCATCAACGTTATTGGTTTTAGATATCGGTCGTGTGTTCCAAGCAATTGGTGGAGCAGGTATGATGTCTTTATCAATGGCATTAGTTGCATCAAATTTTGAAGGAAAAGAACGTGGACTGGCGCTAGGGATTTTAGGCTCTGTCATTGGATTATCTACCGCATCAGGTCCTTTAGTTGGCGGACTTTTAGTTGACTCATTTGGTTGGGAGTCTATCTTTTTTGTTAATTTACCAGTTGGGATTGTTGCAGTATTTTTGACAATTCGTTATGTAAATGAAACGCCAAGTTATGGGAAAGATCAAAAAATCGATTTGATTGGCATGTTTTTATCAGCAGCAGTTTTGTTTACTGCCATCTATGGTTTGATCCAAAAAGAAACAAATCAAAGCTGGACTTGGACAGATCCTCGAGTTGGCGGATGGTTAGTTGCAGCAGTTGTTTTATTGGCAGTATTTATTTATGCAGAAACAAAAATCAAGTATCCAATGATGAATTTAAAGATGTTCAAGAGTGCGCATTTTGTTGGGTCAGTCATCGTAGCCTTTTCTTTAGGTGCGGGTATCTATGCATTTAATACGTATTTGACCGTCTTGATGCAAAATTATATTGGATGGTCAGCTTTTGAAACTGGTATTCGTCAATTGGCTTATTCAAGCTGGTCACTGGTTTTGGGACCTATTGTTGGTATACTAGGTAGTAAATTCTCGAAAAAATGGATGATTGTAGTTGGATTAGGGAGTGCCTTTATTGGCTTTTTCGTCTTGATGCAACAACTAGCGCCAGATATGGGCTATGCACAATTATGGCCGACATTGATTCTTATTGGTATCGGAAATGGGATCGTGAATCCAGTATTAAATACTGCGGGTCTAGAAGGAATTGCTGCAGAAGAAATGGGTATGGGTTCAGGATTGTTAAATGTTTTCCGCCAATTTGGTACTAGTTTCGGTGTAGTGATTTTAGGATTGGTTGAAGCCAATCGCTATACAGAAGTTTTTACGCAAAAAACCGCAGAGTTGGATGTACCAACAAAACTTTCTGAGGCAATAACACAGGCAGGACCGTTTTCAGGGAATACGATCGTGCAAAGTGACGCAGTAAGCAAGTTGCCATTTGCCACAGAATTACAAAAAATCGTGGGTGAATCCTTCACACAAGGGATGCTTATGATTTGCTATGTAACGGCAGGAGTTGTCCTGATTGGTGCACTCTGCGCGATGTTTCTTATGAGAGACCGTAAAGAAGCAACAGAATAAAAACAGTACAAAACAAACCACGTCAAAAGTTAGTGTAAAACTCTTACTTTTGACGCGGTATTTTTATATTTTCTAGTTAAATGTACGCTGTCAGTGAAGCACGATATCGTCTGGATTTTTGTTGATTCGATTTTCGGTATCCAGTTGATCGATTTGCTCGATCGCTTCTGGTGTCAACGCAAAATCAAAAACAGCGATATTTTCTTTGATTCGTTCAGGTGTAACAGATTTTGGAAGTGGAACGATTCCTTTTTGTATTTCCCAACGTAAAATGATTTGTGCTGGGCTTTTTGAATAGTGTGCAGCAAGTTCTTGGATTACTGGGTGGTCTAGATCCGCACTATGTCCCAGTGGAGAGTATGCTTCAACAAGGATACCAAGGTCTGACATGTCTTGAAGGGTAGCTTCTTGTGCATGCGTAGGATGTAATTCGATTTGATTGACCATAGGTTTGATACGTGAATGAGCGATTAAATATTCAAGTTGTGCTTTATTGAAATTAGATACGCCAATTGCCCGGATTTTCTTTTGATCATATAATTCTTCTACTGCTCTCCATGCATCAAGTAGATTCTTTGTATCTTCAATCGGCCAATGCAAAAGATACAGATCTAACTCGGTTACTTGTAGTTTTTTTAGACTAGTAGCAAACGCTTGAAGTGTTTGTTCATATCCATAATCTTCTTTCCATAGCTTACTTGTCAGAAAAATTTCTGAACGAGGAACAGATGCATGCGTGAGTGCTGCTCCAACAGCTTCTTCATTCCCATAACGTGAGGCAGTGTCAATCAATCGATAGCCCGCATCAAGTGCATCTAAAACGGCTTGTGTTGTTTCGGTACCTTTTGTTTGCCAAACGCCAAATCCTATCGTAGGAATGTCTACTTGATTATTTAATTGTCTATATTCCATCATTTCACTCCTTTTTTTCCAGTATAAACGAAAGTAAGAAAAAAAGTTGCTATGGTGTTTGGCAAAACAATTTCTGAGTTTTATTCGTTTACAGATGAAACAACTCCTGTTAATATGAGAATGCTCATTCTAAAAAAGGAGATGAGAGAAATGGCACGAACAAAAGAGTTTGATGAACAACAAGTATTAGATAAGGCAATGCGTTTATTTTGGGAAAATGGCTATGCACATACATCCATGCAAGAACTTGTCGATACAATGGGCATTCATCGAAGAAGTATTTATGATACGTTTGGAGACAAACATGCATTATTTTTGAAAGTTCTGCATCGTTATGAGGATCTTTTAGCACATGAGGTGAGGGAGTTGGTTCAACCAGATATGCCACTGAAAGAGCAACTTTGGACACTATTCTCAACCACTGTGTATCCAAGAAATTTACAACCAAAAGGCTGTTTGTTAGTGAATACGGCGGCTGAGCTTGCTGTAAGAGATGAAGAAGTTTACTGCATGCTGAAAAAGTCATTCGCTCGGAGTGAAAATTATATTTATCAGTTATTATTGACTGCGAAAGAAACAAAAAGCTTCTCTTACAATGGAAATTTAGCAGATTTGGCTAGTAATTTACACAATACGTGGCTTGGTTTACGTATCAATATAAAATTAAATGATCCAAAAGAATTAGAAGGTATGCTAACTGTTGCTCTTTCTGATTTTTAAAAAAGATGACCAAGTGTTGCGCACTTTGGTCATTACATATCGTTTATTCTAGAACGATTATTCTAAAATGGAGGAATAGAAATGAAAGCAATTGAAATAAAAAAGTATTCAAAAGAACTAAAAACTACTTTAGTTGAGCGGCCAATCCCTACGATTACTGAAAGCCAGGTTCTTGTGCGGGTAAAGGTAGCTGCGGTGAACCCGTTGGATATAATGAATATTACTGGTGCTGTTAAGTTCATTCAAAATTATTCTATGCCATTGATTCTGGGCAATGAATTAACTGGCATCATTGAACAGGTAGGAAAACAAGTGGAAGATTTCAACGTGGGGGATGCAATTTATACGCGCTTGCCGCTTGAACATATAGGCGCATTTGCTGAATATGTAGCTGTTGAAGCAACTGAAATTGGGAAGTTACCCAAAAATCTTGATTTTATGACTGGCGCTGCGGCTCCTTTGACAGGGTTAACCGCTTATCAAGGGTTGTATGAGGAGTTAGAAGTACATGCTGGCCAAACCGTTTTTATACCAGGGGGTTCAGGAAGTTTTGGACAAATGGCTATTCCACTTGCGAAAGAACTGGGCTTAACAGTTATTGTTTCGGGAAGTCCAGCAGCAAGAGAACGAACACTAGCCGCTGGAGCAGATCGTTTTATAGATTATAAAACAGAAAACTATTGGGAATTGTTAGCACCTGTTGATTTTGTTATAGATACGTTAGGTGCTAAAGAATTTGCGCATGAATTATCGGTTCTTAAACCTGGTGGAAGATTACTCAGTCTAATTATAGGACCGAATAAACGTTTTGCGCAAAAACATCATTTTTCAAAGGGAAAACAACTATTGTTTGATTTAGTGGGGAAAAAATATGATCGTGCGGCTAAGAAAAAGGGGATATCCTATCATTTTATTTTTGTCCGTTCAGATGGACAGCAATTAGCTAAATTGACACAAATCATTGAAAAAAATAATATTATTCCTGCCATTGACCCTACAGAATTTCATTTAGAGACAATAGATCAAGCGCTAGAATTTATTGCGCATGGGCATCCAAAAGGGAAAATACTTATCCAAGTTAGTTGAAAATAAAATAACGTTTATTATTAAATAATATAAAAGTTTCGCACTTTTCATAAGCTTTCTTGTTTGTTACAATAACTGAGACAAAAGTTTAGGAGAAGAATATGCTAAAAAGAACAGAGCAAATAAAACAAATAGTTATTGCAATAGTAGGAACTTTTATAGCTGCATTAGGTGTGCGCTTGATTGTGGTCAGTGGGGTAGGTGCAGATGCAATCAGTACCTTTGTCTTAGGTGTGTTAGACCATGTATCCTTACAGTTCGGAACGGTGAGTATGATTTTTAATGCCCTTGTGTTAGTCCTCATTTTTTTCTATGATCGTAAAATGATAGGTATAGGGAGTTTGATCAATAGCTTTGGATTGGGATTTTGTTTGAATATTATTAGTGAACTCGGAATTTTACATACGATTCCAACGGGGTTTCACTATCCTTCTGTTATTTTAGGGACAATTATTTTTGGAGTCGGTACGGGAATCTATCTTTTAGCACATGCTGGGTCTGCTGCGTATGAGAGCTTGATGATCCTTTTACAACGTGTTTTTCGAATCTCGGTGACAACAGCACGAATTTTTCTTGACGGCAGTATTTTTTTAGTTGGTTTTTTATTAGGAGGGACAGTTGGTTGGGGAACCGTGATCGTATTACTTTTGATGGGCCCTTCTTTAGACTTTACATTAAGAAATTTACAAAAAATAAAAATTTTTCAAACACAAGAAGCGACGATGCGTATAAATAAAGAGGCTAAAATGTAAATATCTCAGCCTTTTATTTTGCGAAGAAACGTTGTGTTAAACAGTTTTTCCTTTATATCTTTATTTTCGCGAAGGTAGAGTAATACGCAGCAGCGGAATCGGAAAGATTTGAATCAGTAATTATGTAATCAAGATTAGATAGAGAATAGAATGTGTAAACATCTGACTTGTTAAATTTGGAGCTATCTGCAACAACACATTTTACTTTTGCATGTGTAAATGCTACTTTTTGTAATGCGCCTTCTTTGGAATTGACGGTCGTGACATGGTCATTGTAGATACCATTTGTTGCTGCAAAAGCAATATCGATATTTAAATCAGTAAATGCTTTTTCAGCAATTTCTCCATAAAATTCTTCAGATGTTCGTGAAAATTCCCCACCAGTCAATAACACACGATAATGGGTATGTTGAATCAAATAATGAAATGCAAGCAAACTATTTGTGACGATGAATAGTTTGCTCTTTTTTATTTCTTGAAGTGCATAGAGAAGGGTTGTTCCTGCACCGATATAAATCGTGTCATTTTCGTCAATCAATTGATTCATGAGTTTTCCAATGGATCGTTTTTCGGAGATGTGTGCATGAATCTTATCTTTTGTTGCTAACTCTTGTTCTACATGTTCTAGTCTTTGAACGCCCCCATATAATTTTATAAGTTGTGCATTTTGAGCTAGTTCAGCAACATCTCTGCGAATCGTCATTTTAGAAACAGTTAATTTTGTTGCAATTGCTGCAATGGATAAGTAATCATTTTTATCTAGTAAAGTTAAAATTCTCTCTTGCCGTTCTTTTTTCAACATAGTACATTCCTCGGTGCATCAATAAAGTGCTGACTTTCGTTTTAGACAATTAATAACATCGGAAAAAGAGGAATGCAAGAATGAATTTTTCTAATTGATTGTGTACGTTTGTTGATAGGACACTAGTTTCATCCAATTGATGGCTAAGTATAGCAATAAACTCGACGAGAGAAAACGTTCCCAAATTAAGCCTAGCGACGTATACTTGCGATGTAGAACAAAGAGTAACAAAGAGTAACAAAAAGAAACAAAAATTATCAAGAAAGGAGAAGAATGCATGACCAACTATGCAGAAATGATCAAAGAACATCTGATTGACCTATCGGTGGATGTACGGAGTATAGAGGAGCTATTTACGGAAGTATCTCAGCGGTTGCTACAAGAACACTTTGTGAACGAAGGATATTTATCAGGCGTGTTAAAGCGTGAAGAAGAGTTTCCAACGGGACTAATGACACAGTATGTATCAATTGCATTACCACATGCAGATCCAGAGTATATTGCGTGTCCTTTTATTTACATCGCTCGAGTGAAGACACCGCTTCTTGTAAAACAAATGGGAGATAACCAACCGATGCGTGTGCGCTATTTCTTATTTTTAGGAATTCAAGAGCCGGCGAAACAGGTAGGATTATTACAGGTATTACTCAATCTTTTTATGAATGAACAATTTGTCGAACAGTTTTGTAAAGAAAAAGAAGCAGCACGTTTATATCAATTGATGAAAGCTGCTATTTAGGAGGAATGAAGAATGAACAAAAGAATCATCGTTGCTTGTGGAAGTGGTGTAGCGACAAGCCAAACAATTGCGAGCAAATTGACACGTTTGCTGGAAGAAGACAAAGTGAATGCGCAAGTTGAAGCAGTTGACTACAAATCGATTTATCGTGAGCTGCCATCGACAGCTATCTATATTTATATTGCACAACCTGATGCAGCAGTCTTAGAAAAGGCCAAAGAACTAGGTATTCATGTGTTTCCAGGAATTCCTTTTTTAACGGGTATGGGGATGGAACAAGTGTATCAAGAAATACGAACGCTTATTGACTAAGAGGAGAGAGCATGTATGGATATTTTTCAAGAATTGATTAATTATATTTTAGGTTTAGGTTCAGCGATTTTTGTACCGTTGATCATCTTGATTATTGGTCTTGCTTCTCGAATGAAGGTAAAGCAAGCCTTTATGTCCGCAATTACGCTTGGTATTGGTTTTACTGGGATGTCAATGGTTATCAACTTCATGTCAGATGCAGTTAGCCCAGCTTCCGAAGCGTTAGCGCAACATACGGGTATCAATTTGCCAGCTCTTGATTTAGGGTGGACAGGAGCCGCAAGTATCGTGTGGTCATGGTCCTATGCGTTTGTCTTTTTTGCCGTGGTATTGGGTGTGAATTTTTTGTTACTTGTACTGAATTTGACGAAAACATTGAATGTGGACATGTGGAATGTATGGGGAAAAGCACTAACGGCCTACCTGGTTTATTCTATTAGTGGGAATCTACTAGCTGGTTTTTTCACGGCGATTGTGCAAGTGATTTTGGAATTGAAATTGGGTGATATGTTCCAAAGACATATTGAAGATCTTACCGGGATCCCATTAGTAACCGTAACTCATTTTATGAATATCTCGGCAGTATTATTGTTGCCTTTCAATTTTTTGATGGATAAAGTGCCAATTTTGAATAAGAAATCAGACACACAATCATTGAAGAACAAACTAGGCATCTTTTCTGAAAATTCAGTTATGGGCTTTATTATCGGGTTTTGTTTAGGGGGAGCAGCTGCTTATGGAATATCTGGTTCTCTGAACTTAGCAATTCAAGTTGCAACTGCGATGGCGTTATTCCCAATGATTTCTAAATTGTTTATGCAATCGCTCTCGCCACTAGCAGATGCCATGTCAGAAATGATGAAGAGAAAATTCAAAAACCGGGAAGTATATATTGGACTTGACTGGCCGATTCTTGCAGGTCGTTCAGAAGTCTGGGTAACAATTATTCTTCTTGTTCCAGTGTTTATTTTATATTCTGTGATTCTACCTGGAAATGAGGTTCTCCCCCTTGCTGGTGTGATCAATTACTCAATTGCTGTAGGTGGATTACTACTTACGGGCGGAAACTTGGTTAGAATGCTGCTATTAGGTATCCTTTCAATGCCAATGTATCTCTATGCTGCGACGTATTTAACACCGATTCTCACCAATCTTGCGGAGAAGACTGGGGCTGTCGAAGGAATGAAACGAGGACAACAAATCACTTGGTCATCCATTGAAGGTCCTGAATTTAGGATTCCTTTTGCGGAAGCATTCCATGGCAACATCTATGCTATTGTTTTTTCTATAGTTTTTCTAGGGATGTTTATCTGGTTGGCTAAGTATATGAATAAGGTTAAAGTACCTAGTCAACGCTATGAAATGCACCTACCTAAAAAATGACACACATGATTTTTATACCTATATTTTGATGAAGGAGAATAAAGATGTCTGATGGACGAATGATATTTGAACGAGAGAGAGAGGACTTAGCACGTGTTGTAAAAGTAATTTTTGAACGAAAACTTACAAATGTTGCTGGAGGAAATTTCTCATTTAAAACAAAGGATAAACATGGAAAAGAATTTTTGATTATGACACCGACGATGATGTCTGAAGCTTATTTTGGTGAATTATCAGCGGCTCAAATTTTAGTTGTTGATTTCCAGACATTTACAGTGATTGATGGTGTAGGTGAACTAACTAGAGAAATCAATTTACATGAGGCAGTCTACAAAACAGATGCAACGATTCAAGCAGTTTTACATGCGCATGCACCACAGGCCATGTTTTGGGCAAATTCAGAATTAGATATGCCAAATCTCACGGAAGCGACCCAACAGCTAAGAAGAATACCAACGCTTTCTTTTGAACCAAATTGTTCGTTAGAATTAGCAGAAATGGTAGCGGACTATTTAAATCAAGAAGTACATACATTACCAAATATGCTTCTTCTGAATAGCCATGGTGTTTTGGTTGTTGCAGACGGTACAACAGGTATCGAGGCAATACATAAAGCCGTGCAGATTTTAGATACTGTTGAATGGAATGCAGAAATCGCATATAAACAAACGGTTTTTCAAGCCTTAGGTATTACAGATGGGTATTATTCCAAAGGAAAGAAAATCGGTACGTTAACTGACTTGAAGCAACATGTGCCTTTATATAATCCGGATGAAATCTATGCTGGCGGTGACTGAGTAACAAACACCTCTCACAATTGTGAGAGGTGTTTTGTTACTCATCTTCATGTTTTCCTTGTTCTTCGAAGGCTATTTCTTGCGCTAATTTTTTATTTCCATGATAGAGTTCAAGAATGGTCCAGGCAAGCAAAGCAAGAACGAATGCAATGAGAACATAAGCAATCCCATCCGCTAAAATAAGTTCATTTGCCGTAGCGTTATCACCGAAGAAACCTTCAATTTGATTAGGTAATCCAATAAGATTCAAGTAAGTTAAGCTGATAACTGAAAGCCAGCCCAACGTTTTAACAACAAGATTATTTTTGAATTGTTTTCCCATTTCGAGTTGGCTATTCGTCATCATCAACAATGGAATCATCGAAAATGGTAATGCGAAGGCCAAGAAAACTTGAGAATTATTCATGAGGTTATTTAATGCTGTATGCTCTTCAACTGTACTTTTTCCACTTGTGAGCATGACACAAATGAGTACGGGCACAACTGAGATAAGACGAGTAATCAACCGACGTGCCCAGAGTGGCATGCGCATATGCACGAACCCTTCCATAATAACTTGTCCTGTCAATGTTCCTGTGATAGTTGAATTTTGTCCGGAAGCGAGTAATGCGACTGCAAACAAAGTAGAGAGTAACCCAGTTTTTGCAACAGTGGCTAGGACACCATTGCTCAATGTATCTGGATTTGATAAAGCTTCATAAAGACCAAAGAATGAAGGGTCTTGGACTGTGCCACTTTTGAAAACGGCAACACCCATGATAAGTAGCAATGCGTTCACTATGAAAGCTAAACTTAATTGGATATTTGAATCCCACGTGGAGAAGCGAACTGCTTGAGCTACTTCTTCTTGGTCATCATGATTGATTTTACGAGTCTGAGATACCGCTGAGTGTAGGTATAGATTATGAGGCATAACTGTCGCTCCGATAATCCCTAATGCTCCGGTTAAAGGTGTCTGTCCATTCACAGAGACATCATTTGAAAATGTTTCTGATGTTGGAATAAAGCCCTTCATAACTTCGCCCCAATTTGGATCTGATAGAGCAACTTGGTAAACAAAAACAAATAAAATCACAAAGATTAAACAAACGACGATTGCTTCGATTTTACGAAAACCGATCTTAGTAAGTAGTAGAAGCAACAGAACATCAAAAACGGTAATGAAAACGGCAATAACTAGCGGAATATCAAATAATAGATATAAGGCGATTGCTGCGCCGATAACCTCGGCGATATCGGTTGCCATAATTGCTAATTCTGTTAGGATCCACAAAACAATACCAAGTTTTTTACTTGTTCGGGCACGAATTGCCTGTGCTAAATCCATTTGGCTGACGATTCCTAATTTGGCTGCCATATATTGTAGTAGCATGGCAATCAAACTGGACATCAGAATAACAGACATGAGTAAGTATTCGAAATTTTGCCCTCCAGTAATCGAGGTAGACCAGTTCCCTGGGTCCATGTAGCCTACTGCTACTAAAGCACCTGGTCCAGAATATGCGAGTAGGGTACGCCAGAAATTTTTTCCTTTTGGTACTTCAACAGTACTATTGATTTCCTGTAGTGAAGCACCATTTGTATGAACAATTAACTTGTGCTTTTTCTGTTTTGGTTGATTATTCACTTCTTTTCCACCTTTCGTACAAATAATTTTTATTTGAATCAATGAGTAATTGAATAAGTTTTATTTCTGACTTCATCATACACCTAAATGTAGGTTTATGGAAGTAAAATTTAAGGCGAGCCTAAAAATTGAAAATAATGAAAAAATCCTCATTTTTATACTTATTTTATCTAAAAAAAGAAATTTCATCGAACGAAATGAATCTATAAATAATTCATTAAGAAATTCATTTATTAAAAAATAAACTTAATAAATATAGTTTAATAAGTTTGTTTGTGCTATACTTCTTTTGGATAGCGCTACCATCTTGGAGACATCCGAATCAAAGGAGGAATTTTTGTGCGAATCGAACATGTAGCAGTATGGGTAAAGGATATTGAATTAGTTAAAGCGTTCTATGAAAAATATTTTCAAGTAACAGCAACAGAATTGTATCATAATCCAAAAACACGATTTAATTCATATTTTTTAACGTTTGAAAGTGGCAGCAGGCTAGAGTTGACGAACAAACAGCATCTGTCTGGACGTGTCACAGATGCGCTTGGTTACGCACATTTAGCCATTTCAGTTGGAACGAAAGAAGCAGTGGATACCTTGACGAACACACTTTTGGAAGATGGCTATCCATTATTGAATGGACCAAGAACTACTGGGGATGGCTATTATGAAGCAGTGATCCAAGATCCTGAAGGCAATTTGATTGAATTAACAACAGATTGATCAATAAATAGACAGCGATTCTATATGGAGGGCTAGAGATGATCAAATTAGCGATAACAGATTTAGATGGTACGTTTTTAAAGAGTGATAGTACGTTTGATCGTGACTTATATAAAAAAGTAAAATTGTTGATGGATCAAAAGGGTGTAAAGTTTGCTCCATGTACAGGAAAGCAATGTGAACGTGTGGAAGAATTGTTTGGTCCGGAATTAGCAAGCGATCTTTGGATTCTAGGAGATAGTGCTACACGAATCAAATATCAAGGAGAATTTGTATACCAATCGTTGTTACCTAATCAGTTAGGCTTACAAATAATCCAACAATTGGAAAAAATCTCTTTGGAGTATACAATCATCGCTTGTACACCGTCTGCAGCAATCATTAAAGAAACAACGACAGCAACAGATAAGCAGATGGTGCGAGGATCGTATACAACAGTCGAAACAGTCAAAAATCTCCAGGAAATCAGGGAAGATTTTATCAAAATCACTGTTTTTGATGCGCAAGGAAAATGCTTCGAACATGTGCAACAGTTAGATGGATTTCAAGAAGACGCATATATCGTAGCCTCTGAAGCATCATGGATCGATATTTCGAATGTAGGTGTTCATAAAGGAACAACAGTTGAACAACTGCAACAATTGTTAGCTGTCTCAAAAGAGGAAACAATGGTATTTGGTGACGGATTGAATGATTTAGAGTTGATGCCAATGGGTGAATATAGTTTTGCTATGCGAAACGGCTTTGATCAAACGAAAGCTGCAGCAAATTTCATTGCACCATCGAATGATGAAAATGGCGTGTTAACAACGATTGAACGACTACTTCGGTTACAAGCAAATGTAAAGTAATGCTAGGCGTAGCTACAGACTCTACAAAGCTGAGATAAATGAGAAATTGTCTTGGCTTTTTTATTTTCTTTTAGGAATGCGGTACCTGTATACCTCATATATCCGAAAAGCATTTTACAGGTTTTGTTATTCGGTATAGGATAGTCAAGAAAAGTGAAAAAGGAGTGTACATGATGGAATATGTTGAACTGAACAATGGTGTCAAAATGCCAAAACTTGGCTTAGGAGTTTTTCGTGTCACTGATTTGTCAGAGGCGGAAGAAGCGGTTTACCAAGCAATTCAATTAGGTTATCGCTTGATTGATACGGCGGCAGCTTACGGAAATGAAGAAGCAGTTGGACACGCAATCGCACGTAGTAATGTACCTCGTGAAGAATTATTTATCACTTCAAAGTTATGGATCACAGATACCTCCTATGAAGGAGCGCAACGAGGGCTTGCACGTTCGTTAGCTAAATTGGGCCTTGATTATCTTGATTTGTATTTGATTCATCAACCTGTGAACGATGTCTACGGTGCATGGCGTTACTTATCCGAAGCATACAAAGCTGGTAAGATTCGTGCAATTGGCGTGGATAACTTCACTCAACAAAAATTAGTAGACTTAATTACATTTAATGAAATCAAACCTGCGATCAATATGATTGAAGCAAATGTCTTTCATCAACGTGAAAATGATTTACAAGCAATGGAAAGCTTAGGTGTACAAATGGAGGCGTGGGCACCATTTGCAGCGGGAAAGGACACTATTTTTGAACAACCACTCTTACAAACAATTGGAGAGAAATACCACAAATCAGTCGCGCAAGTTATCTTACGCTGGTTTATGCAACGAAATATTGTAGCCATCCCTAAGACGATCCACACAAATCGAATGGAAGAAAATTTGGCTATTTTTGATTTTGTTTTGACGGATAAAGAAATGCAGCAAATTGCAACATTAAATACGGGTGAAGGGTACAGTTTGCCAAACGATGCAAAGAGCTTTCAAGAAGTATTGAACAATTTGAATCGCTATTCAGTAGAATGAAACCAAATCCTGACGAATAATTTTAAGTATAACAACGGAAACCCGGACGAGTAATGTTCGGGTTTTTCTTTTTTAAAATAATAATTAGCGAATAAAAATATAAAAAAGTTTAAAAATACGAAAAAGATACTCTTTTTTCTCTTTTACTCATTGACAGGAAATAGATATTCGGTAATATAGTTAGCAAGCAAACTATATAGAGAGGAGTAGTGATATGAAAGATTTTGAAAAAAGTCTTGGTTTTGAAATTAGAGAATTGTCGATTTTGCTAGGTCGTTATATTGATTCCACCGCAAAAAAAATGCAGATAGAAGATTTACGTGGACCACAAGCAATGGTTATACACTTTATTTATGGTCATCCTGAACAAAAAATCTACCAAAAAGATATCGAGAAAGAACTGTCTATACGTAAGCCAAGTGCTAGCCAACTCCTTGACCGAATGGAAGGAAAGGGATATATAGAGCGTCTCGTATCGGATACAGATAAGCGATATAGGCAAGTGATCTTGACCGAAAAAGCGGTAGCGAATATCAAACAGGTAGAACAGCTCAGGAAATGTGTGGAATTAAATTTAACAAAAGAAATCACAAAAGAAGAGCAAGCTAGCTTTTTAAAAATCGTAACAAAAATGAAAGCAAATATCCAAAATGACTAAAGGAAGAAAGAGACACAGCATTAGGCTTTAGGAGGAAAGAATGTATGTTTAAAATTTTCAAACGAACAAGCACGACGGAACGAATACTTATTCTATCAAGTTTCGTATTCATCTTGCTACAAGTATGGATGGAATTAAAAATTCCAGACTATATGTCAGATATCACTAGATTGTTACAAGAACAAGGAACAGAAACTTCAGATATTATGGCGCCCGGAGCCAAAATGATTGGGCTCTCTTTATTAAGTTTTGCCTCCTCGATTCTTGTAGGGTTCTTTGCTGCACGAATTGCTGCAGGGCTAACAAGACGTGTACGTGGGGACGTATTTGATCAAGTAACAAGCTATTCAACAAATGAGATCCAACAGTTCTCTGTACCAAGTTTGGTTACAAGAACAACAAACGATTTGACACAAATCCAAACATTGATTGCTATGGGTCTTCAAGTAGTAATCAAAGGACCAATTACGGCTATTTGGGCAATTACAAAGATTGCTAATAAAAATTGGGAATGGACAATGACTACGGGGATCGCTGTTATCGTATTGTTGCTATTTATTTCTTTTATTATGATTTTTGTTCGACCTAAATTTGCAAAAATCCAAACGTTAACGGATAACTTGAATGGTGTCACACGAGAAAGTTTAACCGGTATCCGTGTTATTCGTGCATACAATGCAGAAGATTACCAAGAAAATAAATTTGAAGAAGCGAATGATGAACTAACGAGTACGAACTTATTCACAGGACGTATGATGTCATTATTAAATCCAATGATGACGCTTATTTCAAGTGGGTTGACACTTGCTGTTTATTGGATTGGTGCATTCTTGATTGAAGATGCAGTTGGTCCAGATAAAATCACGTTGTTCTCTGACATGGTTGTGTTTACATCTTATGCGATGCAAGTAGTTATCGGATTTATGATGATGACGATCATCTTCTTCATCTTACCACGGTCAATGGTTGCTGCTAGACGGATCAATGAAGTCTTAAGTGTAAATTCTTCTGTACCATTTGAAGCGCCACATCAAGAAAGTTTCCCTGACCAAGGAACGATTACCTTTGATAATGTATCTTTTTCATATCCAAATGCATCGGAATCAGTTCTTGAAAATATCAGCTTCTCTGCTGAAAAGGGACAAACAGTGGCTTTCATCGGCTCAACTGGTAGTGGGAAAAGTACGATTTTAAAACTTATCCCTAGACTTTTTGATATAACAAAAGGAAAAATCACACTTGATGGAGAAGATATCAAGGCATTCAGCCAGGAAGACTTAAATAATATCATTGGCTATATTCCGCAAAAACCAGTGCTATTTTCTGGAACGATTCGCTCAAATATGCAACTTGGTACGAGTTTTGAAACACCACTTGACGATGAAAAAATGTATGATGCTTTGACTATTGCACAAGCCAAGAACTTTGTTGACGAAGAACCGGGAAATCTGGATGCACGTGTCTCACAAAACGGAAGTAATTTCTCTGGTGGACAAAAACAACGCTTAGCGATTGCACGTGTGATTGCGCGTAAACCAGAAATCTTACTTTTTGATGATTCGTTCTCAGCATTGGACTATAAAACAGATAAGACGCTAAGAGATGTATTGAAAGAACGTTTACCAGAAACAACGAAATTGATTGTTGCCCAACGTATCAGCACAATCATGGATGCGAATTTAATTGTGGTATTAGATGAAGGAAAAGTCGTGGGTAAAGGAACGCATAAAGAATTGCTTGCTACAAATGCAGTTTATCAAGAAATTGCCTACTCACAATTATCAAAGGAGGAATTAGAGAATGAAGAATAATACTGAATCCTCAAGTCATTTAACGATGGCAAATATCAACAAGTATGCACGTGCGTATATACTTCCTTTTGTGATTGCTGTGATTTTTGCAACATTAGGAAGTATCACAACGATTTTAGGACCGGATAAATTAAGTGAGATTACAGATACGATTACGGCTGGATTGATGTCTTCAATCGATACAGATAAAATCGTGGATATCTGTCTTTATTTAGCCGTATTATATGGTATTGGTGCGATAATGTCGTATTTCCAAGGATTCATCATGGCGACTATCACACAGAAATTCTCAAAGAATTTACGAAAAAATGTATCAGAAAAGATTGATCGTCTGCCACTACAATACTTTGATTCACATAAACAAGGAGATACGCTAAGTCGTGTAACAAATGACTTAGATACTGTTGGACAATCGTTGAACCAAAGCTTAGGTTCATTAGTTCCCTCAGTTACATTATTGGTCGGTTCTGTAGTAATGATGTTTCATACAGATTGGCATCTAAGTTTGACCGCTATTGCTTCTGTATTGGTTGGTTTTCTTGTGATGGCATTGATCCTATCGAAATCGCAACGTCACTTTTCAGATCAACAAACGAAGCTTGGAGCTATCTCAAGTTATGCAGAAGAAATCTATTCAGGACACAGTGTCATTACTTCATACAATGCAGAAGATGAAGTGAAAAAAGAATTTGCAGATTTGAACGATGATTTATATGACAGTGTTTGGAAAGCGCAATTTCTTTCAGGGTTGATGCAACCAATGATGGCCTTTATCGGAAACTTTGGTTATGTTATGGTCTGTGTCGTGGGTGCTTATTTAGCACTAAATGGGACAATCACATTTGGTGTCATTGTGGCATTCATGATCTATGTGCGCTTGTTTACCAATCCATTGGGTCAATTAGCACAATCCTTTGCGGCGTTACAATCTGCAAGTGCTGCCTTAGGTCGTGTATTTGAATTCCTAGATGAAGAAGAAATGCAAGATGAATCAAGTAAGACACGTCAATTAGAAAACCCACAAGGAAATGTGGCATTTGACCATGTAACTTTTGGCTATTTGAAAGACCAAACAATCATCAATGATTTCTCTGTTGAAGCAACGGCAGGAAGTAAAGTAGCGATTGTAGGACCAACCGGTGCTGGGAAAACAACAATCGTCAATTTATTGATGAAATTCTATGAAGTGAATCATGGAACGATTACCATTGATGGAAAATCGATTCAAGAAATGACACGTGAAGAAGTACATGATCAATTCTGTATGGTGCTACAAGATACTTGGCTAATGAAAGGAACAATCAAAGAAAACTTGATCTTCAACCAAAAGGGAATTACGGATGAAGAGGTCATTGAGGCATGTAAAGCAGTGGGAATCAACCACTTTATTACGACTCTACCAAATGGATATGAAACAGTTCTTGATGATAGTGTAGAATTATCTGTTGGACAAAAACAACTGATGACCATTGCGCGTGCGTTGATCAAAAAAGCGCCAATGTTGATCTTGGATGAAGCAACAAGCTCTGTTGATACGCGTACAGAAGAGTTGATCCAAAAAGCAATGGATCGTTTGATGGAAAACAAAACTTCCTTTGTTATTGCGCATCGTTTATCTACGATTCGTAATGCGGACCAAATTTTGGTAATGAATCACGGAGATATCATTGAACAAGGAAATCATGAAGAGTTATTGGCAGAAGAAGGTTTTTATGCGGATCTTTACAATAGCCAATTTGCAAAGGCATAAAAAAATATGAAGTAGAGGTTGGGACGAACTCGTCCTAACCTCTTTTTTCGTTTCTGAAACAAATGGTTCGCCTTTAATCAGTGAATATGCTAGGTTCAACAAAAGGTGGTGGTTAAGATGAACGATTTAGAAAAGATTGAGCAACAGTTATACAATTTGATTTTGATTCCTGGGACAAGAGAATGGGAACGGAGGTTGCTGATTGAAGCAAAAAATAAATTTGCCAGTCAAAAACAAACAGAAACAGCTATTTCAGATTTACTATATGAATTACGCCCACTAGCATTGAGAGACAATCTTACCCCAGACGTTGCTGAGTTTTACCAACAGTTGACCAATACAAAAGAAGGTCAGAAAACAGGTAAAGTGGACAAACATGAAATCACAGATTTAGACCATCAAGAAATAGCTGTTTTTGCTGGTGGTTGTTTTTGGTGTATGGTTGAGCCATTTGAAGAAAGAGCTGGTGTTCTTTCTGTACTTTCAGGTTATATGGGAACAACAGGAACAACAGGAACAACAGGAACGGTTGCACCTACCTATGATCAAGTTATCAGTGGAACGAGTGGGTATGTAGAGGCTGTAGAAATTATTTTTGATACTAGAAAAATAACTTATGATCAATTAGTTACGCTTTTCTGGCAAATTTCTGATCCTACAGATGCGTTTGGGCAATTTCAAGACCGAGGAAGCCACTATCGCCCGATTATTTTTGTTCAAAACGCGACACAACGACAAACTGCTGAAGCATCAAAGCGAAAGCTAATTGAATCAGCCGTTTATTTGAAACCAATTGTTGTAACGATTGAGGAAGCAAGAACATTTTGGCCAGCTGAAAATTATCACCAACAATTTTATAAAAAATACCCTAAAAGATACAAAAAAATAAAAAAAGCACGGCAGCAATTGCAACGGTATCAGTCTATTGAACAAAAATTGAAAAGAATGCGGAAGCGGGCATAGATACGTGCTCGTTTTTTTCTTTTTAAAATTAAATTACACGCTATATTATAAACTGTGTAATTTTAAAGATAGTGTGTGCACAGTTGTATAGACCAATAATGCTGATTTATCAATGAATAAAGCGCTTTAAAAGTTGGCACGCAACTTGCATTATAGAAAGATGTAAAGGAAAAAGAAAAGGACGTGTTTATTTATGGAAAAGAAAACAATAATGCTTGTTTGTTCAGCAGGAATGAGTACTAGCTTGCTTGTAACGAAAATGCAAAAAGCCGCAGAAGATAAAAGTATCGATGCAGATATTTTTGCAGTAGCCGCTTCAGATGCTGATCGTAGTTTAGAAGAAAAAAATGTAGACGTTTTATTATTAGGTCCACAAGTCCGATTCATGAAAACACAATTTGAAAAGAAACTGGAATCAAAAGGTATTCCATTGGATGTTATCAACATGCAAGACTATGGCATGATGAATGGTGCGAAAGTACTTGAACAAGCAGAAACACTAATGAAATAAAAATAGAAATGGATTAAAAATGGAGGCGCTTTATTATGGAGGATCAGAAAAATCTTGAATCGATCATGGGATTGATCATGTTTGGTGGAAATGCCAAAAGTGACGCAATGGAGGCTATCGCGGCTGCTAAAGCAAACGATTTTGAATTAGCAGATGCAAAAATCAAAGATGCAGAAGAATCGTTGGTTCAGGCACACCACTCACAAACAGAGATGTTGACACAAGAAGCACAAGGAAATCATATGGAGGTAACCTTACTTACCGTCCATAGCCAAGATCATCTGATGACTGCTATTGCATTCACTGATTTAGCAAAAGAAATCATTGATCTTTATCGTCGTTTGGAAAGTAATCAATAAGACTAATTGAAAAGGAGAAGTTATGTATGGATAAGTTTGTTGCATTTATGGAGAAACATTTTATACCTATCGCATCAAAAATTGGGGCGCAACGTCATTTAGTTGCTATTCGTGATGCGTTTATGGTCAGCATGCCGTTGATGATCTTGGGTGCATTAGCGGTAATGATCAATAATTTACCTATTCCAGGATTCCAAGAACTGATGAATTCGATTTTTGGTGGGGAAGCTTGGAAAGGATTCGGAACGGCTGCATGGAATGGTACATTTGCTATTTTATCTGTGTTAGTTGCATTCCTACTTGCGTACCATTTAGCAAATAGTTACAACAAAGACGGTGTTTCTGCCGGGGTTATTTCTTTAGGTTCATTTTTCGCATTAGGTGGAGCATTAGGAATGAGCTCTACTGGATTATTTATTGCTATTATTGTTGCGATTGTTTCAACAGAAATCTTTGTTCGTTTAAGTGGAAACGAAAAATTGATCATCAAAATGCCAGATGGCGTGCCACCAGCAGTTGCTAAAGCATTCGCTGCATTGCTTCCTGCGATGATTACAATTTCTATCTTTGCATTGATTGCTGCGATTTTTGCTGCATTTGGTGTGGATGATATTGTTGGAGAATTCTATACTCTTGTGCAAGAACCATTTATGGGATTAGCAAATTCATATCCTTCAGCATTACTTTTAGCGTTTATTTCACCATTCTTATGGTTCTTTGGATTACACGGTGCAAACATGATCGATCCATTGATGCAAACAATCAATGCACCAGCGATTGAAGCAAATGTCAAAGCGATTGCAGCTGGACATGATGCACCATTTGTCGTGAATAAACCTTTCTTTGATAGTTTTGTTAACTTAGGTGGAACAGGAGCTACGCTTGGTTTATTGATTGCGATTTATCTAGTGGGTCGTAAAAACAAACCATATATGGTTGTTACGAACTTATCAATTGCACCAGGAATTTTCAACATTAATGAACCAACAATGTTTGGATTACCAATTGTATTGAATCCAATTATGTTTATTCCATTTATTTTAACACCGATTGTTTTAGTAACTGTTGCCTATTTTGCAACAACATTAGGCTTTGTGCCTGCTGCTACGGTGATGCCACCTTGGGTAACACCACCAATTATCGGCGGTGTACTAGCAACAAATAGTATGGCAGGTGGAGTCTTAGCAGCAATTAACTTAGCATTATCTATTTTGATCTATATGCCATTTGTTAAAGTTGCAACGCTTCAAGAACAACGTAAAGAAGAACAAGCAGCAGCTTAATAGACTGCTAAAAGATAGAATGAAAGGCTGAGACAAATTTTCTTGTCTCAGCTTTTTCTTGTTTACTTATAGAGGTGTACTAGTTATGATAATGAATGGACGTTCTAAGGTCTTTTACTGGATTAGGGAGGATAGTTAGATGGTACATAAGAAGCATAAGCAACAAAAGGAATCAACAAGAATTATTTCGATTTTTTTATTTCTTGTTTTTTGTATCGCAATGCTCACTTCTTTAGTATTTGTGATACGCCAGCTAAGTTTAGGCGCTTTTTCGCGCGATACAGTGAGTATTTTCTTTATTAAATTATTAGCAGTGGGCTTTTCGTTTTATCCGATCCCAAAGTTATGGAAACGAATAAACGCAAACAAAGGAAGAAGCGGTGAGGTATAAAATACCTTGACCGCTTTTTTCTTAATGTAAAGTTAATATATTATTTTTTATAAAATGAAAGTTATTTATAAACGAAATGTACCTTTATAAAACAATATTAGCAACTATTTTTGATGTAAACAAAAGTTATTTTTTATAATATTCATTTTTTGGGATAATTATTTAAACGCTTTAATTAGTCAAAAAAACGAAAAAAATAATTGTTTTGTGAAAATCGTGGTAAAATCCTCTTTGTGACAAGACAGCTAGTTACGATCTATCACTCGTAACTAGCATAAAATAATGAAGGGAAAAGTAAATGAAAAAACAGGTGAAAAGGGAAGAAGTTTCAGAACTTTTGGTAAAAGATGAATTCTATGAAAAGAATATGTGGCTAAAAATTCGTCAATCGGTTATCGCATGTATTGCATGGGGAGGAGTGATTCTTCCGTTTGCTTGGTTGTTTTTTGTTCGTAAAGAGAAGTTGGTTGAAGGAAATTATCCCAATATTTTATTTAGTAAAGAAGTGAACTACTTTAATCACATTACGTTTTATCTCGTCTTATTTTTTTTGATTTTACTGCTTTTTTTTATCGCATTGACTTTTTGGAACAATCGACAATTTAAAAAGAAATTTCAAAAAAGAAGTACGTATGACACGAAACGGGTTGCTGAAAGAAAGGCATTGTTAGAAAAAGCATACGTAGAGCGATTTGGTTCGAAGGAAGAGCGAATGAATGTCCGCTACTATTCGGTAAAAGAAGAGCAAAACTTGGCTACTCATTTTGTCCAAGAATTGTATCAAAAGAAACAGGGGTAGAAGATGATTGCATTTATGATTTATTTTTTTAGTGGTGTTTTGTTGCTTTACCCAATTATTGGTGCGTTTTCTTGGTTTATTGGCGTGTTTTGTTTCGTTTTTTTATTTAAACATAAACAAAAAGAATGGGTGGATATTCCTTTAGAAGTTGAACCGATGATTACAATCATGGTTCCCGCGCATAATGAAGAGATTGTTATTGAACATACAATAGATTACCTAATGACGAAGCTAAATTATGAAAATTACGAAGTATTAGTGACGGATGATGGCTCAACGGATGAAACGCCACAGATTTTAGCTAGACTTCAGGAGACGTATGAAAAATTGCGTGTTGTGCATATTGAAAAAAATAAAGGAAAAGCACATGCGTTTAATATTGGTTTAGCTTTTGCAAAGGGTGAACTGATTTTGAGCAATGATGCAGATACTGTACCAGAGCCTGAAGCACTCAATCGTTATGTGAATTACTTCATTCGACAAGATGCGAAAAATATTGCTGCAGTAACTTCGAACATGGATGTGCAAAATCGGACCAAGTTGATTGCTAAATCACAAACAGTAGAGTTCTCTAGTATTGTTGGAATTATCAAACGTACCCAGATTGGTGTCTTAGGAGGAATTTATGCGTATAGTGGTGCAAATACAATGTATCGTAAAGATGCGCTGATCGATGTTGGGCTTTTCCGGCAAGATCGGGCGACAGAAGATATCAGCATCGCATGGGACCACCAAATGAGTGATTGGCTTTCTTTGTTTGCTCCAAATATCATGTTCTTTATGGAAGTACCTGAGACATTAAAAATGCTCTATAATCAACGGAAACGTTGGGCTAAGGGTGGAACAGAAGTCTGGCTGACTAATTTTAAAAAAGTTCTCTTCCATCCGTTTGAGAATATCGGTCGAACAGTGATGTTCATTGATCAAACATTTAGTATTTTATGGTGCTTTTTCTTTTGGATCTCTACTTTATTTTTTTGGATCGTTTTCATCGTAGCAGCGCTACAAGGGAACACAGTAAAAATCGTTCATCTGATTACCTATGCAGCTATCTTTATTTGCTTTGAAATGATTTCAGGTTCCTTACAGCTAGTTGCTTCTCTAGTTGTGGATGATCGTGGTAGGAAATTCAAATATCTATTGTTTGCACCACTTTACATGCTTTTTTATTGGGTGATGAATGCATTAACGATTCTTACAACATTTATTCCGGCTGTAAAAACAATTTTGGGATTTGGTTCAGGAACATGGAAAAGCCCCGAACGGCAAAAACGTCCGTAAATAAGTCAGACTCATTTTGTGCTAAACTAAAGAAAGTAGAAAAGCACAGAAGAGGTGAGTAGATGAATATCAAAAAAGCAAGTGAACAAACAGGGGTATCTGCGCCAACAATTCGTTACTATGAAAGGATTGGTCTCATTCATCCAGTCGAGCGCAATCAAAATGGAATTCGAGAGTTCGATGAGGAAGATTTAAAGTGGATTGATTTTTCTAGACAGATGCGCCATGCCGGGATGTCTGTAGAGGCATTAGTTGATTATCTGTCTTTATTTCGTGAAGGCGATCAGACCATTCCAGCAAGAAAGGAATTGATTGCTGAACAAATCGATGAAATGAAGACGAAAATCAATGAGCTGACCGCAGCATGCACACGCTTAGAATATAAATTGGAACATTACGATGACCATATGAACCCTTATGAAAAATCATTAAAACACTAACGAAAAAGAAGTTGAACCAATAGGGCTCAACTTCTTTTTATGTAGTGCCATAAGAGAAAAAGTAAACAACAATTAAGATATATTTTGACAGATTGTAATTGTATCTGTTCTAAGTTACGATAGGTACAGAAAACTAATTATCGGTGAGTAATCTTTTAATTATACTCTTTTCTTATCGTGAATTGGTTTCAATTTATTCTGTGAGGTGTTTATTTTTGGAAAAGAAACAAACAGAAAAGTATACCATTCTAACAATTTTAGTTGCTTGTGCAATGATTGTTATGCAACGTGTATTACTTTCTGCAATTGTGGTTCCAGCGTATCCTTCGAATCCAGGAAGATTTTATATTTACTCCTTTATTCAAGCAGCGATTGTTGCTGGAACAAATTTAATTCCTCTTTATATGGGGTATCAGTACCAGAAAATTGCGCGCTTAAAAGTCTTTCATTATCTTAGTGGGTTCTTTTTTGTTTTTGCTATTGGTGGATTGATTAGTAATATTTTTTTCTACGTAAATGATAGTGTATTGAATATTCGGGATTACTGGTTGATTTTTTTCCCAATCAGTCAGAATTATTTTACATACGCAGTTTCGTGTGTACTTCTATTTTGTAGTATTCCATTTTTGACCAAGCAGTTAAAAAAAATATCTCCAGAAACAGTAAAAAAGATCATTTGGTTCTTAACTGCTGGGTTAGTAGGATGTTCTACTCTTTTCAATAAAGATCCATTTGGCTTGCAAGATGGAAAAAGTATTTTATGGATTTTTTATCTTTTCTTAGTGGGATATGCACTGAAAGAATTTGAATGGACTAAAAAAATTCGCTTTAAATTTTTACAAGTCTTACTTGGTTTAGCTATTTTATGCGGATTGATTCTATTGATGACGCAGATTTCACTGATTTTAAGAGATAACGCAGATACAGCAACTCGCTTCTCAAAACCTTATACGCTTTTTGCTATGTATTATTCAGTTACCCTCTTTTCATTTTTGGAGCTAGTCTCGGAAAAAATAAAATTGCGGATATCGGGAAGCACTTTAGCCACATTTTTAGTCACGAGCCAAGTCATTTTGGTATGGCCATTGACTGCGTACCGTGTATCTACATTTTTAAAACGTGATTTCCCTGCATCTGGCAAAGACTGGTTGATCAATATGTTTGCCTTTTGGGGAAAATATGTTGCAGCAATAATCATCGTTTTTGTTGTCTGTATGCTTCTCCAAAAAATTCCAGTTGTAAAGAGAATGGTCAACTACTTTGCATTTGACTCAATGGATATGCTTGTAGAACGGTTGGTAAAGGTAAAAAACTGGATCGTAAAAAATAGAAGTTATTTCTTTGTTGCAGGATTCTTTTATTTACTTACCTTTTTACAAATTTATGTACTTGAGACCAAAGAAGGCTGGAAACAAAGCATTCAAGTCGCACTGAAAATCTTTGTACAACGTGAAGCGCCAATGGTACTTTCTGTAATTATCATTATGGGATTCTTTTTCTTATTATTATTGATTACAAATCGTTTTTGGTATGCATTTAGCGTAACTTTAGTTTTGGACTTGATACTTACTGTTTCAACAGTTATCAAGATGGCGATGCGGGAAGAACCTGTTTTTCCTTCTGACTTAAAAATGTTGAATAGTGTTTCTGAATTATTCTCTATGGTCAGTCCTGCATTACTTATAGTTGCGGCAATCATCCTGATTTTCTTGCTTGTAACAAGTATCTTGTTACAAAGAAGATTACAGAAGCAGTATTCAGTGAAGATGCACTGGAAACGTCGTGTGATTGGAATAATCGTCTTACTGTTTTGTTTCTCTGGTGTTTTCTTTATTAACCATAAAAATTCACCTTCCTTTATCTTGTTCAATCTTTTTAAAGTAAATAAAACGTTCTTTAACCAACAAGGGGCAGTAAAAGACAATGGCCCACTTATCCAGTTTTTAAATAACGTTGATATTAAAGTGATGGATGAACCGGATGGCTATTCTGAAGCGAAAATCAAAGAAATCATGAAAAAGTATGATAAAGAAGCGGCTGAAATCAACGAAACAAGAAATGAATGGTTAGATAATCAAACAGTTGTATTGAACTTAAGTGAAAGCTTTAGCGATCCAGCACGAGTACCAAATCTTACCTTATCAAGTGACCCAATTCCGTATATCAAGAGTTTGATTTCGGATGGAACAGGTGGTTCAATGTTGTCTGTTGGGTATGGAGGCGGAACAGCAAACATGGAGTGGGAAGGCTTGAATGGTTTAGATATCAGTAACTTATCCGCTTCTCTAGTAACGCCATATACGCAACTAGTTGAAAATCAAGATCAAAGTCCAAATATAACCGATTTATTTGATGAATCAATAGCTATTCATCCTTATACAGCAACTCTTTATCGAAGAAAACAAGTATTTGAAAAATTTGGATTTGATAAATTTTATTATTTAGACAGTCCAGATAAGTTAACGTATACAGATAAAATTGATAATAGTCCACGTATATCTGATGAATCAGCCTACAATGAAACCTTAAAGGCGCTGAAGAGCAACACGACAACTTCTCAATTCATCCAATTATCAACCATGCAAAACCATATGCCGTATGATGATTACTATGATGAAACAGATTACACAGCAGAAGGAACCGCGGTTGTATCTAGCCGAATGAATGAATTGGAAACATACATGCAAGGCATTCATTATACAGATGAAGCGGTCAAAAAATTTATTCAAGAAATTGACAAAATTGATAAACCAATCACTTTTGTGTTCTACGGAGATCATTTACCTTCAATCTATAGTGGAAATGATATGAAAACGTATGGATTGGTTCAACATGAAACAGATTACTTTATCTATAGTAATGCCTATAGTCGTAAACAAGCAAAAGAATTGAATAAGGAAATTGTCTCACCAAGCAACTTTGGGGCAATGGCTCTTGAACAAGCAAATATCAAAGTAACACCATATTACGCACTCTTGACAGAAATGACCAATGAAGTGCCAGCAACAACAATTGACCCAACAGAAAGTCTATCGAATCGATTCAACGGAAAACAAGTTTTTGTAACAGAAGATAATAAAATCATTTACGAAGATGATTTAACAAGCGAACAAAAAGAAATTCTTGAAGACTACAAGTTGATTCAATATGATTTAGTTGCTGGGAACCAATATGCAGCAAAATGGGCAGAACAAAAAGCAAACTAACTGAAAAGGGCTGGGACATGAAAATGTCTCAGCCTTTTTTTATGAAGCATGTGCATAGATTTCTAGTGCACACGCTATTTATTATGTACGAAAATCAGAGGGGAGCTTTTGATACGTTTTTTTAAAATGCTTATAAAAGTGGTTACGATTTTTTAGACCAACAAATTCAATGATGTCACTGATAGAAAATTGAGTAGTTTCAATCAAAAATTTTGCTTGTTTCATTCGTTGTTCCATTAACAATTCTGAAAACGTCGTGTTCGTTTTTTTCTTGATTGTATTACTCAAATAATTCTTGTTGTAGCCTAACTGTTTAGCAGCATTTTCTAGTGTAAGCGTAGGATAATCACGTTCAATCAATTTCAACGTATCAATAACGACTTGATTGTTTTGAGTATGTGTCGTTTCTTGGTAGAAATCGTAGCGACAATTTCCAATCAATTCAGTAAACAAGATTGGAATATATAGTGAAATGATTTCATCCGCAAATTCTAGTTCCGTAAAATACTTTTCAATCATTTGTTCTAAAATCTGTTGCACATGTTTATTCTCTGCACAGCGAAAAATCAGGTATTCTTTTTTTGAACGTGTGGCAATTGTTTGTGCTAAGAAGTGGAACAACACGCTATTTTTACCATTTAAATTGGACAACCAATCAATATTTACTTTGTCATTTGGAAAGATGATATTGATTACGATGTCGTCTGGACCATGTGCAGCTAGTGAATGAGAGGAATCCTTATCTAAGAGAAGAATTTCACCTTGGTGAATGACTTCTCTTTTTTTATTGATTGTTTGAACAGATTTTCCAGAGTACACATAATTTAATTCTAAGAAGTGATGGCTATGTTCTGGGTAAGCGGCAAATCGAGGATGCTTACTAAGATAGATTCGGTTATTTTTAAAAAAATACTCTTTTGATAAGACTAATCGATCTTGTGCATGTTGAAAAGAATCTGTAGGCAAATCAATAACAAAAGTATTCTTTTCCAGTTGACTGCGTTCTACTTGATTATATGCCTGTAGATAGTCTTTTACTAATTGATGCATGGGAAATACCCCCTGTATATTGGTTACAAACATTCTATATCAGCGTCATTGAAAGCGCAATCTTTTTCGGGCATAATTTACTAGAAATCTAATAGAATAGTCGAAACAAAGAGAAGTTACTTCGTTTTTTCTATCATAAGTATATCTGATACAGTATAGTGCTACACAGATTTTTGAAGTAATGACGCAAGAAAAATTAAAATAACAAGTGTAAGGAGAAGCAGATGGGAACATACATTGCAGTAGATATCGGTGCCTCAAGTGGTCGACTGATGTTATCAAAAAAAGATCGATTCGGGCAGCTATCATTAGAAGAAGTACATCGCTTCAAAAATGGTTTTACAAAAACATGTGGATATGATCGTTGGGATATTCACCATCTCACACAAGAAATTTTGATTGGTTTGCAGAAAGTTAAGCAACTAGGTATTGAGGAATGTTATGTAGGGATTGATACATGGGGTGTTGATTATTGTTTACTCAATGAAGAAGATGAACTTCTAGCCTTACCGATTTCGTATCGAGACGAACGAACTGCACAAGCAGTCGATTTATTTAATCAACAAATGACAGTTGAAGACTTGTACAAACGAACAGGCATCCAATTGCAGTCATTTAATACGATTTTCCAATTAGTAGCGGAAGAACGCGATATTCTAAACAAAGCAAAGAAATTATTATTGATTCCTGATTATTTAGGATTTGTTTTCACTGGGAATCAAGTATTTGAAAAAACCAATGCGTCAACAACGCAATTGATGAACACCAAAACAAAAAAAATCGATACTACGATTTTAAGTTTACTTGATTTGGAAGAACATTTATTTGCTGATTTAGTTGAGCCAGGAGCGATTCTTGGACATATCCAAAAGGAAAAGTTCCCTACCTATGATTTACCAGAAGCAACATTTATTAGTGTCGCATCACATGACACAGCATCAGCAATCGTGGGAACACCAGGAAAAGGCGATGACTGGGCGTATATCAGTTCAGGAACTTGGTCGTTGATGGGACTGGAACAGTCTGAGAGTATCACGACAACAGGTGCTTTTGAGGCAAACTTCACAAATGAATGGGGCGTACAAGGGACGATTCGCTTCTTAAAAAACATCATGGGCATGTGGCTGATCCAAGAAGTCGCTAGAGAACAAGAATATCGCTATTCTTATGCACAGCTAGCACAATTAGCAAGCGAAGAAAATGGGTTTACACGAATCATCGATGTGAATGACCAACGTTTCTTAAATCCAGTCAGCATGATTACTGAGATCCAGGAGTATTGTCGAGAAACAGGACAAGAAGTTCCAAGAACAGCTGGGGAATTAGCACGGTGCATTTATGATAGTTTGGCAATTTGTTATGCCGTAGAGCTAGCGAAGATGGAACAAATCACCGGCAAAACAATCAAGAAGTTACACATTGTAGGTGGTGGTTCAAACAATACATTCTTGAATCAATTAACAGCGGATACGTGTGGTATTCCTGTTTTAGCGGGACCAGGTGAAGCCACTGCAATAGGAAATATCATCGTTCAGATGGTCGCAACAAGTGGATTTGGTACCTTAGAAGAAGGTAGAGAAGCAATTGAGCGTTCCTTTGAGTTACACAGCTATTTACCTAATGAAAAACCACAACAAGCAATTGAAAAATATCACGCATTGACAAAACAATTTGCATAAAAGGAGAAGAAATAAATGACAACGATCAAAGAACGTTATGAAGAAGCAAAAGCACGGTACGCAGCAATTGGAGTGGATACAGATCAAGCATTAGCAAAATTACAAGATGTAAAAATCTCAATGCATTGTTGGCAAGGAGATGATGTCAAAGGGTTCTTAAACTCAGATGGAGAGTTGACTGGAGGAATCATGTCGACAGGAGATTATCCGGGGGCTGCACATACGCCAGCGCAACTTCGTCAAGATTTAGAAAAAGCATATTCGATGATTCCCGGTTCACACAAATTGAACTTGCATGCAATCTATCTAGATACGGATGAAGCAGTTGATTTGAATGAAATCGAGCCGAAACATTTTGAGAAGTGGGTAGAATGGGCGAAAGAACAAGGGCTAGGTCTAGATTTTAATCCGACATTTTTCTCTCATCCGATGATGCAAGATGGCTATACATTAGCACATCCAGACAAAGAGGTTCGTGACTATTGGATCGAACATGCCAAACGTAGCCGAAAAATCGCAGAATACATGGGACGTGAATTAGGGCAAGTATGTATCGATAATTTCTGGGTTCCTGATGGAATGAAAGATAATCCAATTGACCGCTATACACCTAGAAAACGTTTGATGGAATCATTAGACACGATTTTTAGTGAAGAAGTCAATGAACAGTACACTTTGGACGCTGTTGAAAGCAAACTCTTTGGTTTAGGTGCGGAAGCCTATACAGTTGGTTCACATGAATTTTATATGGGGTATGGCTTAACACGCGATAAATTAGTTTGTTTAGATGCGGGACACTTCCATCCAACAGAAGTAATCTCAAACAAATTATCTTCGTTAGCGTTATTCAGTAAAGGAATCATGCTACATGTTTCTCGTCCGGTTCGTTGGGACTCAGATCATGTAGTATTGATGGACGATGAGTTGCAAGAAATCGGTAAAGAATTGGTACGTAATGATTTACTTTCTAAAACCAACATCGGCTTAGACTTCTTCGATGCGACAATCAATCGAATTGCTGCCTGGGTCATTGGTACAAGAAATACACAAAAAGCGTTGTTGAAAGCAATGTTAGAACCAACACAAGAATTAAAAGAAATGGAATTAGCTTTTGATTTTACAACACGCATGGCATATACAGAAGAACTAAAAGATTTCCCTTATGGTGATGTTTGGAACTACTTCTGTGAATTAAATAATGTACCAGTTGGATTAGATTGGTTAAATGAAGTGCGTGTATATGAAGAACAAGTATTACGTGAACGTTCTGGTGAACAAGTAACTGCATAAGTTGATTTTTTGTTAGTTAGATAGAAAGTATGAACGACAATTGGAGGATGAGCAATGAGTACAACAATGGATACACCAACTAAAACAAAAAACATTTTGGATGCACCTTTCGTAGAAGAAATGGTTGAAGTAACAAGTAATTTATACCGTTTAGGTTGGGACGAACGTAACGGTGGAAATGTAAGCTATCTACTTGATGAGGCAGATGTCAGTGAATATCTTGTACTAGATGAGGTAAAGAGAACGATTCCGATGGATTTTGATGGACGTGCATTAAGTGGAAAATATTTTATTGTTACTGGTTCAGGAAAATACTTCAAGAATGTTGCTAAAAATCCTGCAGAAAATCTTGGAATTATTCGAATTACTGAAAATGGACGAGCTGTCGACGTACTTTGGGGATATACAGATGGTGGGGTACCAACGAGTGAATTACCCGCACATCTAATGAGTCATATTGCTCGCTTAGAGGTGGACCCTGAAAATCGTGTGGTGATGCATTGTCATGCAACGCATTTACTTGCGATGACGTACAGCCATGAACTGACATCAAAGGCAATTACGCGTCGTCTATGGGAAATGTGTACAGAATGTTTAGTTGTCTTCCCTGAAGGCGTTCAAGTACTTCCTTGGTTGACACCAGGGTCAAATGAAATAGGTGAAGCTACAGCCGAAAAAATGAAAGAAGCACGTCTAGTTTTATGGTCATTCCATGGCATTTATGGAGCAGGTAAAACAATGGATGAAACATTTGGATTGATTGAAACAGCTGAAAAAGCGGCACAAGTCTATACGTATGTACAAGCACAAGGTGGAATCAAGCAAACAATTTCTGATGAAAATTTCAAAGCTTTGGCAGAACGTTTCCAGATCACGCCAAATCCTGAATTTTTCTAATAGATTATTTTTAAGCACATAAGAGCGAAACCTACCCCTTCTCTTTTTTAGAGGAGGGGTACACATATAGTTTTAAAGGGAGGTTACTTAATTGATCAAGAAAGCGATTCGAATGAAACTTTATCCAAACATGAAAGAAGAGTACACCAAAAGACATCAAGAACTTTGGCCACAAATGAAACAGATGCTTTTTGATCATGGTGCACAAAGCTATTCAATTTTTTATGATGAAGAAACAAACTATCTGTTTGGTTATCTTGAAATTGAAGACGATGCACGTTGGGCAAATGTACCATCAACAGAAATCAACCGTAAATGGTGGGAATATATGAATGATTTGATGGAAACAAATGAAGACCATTCACCGGTAACAGCAGAACTTATTCAAGTATTCGAGTTAGAAAAGGAGTGTAACAAATGACAGTCAATCGTATGATTTTAAATGAAACATCTTATTTTGGAAAAGGTGCAATCAATGAAGTAGCAACTGAAGCAAAAAAACGTGGATTTAAAAAAGCATTAGTAGTAACGGATAAAGAGCTGATTCGTGTAGAAGTAGCAACAAAAGTAATTGCTATCTTGGATGAAGCAGGTTTAGATTATGAGATTTTTGATGGCATCGTCCCAAATCCAACGATTGCAGACGTTCAAGCAGGTGTAGCAGCATGTGAAGAGTCAAATGCTGATTATATCGTAGCAATTGGTGGAGGATCACCAATCGATACTGCAAAAGCAATTGGAATTATTTGCGAAAATCCAGAATTTAGTGATGTTCTTAGTTTAGAAGGTGTAGCAGATACAAAAAAACCTTCCCTACCGATTTTAGCAGTGCCCACAACATCTGGAACTGCAGCAGAAGTAACAATCAATTATGTGATTACAGATGAAGAGAATCATCGTAAATTCGTCTGCGTAGACCCACATGACATCCCTGTTGTTGCGTTTATTGATAGCGATATGATGATGGGAATGCCTAAAGCGCTATGTGCATCAACTGGAATGGACGCGTTGACACATGCGATTGAAGGGTATATCACAAAAGGTGCTTGGGAAATGACGGATATGTTGCATATCAAAGCAATTGAAATCATTGGTCATTCATTACGTGCTTCTGTTGCAAATGATCAAAGCGCACGAGAAGAGATGGCATTAGGTCAATACATTGCCGGAATGGGATTCTCTAATGTCGGCTTGGGTCTAGTCCATGGTATGGCGCATCCATTGTCTGCATGGTATAACATTCCTCATGGTGTTGCTTGTGCAACGCTCTTACCATTGATCATGGATTACAACAAAGAGTATACTGGTGAGAAATATCGTGCTATCGCAGTGAAGATGGGTGTGGAAGATACGGCGTCAATGTCACTTGAAGAAGTACGTGACGCAGCAGTATTTGCAGTAAAACAATTAGGAATCGATGTAGGTATTCCACAAGAAATCTCTAGTTTAGGTGTGAAAGAAGAAGACCTCGCTCAAATTGCAGAAGATGCATTTCGTGATGTATGTACACCCGGGAATCCAAGAGAAACAACGATTGAAGAAATCAAAGCTTTGTACACGTCAATGCTGTAAGCAAATCAAAAGAAGACATACCCGTTTTTGTGGGTATGTTTTTTTATGCAAAAAAACATATGGTATACTAAAAAAAAAGATAAAAGAGGCAGATTATGGAGATACGATTATTACGATATTTTTGGACAGTAGCGCAAGAAGGAAATATTACCAAGGCTGCTCGAGTTTTAAATATTACGCAACCGACATTAAGTCGTCAAATCAAAGAGCTAGAAGAAACAGTGGGAACGATGTTGTTTCAGAGAGTAAAAAATCATTTAGTCCTGACACAAGATGGGGTATTTTTAAAAGAACGTGCAGAAGAAATTTTGCAACTATCGGATAAACTAGAAGCCGATATTTTTACAAAGAAAAATCAGCAATTAGCTGGGAATTTTACAGTTGGTTGTGTCGAAGCAGACAATTCAGATACATTAGCAATGATGATTGAAGAACTTATCAATGACTATCCTGAAGTAACGTTTGATCTAGTCACCGGAACAAGTGAAGACATCTCGGATAAATTGGAAAAAGGTCTGTTGGATTTTGCACTATTACTAGAGCCAGTAAGTTTGAATGATGTCGAGTCATTACGTTTACCTAGAGAAGAAAAATGGGGAATCCTAATGTCTAATGAATTCTTTCTCGCCAATCAAGAAGTAATGACACCTGAAGACATCAAAGGATTATCTTTGATGATGTCAAACAGAAAAGAAGTACAACAATTATTTAGTGAATGGGCAAAAATCCCCGTAGACGAATTAACAATCAAAGGGAATTTTAATTTGATTTATAATGTATTGTCTCTTGTTGAAAATAAAGTTGGTGTTGCTTTGTTGATTGAAGGCGCAATTGTGAATCGGACACTAGATACAATGAAATTTTTACCTCTGGATCCACCTTTGAAAACAAATTGCGTCCTTGTTTGGAAAAAAAGAATGCATACACCTGTGGTCCAAGAAATTATTCGTCGATTCAAACATGCTTTTTAGTTATAGTTGTTAGTCAAAGTAAGTATTGGAAAAACCATGAATGAAGTCGTATGATGAAATCAATCATTATACGGCTTTTTTGTATAAGTAAAAAAGAATCAGGAGGGATTTTTTATGAAAAAACAAACAGCTGGAAGAGAACAATTAGGTGATTTCGCTCCACAATTTGCAGCACTGAATGATGATGTTTTATTTGGTGAAGTGTGGGCACGTGAAGAAGAATTATCTGCGCATGATCGGAGCATGATCACTTGCTCTGCATTACTTGCAATGGGAGCTCCACAATTAGAAGCACATATGACGATTGCAAAGCAAAATGGCGTGACGAAGGAAGAAATGACCGAACTTATCACACATCTTGCTTTTTATGCAGGGTGGCCAAAAGCATGGTCAGCATTTGCGCTAGCAAAACAAACGTATGAAGAGTAATTCGTATATGTGACAAGAGAACTATCAGAAAGAAGGACCTGGGACATAAATCTCAAGTCTAACTAAAAAACCGGCGTAGGAAATTTTGATTTCCTACGCCGATTTTGTCTTATCAAGAACCTTTATGTCCCAGGTCCTTTTTTATTCCAAAAGTTGTCAATCTTGTGACAGTTTTTGGGAATTGATAGATGGACAGGGGTGGACTATTGTATTAGCAAATGACGTTTTAAAATTTCAAATTATTTATCAATATTCTGATCAAATATTTCATCAACTCTGTTTGATTCAGCATATCAATGAAAAGGAAAAAAGAATGAATCAGAACAAACAATACCACAATTTATTATCACGTAAAGACCAAGTTACCATTTCGATTTTAGAATCACTTAGTTCAAACAAGCAGATGACCCAAGCAGAATTGATTGATTCAAGTAAAGTATCAATGAAGACTGTGCAAAAAGAAATCATGCGGATCAATAATACACATAGTGGTGTAACGATCGAACAGTCATCCAAAAAACTCCTTCAACTTCGTTATCATCAACAAATCCCAAGAGAATATATTTATGCAGACGTATTCAATCAAAGTTTTGAAATTCGAATGATAAAGAACATTTTCTTATCTGACGAGATACTGACAATTGAGAAACTCTCTGAACGAATGTTTGTCAGCCCATCTACTTTACGCAGAACCATCCGATTACTTAATGAAGCATTAACTAGTTTAGATATCCAGATTGCGACACCAAAATTAAGATTGGTCGGAGATAAGAAGCAATTACATTATTTACTTTATTATTTGATGCAAGAGCGACACGGGATACCAGATGGCGAGGTAAACACACAAAAAATCAACCTTTTGATTCAATATTTTAAGAAAGTTGTGAGTTTGAAGCAACAAGAGGAGCTGTTCAAACCCTTTTCAGGCCTGTTATCTGAAGAAGATGTCTTTTTGCTTATGGCAATCAACTGGATCATTTACCAAGAAGAGGGACTTCTTCCCAAATTGATCATTCGAGATTTTGAAAAGGCAAAAGAATGGTTGTTGTTTCCCTACAGCAATTGCTTGCTGATTGCAACATTTGAAGAACTAGAGAAAATAGAAAGCATGTATCCAGCAGTACAGACACTTTCTTTACAACTAGAGGGCTATTTATCTGGACTTACACAAGTTGCGGATATTTCATTAGATGAGGATAGATTACGCCTACAACTACTCAATTATCTCTGCATACTGAATGAACAACCTCAATTTCTAAAGAACACCTATGATTCGTTTAGCCAACGAATCTGTACAGATAATCTTTTTTTTACACAATTAAAAACCTATACAAAAAATTATTTTCCAACATTTGATAGCAAACAACTAGCAGGTATTTTTACCCAAGTGGTTTTATCCTTAGATACGCTTGACTATTCTTGGCCTAAATTCCAAAAGAAAATTCGAACGATTTTATACTCTAATTTTGGGGAACAACATGGTCTATTCTTAAAAAAATTATTAGAAGAACGATATGGCAGAGAATTACAGATTACCTATATTTCAAACAAAAAGTCATTTGAAGAGCAACTAAAAAAACAAACAGATACTGTCGATTTGATTTTATCAACGCAACGAATCAATAACACCTTACCCTATCATATTGGCCTTTCTCATTACCCTAGCACGGAAGAATATGACTATCTAAATCAATTTGTTATCAATTTTTACCAAACAAATTAACTTGTTTCATCTACAGATCACGACACTCGGACAGTAAATATGTGAAAGGTGGGATGCCGGACGAGTAAAATGATTCAAGTAAATAAACAACACAAAAATAAATAGTCAGTAAGGAGAAAAAATGAAAAAAGAACAATTATTTAGAAAAGTAGCTTCACCGTTAGTTTGTGGGTTAATGTTGGGTGGATTAGCAATCACAACTGTACAACCACTCGTACGTGTACATGCAGAAGAACAGACAGCGATCCAATCAGATGCAGAACTTACAGAAGATATGTGGATGGACTGGTCGGATGTAACTAAGTCTAGCGAATTTGGAAATAGTGATACGACAGGGAAACAAGTAAAATACAACGAAAAAATCTATGCAGCAACATGGTGGAAAAATGGTGCTACGGATACTGCTCCAGGTTCAGGAGAAGAAACGTCAACTGGGTGGGCAGAAGTTGGAAGTATTGCATCTAATGGGACAGTCACATTGGATGCCGGTGTAACTGCAAATCCATTTGAAACAACTGTTGACCCAGATGTTGATCCCAATACACCCTATGCAAGTATTGATGCTGGTCAAGGTGTAAAATGGGCAGATCAAGTATTCGCACCATATATTGATGGCGGTTTATGGTACAACGGAGAAAATGGGTACCAAGGATTGTATCCGCTTGGACAAGAAGTAAAGAAATCAAATATTAGCTATGCAAACATTGGGTTTATCGTTTCTGATCCAAGCAATCCTAAAACAGCTTCATTTGGTGGCTACTACAACGTAGATGGAACTGGAACAAATGGATCAATCGTTACCTCGTTTGCAAATCAAATCAAAGAATTCCGTGAACAAGGTGGAGATGTACTTGTATCATTTGGTGGAGAGAATGGTACACCTTTACAAGATACATATGACGATGCAGAAGAGTTAGCAGATAAATATATCGAAATCGTAGAGCATTATGGATTAACAACGATTGATTTTGATATTGAAGGTGCGCATGTACGTGATAAAGAAGCATGGCAACGAAACAACGATGCAATCAAAATCATGCAAGAAAAAATGGGAGATGAAGCGCCTGCTGTTTGGTATACATTCCCAGTATTACCAACTGGGTTAGTTGGTGAAGGAACAGACAATGATGCCTATAATGTATTGCAAGATGCCGTAACTAAAGGCGTCGAAGTACATGGAGTCAACATTATGACAATGTGTTTTGGTCCAGCATTTGTGACTGGTCCAACAGATACGTATTACACATACATCGAGCAAGCATCTGAAAGTCTTGCTGGTCAAATCAAAAAAATCTATACAGATGCAGACCAAGAGTTAACAGATGAGCAAGTATACGGTAAAATCGGCTTAACACCATGGGCAGGAAAATCAAGCCAAGCAAACGAAACATTTACATTATCAGATGCAAAAGCGTTATTAGCTTATGCAAATGAGAAACAAATCGGGATGCTTTCTTTCTGGTCATTAAATCGAGACAATGATTTGAATGAAGATTTGAAAAATACTGGCTTAGAACAAGATACGTATGAATTCTCATCGATTTTAGATGAATTTGATGGCGAACTTGGTGTTCGAGATCAAGCACCTACGATCAAAGGCGCAACAAACAAAACAATCAACTTAAATGATACATTTGATCGTTTAGATGGAATCACTGCAATGGATAATGAAGATGGTGATTTAACTGCAGCACTTAAAGTAACTGGTGATGTCGATACGTCTAAAGCAGGAAAATACAAAGTCACATATACTGTTGTAGATAGTAAACAAAACAAAACAGAAAAAATCCGGACAATTACTGTAGTTGATCCAGATGCAAATACAAAGCCAATCATCAATGGAGCGAAAGATCAAACGATTGAAGTTGGTACCACATTTGATGCAACGAAAGATATTACAGTGACAGATAATGAAGATGGTGACTTAACAGATCAATTAAAAGTTGTTAGTAATGTGGATACAACTAAGGTAGGCACGTATACTGTTACGTATTCTGTAATAGATAGTAGAGGAGAAGAGACAAAACAAACGATTACTGTTACCGTTACAGAAAAAGAAGAAATCCCTGCATACTCTAGTTCAGCTACGTATGTCAAAGGAGATAAAGTTACTTATGATGGTGCAACATATACAGCGCAATGGTGGACTAAAGGTGAAAAACCAGGTACCGCACAAGTTTGGTCAAAAGAAGTAATCAAAGGTGAAGATGGTAGTGTTGATTACTACAAAGGCGGAACATACGTTGCTGGAGATCTTGTAAACTATAATGGAAAACAATATCTTGCAAAATGGTGGACACAAACTACTCCGGGAAGCGATTCTTCTTGGGAGTTACAAGACTGATTAGTTTACTACAAAGAGACTTGGACATAGGATGTTCCAAGTCTTCTTTTTGATTTCGGTGATAGTTTTTTTAAAATAGTGAATGTTCACAACTAAATTTAGTATAATAAAAAGAGAAGAGGTGAGTGGCATGCGAGCAAAAAAAGTAACAATCAAAGATGTAGCAAAGGAATCAGGTGTTTCTATTGCAACAGTTTCTCAAATTTTGAATGGGAATACCCAAAATTTTAGTACCAAAACAGTAGCAAAAGTTCTAAAAATCAAAGATACATTGAACTATGAACCCGATTACTTTGCTAGAAGGATGATTATTAAAAAGAGTAAAACCATTGGTGTTCTTGTCCCAGATATCACAAATCCATTTTTCAATCAACTGATTCGAGGAATCGAAGATAGTTTATATAAAGAAAACTTTGTTACGATGCTGTGTAATGCTGATTTAGATAAAACAAGAGAAATCAAAGCGTTAGAAGAATTAGGTCGCCGTAGCGTAGATGGCTTGATTATAGCAACGCCTAATGTGTCTAACGAACAAATCCATAAAATCGTACAGAATCAAAAAATTCCTTATATCGTTTTAGATCAAAAAAAAGCAGACCCTAATGGGAGCGATGCGATTTTGACAGATGATTTCACTGGTGGATACTTAGCAGCCAGTCATCTGAAAGAATTAGGCCATGAACAAGTAGCTGTTGTCATGCCAACCAAAGCCGCAGAGAACATTCAACAGCGACTAGCAGGCTTCCAATCTGTTTACGGAACCTCTTGCAAGGTAATCTTGACAGAACTATCAAAAAAAGGTGGGAAAGATGCTGTACCGCAGATTATGCAAACAAATGTGACAGCAATCTTTGCAATCAATGATGAATTAGCGTTTGGCATTTATTTAGGGCTTTCCCAATCGAATAAAAAGATTCCAGAAGATTATAGTGTTATTGGATATGATAATGTGGATATGTGTGAATATGTAACTCCACAATTGACGACAATTGCCCAACCAATTTTTGAATTAGGTCAAGTTACTGCACAATTATTACTTGAAAGAATTCAATTTCCAGAGAAAAATTGGGAGGAAAAGAAGCTACCTGTAAAATTAATGAAAAGGTTTTCTACAGCATACTTGAAATAGCTTTCAAAGTGTGCTATCTTTTTGTTGTAAAGTTAAAACGTTTTAATAAAACGTTTTAATCAATTAGATGAAGAACATAAAGAAGAATGGAGTGGAGAATATGAATACTGTAACAATTATTGGGAGTATTAATTTAGATACGACATTACGTGTGAAAGAAATGCCAAAACCAGGGGAAACAATTCACGCAAAAGAACATTTTACTGCAGGAGGAGGAAAAGGTGCAAATCAGGCTGTCGCAGCAAAACGTTCAGGGGCAGACACTTACTTTATCGGTGCAATTGGAAATGATGGTGCAGGCATGATGATGCGTGAATTGCTCACACAAGAAGAAATCGATATGACAGGTGTTGAAACATTCGATAATCAAGCAACTGGTCAAGCCTTTATCATGGTTGATGATCATGGTGAAAACAGTATTATGATCTATTCAGGCGCAAACAATGTGTTTACACCGGAACAAGTAAGTCAGCACAAAGAAATTATCCAAAAAAGTGATTTTATCATCGCACAGTTTGAAAGCGCTGTAGATAGCACGATTGAAGCATTCAAATTAGCAAGAGAATCTGGTGTAAAAACAATTTTAAACCCAGCACCAGCCTTTGCCAATGTACCCAAAGAATTATTACAAGTGACAGATATGATTGTTCCTAATGAAACTGAAACGCAAATTTTAACAGGAATTACGATTACTGATGAAGCATCAATGCGACAAGCCGCAGAAAGTTTACATCAGTTAGGAATTGAAGCAGTAATCATTACTGTTGGTAGTAAAGGTGCATTTTACGATGTAAATGGACGTAGTGGAATCATTCCAGCATATAAAGTAAAAGCAGTAGATACAACTGCAGCGGGGGATACATTTATTGGTGCAATGAGTACTTGTTTAGAAAAAGATTTTAGTAATTTAGAAGAAGCAATCCGTTATGGAAATCAAGCATCTTCATTGACAGTCCAACGATTTGGCGCACAACCATCAATTCCATTCAAAAATGAACTTGCATAAAGGAGAGAAATCAAATGAAAAAAACAAAAGTAATCAATTCAGATATTTCAAGAGTTATTGCCGGCATGGGTCACTTTGATAAATTAAGTATCGGGGATGCTGGAATGCCAGTCCCAATGGGAACTGAGAAAATAGATTTAGCTGTAACAAATGGTATTCCAAGCTTTATGGATGTGTTGAATAATGTCTTAGAAGAGTTAGAGGTGCAACGCATCTATTTGGCAGAAGAAATTAAGACAGAAAACCCTAAAATGCTTGAAGCAATCAAAGATAGACTTCCAGATACACCAATTAGTTTTATTCCACATACGGAAATGAAGCAAGAATTATCAAATTGCCATGCATTTATTCGTACGGGAGAAATGACACCATATGCCAATATTTTATTAGAAAGTAACGTTGTATTTTAAAAATTGGGAGGAAATAACATGAATACGACTGCATTATTGATAGGGTTAGGACCACTTTTAGGTTGGGGACTTTATCCAACAATTGCCTCAAAAATCGGTGGCCGTCCAGTCAACCAAATTTTGGGTTCAACATTAGGAACACTGATTTTTGCACTAGTTTTTTCAATGGTCAATGGGTTAGCAATGCCACATGGAACAGATTTATTCTTTTCTATTTTGTCAGGTGTGGGCTGGGCGAGTGCGCAAATCATAACTTTCCAATCGTTCCGATTGATTGGTTCTTCACGTGCAATGCCAATCACAACAGCATTTCAACTTCTAGGTGCATCATTATGGGGTGTGATCTATCTAGGTGATTGGCCAACAACGACAGATCGACTATTAGGTGGATTTGCATTGGTGCTAATTATTTTAGGTGCAACACTTACTGTTTGGTCAGAGAAAAAGACAAAAGAAAATTCTAGTTTGATCAAAAAAGCTGTTTTATTACTTGCAGTTGGTGAAATTGGTTATTGGGCATATTCTGCTGCTCCACAAGCAACATCAATCGATGGGATGCATGCCTTTTTACCACAAGCAATTGGTATGTTATTAGTTAGTTGCATCTATGCAGCCTACTTATCTTTTGGAAAAGAAAAATCAGCCTTTACAGAAGTTGTTTCATATAAACATATTTTGTCAGGCTTCTTCTTTGCTTTTGCTGCACTTACGTATTTGATTTCCGCACAACCAAATATGAATGGCTTAGCTACAGGATTTATTTTGTCACAAACATCTGTTGTACTTGCAACTTTAACGGGTATTTGGTTCTTAGGACAGAAAAAAACGAAAAAAGAAATGGCTGTGACAATTTTAGGATTGATTTTGATTTTAGCAGCTGCAACACTTACTGTAACTATATAGAAAGGATTGGGACGTGTTTGTCCCAATCTTTTTTTATTGACGATTACTTAAAAATAAGTATAATGAAACTCGATAGTCTAATTAGACTAAAAGGAGTGGAAAAAATGCAATCAATTTTATTAATTGGTCAATCGAATATGGCTGGAAGAGGATTTCTTGATACTGTTCCGCCAATTTATAATGAACATATCAAAATGTTACGCAATGGACGGTGGCAGATGATGACAGAACCAATACATTTTGATAGAGAGGTTGCTGGAGTTGGACCAGCGGCTTCTTTTGCACAACAATGGGCCATAGATCATCCAGAAGAAACACTCGGTTTGATTCCCTGTGCGGAAGGTGGTAGCTCCATTGAGGAATGGGCACCTAATGGTATATTGATGCGCCATGCGTTGAGTGAAGCCAGATTTGCTAGCGAAACAAGCGAAATCATTGGTGTATTGTGGCATCAAGGTGAAAGTGATAGCCGAGAAGGAAAATATAAAGAATATGCTTCAAAATTAAAAGAAGTCATTCAACATGTTCGTCAAGAATTAGGGATCGCAGATTTACCATTTATAGTTGGGGAGTTAGGCGATTATCTTGGGAAAGTTGGCTTTGGATTAAGTAGCACGGAATTTGCACAAATCAATGAAGCGATGCAAGAGGCTGTAATGCAGACTCCAAATGCATATTTGGTGAGTGCAAAAGGCTTGACTGCTAATCCAGATGGTATTCATATCGATGCATTGTCACAAAGAAAATTTGGTTTGCGATATTACCATGCTTTTGCAAATCAAAAAAATCAAGAAACGTTTGTAAGTGATGAAGATTCATGGGTAGAAAGAGATGCGCAACGAGAACCATCACCAAATGAAAAAATGTATATCCAAACGTTAGAATTTTCAAAAGGAAAGAGTACTTTCGAAGAGTTTTCTCAAAAAATGTCAGAAATATTCCAGTCAAAAGGAGCGGAATAAGTAATGATTCCACTACTGATTTTAGGATTAATCAAAGAAACCCCCGGGACACATGGCTATGAGATGCTTCTTCGAATGAAAGAAAGAAATTATAAGTATGTGGTGAATTATACGAAGGGATCATTTTACTATAATTTGCAACAACTTGAAGAGAAGAAGTATATTCAACGAATCGATAGTGAATTTGATATGAAAGAAAAAAAATGTTACCAATTGACGCAAGCAGGTGAAGAAGAATTTCATCGATTGATGGTACAGACAGGTTCAAAAACAGACTATGTGAATCTGTCTTTTTATGCCGCATTACTTTTTGAGAAAGAGTATGATGCAAAAGAAATGAAAAAATTGATCCAAATCCAAATCAATCAAACAAAAATCAAAATGGATCTATTGAAGCAAACATTAGCAACAAGAGAAACTCTCCAAGAAAATTTTGCGAAAATGTTGGAGAACTCTTATGCACATCATCAGGTAAATTTACAGTGGTACACTGATTTATTAGAGTCACTTGAATAAGTAATAAAGGGTTTGAAACAGGGATGTTTCAGACCCTTTATTGCTTTTTCTTGGAGAATTTAGCCAGATTGTGCCACACTACAGAAGGGGTGCTAAAGTAAAAAAAGATAAAAAAGCAAGTGTTTTCGACAAGAATATTCATAAAAAAACTTTAATGTTCGTGTTTAGCTTATATTTTTGATTTTTTGTTTACTTATTGTCCATGTTATTGTATGATTAATCTCGTTGTTCTAGTGAAGAATAGAATTTTTCCGAACATTATTTATTGCTTTAGTATTAGGAGGATCACAAGAAAATGAAAAAAGTTACTTCTTATTTCGAACTCGACAAACTAAATACGACCTTCAAACGTGAAGTCTTGGCTGGCTTTACAACGTTTATTTCAATGGCCTATATTTTATTTGTAAATCCGAGTGTATTAGGTGCTTCTGGAATGGACGAAGGCGCCGTATTTACTGCAACAGCTTTATCCAGTGCTTTGGGCTGTCTATTGATGGGGATTTTAGCAAAATATCCAATTGCTACAGCACCAGCCTTGGGAATCAATGCGTTTTTTGCTTACTCTGTGTGTTTAGGAATGGGCATTCCTTGGGAAACGGCTCTTGCCGGAGTATTTGTTGCTTCACTGATTTTTATTGTCATTACGATTTTCAAATTACGTGAAATGATTATTGATGCTATTCCATCAGATTTAAAATTTGCCATTTCTGGTGGAATCGGGTTGTTCATTGCTTTCCTTGGTTTAAGCGAAGGTGGAATCATCGTCTCAAATGACTCAACACTCGTTGGCTTAGGGCCACTGACAGGTACGACTTGGTTAACTATCTTCGGACTGATTGTAACAGCGATTTTAATGGTTCGTCGTGTTCCTGGTGGGATTTTTATTGGTATGATTGCAACTACTGTCTTGGGTCTGGTTACTGGGATGATTCAAGCACCAACTCAAATTGTTTCAGCTGCACCAAGTCTAAAACCAACATTTTTAGTTGCACTAAAACATGTGAGTGATATCAATTCCTTACAATTGTGGGTAGTTGTACTAACGTTCTTGTTAGTCACATTTTTTGATACAGCAGGGACATTAGTTGGTTTAGCCAATCAAGCTGGATTTATGCAAGATAACAAAATGCCTCGTGTAGGTAAAGCTTTAGCATCAGACTCTACAGCAATGCTTGCGGGTTCTCTTTTAGGAACTTCTCCAGTAGGTGCGTATGTTGAATCATCAGCAGGAATTGCTGTTGGGGGAAGATCTGGATTAACTGCCGTTGTAACGGGTATTTTCTTCCTGTTTGGTTTGTTCTTCTCACCACTTCTTTCTGTAGTGACATCGCAAGTTACAGCACCTGCATTGATCGTTGTCGGTGTATTAATGGCACAATCATTACGCGAAATCAATTGGGGAGAAATGGAAATTGCTATTCCTTCTTTCTTGATTTTGATCGGGATGCCATTAACTTACAGTATTTCTGATGGGATTGCACTAGGATTTATTTTCTATCCAATTACGATGATTGCAGCAAAACGTGGTAAAGAAGTTTCACCAATCATGTATATGCTCTTCTTTGTATTTATAGGATTTATGTGGATATTGAATGTAAATTAAGGCTATTTTTGAAATGTGAAACCTTGAAGAAGAATGAAAAAGGACCTGGGACATAAATCTCAAGTCTAACTAAAAAACCGGCGTAGGAAATTTTGATTTCCTACGCCGGTTTTGTCTTATCTTTTGAAACAAAAGAACCCCTTCTGATACAATATAAGCGACTAATCAAACACGTAAAGGAGAGGTTCTTATGTACAAAAATTATACCATAGATCAACTTGTTTTACCTTTAGATTTAGAAAAAACATTACCCGAAAATGATATCGCTTATTCTGTTCATCATTTAGTCGAAAGTATTCCAGAAGAAGCGTTTGAACTATTAAAACACCATCGTGGTGCAGCAAGTTATCATCCACGAATGATGTTGAAATTAATACTATGTGCATATACTCAATCTGTTTTTTCTGGTCGTAAAATTGAAGCACTTATCCAAGATAGTATTCGCATGATGTGGTTAGCCCAAGGCTACCAACCAAGTTATCGAACAATTAATCGTTTTCGAGTAGATGAATCTGTACAACCACTATTACGAGAATGTTTTGTTCAATTTCGTTCTCAATTAATTACAGAAAATGAAATTGATGAAGAAGCTATTTTTATTGATGGAACGAAGATTGAAGCAAACGCAAATAAATTCACTTTTGTTTGGCGAAAATCTGTCGAACGACACCATCAAAAGTTAGAAGAAAAATCTTTG
>JBKEDT010000063.1:0-66483 GCA_047975565.1 Enterococcus sp. | reverse complement strand
TTTCTTCATCATTTTCTTTGTAACTTGGAAGAGTATAGGTATATCGGTATTGTTTCATACCATCGCCCATTCCGATGTAGCGGTGTTCTCCTTTTTGGGTTATTTTTGTGTAATAGTCTTCAGTACCAAAATTTTGGTTATACCAAAAGTAGCCAATACCTCCTAAAATAAAAATGGGTAACATAATGCCAATAATTTTTTTCATCTTCTCATTCCTTTCACTAGATAGATTACTTGAAAAGAGGAGAAGATAAATCAGACTAAAGTCTTAAGGATAGCTATCAAATATGTTAGAGTAAACATAATTAAACGTTCAAAAATGTAAGATAGCTTTTGGCATCTGAGAGATGAATTCGTATACTTATAAGAAACAAAAAAGGAGTTTGACCTATGGAGCATTTAGTAGAAGACTATTGGCAAAATTTTTGTAACACAAAGAATCTAGAGAAGACGACGACCTATAAATCTTTTTCATTTAGCGATACCAAAGAAATGGCGAATACTCTCGCACATTTAGTTGTGCACGGAAGAAAAACTGGAACGAGTTCTGGAGCAGCGCTCTATGAAATTGACAATGAACCTTTTCCTGAAGCCGGCGAATATTCAATCATACTAGATGGGAATGATCAGCCAGTATGTATCATACAAACGATAACTATTGAAATTCTTCCTTTTTCAGAGGTGACAGAAAGTCATGCGAAGAAGGAAGGAGAAGGCGATCTTTCTTTGGCATATTGGAGAGATGAGCATCTGAAATTTTTTAAACCGTTTTATGAAGAAAATCATCTTGTTTTTACCGAAGAGTCAGAGATAGTATTTGAAGAATTCGAAGTTGTTTATGCTCACTAATTCGTAAATGCAAGGATTTTTACTCGCAATATGTACAGATGTTCTCATATTTTACTTTTTTTATGCAAAAAATACAAAATATGCATAGTTATTTATCTATTTATACTTTTAAAGCGAGGATTTTTTGTTACAATGAGAGTACTATTAATTTTGTCGGAGGATCAAAATGAGCGAGCCTAAAAATCCGTATTGGCGCGAGGAATCAAGAATTTATCAATTAGAGCTGGAAATTGCGAAAACTGATAATTTAGAGAAGAAAACTGAATTGCGTGCACTATTAGATAAAGAAAAAACGAAATTGAATAATCGCCTAAAAGCAGAGAGAGAAGAAAAAAGAAGATTGTTCGCTGAAGAAAAGAAAAGACAGAATAGAACGATTATCTTTGGTGTGACCGGGAGTATTGCTATAATCATCTTACTATTCTTTTTATTAGGTCGATTTTTTTATTCAAATGATGAAGGATCAAAGAATTCAACTGCCGAAACGACAATGACTACAACCACTTCTTCTGATAAAACATCACAAAGTGGAATCGATACAACGAGTCTAGAACAAGATGAGGTAATTGATTGGGTATATTACCATATGAAGCAAGCAAGTGAAAGCACTAAGGATCAGGATGATTATCAATTCACTAGTGCTACGAATAGCAAAGGTGAGGTTGAAACGACTGTATCATTAGATGGTTCTGCTTCAGATACCTATGTTATTGATGCCGAAGGAAAGCTCTATTATTTAGCTTCAAACCAACGGATACTTGTTGCTAGTGAGTGGGATGTTCCTTCTAATTTAGAAAGAAGCTCCTCTGAAGGAGAGTCCGAAACAGAGTCAAGTGCCAATGCTGCGAATTATCCTTATGCAGTTTCTTTTGAAGGAGCAAAAACATTTACTTTTTCTGGAACGAATACACCAGCATCTATCGTGCTCAATGAAGCAGATAATAGTGCAACGTTCACAGCTGCAGACGGTTCACAAAGTCAATACACATGTGCGGTACAAGAGACGCCAACAACAGAAATCACTGTATTTTCTGCTGGAGAAAGTAGTACGCGGACAGTAAAAGTGAACACAATAATCGTCCTTGGTGATGCTGTTAGCGGGAGCGATACGCATAGCGGTGAGAATTTATATTTGTTTTACAATAGTAATAATGGGGTGTCTTTAGCTACACCTAATTATGCGGGAAATGTTTCTGCGGACCAAGCAGATGTTTTATTAGAAGCTTTATCCTAAAATATGGATGCACGGCGGTGCATCCATATTTTTATTATGTAAACAAAACAAAGATTGAAAGGAAGCGAGGGATAAAAGTGGAGGAATCTGTTCAACAGTGGGTAACTGAAAAGCTTGAACAAACTGTAGAAAAAGTGAGAATAGAAGCACATAGATTAGATGGAAAAACGCCGTATATTTCATATGACGGGGTTTATTCAGACACATTTGCCGAACGTGGAGAGGATTGGTGGACGAACGGTTTTTGGGGTGGGATTTTATGGAAGCTATTTGATTACACAAAGGATCCATATTTTAAAAAAGAAGCGATACGGCAAGAGAAAAGATTAGATAATGCATTATATGAATTTAAAGATATTCATCATGATGTTGGTTTTCTATGGATGCCTACAGCTGTTGCACATTATCGAGTGACTGGTTCACGTCAAGCGTATCGCACAGGATTACATGCGGCGAATCTATTAGCAGGGCGATTTACGGATTTGCCTTAATGTATCGTCATACAAAAGTAGAAGAGTATCTTTCAATCGCTAAAGAGCTGTCTAATTATTTTATTCAGAATATTATTCAGACAGACTATATTGCTAAAGTAGATTTTAAGGCGCCTGATCTACCTGAATTTTATGATACCAGTGCTGGATTATGTGCAGCTTGTGGATTTTTAGAAATAGCTCATTGGGTGTCAGCTGAAGAAAAGTCAGAGTATTTACATCCTGCAATTCAGATTGTTCAATCAACTGAACAAAAATATGCGAATTGGCTGTTGGAAGAAGATGGAATCATTGGTGGCGGAACAGAAGCCTATCATCGACTGATTACAAATGATGTCCCGCTTATTTATTCAGATTATTTCTTTATAGAAGTGTTACTCAAACTTAATGGAAAAGATTTATTCATATGGTGAACACTGCATAAAAAGTAGACGGAGTATTTTCTGTCTACTTTTTTATGCTTTCAAAGCATAAGCATATATTTAAGTAGGCATTATACATTTATAAAAAGCACATGTACTATAGTTCTTGTAGAGAGGAAATTGCGAGAGAAGGTGTGAAGATGGCGGTAGTGATTTACTTTTCTAAATCTGGTGAAAATTTGATTGATGGAAAACGAAAAACTACTGAAATAGGAAATACTAAAATTTTAGCAGAAAAAATTGCAAAACAAGTAAACTGTAACATGTATGAAATCCAGCCGTTAGATGCATATCCACTAGACTATGAGCAAACGCTACAACGTTCAAAAAAGGAACTGACCAATTTGATTTATCCAGCGATCTTATCGGGAATAGACATATCCGAAGAATCAACGATATTTTTAGGATTTCCCAATTGGTGGAACGATTATCCAATGCCCGTTGGTAGCTTTTTGAAAACTACCAATCTTGAAGGAAAAAAAGTCTATCCTTTCTGCACACATGAAGGCTCTAGTTTTGGAATAAGCTTAGAGCATCTACGCAAAGAGTGTCCAGAAGCAAAAATTCAGCCTGGTTTACCTATTCGTGGTTCTCATGTAGAACGTTCGGATGAAGCAATAAGAAATTGGTTATGCCACTACTTGTGTACCCGTAAAAATAAATCAATGAACAAATAATGGAGGAAATAAAAATGACAAAATTTGAAGATGTAAAAAATGGTGTAATTTTCCCAGTAGGAGAAAAAAATGAAGCCTATGCGAAATATTTTATCGGACAAAGCTATTTAAAAATGCTTGTTGCGGATCCTGATATCAGCGTAAACGTTGGAAATGTAACTTTTGAGCCTGGTTGCCGTAACAACTGGCATATTCATCATGATGGCTATCAATTATTACTAGTAACTGGTGGTGAAGGATGGTACCAAGAAGAAGGAAAAGAACCACAATTCCTTACTGAAGGAGATGTGGTTGTCATCAAAGATGGTGTGAAACATTGGCACGGAGCAGCTCAAGATAGCTGGTTCTCACATCTTGCAATTACTGCCGGAACTTCTGAATGGTGTGAAGAAGTAACAGATGCAGACTATGCAAAATTAACAAAATAGATTCAAAATAAAAAAACGTTCTGCAAAAATTGCAGAACGTTTTTTAGTAAGTATCTTTATATCTTTATTTGAAGTTCGGTGACAAAGCTTGCATCCATCGAACTATTTAAGTGATTAGCCATAGAAATTTCATATACTATAGGTTCTTCAGTATAACCTAAATCTTTATAGGCTTGAGTGAGAAGAAAATAGTTGTCCATATAGTTTTCTGTGTTCCAGTCAAATGTAATACATAAATAATTTCCTCCAGCTATTTCATCAATAATAGGAATGGTAGGTGTAGCTTCTGATTCTGTTAGGTAAATCGTAGCAAAAAGATAACTGTATTTAATTTCCTCGATTGAACCGTATTTTCTTAATGGATACGCACAATTATACTGATATGATTTAGGGGTCAAATTATTCTCTTCAATTAAAGAATAGATGTTTGCAAAATAAATATCTGGTTGTGTCAGTGGGGTAACCTCCTGTTTGCAGAGTTGTTTTACGATGCTTCTTTTTTCAATTCTTCGTGTATAGATTTGTTTTTCAGATTTATTCAGTAATCTAGTTTGGTTGTTTAATTCTACTCTTTGATTTTTGATTATTTCTTCTATTTTTAGTAACTCATTTATTTGTAGTTGGATTTGTTTTGCTTGTTCTTCTAAAAAGTCAGACAATTGCTCTGGGGATAGTGAAAGAGCGTCTTTAATTTCATCAATAGGTAGATTCATTTTTCTCAAATATTTGATCATTTGTAAGTAGAATAGTTGTTGTACAGAGTAATATCTATAGTTATTGGTTGCATCTATATATTCGGGTTTAAATAAGTCTATTTGATCATAATACCTTAACGTTCTGATTGAAAGATTGCTCAGCTTTGAAATTTTTCCGATTGACAGGTAGTCCACAAAATTTCCTCCATTCTCTTGACTCTCTAGTAACGTCACAGTTTATTCTCTAAATATACCTTAACACAAAGGAGAGAAAATACATGATGAAAACATTGAGACTTTTAGCTGCTGATTGGCAAGGCGGGGATAAGCCTGAGTATTATTTTGGCGCAGAACTTTTAGCTTGGCTAGCACCTAAAAATAGCAAACAACAAGAAATACGTGTACCTATTGAAGCTCCTGAAAATAACCATTTAATAAAAGAGAATGGTGTGACTGCACAAAAAAGTGTAAAAAAGAATGTTCAAAATGCAAAAAGAATCATCGAAGAGCAACAACCAGAAAAAATTATTACGTTAGGAGGGACTTGTTTGGTTTCTCAAGCCCCGTTCGACTATTTGCACGGAAAATATAAGGAGGAGTTAGGAATTATTTGGATTGATGCACACCCAGACATCTCTACTCCAGAAATTTTTTATAATGAGCATGCAATGGTTCTAGGAAATCTATTAGGCAAAGGGGACGCTGAACTTACTAAAGAGGTAGAAAATCCCTTATCCTCAGATTCTATTCTATACGTTGGACTCCAAGAGCCAAGTCCTAATGAAAAAAATATATTAAAAAATCTAAATATTAAGTATACTATTCAAGCAGAAAAACAGTTGAGTTACACTGAAATCCAAAAATGGATCGACAAGAGTAATTTTAAGAAAATTGCTATTCATTTTGATTTAGATGTTTTAGATCCAAATTCTTTTAGATCAATCTATTTCGCGGAACCAGGAAAAAAGGATTTTCCAGCAGGTGCCGGTAGTATGTCGCTGTTGGAAGTAACCTCTGTTTTAACTAATCTATTTGAGTACAATGATATCGTTGGCTTAACTATAGCCGAGTATCTCCCTTGGGATGCTATAAAACTGAAAAATTTACTCAATAAATTAAGCATCTTCAATTCATAAATTTTAATCAAATAAAAAAGTAGTTCCCACGAAAATGAATTTTCATAGGAGCTACTTTTTTGTTTAATTCGTTTCGTTTATTAAAGAGAATGTTTAGTAATCAACTTCCATCGAACGATCAATCTTACTTGAACCATCCTGATAATTAAAGACGACATCTGGTTGAACATTGTATTCGTAGACATTGAAATTCAAAGTATTCTCACTATCGATTGCTTGGATCCAGTAACCTCGAGGCATCAATTCATCTCCGCGGAAAACAGTAACAATTTGATAGATGACTTTATTTCCTTTGATTGCTTGGGCTTTTCGAACCTTTTCTTCATAAACTGTTTGAACACGTTGGTTTGAAAATGCAGATTGCGTAGCTAGATTTTTCGGATTATCCAAGCTACCATCTAATCCAGAAACATAATTTCCATCATCATCTAGATTAAAACTTGATGTATAGGCAAGTAAGTGTCCACGATTATAAATTGGTTGTCCATCAACTGTTTTTTGTTGCCAGCCAGTCGGAGACCATTTTTGACTCGAACGACCTTCTGATTTTCCTAAATTACTTTTATTGATATACGCAGTTGCATACGTTGTTCGATTTAATGAATCTAAATCTCCGTAATTGACTTTGCTTGTTTGCCAATCATTGATATTCAAAGTCGATTGATTATTATTTACTTCGACCACTGGATAATCGCCACTTGCAAAATCTAGGTTACTCAATTGGGTGTATGTTGATGTATCATAAGGGACGCCGCTTGTTGAACTTTGTGCACTGTCTGTGATTTTACTTTTTTGTGCAGTAGCAGTAGAGGCGTTCTCATTATTTTCTGCATTAGCCAAACTAGATAAGCCGATTTTTGGTAATACTTCTTGTTCAACAGTATTTTGAACTGTTGAAGGTAATGCGTTGTAACCACCAATGACGATTGCAGCCAGAGCCACAATACTGGTGATTAAAGATTTCTTTTTCTTCATTCTTTCCCATTCCTTTTCGATTGCTACTAATAGTGTAACAAAAAAAAGATTACTTGTGTTATTCAATTGAAAAAAAGAAGGTGTTTATAGAAAATAAATTAGCCAAAATAAAAAAACAGTTTTTTAAAAGTTCTTTTAAAAAACTCAAAAACGTTATTTAATTATAGTATAACAACGACTAGTACAGAGAATGTATGATAAATAGTTGAAATAAAGAGGTATTTATATGCACGTTTTCCAGAAAAATAAGCAATCGAATCGTATTAAAATACATAAATAAAAATTTTTAGAATAAAGCGTATTGTAAAGACATACTTCGTTAGTTATAATTTAACTAGTCAGGTTATTCATTAAAGAACAAAATGTTTTATCTAAGTACAGTTGGAGGAATAGTTTACTAGTTGCAAAGCATAGAGTGGAGATAACTAGGTTTAGTGATCTGTTATACGACAGAAAAACAAATGTTATTCTATGGTTTGCAGATCTCATTGAGTTTTTGTTCGCATATGAACAGTATATTTTGATAAATGGTACTCTAGCCATACTTAATCGAAACAAACATGTTTTTTTATGGACTGGGTGACAATATTTGATTAGAAAGCAGGGATTTCATGGCAACAATCGATTGGCAAAAAGAAGTTGATGCACGTAAAGATGATTTAATGGACGATTTATTTGAATTGTTACGTATCGAAAGTGTTCGTGATATTGAACACGGAACAAAAGAAGAACCGTTAGGACATGGGCCTGCAGAAGCATTACGCAAAGTTCTTTCATTCGGTGAACGCGATGGTTTTGTAACCAAAAACATTGAGAATTTAGCAGGACACATTGAATTTGGTGAAGGCGATGAAACACTAGGTCTTTTAGGTCACGTAGATGTAGTTCCAGTTGATGACAATTGGACAACCGATCCATTTGAACCAGTTATCAAAGATGGAAAATTATATGCACGTGGTTCTAGTGATGACAAAGGGCCATCTATGGCTGCGTACTATGCAATGAAAATCATCAAAGAATTAAATTTACCACTTTCTAAAAAAATCCGTTTCATCTTCGGTACTGACGAAGAGAGTGAATGGGTTGGAATCCACCGTTATATGGAAGTTGAAGAAATGCCTAAATTTGGTTTTTCTCCAGATGCATACTTCCCGATCATCAACGGAGAAAAGGGAATTTTATCTTACGAAGTAACGTTTAATGATCAAGAAGATGCACAAGCTGGAAAATTAAAATTAATCAGCTTTACATCAGGCATGCGTACAAACATGGTTCCAGGTGATGCAACTGCAGTATTAGAAGCAACTGATGCCGCAATGTTTGAACATCTAGCTGCTGATTTATCTGAATTTGTTGAAGATAAAGACGTAAAAGGCGAAGTGAAGATTGACGGAACTCGTGCAACAGTAACGATTTTCGGTAAAGGTGCCCATGCACAAGAACCAAAATTCGGTGTGAATGCTGCAACATTCTTAGCTGCATTCCTAGAAGATTATGATCTAGACGGAAACGGTGCAAATTACATCGCAACGATCGCAGATTATATGCACTTGGATTACAATGGTAAATTGTTACATGCATATGCTGTCCATGATGTAATGGGTGAAACAACTTCATCTGCAAATCTTTTCGAATATACAATTGATGGTGCGAAGAAAGTAACATTAAATGTTCGCCATCCAGAAGGAATTACCAAAGACGAAATTCTTGCGAATATGAACGAAGTATTGAAAGATGCAGACGTTTCAATTGCAATTATTGGAGATGTGAAAACACCTCACTATGTTCCAGGAACAGATCCATTAGTGAAAACATTGATGGATGTGTACGAAGAACATACTGGAAACAAAGGTGCTGAGCAAACAATCGGTGGAGGTACGTATGGACGTATCTTAGAACGTGGTGTTGCTTATGGTGCATTGTTCCCAGGACGCGAAAACGTGATGCATCAGCCAGATGAATATATGATGGTTGAAGATATTCTGAAAGCTGCAGTCATCTATGCAGATGCAATTTACCGTTTAGCAAAATAAAAACTAAAAAGATGGGTAAGAAAACCTATCTTTGATGGTTTCTTACCCACCTTATTTTCGATGAAGATAAGGCGAGGAAGGAAAAAACTATGAAAAAACTGTCAAAAGACGCATTTGGTGGCGTAGCTGGGAAAGACTATGTCCCTTATGTAGCGGATAAGCCTAAAAAATCAGGTTCAGTTATTATTATGATTTTGGGGATTATTTTAGCTGCAATCTTTGCAGCATCTACCGCTTATTCTGGTATGAAAGCCGGATTAACAGTAGCAGCAGGGATTCCTGGAGCAATTATCGGTTCAGGTTTAATGACACTGTTTGTTAAACCAAGAACAATCTTAGGAAAGAACTTATTGCAATTAATGTCTAGTGGTGGGGAATCTGTTGCCAGTGGTATGATTTTCGTATTACCTGCAATTATTCTTATCGGTGGTAAAGTAAACTTTATTGAAGGCGTTGCAATTGGTATCGGCGCTGTGTTGCTAGGTGTAGGTGTCTTTTCATTAGTTCAAGATTACATGTTGATCGAAGAACATGGAAAATTAGTTTATCCAGAAGCAATGGCTATCTCAGAAACATTAGTCGCATCAGATACTGGTGGCGATTCACTAAAATACATGGGAATCGGTTTTGGTATTGGTGGAATCATCACTGCTTTAACAAGTTCTGTATTTGGTGTAATGAATAATGTGATCAGCTATGTAAATGAAAGTTTTTACAAATGGAAATTCGAAACTGAAGTAAATCCACTGCTTACAGGGATTGGATTCATTGTAGGTATGGAAGTTTCATTACTGATGTTTGCTGGTTCAATCTTAGCAAACTTTGCAATTGCTCCATTACTTGGTTATTTCATGGGACTTGCTGGATCAGATGCAACAATCTGGGACAATGCAAGCATGTTAGTGAATCAAGCAGACTTCGCTGTTATCTCTGGCTCATACGTGAAATATATCGGTGCCGGAATGATGATCAGTGGTGGATTGATTGGTGCAATCAAATTGATTCCGACAATCATCACATCGATTTCAGCAACTTTACGTGGTCGTAAAGCAGCAGGTAAAGACGGCGAATCTGGTGGCGGCATGCTTCCATTGATTATTGGTGCTGTACTTGCTTTTGTTATGGGATTTGTTGTTACAGGAAACATTGCAATGGCACTGATCGGTGGGGCTCTTTCAATTATCCTAAGTCTATTATTCGTTATCGTCGCTGGACGTTTAACAGGTACGATTGGTACATCTAACCTACCTGTATCAGGTATGACAATTGCGTCAATGGTTATTTTGACATTAGTATTTGTTATGATGGGTTGGACTTCAAACGAAAACACACAACAATTATTGATGTTTGGTACATTTATCGTATTAGCAATCTCTGTAGCTGGTGGTTACTCACAATCACAAAAAGTTACTTTTGTTATGGGAGGAAACTTCAACGAAGGTCGTCGTTACTTCTTACTTGCAAATATCGTAGGTGTAGTTATCGTTACAGGTATCATCGTTATCTTAGCTCCACAATTAGCTATTACTGGGGATAACCCTCCATTTGGTTTACCACAAGCAAACTTGATGGCAACATTGACATCAGGTATCATGACTGGAAGTATTCCATGGCACATGGTTATTGCTGGTATCGTGATGGGTATCGTTTTACAAATGATGAGCGTACCAATCATGACATTTGCGATTGGTTTCTATTTACCAATTTCAACAACTTCTATCATCTTAGTGGGTGCGTTAGTTCGTCTATTGATTGACACATTAAACAAACAAGAAAAAGAAGAAGTAGCTGAAGAACGCATTACGATGGGTGTTAGCTTGTCTTCTGGTTTGATTGCTGGAGGTTCTATCATTGGTTTGATCGGGATCATCTTGCAAGTCACTGGAATTGTCACACCAGGTTCACCTGCTGGCTTTATGGGTAGTAACTGGGCAGCATGGTTACTCCTAGTTATCTTGGTAGTAGCGATTATTGTTCCGCTTTTACGTGTGAAGAATGTGAAATCACATGACGCATAAATCAGCAGAAGTAAATGCTGAAACACAAGAGCTATTAAAACGTGTGTATCAAATCAAAGAGGGTATCCAATTTGAAACACGTGAAGATATCGTTTTTATAATCAAGGAACAAAATGCGAAAATCCAACGAGGATTACGAAAAATCGGATTTAAAATTCCTAAAAAATCAGAGATGGAATTAGATAAATATGGTAGTTTTATCTTTTTACAAATTGATGGCAAGAGAACAGTAGAGGAAATCGGACGTGCATTAGGTGAGCAATTTGAAGATGCAAATCCACAACTTTACGACCGACTATTGATTTATCTAAACCATTTAGAGAAAAATGAACATTATATTGAACGATTAAAGTAGTGTATACCTTTAAGAACTTGAGACATTGTGTATGTCTCAGGTTCTTTTTTTAATTAAAATAACAGTTAAAAAATAATGGAATCCGAACTATCCATTTTTTTATCTACTTAAGTGATGATAAATCGAAAAATCAGTTATTAAAGTCGAGTAGAATATGTTATACATATCAACTTTTATCATAGTTATCCTACATAAACTTGTGATAAGCATTTTTTTCTTGATTAGAGAAAAAAACGATTACATAACATTGAAGAATTCTTCTAAACTAATAACGAATCCAAATCATATCGGGAAAGTTGGTGATGAGTAGTAATCGACACTGGGTGAGTTATTACTAATATGGAGGAATAAAAATGATCAATAGTAAAAAAATGGGTACGTTGCTTGCAGCTTCAATGCTTGGTCTTTCATTAACAAGTACTTGCTTGCCAGTTCTTGCAGAAGCAGCAACAACAACAGCGTCATCTCTAACAATGGATGATGCAACAAATGTAATCAATGGATTGAACGACCAATACATGTGGTCAAATGATGGTGGAAATACATGGAACAAAGGGGTAGAAGGCTATGTTTTCCGCGGAACACAAACAGTTAAAGTTCTTAACTATGATGAACAATTAGCATCTGCAGCAACTTATCAAGCAAAATCATATGCTGGTGGCGCGTATGTCATCTATAAGAATGCCTTATGGACCAATAGCTACTGGGCAGAAGCAAATCAAGCACCAGGTTCAGCACCGATGTGGACAAAAGTCCGCGATATTCCAGCTGCAATCGCGACATTTAACTTTAACAAATTCTCTGATGCAGAAGCAGAGCAATATCAAAAAGACCAAGCACAAGAAGTTCGCTCACAAAAGAAAGTCGTTGGTTACTTTGCAAACTGGCAAGGATACAAAACAGACTATGAGCCAAATAATGCAGATTACAGCTATAGCCAAGGTGTCCTAGATGGAAAAGGATACGACCCAGTTGATATTCCATTTGATAAAATCACACACGTAAACTATGGGTTTATGGTGATTGATACAAATGGAAAACTTGTTTCAAATGACGCTTGGGCAGATTACGATGAGTCTGTTTCTGGCGGTGGTAAGAACTACATGGGACAAGTAACAGATATGGCTGACGAAAATGGCGTAACAGCTATGGTATCAATCGGTGGATGGAACAATTCTCAAGAATTAGCCTTTGACCGTGTTACAGCAACAGATGCCAAAATGGATGCATTCACGACAGAATTAGTCCAATTCATGTTAGCGCATAATTTTGATGGTGTAGATATTGATTGGGAATACCCAGATAATGCAGACCGTCAAACGAAATTCATCGCAATGATGAAACAGCTAAGAGAAAAAATGACAGAGGCTGGTAAAGAAAACGACCAATACTATCAATTGACAGCAGCTGTTACTGCAGACCATAACAAAATGGAATATATCTCTCCAGAAGTATTGAAAGACTACGTGGACAACTTTAACGTAATGACCTATGACTTCCACGGTGGATTTGATAGCCAAACTGGACACAACTCTCCATTGTATGCAACAGAAACAGATATCGACCAAGAATTTAATATTTCTTCAGCAATGAAAGAATATAGTGAAACATACAACATTCCGAAAAACCAATTAATGGTTGGAATGAGTTACTATTCACGTGGATTTGCCAATGTTGAAGTTGGTGAATTAGGTGCTGCAAGTAGCGGTGTACCAAATGGCGGAACGTGGGATGATACAACACAAGTTGCTGGATTAAAACCATGGTTCCAAATGAAAGAATACGAAAAACAAGCGAATGCTGATCCAAACGATAACTTATTTGCTTATTGGGATGACCAAGCGCACGCACCATATATCTATGATGCCGATGCAAAAGAATTCTACACGTATGATAATGTTCAATCAATTCAAGAAAAAGTAAACTGGACAGTTAAAAATGGCTACGGTGGAGCAATTGTTTGGGAACTAAGCTATGACACTCCAGATACAGATGAATTAGGTTCAATCGTTCAACACGTATTAGATGAACGACCTGCGACAACAGATATGACGATTGGTGTGCACAATGATACATCAAATATTACAATGCTTTTAGATGATGAATCATTCAACTCTACAGATAATTATCAAATCTCAGTTAATGGGTATTACTACTTCCATACGCAAAATGGTAAGAATTACTATTCAACAAGTAAAACAGTTGATGGTATTCACCAGTTTACTATTGGAGACCTCGAATTAAAAACAGGTGACAAAGTTAGCCTAAGCGTGAAGAAGAACAACGAGGGTGAGCTTGAAACCGTCAAAGAAGTAATTGTTACAGACGAAATGCTACCAAATGTTGACGATCGTAAAGAAGATGTCACTGAAGTAAGCATTGCAAACAAAAAAATTACTGTAAAACTGAAAAAAGAAGCACAAGAAGGTCTCCATCACTTTGTGGTTACGCATAACGGAGACTACATTATGTCATCAAATGGTGGATTTGTTGCCTACTCAAATATGAACAAATCATCCGATATCTATACATGGACAATGACTCGTAATGAACTAAAAGAAGGAGACACAGTTGAAGTTTACTTGGCTGGTGACTACTTCAAGAAAAATCTGTTATCATATAAGACAATTACTGTAACGAAAGAAATGCTTACAGCAAATTAAAGTCTTCAAAAGAAGCTGAGACAAAATTGTCTCAGCTTCTTTTTTGTAATTTATCATATAGTGCGGATATATTTTCTAATTAATTTTTATTATAAAAAATTCATGCGAGGAAATCTGCAAATATATACCTAAAAATTTACTATTCTTTTTTGATATGAGTCATTTTTTTCTCTTTTTGTATCACAAGTTGTGAGACTATTGTAATACATTTCCGCGATATATTACAATAATCTCACAACTTAATATAAATTAATGTTGTATTCAATTTTTGAAAGGAGCCAATAGTATGGCAGCGAAAACTTATGAGTTAGTCGTTACTTCTCCAATGGGAAAGAAGGAAGGTGGACTGAAAATTGCTATTTCAGGAACAACTTTTACAGGAAGTCTTTCTTTTATGGGGCAAGATGTAGAAATTGAGAATGGACAGTTCAACAAAGAGGGGAATTTCTCTGGTTACAGCATAATCAAATCGCCGATTGGAAAAATGAAATGCGAGGTTACAGGAACAATTATCGATGATATAGTGACTGGTCAAGTAAAAACAAAAATGGGGAACATAACTTTTGTATCTAAAATAGAAGGAGATACTGGACAAGAATCTGTACCCACAGTAGAGTCGTTACTCAAGAAGGAGAGACATCCAGAAAAAAGCCGCAATTTCAGAGAAAACAAGGGAGTACCAATGTCAATTGATGCTGCTACTGTTTTGACAGCAAAACCGGATAAAGTGATGGATTCTTGGTATATATCGTGTGCATGTGAATCTAATGGACATAAATTAGGTTTTGTGTGGCATCAGATGTTTCATGCATCAGGATTTAGTACTGCTGAACTACTGTTGATGGATGGTGAAAGTGGTAAATCATTTACTAATCTTCATATGTCTGAAACTGATGAGCAGACATTTACCTCAATGAATCATTTACAAGTTGTCTCCCCAATCGCTACTTTGATTGATACTGGTAACGGTTGGACATTGAAAGCGCACACAGAAAATGGCACACTTGAAGCGACGATTCTTCCAAAAGATGATATTTATGTTGGTGCAACTGGTGCTTTGGAGCTACATCGTGGCGCATTATCTTATGAGTATGCATATCCTAATATGGTAGTAAATGGAAAAATCGTGCTTGATAGTATTGAGTACCCATTCAGTGATGCAGTTGCTTGGTTTGATAGACAATATGCTGAACTAATCAGTGGGGGGCACAGTATTGGTGCCGAAAATATGTTTTCAGCTGGAGCTGACGGCAACGGAACATCATGGCTTTGGGCTGGGATGTCCTTGTGTAACGACAGTGTTGCAATGATGATGACTGACATAAATGATGCAGAAAAAAGAAGTGCTTTTGCAACCCTAACTCATGAAAATGGAACGCATGTCAATACTAAAATCGACGTGAGCTACGACGAAATATGGCAAAGTAAAAAGTCGGGCTATTATTATCCGAATAAAATCAATGTAAAGGTTCCTTACGAGGATATTACTATGACATTGGAAGTGATTTGCAGTAACGACTTCCATCACACGGGTGGCGGGTTGGATCAAGCTGGTTGCCAATCGCTATGTAAGGTAGATGGAGTATATAAAGGAAAGGACTTTAGCAAACTACAAATAGTTGAGTTTGTAGGAAATACTTGTGGAGATTGGTTATAAACGTTAGTCAAACCAGCGAGAAATTAATTTCTCGCTGGTTGTTTATGTTATACTTCTAAAAAACAAGAGTTTAGTTGGATAACTAATTAATCAATTCAGAAGTGAGATTTATAACGTTTACATATAATTTGTACAGTTCCTCAGGATTTTCTTTTTTTCCATTTTTAATCCAAGTCATTAGAATGCTACTTAATAACGCAGTTGATGAAGAAATAAAATAATTTAATTCTATTTTAGATATTGCATGCAGATTGAGCATTTTTTTTAGATATTCAGAATGTTCTTGCATGACTGTTTGTAGAATATCAACTCTATTGCTGGTGAAAATTGCTTCTAAAAAACGATAATTATCCAGCCAAAATGATAACGAATAGAAAAGAAAATTTTCTATATTCGGAGCATTCTTTTTTGAAAAACCTTCTTCCATTGTTGTTGCAAGAAGATTGCATTGATAATAGAGTACATCATACAAATTATCAAAGATTCTATAGAAAGTCGCTCTGCTTATAGAACTTTCTCTTTGAATATCAGAGATAGAAATTTCATTGAACTCCTTGTACTTGAGACACTTTACCAATCCTTCCTGTATCAAGTTTGCAGATCGGAGTACTCGTTTGTCGTTCTTGATATGAATCATGTTTGTCTCCTTTTATATTGTAACTTATGATACTATTGTAGCATATCTTCTAAAACGATAGCGTAATCCTTATAAAAATAACGAGTGCAGTATTCAATTATTTGTGATTTTTTAATAAATTCAGTAGTATAAGTTTATAGGGACAGATAAAGGGAGTGCATAGATAATGACAAATTATAATGATGAGGAAAAAGGGAAAAGACTACGTGGATCAATGGCGCCCAAAACAGATGCAGATGTTGCCTTATCAGGCACAAATTCTGGAGAAACAAACAATAAACAAGAAGCCTTATCAGGCACCAACTCTGGAGAAGAAAAAGAAGTAGCACAAGCAGGTTCTTATTCTGTAGATGATGTTGAATTCGAAGAAGAAAAACATGAAGAAAACAAAGAAAAGAAAAATCGTTTAACAGAAATCGTTGATGAAGTAATTGAGGATATCGAAGAGAAAATGAAGAAAAATAAATAACTTAATTCTTAAATTTTCGGAAGCAATGCTAGTATCCCTAGTACTTTTTGCTTATCTTTATTATTATTGAAGTAAGTAAAACGGATAAGGAGTGACTCAGATGAACGTTGGAATAATCCTAGCGAATGTAAAGAAGCTCTGCCAAGACAAGCAATACGAAGAAGCACAACTATTGATTGATAAAAATAAAGAACTCTTGGGAGAAAAATACGATATTGCACAACGCTTTATCGATATCAAAAAAGGCAGCCTAATGACTCGTTTAAAATCATTTATAGGATAAAGCATCGGTTTTTGATGCTTTATTTTTCTGCCTGATAGTCATAATAGAGAAAGAGAATAATCAGTAAGATAGAAAAACCTAAGCCTGCACAATAGAATAGTAAGAGGGAAAGAGGTTCCCAATGACGAAATTCGATGATCATTGACAAAAAGAAGAAGCATGGGAGTGTTAATCCCGCAAGAATTATTTTTTTTGGTGTCCAATCAATAAAGCGTAATAAAATCAATCCCATAATCAGGATAGGTCCATAAATCAGTATTTTTCCTAGTAGAATCAATGGTAGTTCCTCCTTGTGAATGAATATACATATAGAATAAGCGTAACATGTCATTTCTTTTTTGCATAACAATATCCTATTTTCTTTTGTGAGGAGATTTCCTCTTTACGAGTGAAGAGTTCTTGCTATAATAGTAAGTGTATGTAGAAAGGTGGAAAAATAATGGATCAAGTAACATTAGAAGTTGATTTACACCTTGTAAACAATATCCGTATTAGTTACTTTATTGTGAGCAACAGTGTAGAAGATCGTGTGTTAACAAACAAAATCAACGGAGTTTTAGCGAAGAAAGACGTGCATCGTTTCTTAGACGGAGAAGGCAACTATTACAGTGTACCGGTAGATAAAATCATTTACACAACCGTCCGTATTCGTAAAGACTTAGATACGAAAGAAATAGTTGCACCAATATTTTCTACGTATTGATTTACTGATTCAGTCGTTTTTCTAACAATGCTATTTAGAAGGGATTCAGACGAATATGAGTCGAGAAGAACAAATCGAACAGTACGACCAACAGATTCAAGACCTTATTGACGGGAAAATAGAAACAATCGAAGTTTCTCGCCCAGATGTTATGGTCTTTCGAGAATCATGGTTAAAACTGACAGATCGCAAATATGTGGTCGGTGTTGCTAGTTTAAATGGTGCGGTTACGTATCATTATGACCCAACGCGATTGTATTAAATCAAAAGCCACAACAAAAAGACAATCCTACTCGCATAGGATTGTCTTTTTATAGATATACTTGTTGTCAGATGTCTATTTGAATAAACCTTTGACTTTGTCCATTAAACCGTCTGTATCTAAATTTTTCAATAAGTCTTGTGCTTGACTTGCATAGTCACCTAATTCATCACGGTGATCTTCAACAAATTGTTTTGCTTCATCAACATTTCCTGAAGAAATCAATTCTTTTGCCTTTTCTAATAATTCATCTTTATTCATCGAAATATCCTCCTCAAATCTATTTTTACACGTTTAGTTTAGCAGAAAGTTCTTGATAAAACATTTCTTTTGTCCTGTTATATAACTTAAGTTGGAAAAATAGATAGTTCTACAGCCCGAGTTCTTTTTTCTTTTGATAAGTTATGATTAATCCATAGAAAAAAGAAATAGGAGGAACAAAAATGAAAGTATTAAAAGGGTTAGTTGGTATAGGAGCGGTTGTTATAATTGGATTGTTTGGGATGAAAATGTATACAGCGAATTCTTCAGATGAATTTTCTGCAATAATGGATCAGGTGAATCCATTAGTAAAACAAGGCACAATTTATGTAAAAACAACAGATCCAGAAAGCGTGAATGAGTATGGGACAGCTGCATACAAACAAAAAGCTGTAGATGAGAACGGAAAAACACGTCAAATAGAATTTAATGGGTTAAAAGTATTGAAAAAGAACCACTATTTAAAACTAGATAATAAAGGGGCTCACGTCGAATTTTACCAAGAAGTGGCAAAAGAAGATGTACCACAAAAAGCACTGGAAGTACTTGAAAATTAAAAAGCACTGGAGCAGAATATCAACATCTGTTCCAGTGCTTTTTTGTTGATTGGGATGGTAGGGCTCGAACCTACAATTGCTTGATTCAGAGTCAAGTGCCTTACCAATTTGGCTACATCCCAGTGACCTTATGGGTTTATCCTAGCACGAATCTGTAAAAATGCAAATTATTTTTCCAAATAAAGCAATTGGCCACCCATGCTTTTAAAAATCTTTTTAAAGTCTTTTTGTGGCACTTTACGGTTTTTATGTCCATAGGGATCATTGACATAGATTGAGTCTGCATCGTAGCCAGTAACGATGCAGGCATGTATCAAAGGTGATACGGTTACCTGACCGTTGTTTGTGGTCCAAGTGACAAAATCCTCCTCTGTTGGCACTTGAAATTCAACGGTTACAAGTGTCCAAACAGGGGAGCCTGAATCCAACGCTTTTATTATAGAAGAAAAATCAGCCCCTTTTTCTGAATGTACTGAATACTTTTGTGAATCAACGATTGTTTTAGCGAGAGTGGCAATTGGAGGGACAAACACGCCCATTGCCCAATCGCCACCGGCTATCTCTCCGACGAAACCTTCATTTGGATCACCATGTGTTCCATCAGCATTAAAGACAGGAACATACGCTAATTGTGTGGCTAATTCGTTTTTTGTAGTGTCATAACCGTAATAATTAAGTAGCATGGATAAGGCTGTAACTTCACAGCCATTATTTAATGCAGGGTCGGTAAACTGACTCTCCAAAGGAACATCCAGTAACACTTGTGTTGCTTTTGTTGTATTTTCTGTTGTTTTTTTCTGTTCTTCACTCGGCGTAGTTGGGTGCGTGTTCCACGTTAATTGATAAACAAAGACAATACCTGCAGGCAAACAAATACTGAGTATGAGAAAAATCTGTTTTCGTTTAGTATTCACTGAACCAACTACTCCTTTCGACCCTTTCTTGAATAAGTACTTCTATGTAAATAAGCGAATCAATTCAGAAGTCTGAAATGATCCGCTTGTTTTTAGAACACGCTATCGGTTTTTAAAGAAGCCGATACCTTCAGAGATACCCATGATGATCAACAGTGTACCAAAGATTTGAAATAAGAACATCGTGCTTTGGAATGGATTAAACACGAGAACAACACCGGCAATCGTAAGCAAGACGCTATAAATCAGCCATCCCATTGAACGTGGAGAGCCATTAAGTGACTGGATAAACGACAACACACCATTTAGCACAATCAGTAAGCCGAGTATAAATGGTAAAACACTGACCAACGTCCGAGCAAACACGAGCAGAAGTATTGCAAGAAAAATCTGTATCAAACCATTGGCTAAACCAAGACCATAGCTTCCAGATTGTTTTTTCATTTTAAATCCTGAAATACAATTAATAATTCCTAGTAACGCGATGTATCCTGAAATCAAATAGACAATGATTTGGAAGACACCATCCGGATTTATCAGAATCATAATACCGCCAATCAGGTAAATAGCTGCACGCAGCGGGGCATGATCCTTAAATGTTCCGAGAAAACGTTTCATTTTGTCCACCTCCTTATGAATAGTTTACCAAAAATGATTGAAATAAACGATTAATAGATATTCTATTTGTGGAAATAATTGTAATAAGCTATAATACATCTAAGTATTAGAAGGACTTCTACTACTTATCGTGAATAGAAGATGTTCGTAGGGGGATTTTGATGACGGAAGAACAGGTTGAATTAGGAAAAAGCTATACGTGTAAACCAGTTGGATTTATTCAAATGGTGACTGGAGAAGTTGTTTCGAAAATGAAAAACTGTGCAATTATCAAAGTCAGCCAATGTGCTGCTGCTGATTTAGAGATGCTTGATGAAAAAGCAAGTATGGTCGTAGCGAAATACGAAACATTTGAATAATCACTAAAGAGTTTCTGCAGATTTGCAGAACTCTTTTTTTATGAAATATAGACACGAAAAGTGTAAAATAGTTAGGAGAAAGGAAGGTGGCTCTGATGATCGATGTATTTACGATATTATTGTTACTTTTTGTTTTACTGACGTTCGCGTTTTTATTGATCGTTCGTAGTGAAATTGTTTATCGCGCAACTAAGAAGCGCTGGTTGACTGTTGTGATCCTGTTCATGGCAGCATTCACAATTTGGATTACACTTGTCAGTTACCAAACACTTGATGGACTGTTACGAAGTTTAGCTTCTGCACTCATTTTTATCAGTTTTTTATTTGATAGTCGTGGGATTACAGAAGAGGGGTTAGTTATCAATAGTTTTGATAAGAATGGGATTCCCTTTGAGCAAATCGAGCGCATCGTATTACTAAAAGAAAACGAAACAAATAGAACTAAAATGAATTATTTTCGTCGAGGGTTACGTGGACCGATGCTGACATTTGACACGCCTATTGAAGAACTCGTTGACTTTTTAACTGAACATGCAGGTAGTACAACTAAAATCGAAATTGAGCAAGGCAAATCAGAATAAAAATAATTTTTTTTAGAAAAATTAGCTTTTTCAGAAAGCGCAAACAAAGTTATTTTGAGAGGTTCAAACAAACTTTTGTTTCAATAAGATTAAAATACGATGTGTTATTTCTTATTTTTATCACTCCGTACTTTCTTTATTTTCATAGAAAACATGTATATTATTTCTCAATAAGTTTTTAACTTATTTTTTTCAGGCTAAATAGACAATATTTTCTGAAAATTAAAAGAATTGGGGTATGGAATATGGAAAATAAACAAGACAAAGGATTCTTTGGTCAGCCTAGGGGCTTATCAACTTTGTTCTTTACTGAAATGTGGGAACGATTCAGTTATTATGGAATGCGTGCGTTACTGATTTATTATATGTACGACGCAGTAAGCAACGGCGGACTTGGTCTACCACGTGAGACTTCATTAGCAATCATGTCCGTTTACGGTTCACTAGTCTTCATGTCTAGTATTATTGGTGGTTGGGTATCTGACCGCTTACTTGGAGCAAGAAAAACAGTATTCTTTGGTGGAGTGTTCATCATGGTAGGTCATATTGTTTTATCACTACCATTTGGACTATCAACACTATTTATTTCAATGGCTTTGATTATTTTAGGAACTGGGTTATTAAAACCAAACGTTTCAGGAATGGTTGGGCACTTATATTCAAAAACAGATTTACGACGTGATTCAGGATTTTCAATCTTTTATATGGGTATCAACTTAGGTGCGCTGATTGCACCGTTGATTGTTGGTACGCTTGGACAAACGTATAATTATCATTTAGGATTCTCTATTGCAGCATTTGGGATGTTCTTCGGTTTACTACAGTATGTCATTCAAGGACGTACATCATTGAAGAATATTGGTCAAGACATTCCTAATCCATTGGAAAAAGAAGAACGCGGGAAAATCATTCGTATTTTTTCAATAATTGTTATTGCAATTGCAATTATCTTTGGAATCGCATATGCAACAGATCATTTAACAATTGATTTCTTCGTCAACTCAATTACAATTTTAGGGATTGCGTTACCAGTATATTACTTTGTTAAGATGCTAACTTCTAAAGACGTTACTGAAGAAGAAAAACCACGTGTCCTTGCGTATATTCCATTGTTTATTGCGGCTATTTTCTTCTGGTCATTACAAGAACAAGGGTCATCAATCTTGGCTTTATTCGCAAGTGAACGTACACAATCATCACTCTTTGGGATTACGATTCCAGCCAGCTGGTATCAATCACTAAATCCAATCTTCATCTTTATCTTGACACCAGTTTTCGTTTCTTTATGGACGAAGCTTGGTAAACGTCAACCTTCAACTGTTGTGAAATTCTCACTTGGTTTGGTTTTCGCTGGATTATCTTTCTTACTATTGATGTTACCAGGTATGCTTTATGGAACAGATGGTAAAGTTAGTCCATTATGGTTATTAGGAAGTTTCTTTATTATCGTTATTGCAGAACTTTGCTTATCACCAGTAGGGTTATCTGCTACAACAAAATTGGCTCCACGAGCATTTGAATCACAAACGATTGCTATCTGGTTACTTGCAGATGCTTCATCACAAGTTATCAACGCACAAATCGCTCGTTTCTACACACCTGCAACAGAATCTGCTTATTTTGGAATCGTAGGGTTAGTAGCCTTAGTTGCCGGAATCATTTTATTCTGTATCAGAAAACCAATCAAAGAATTGATGGGTTCAATTAATTAAACAAATTAAGAAAAACCGCTTCTCCGTGGATGGGAGAAGCGGTTTTTTAATTTACTTTGATGGCAATCAATTTTGTATCTACATATTCTTCCACACCATAGTGTCCATTTTCTCGTCCAAACCCAGAATGTTTCACACCTCCAAACGGGATAGCGGCATTTGAAATAGCCATTTCATTCACTCCAACCATACCATAATCAAGTTTTTGTGAAATAGTTGAGATAGTTTCCAAGTTATTTGAGAAGAAATAAGAAGCAAGCCCAAATTCTGTATCGTTAGCCAACGATATAACTTGTTCAGTCGATGAAAATTCGATTATAGGAATGACAGGGCCAAACGTTTCTTGATAAAAAACCTTCATGTGTTGGTCAACCAAATCAATAATTGTCGGTTCAAAGAAAAAGCCGTCTTGATAGGTGTCACCAGTTAGACGCTTTCCGCCATAGAGAATTTTTGCACCATGTTCTTTTGCATCTTGTACTTGGTATTGGATTTTCTTTAGTCCGTCTTCATCAATCAACGGACCGATTGTGGGATTATCTAATCCATTGCCGACACTAACGTCAGAAATTCGTTCTACTAAAAGATTTGTGAATGCTGTCTTCACTTGGTGATGAACAAAGATTCGATTTGGAGCTGTACAAACTTGTCCATTATTTCTAAATTTTGCAGAAAGTAAACTATCTACTGCTAAAGGAATATCTGCATCTGAAAAAACAATGAAGGGCGCATGCCCACCAAGTTCCAAAGATACTTTCTTGATTGTCGTTGCAGATTGTTCATAGAGTAGACGACCAACATCTGTTGATCCTGTGAACGTTAGTTTGTGCACAGCATTACTTTTGGTAAGTTGTTCGCCAATTTCTTTTGAATTTCCTAATAGCAAATTAAACACACCTTTTGGCAGTTGCGCACGTTCAAAAATAGAAGAGAGAGCAAGTGCAGACAATGGTGTTTTCTTTGATGGCTTCAAGATGACACTACAACCTACAGCAAGTGCAGGTGCAATTTTACGAGCAATCATATTCGTTGGGAAGTTCCAAGGAGTTATTGCAGCAACGACGCCCACAGGTTGTTTGACTGCCAACCAATGATTCGCTGGTGCACTAGGAATGATTTCTCCATAAATCCGCTGACCTTCAGCCGCATTCCAGCGAAAATTTTCGATAGCAGTTTGTATCTCTGCAGTCGATTCCACGAGTGGTTTTCCTTGCTCAAGAGTCATGATTTTTGCTAGATTTTCTAGTTCTTCTTCCATTAAATCAGCAATAGTAAAGAGATACTCCGCACGTTCTTTTGGGGAAAGGGCAGACCAAATGGGGAAAGCTTCATTGGCGGCTGTAATAGCTTGTTGTGCTTCATTTGCTCCACCTTGACTAATGGTTAGCAGCTCCTCATTTGTGGCGGGGTTATAAATAGCAAGTGGAGGATTTCCTCCGGATAACCATTCTCCGTTGATGAATAGTTTTGTCGGGACATTCGGTAAGTGAGTCATTTGTAACGCCTCCTTATTCGAGTATAAGAAAACGGTATCATGAGTTGCTTAGAATTCAAAATTATTTGTTTTTATTCGGTTATCAGTATGGTAATGGAGGGAAAGAAGGTGAATGAGTTGCCTCAATAAGTAGGCGTGTATATAGTTAAAGTATACCGATGCTGTTTGAAGGAGGAGTCAGGTATGACAAAATATGACTGGTTAAAGACAATTTGGTGGATGTTGTTCATTGTGTTGGCTATGTGGATGTTGCGTACCTTTTTGTTTACGCCAGTTCTAGTAAAAGGTCATTCCATGGATCCAACGCTTCATGACGGAGAGCATGTGATCACGTTAAAAAATCAGGAAATCAAACGTTTTGATATCATCACTTTTCTAGCTCCAGATGAACCTGGTAAAAGTTATATCAAACGAGTTATCGGACTTCCTGGGGATACGATTTCTTATGTAAATGATCACTTGATTATCAATGGTCAGACATATAATGAACCGTATTTAGAAAAATATAAACAAGAATTAACAGATGGAGAAAATCTAACCTATAACTTTTCATTAGTAGATGTCATTGGTACACATACGATACCAGAAGACACTGTCTTTGTAATGGGAGACAACCGAAGAATCTCAAAAGATAGCCGAATCATCGGAGTGATTGATACGAAAGTAATCACAGGAGATGCAAAGCTCATTGTTTGGCCACCTAAATCTATTGGTATGCTTGAATGAAGACCCACTTTCTCGAATAAATAAGCGAATACTCTCAGAAATTTCTTTTCGATTTTTTGAGCATATTCGCTTATTTTTCATCGTTTTATTAAAAAGATTTTGCCTGACTTACTAAAAAAGAATGAAATCATAAGAACAAGCGTTCATTTTTTTGATATAATTATGCGTATAAAAGGAGGCGCTATATGACCTTACAATTTGTTTTAGGTACGGGAAAAACAGATCATCAGCAAATACTTGTACAAGAAGCCAGTCAATGGTTGTCAAAGAACAAGAAAAATGAAGTCTATTTTTTAGTTCCTAACTATAATAAATTTGAACAAGAGCAATCGTTACTTGCTGCACTACGTGAAGAAAAAAAGAAACAAGAATTAGCAGAACAACCTGTCTATAGTTCAACACGTACACAAATCTTTAGTTTTTATCGTTTAGCATGGTTCTTTTTAGAAAAAACAACGTTGTTAACTGGAGATACGCTAACAGAGACAGGCAGCGCAATGCTTTTTCGACAAGTACTAGAACAAAATAAAGAAGCACTAACTGTTTTTCGTGGGGAAATCAATAAAAAAGGATTTATCCAACAATTACAGGATTTATATAAAGAGTTACAATCTGGAAATGTACAACCAGAAGATTTGATTTTAACAAATGAGACAAATACAGCAAAGGCAGAGGATCAACAGTTAAAAATGAAAGATCTGCAGCTTATCTTTCGTGCTTTTGAAACAGAGTTACTTGAACATAACCTACAATCAGAAGATATTTTAACTACGTTATCTAGCTATTTAGAACAGCAAGATCTCTCACATGTAAAATTCTTTGTTACTGGATTCTCAAAACTCAATGCACAAGAGTTTCATTTATTGAGTATATTGATGCATCGCGGGGCACTAGTTGTTGACCTATTACTTGACCGTCAGTATCCAGATGATTTTCCTCAACCGCTAGATCTATTTGCTGAAACAGGAGCTTTGTACTTCAAGCTTTACCAAATAGCTGCTCAGAATAAAGTACACATTCTAAGAGATATGTTTGCACAACAAAAAGAACAACCACATGAGTTGTTGGCTTTGCAAAACAGTTGGATACAATCAATGAAACAAGAAAAAATCCAAAAATATGCTTTAGGGACCAATGATGTATTACGAATTTGGTCTGCTGAAAACCCGACAGAAGAAGTCAGACATCTTGCTGTAGAGATTCGTCGATTAATCAGCGAAACGGATTTGCGTTACCGGGATATCCAAGTACTGACGAAAAACATGGGGCTATACGGAAATCTTATTCGACCGATTTTTCAAGAATTTGCTATTCCCTATTACATTGACGAAGAACAAATGATGGAGAATCACCCTTTAGTAGAATGGATCAAGAGTTTGTTTTCATTGGACCGTTACTACTATCGTTTAGATGACGTGATGCGTTTTTATAAGACAGAGCTATTTATACCGCAAACAGAAGAGTCAGATTTGGCTGATTGGGCGACAGCACGTGAACAATTCCGCAAAAAAATCGATTTGGCAGAGAATGCCGCTTTAGCTTACAACTATCAAGGTGCATATTGGGTGAATGATACGCCTTGGCAATTTGTAACCTATGATTTTGAAGCAGGTCAACTCGAAGATGTCCATGAATTAGAAGAAATCGTGAACCAAGTACGTCAACTTTTCCAACAACAGCTTCCAACATTTTTTGAAAAAATAAAGACAAGTAAAACTGGAAAAGATGCTGCACGTTACTTTTATCAATTTTTATTGACAAGCGGTGTCCAAACGCAATTATTGCATTGGCGAGACCAAGAAGTTGAACGAGGAAATTTAGCAGAAGCTAGAAACCATGAACAGACTTGGAGCGCATTGATGGACTTATTAGATGAGTTTGCTGTTATCTATGAGAATACGGCATTCGATTGGGAAACATTCCAAGATATCATCACAAGTGGACTTGAGAATCTGAGCTACGGGAAAATCCCGACCGCAATTGACCAAGTGAGAATCAATCGTCTAGAACTTGCGCGAAGTAATCAAGCGAAAGTTAGTTTTGCTGTTGGCTTGAATAGTCAAGTCTTTCCTGCTCGAATGGAAGAACAGGGGCTGCTGTCTAGTGAAGAACGGCAACGATTAAATGACTCTTTGCCGGAAGATAGTTTTTTATTTGATCCTACTAAGGATGCCATTGCACATGAGCCATTCCAAGCGTACTTGGTTTACTTATCGGCAACGGATAAGCTATATCTGAGTTATGCACAAAGTTACGATACAGAAAGTTCTATTCAGCTGTCCCCGTATGTCCAAAGAATCAGCACCATGCTCGATATTCCAATAGAAGAAAAGCAACACCTGACTATTGAAAGTGATCCAGTTGATTTTGTCGGTACATTTCGAAATCTTATTTCTGTCATGAATCGCATGTATCGTATTGCAGCAGATGATAAAGAATCGTTGCCTTCGATTTGGATGAAGCTAGAAAAGGCGTTACTCCAATCCGATTGGAAAGAATTAGCTTTACGGGTTTTTGAAAGCCAAACCTATCTAAATATACCAGATTCTTTACCAAAACCAGTCGCAGAGAAGCTCTACGGAAAAGATTTATATACCTCGATTTCTCGAATGGAAAACTTTTACAATTGTGAATACAAATATTTTGTTCAATTCGGGTTAAAACTAAAAGAACGAAATGTGTACGGATTGACTCCTGCGGCAACTGGTGACTTTTACCATGAATCACTGGATCGATTCTTTAAACTGTTGTTCTCAAATCAACTTTCTTTGACATCGATGGACGAGAAGCAATTACGGGTATTTACAGAGCAAGTCTTGCAAGAAGTCTTTGGTGAGCTACGCTTCAATATTTTGGATAGCTCTGCTCGGATGAACTATATTCGTTACCAATTAGAGCACACGATTCAAAAAGTTGCATGGGCACTACAAAAGCAAAGCCACAATACAGGCATGAATCCATTACAGACAGAAATCCTGTTTGGGCAAATTGCTGGTGCGCAAGGAATACCAGGGTTAGAATTGCCACTTGAAAATGGTGGGAAACTACATGTTCGCGGAAAAATCGATCGTGTAGATACTGCGGTTGATAAGGAACAAACATGGTTAAGTGTTGTTGACTACAAATCAAGCGCACGACAATTTGATGTGACCGAAGCCTACTATGGTATGGCTATGCAATTATTAACTTATTTAGATGTTGCTTTGATGGATGCTGTGCGATTAACAGGTCAAGCAAAGGTCAAACCTGCCGGATCTTATTATTTGCATGTCTTTAATCCAACTTTAGATGAAGATAAAAGTATTGAAAAAGAAACAATAAAGAAATTTAAATATGACGGTCTCTTTGTTGATGACCCTGCATTGTTTGAAGTGATGGATCACTCATTAGAAGCAAAAGAAAGTTCGCTGGTGTATCCAATCAAAAAAAATGCAAAAGATCTTTACCAAAAAACATCCAAAGATAAATTCTTTACAGAAGATGAACTACAACAGTTCATGGCGCATAACCGCAAAAAAATGAAACTTGCTGGCGATGCAATTACTTCTGGTGAAATCAAATTGAATCCTGCATATAAAGACAAGGAAAGGATTGCTTGTCAGTATTGTCCTTTCAGAAGTGTCTGCACATTTGATGTCATGCTAAAAGAAAATAATTATCACCGATTAGAAAAGCTGGATACAAAGGAAGCAATACGTCGGATGAATGAAGGAGAAGAGACACATGACTGAAATTCCTTTAAAACCTATAAATGAACAGTTTACGGATGAACAATGGCAAGCAATATTTGATCAAGGGGACAATCTACTTGTTTCTGCTTCTGCCGGTTCAGGTAAAACAACTGTGTTGGTTCGACGTGTGATTGAAAAACTAAAAAGTGGTAGCAACATTGATGAACTGCTGATTGTTACGTTTACTGAAGCTGCTGCACGTGAGATGAAAGAGCGAATCCAAGATGCTTTACAGCTAGCAATCAATCAAGAAACAGATGAGACAAAAAGACAACATTTTACCAGACAACTAGTTTTGCTTCCAACAGCATCTATCTCGACTATTCATGCATTTTGTTTAACTGTGATACGTCGATTCTATTATTTGATCGACCTTGATCCTGTTTTTCGGATGATGACTGATGAAACAGAAACGATTTTGATGAAAGAAGATGTCTGGGACGAGTTAAGAGAAAACTTTTACGCCCAAAACCGAGAAGAGTTCTTCCGTTTAACTGCGAACTTTTCAAATGACCGCTCAGATGAAGGGTTGACTGATTTAGTCTTTTCTCTTTATGAATTTGCACGTGCAAATCCAGCACCAACTAAATGGTTAAGCGATTTGCCAAAGCATTATCAAGCAACGGATGATTTAACTGATTCTTCACTCTATATGGATTACCTGCATCCTGTTGTCCTAGCAAATTTGTATCAAATAGTGCAAATATATGAAGAAGCCAGTGAAATAGCAACAAAAGAGGCTGGATTGATTAAATTTGACACATTGATCTCAACTGAGCTAGAGATGAGCAAACAGCTGATTGAAGCATTTAGTGAGCAGAACATCGCTGCGGGGTATCAGTTATTAGAAACAGTGAAATTCGATAGATTTCCTACCACAAAAGAAGAAGAATTAAAAGAATATGCACAAGAAATCAAGCAACTACGTACGCAAGGGAAAGAGGCGATTCTTGATTTACACAAAATCTTCCTTTATCCACCAAAAGAAATGCTAGCTATCTTAGAGAAATCACGCCCTCTAGTAGAAGAAATGGCACGTGTGACACAAGCGTTTATGGATGCATTTAGTCAAAGAAAACGGGAAAAGGGTGTGCTAGATTTCAATGACTTAGAACACTTGACGCTTGCAATTCTTACACAACAAGGTGAGGATACTTGGCTTTCTACAGAAGCGTCAACTTATTATCGCTCAAAATTCAAAGAAGTCATGGTCGATGAATATCAAGATGTCAACCAATTGCAAGAAGCCATTTTGTATTGGGTGCGTCAACCAGACCCGAGTCAAGGAAATATGTTTATGGTAGGAGATGTGAAACAATCTATCTATTCTTTCCGTTTAGCAGATCCAGGGCTATTTATTGAAAAATATAATGCCTTTGCAACAGGAGATGGTGGGCGAAGGATCGTCTTGTCAGATAATTTTCGTTCACGAAGCGAAGTGCTAGATTTCACCAATCTTATCTTTGAACAACTAATGGACCCTGATGTTGGTCAAATAGAGTACGACGAAGCCGCAAAACTGGTTACTGGATTTACTGCATTTCCAGAAGATTCCGCTTTTTCACCAGAAATTTTGATTTATGAAAAAGGGGAAAAGAAAAAACAAGAAGACGCCTTGCTTTCTGAAGAAGCAACATTCGAGGATAAGAGTGAAGGCGAGTTATTCATGACTGGGCTAAAGATTCGTGAACTAGTTGATTCTAAGTTTATGATTTATGATAAAAAACAAAAAGAAAATCGTCCAATCGAGTACCAAGACATTGTTTTATTGACACCAACGAAAAAGAATAATTTGACGATACTTGATGTATTTAAAACACTAGATATCCCGTTAGAAGTCAATGATGCGCAGAATTATTTTCAAGCAACAGAAATTCGTACAATGATTGCCTTACTTCAAATTATTGATAATCCATACCAAGATATTCCGTTGGTTTCAATTTTACGTTCGCCACTTGCACGATTGAATGAGGTTGAGCTAGCAACGATTCGATTAGCAGATCGCACGCATACGTTTTATGAGGCATGTTTGGCGTATACAGAACAAGAAGACAATGAACTAAGCGAACGTTTGCTTCGCTTTGAAGCACAGTTAAATCGCTGGCGAGAACTTGCACGTCGTACATCACTTGCAGATTTATTATGGGATATTTACGACAAAACAGCTTACCTTGATTATGTCGTTGGGTTACCAGCTGGCCGTCAACGTCAAGCAAATCTCTATGCATTGGTTGATCGTGCCAAGTCTTATGAGCAAAGTTCATTCCGCGGATTGTATCAATTTGTCCGTTTCATTGAAAAAATGCAACAAAAGAATAAGGATTTAGCAGAACCAACACTTGCTTCTGAGGAAAATGCAGTCCGAGTAATGACGATCCACGCCAGCAAAGGATTGGAATTTCCAATTGTCTTTTTACTGGATATGACGAAGGGCTTCAATCTTCAAGACATCACAGGAAAATATGTGTTTGAAGAAAAAGTTGGCGCAGGGATCCAGTACATGGACCCCGATACACGTGTCATCTATAAAACACTTGCGTTTCAGGCAATCACACAAGTAAGAAAGGTCAAACTTCTTTCTGAAGAAATGCGTAAACTCTATGTTGGATTAACACGTGCCGAACAGAAACTGTTTATTGTGGGTTCATATGCGAGCAAAGAAGCCACGATAAAAAAATGGCTTGGTGGGGCACAAACGTCTAAAGAATTAGTACTTAATGCCGCAACTCGATTGAAGGGGCATCGAGAAAGCTTAATGGATTGGATTGGCTACAGTTTGATTCGTCATCCTAAGATGGAAGAGTATCTCGAAGAAGGATTCCTTCATTCTCCTTTACGTAATGGGTATGATAGCGACTTTGCGATTACATGGATGTCTGCACAGACAGTGAACGAACAGAGAAATGCGTTGCAAATCGTTCCAGTACCTATAACAACCAAAGAAGTGGCTACACATGAAGCGCAACAAACAGAGCGGACACTAAATCAACGCTTAGAATTTGTTTATCCGTATCAGCATGCCGAAAAAACAACAAGTTATCAATCTGTGTCAGAAATCAAGCGACTTTTTGAAGACCCAGATGATAGCCAAGCATCTAAGCTTACGTGGGAAAATGACCAAAAATTAGCAATCAACCAACCTTTCCGTTATACCCAAGAACAACTTGCACAACCGAAATTCTTGCAGGAAAAATCGACGCCAAGTGCTGCAGCTATAGGAACAGCAACGCATTATTTGCTTCAGTTGCTTCCCTTAACGCAGCAGCCAACACAAGAAGAGCTAAGAAAATTACTTGCAGAGTTAGTGGATAAACGATTAATTGACCAACAAGTTGCTAAAAAAATTGATTTATCAACGATTCTTTGGTTCTTCGAGACTGATTTAGGAAAGTCGATTCTCGAAAACCAAGAAAGTGTGAAACGTGAACAACCATTTTCAACCTTGATTTCTGCAGAAAAGGTATTTAAAGATTACCCGACAGAAGACGATTTGCTGATTCATGGAATTGCAGATGGATTTATTGACCTATCTGAAGGTATCACATTATATGATTTCAAGACAGATCACATTATTGATCCAACAAACGAAAGTGAGCTTGAGAAAGTTGTCGATAAATATATTGGTCAGCTTCGGTTATATAAGATTTCGTTAGAATCAGCTTTAGGCAAAGAAGTTGTGCACGTTAAGTTAGTTCTGCTTTCAGCCAAAAAAATCGTTGATATCACAAGAAAAATTTAAAAGAAAAGCAAAGCAAACTCCCTTACAATTTGTAAGTTTTGTGCTATACTTTGCAAAAGAGGTGAGGAAAGATGGAACAGGTAAAAGTGGATGAGTTTACTTTGTGTCCAAAATTTGAGAAAACTTTTTCAATTTTGGGTAAAAAATGGAACGGCTTGATTATTGATGTTTTATTAGAAGGCGGTCCACAACGGTTCGTTGATCTTGCTGCTAAAATACCGATGGTTAGTGATCGTGTATTAGTTGAACGTTTAAAGGAATTAGAGAAGGAGCAAATCGTTACACGCAATAGTTCGTGTAATGAATCGAATCGTTCGGAATATTTATTGACAGAAAAGGGCATCGATTTGCAAAACACAATGGGAAAAATTCATGAGTGGAGTGAAAAATGGATAACTCCTGAAGAATGTAGTTGATTTCATTCTCCATTTCTTGTAAAATTAGAGTCAATTGAATAGAAACTAAAAAACGTTGACGAAAAAGAGTAATTTGATGTAGTACTTTTTAGGGAAGATTTACCATAGACTGAAAGTAGATCAAGTGGCCATCAAATGAAGTTCACTTTCTGAGTTTGCTTGGATTTTTCCAGGCCGGTAGGAGAACTACCGTTAATTGATTGAGTGTGTAGTTTTAGAACTACAAATTAGGATGGTAACGCGAAGACCTCGTTCCTTTATAGGAATGAGGTCTTTTTTGTATATATGTAAAAGGGGGAAAAAATCATGTCTTTACAAGCACAGTTAGAAAGCTTGAAAGAAGCAACAATCATCAAGATTGCTGAAGCACAAGATTTGAAGGCATTAAATCAAATTCGTGTTGAAACATTAGGGAAAAAGGGACCTATCACTGAAGTACTTCGTGGAATGAAAGATCTATCTGCAGAAGAACGTCCAAAAGTTGGTAGTTTTGCGAATGAAATCCGTGATTTGTTAACGGAAGAAATCGAAACACGTAAAATCGTTTTAGAAGAGCAAGCAATGAATGATGCGCTAGCAAAAGAAACAATCGATGTTACGCTTCCTGGCAAGCAAATGAGCCAAGGAACACGTCATATCTTGACACAAATCATGGAAGAAATCGAAGATATTTTTGTTGGCATGGGCTATCAAGTCGTGGATGGTTCTGAAGTTGAATCAGACCATTACAACTTTGAACGCATGAATTTGCCAAAAGATCACCCAGCACGTGACATGCAAGATACTTTTTATATCTCTGAAGAAATCTTGATGCGTACACATACATCACCCGTACAAGCACGCACGATGGAAAAACATGACTTCTCAAAAGGCGCGTTACGTATGATTTCACCAGGAAAAGTGTACCGTCGTGATACCGATGATGCAACACATAGTCATCAATTCCACCAAATAGAAGGTTTAGTTGTTGATAAGAACATCACAATGAGTGACTTAAAAGGAACACTAGAAGTCGTTATGAAAAAAATGTTTGGTGAAGATCGTAGCATTCGTCTTCGTCCAAGTTATTTCCCATTCACTGAACCTTCTGTAGAAGTAGATGTTAGCTGTTTTAAGTGTGGCGGTAAAGGCTGTAATGTCTGCAAGCACACAGGTTGGATCGAGATTCTAGGTGCAGGGATGGTTCATCCAAACGTCTTAACAATGTCAGGTATCGATGCAACGGAATACACTGGTTTTGCTTTTGGTATCGGACCAGACCGTGTAGCAATGTTACGCTATGGTGTAAATGATATTCGTAATTTTTATCAAAATGACTTACGTTTCTTAAGTCAATTCAAGGGGGAGTAAAAAATGTTAGTTTCATATAAATGGCTAAATCAATATGTTGATCTAACTGGAATCACACCACAAGAAATTGCAGACAAAATGTCTGTCACAGGTATCGAAGTTGAAGGTGTGACTGTCCCAGAAGACGGCTTGAAGAAAATCGTTGTCGGGGAAGTAAAAGAATGTGTACCACATCCAGACTCAGATCATTTATCGATTTGCCAAGTGGACATCGGTGAAGATGAATTATCACAAATCGTTTGTGGTGCACCAAATGTCAAAGCGGGCATCAAAGTAATCGTTGCGTTGCCTAATTCACGAATTGCTGGAAATGTAAAAATCAAAAAAGGCAAAATGCGTGGCGAAGTATCAAATGGTATGATTTGCGCATTACAAGAAATCGGCTATTCTGATTCTGTTGTACCTAAAGAATATTCAGAAGGTATTTACTACATGCCGCAAGATGCAGTAAATGGTACACCTGTCTTTTCTTATTTAGATATGGATGATGCAATCATCGAACTATCCATTACACCGAATCGTGCAGATGCATTATCAATGCGTGGTGTAGCATATGAAGTTGGCGCAATCTATAACCAAAAGCCTACTTTCAAAGATGCAAAATTAACCGAATCAGATAAACCAGCAAGTGACATGATCGATGTGGAAGTTGCGAACACAACAGATACACCGGCTTATCAAATTCGTGTTATAGAAAATGTACACATTGCACCAAGTCCACAATGGTTACAAAACTTATTGATGAATGAAGGAATCCGTCCCATCAATAATGTTGTTGATATTACGAACTATATCTTACTATTGTTTGGACAACCACTTCATGCATTTGATTACGATAAAATCGGTAGCAAAAAAATTGCTGTTCGTCGAGGAGAAGCTGGGGAAGAACTCGTTACTTTAGACGGCGAAACACGTAAATTGACAGAAGAAAATATCATTATTACAAATGGAGCAGAACCAATTGCTTTAGCAGGTGTTATGGGTGGCTTAGATTCAGAAATCACAGATACTACAACAACTGTTGCGTTAGAAGCAGCACTGTTTGATGCAGTATCTATCCGTCGTACTGCTAAACAGTTCAATCTTCGCAGTGAAGCATCGATGCGCTTTGAAAAAGGTATCAATCAGGGCACTATTGGTCAAGCAGGTGATGTAGCTGCTGCAATGATCGCTGAATTAGCCGGTGGAACTGTCTTGAAAGATGCTGTTGTAGGTGCTGAAATCACCCCTGAAGAAGTGGCTGTTTCAATTACCCTTTCTCGGATCAACCAATATCTAGGTACAACTTTAACTGAAGCAGATGTTGACGCTGTGTTTGATGCTTTAGAATTTAGTTTTTCTAAAGCTGGGGAAATGTATACAGTGACTATTCCATCACGTCGTTGGGATATCCATATCGAAGCTGATTTGGTTGAAGAAGTAGCGCGTATCTATGGCTACGATCGCTTACCATCAACATTACCAAGTGGTGAAACTGTTGCGGGAAGTTTAACAACCGAACAAGCAATGACACGTAAAGCTCGTACAATTTTAGAAGGTAGTGGGCTTAGCGAAACAATCAGCTACGCGTTGACAACGGAAGATAAATCACGTCAATTCTCATTTACACCTAGTGAAATCACGCGCTTAGATTGGCCGATGAGTGAAGATCGCTCTGTTTTACGTATGAATATGATCAGCGGCTTACTTGATGATATTGCCTATAACGTGGCACGTAAGAATACAAATCTTGCATTTTACGAAATTGGACGTGTTTTCTATCAAACAGAAGATGCGAAAACAGTACTTCCTGAAGAAGTAAAACATGTTGGCTTAGCACTTACAGGAGAATGGACAGAAAAAGACTGGCAAGATAAAGCGAGTGTGGTTGATTTCTATACTGCAAAAGGCGTTTTAGAAAATCTATTCTCAATGTTGTTACTAACAGATAAAGTAACCTATCAACCAGCTACGGATATCAAAGAGTTACATCCTGGACGTACAGCAAAAATTCTGTTGAACGATGAAGTAATTGGCTTTGTAGGTCAAGTACATCCTAAAACAGCAAAAGCGTATGATATCCCTGAAACATATGTTGCTGAATTTGATTTAGCTAAAGTAATCCAAGCAGCAGATACAGATCTAGTGTATCAAGTCGTTTCAAAATTCCCAGCTGTTACACGTGATATTGCCTTACTTGTTGATGAAACAGTAACAAACCATCAACTAGAACGTGTGATTCGTCAAGCAGCAGGTCGTTTCTTAACAAATATCCAGTTGTTTGATGTGTACCAAGGTGCAAACATTGAAGCTGGACATAAATCAATGGCTTATCGCTTAACTTATGCGAACTCTGAAGCAACACTTACAGATGAAGAAATCAATAAAGCAATGGATAAAGTAACTACTGCTTTAACTGATGAATTAAAAGCAGTCATTCGTTAAAAACTAATAAATCAAAGCATCAAAAAAGCATCCGATAAAAATCGGATGCTTTTTTATTTACTCGTTAGGAAAAATTAAGCGAAGTAATTGATACCCATTGCTTTTTTGACTTCTGAAAGCGTCTGTGCGGCTACTTTTTCTGCTTCTAAGCTACCAAGACGTAAAATTTCCATTACAGCTTGTGGGTCTTTTGCTAGCTCTTCACGACGTGTACGGATAGGAGCAAGTTCAGCTTCCAAAACATCGATCAAGTAGCGCTTGATTTTAACGTCACCTAAACCACCTTGACGATACTGTTCTTTTAGTTCAGCAATTTTTTCTTTGTCTGTTCCGAAAACATCAAGGTAGGTGAAGACCATGTTTCCTTCAACTTGGCCAGGATCTTCTACATGGATATGATTTGGATCTGTATACATACTCATAACTTTCTTTTTCACGATATCTGCAGAATCAGCAAGATAGATACCATTGCCTAAAGATTTGCTCATTTTACCGTTTCCGTCAATACCTGGTAAACGTCCCATACCTTTAGGAGGAAAGACGCCTTTTGGTGATACAAGAACATCATCATACGTATGATTGAATGTTTGGACGATTTCTTGTGTTTGTTCAAGCATTGGTTTTTGATCTTCACCAACAGGAACTAAATTTGCTTTGAACGCAGTGATATCTGCAGCTTGAGAAACAGGATAAATAAAGAAACCAGTTGGCACGCTTTCTCCAAATTTCTTTTGTTCGATTTCAGTTTTTACTGTTGGGTTTCGACGAACGCGCCCCATGCTGACTAGATTCAAGTAGTACATGGTCAACTCAGCAAGTTCTGGGATTTGTGATTGGATAAATAACGTGCTTTTTGCAGGATCTAGACCAACAGCAAGATAATCTAAAGCAACTTCAAGAACATTTGAGGATACTTTTTCTGGATTTTTTGCATTATCAGTTAATGCTTGCATATCCGCAATCATAACAAACAATTGATTGTCTAAATCTTTTTGCATTTCCACACGTGTTTTTAATGAACCGACATAGTGACCTAAGTGTAATTTTCCTGTAGGGCGGTCGCCAGTTAAAATAATATTTTTCAAATAAGACACCTCTTAATTAACAGATTCGTATAAATCTCAGTACTTCTCATCTTACCGTTTTTTTATAAAATAAACAACTATTACAGGCAAAAACCTCTAGTAATTCTGGTTTTCCTCGTTGTTGTTTTTACATAAAGAAACGTGGTAAAAAATAATTGTCTTTACAAAATGAGAAAATAACCTTTATAATATGATAAATTGACTTTTTTATTAAAAGAAAATGTGATTAATAAATAACGGAGGAACAAATAATGGCAATGATTGAATTTAAAAACGTAGAAAAGTATTATGGAAAATTCCATGCGCTAAAAAATATCAACCTTGAATTCGATAAGGGGGAAGTTGTTGTTGTCATCGGCCCATCTGGTTCAGGAAAAAGTACAATGTTGCGCTGCATCAATGGATTGGAAACAATTACAGAAGGTGATCTGTTAATCAACAATAAAAAATTAAATGATAAATCAACAAAACTGACTGAAATCAGAAAGAATGTCGGCATGGTATTCCAACACTTCAATCTGTATCCAAACAAAACAGTTTTAGAAAATATCACTTTGGCACCAATCAAAGTATTAAAGCAAGATAAGAATGAAGCAGAAAAAACTGCAGAAAAATTATTAAATACGGTGGATATGCTTAGTAAAAAAGATTCTTATCCCTCAATGCTTTCAGGTGGGCAGCAGCAGCGTGTAGCGATTGCACGTGGCTTAGCAATGAAACCGGAAATGCTGTTATTTGATGAACCAACTTCAGCGTTAGATCCAGAAATGATTGGTGATGTCTTAAACGTAATGAAGAAATTGGCACGTGATGGCATGTCGATGATCGTAGTCACACACGAGATGGGATTTGCCAAAGAAGTGGCAGACCGTGTTGTCTTTATGGCAGATGGTGAAGTTCTAGAAGATAGTCGCGATGTCAAAGGGTTCTTTGAACATCCGAAAGAAGAACGTGCACAACAATTTATTAGCAAAGTAATCAATCATTAGGAGGCTCTCTATGAAAAATAAAAAGCGCTTTTTTCTCCTTCTGATGCTAACTGTGTCGTTAGTTATTGTTGGGGGATGTAAAAATAATAATGTTGCAGATGAAGATATTGCGACAAACATCAAAGACACAAAAAAAATCACTTGGGGTATCAAATATGATACGCGTCTATTTGGATTAATGAATATCGAGAAAGACGAAGTGGAAGGCTTTGATATCGATATGGCGAAAGCAATCACAAAAGAAATATTAGGTGAAGATGGGACAGCTGAATTTGTTGAGGTTACCTCAAAGACACGAATCCCGTTGCTAAAAAATGGGAACATCGATGCGATAATCGCGACAATGACTATTTCAGAAGAACGAAAAAAACAGGTGGACTTCTCTGATGTATACTTTGATGCGGGGCAATCACTCTTAGTAGCGGATGACAGCACTATCGAAAGTGTAAAAGATTTGAAAAAGGGCATGACTGTTTTAGCTGTTAAAGGATCTACCTCTGCAGCGAATATTCGTGAAGCTGCACCTGACGTCGATGTGTTAGAGCTAGAAAATTATGCTGAAGCATTCACTGCATTGCAATCCGGTCAGGGAGATGCAATGACAACAGATAATGCGATTCTTTTAGGAATTGCAGATGAACATCCAGAGTATCGCTTGGCTGGAAGTGCATTCACCAATGAACCTTATGGAATTGCTATCAACAAAAATCAAGAAGCATTTCTGCAGGAAGTAAACACTGCGTTAGAGACATTACATGCTAATGGAACGTATGACAAAATCTATGACAAGTGGTTTCCAAGCTCTAACGACGGAAAAGTCGAGTAACAAGGAGGAAAAAAATGATTGATTTAGTACAAAATTATTTGCCACATTTTTTAAGTGGATTTAAGATAACGCTGATGTCAAGCTTGCTTGCATTATTGTTTAGTTTGATTATTGGTACATTTATGGCAATTTTTCAACTGTCAAGCAATCGTATCGTTCATGGATTAGCAAAAGCTTATGTTGAGTTTTTTAGAAATATTCCATTATTGATCATCGTGATGTTCTTCTATGTTGTTTTACCATTGTATTGGATAAGTTTTGATGGTTTTCAAGCTGGTACGATTGGCCTGACGATTTATACTTCTGCATTTATTGCAGAAACAATTCGTTCAGGTATCCAAACTGTACCAAAAGGGCAAATGGAGGCAGGATTATCTTCTGGATTTACGAAAAATGAGACGATGCGCTATATCGTCTTACCGCAAGCATTTAAAATCGTTGTGCCTCCATTAGGCAATCAATTTATCAATTTGATCAAAAATTCGTCTATTTTAGCAATGGTTGCTGGATTAGATTTAATGTATCAAGGCGACTTGATTGCAAGTGAGACATTCAATACATTTGATACGTATATCGTTGTTGGCTTATTCTATTTAGTCATTACATTACCATTATCTTATTTAATGGTTCATTTAGAAAAAAAATGGGCAGTACGTTCATAGGAAAGGAAGGAGGAACCCTAAATGAGTTTTAGTGATGCATTTTCTTGGGTAAACATTCGTTTTTTACTCGAAGGATTAAAAGTGACAGTGGAAGTTTCCGCACTATCTATTGTATTTAGTTTTCTAATTGGTGGAGTGACAGGCGTACTCCGTTTTGCTCAAATTCCGTATCTATCAAAAATCATTGGATTGATCATTGATATTATTCGAAATCTTCCGCTGTTATTGATTATTTTCTTTACTTATTTTGCGTTACCACAAATTGGTATTCGCTTTGATATTTTTTGGTCGGCAGTTGCGGCGTTGACAATTTTTGAATCCGCAATGTTATCAGAAATTTTCCGCGCAGGATTAAATGCTGTACCAAAAGGGCAAATGGAAGCTGGGTTATCTACTGGGCTGAGTTATACGACTACGATGATGACGATTGTATTGCCGCAAGCGTTTAAGTCGATGATTCCAGCTATTGTTAGCCAACTGATTTCGTTGATCAAAGATACATCGTTAGCAGTAATCATTTCATTACCAGAGTTGACACATAATGCGCGAATTATTTATGGACAAGATACAAATTATGTCTTACCAATGTTTGCAGCAATGACGCTACTTTATTTTGTGGTTTGCTACGCATTATCTCTTCTTTCTACTTATCTAGAGAAGAGCCGATACAGCTATTGATTGATAGTTTCAAAAAAACGGTAGAATAAACCGCATCTCAAAGGTTAGCTTTTTACGCTAACTTTCGAGGTGCGGTTTTTATGTGGAATAACCGATCAAATAATTTCTTTCATACTTGTGAGTCTAGAGAGCACTATATCGATTGTTTTGATAGAAATAGGATAGACTTGTGTTTGCTCTGTAGAGTATCCTGCTTGATAAATTGTTTGGTCGCACAGAACGATTCGGTCAGAACAAAACATCAAATCTAGATTCACTTCATCCAAGTTTCGATAAATAATATTACTGATTGCTGCTTTGTTTGAACAGCACAAATTTAATTTTTCTCGATAATATAATTGCTTTATATCTGATGAGGCTACGATGAATATTTCTTTTTGGGATTCTTTTTCGTTTGGTAACGTGATCAAAGAAATCGAGTAAACAAATTTACGTAAAAGATTGAGGTTGATTCGTAATGAGGTAGGATTGTGTTTTTTCCATTCATTAATGACCTGGATTAATTTGTTGTATATCTCTAATTGTGCCCAATCCAATAGATAGATATTATCGGGAATAAAAATCTGCGTGTCTGCCCATAAGGTACGAGTGAACTTTAAATAAGCTTTTTTAAAAATCATTTGTTCGTTTAAATCGTTGCCTAGTATCTGATTGATTCGATTATTTAATAAATCGATTTCAGGATTTTTTAAGACAAAGGTGGCATAAACAAGATCAAAATCTTTATTTAATAGCTCCATTGAATTACATGTGTAGCTTCGTGAATTGAATAATGAAAAGACAAAAGCCACTTCATGGATAGAAAACGTGAACTCTTCTTTCTGTAAGGCGATACCTTGCTTGACAAGTATGTAGAGTGGCTTCATTTCTGCTTCTTGCAAAACGTCTTCAGAAAAGAAAACAGGGTGATCATGTTTACGGAGCAAAGCAATTTGTATCCCACGATGAATCAATTCCTTTTCTTCTTCTGCGTAAACGCGAAAGAAAAAATGTTTTTTGACATAACTGATTAATTCGTCACATGCTCGTGCAACTCCAGAGTGTTGCAGTCGGTACCCGTCCCAGCCAGTATATCTTATCAAGGATAGAAGAAGATACCTGTAATCAACCTCAGGTATTTCAATTGAATCATCTGCCTTTAGATATCCTTGTTCTTCGAAAAAAGCCAAAATCTCATTTTTTATGGTATATGTTTTACTTAAAGAAATATACTCAGCCTCTGATAAGTAGATACTACTGAAGTTTCCTTCAAAATAATGACACAAAAATCGCAGGAAGTAGGAATCATTATAAATGATTTGTGTTAGTTCAGACTGTGAGACAGTAGGAATGAATGTCAGTCTATATGAATTTCTTTTTTTCTCAAAAGTTTGGATAAAACAGGCTAGCTTGTCCATGATTGTGTCTAAATCATGAATAATAGTAGGTGAGGATACACCTAATTTTTTTGCACTATCAACAATACAAAGTTCATTAAATTCATATAATTGTTCACAAAGGTACACCTGTCTATAAATATTCTTCTCAATATAGCTTTTTAACAAAAAAACTCCTCCTAAAATTACATTGGCATTATCTAGTAAAGATCTGTTAAAGAAAGTCGGAAAAAATAATTGATTTCTTTGATTCCTTTATAGATAATTTGAATTTCTGCACGTATTTGTTCGTCACTTGCATGGATAGGGAAGAGAATCTTACGTTCCACTTGCTTGTCATGGGCCCCAACAAAATCAACCTCAACAATGACCATTTGACAAAAGAACTCTTCAATCGAACGTTTTTCATTTCTCCAGTAGCTATCATATACATGTTTATAGGCTAAGGGCAAGTGTCCTGTTAAAATTATTTCGTCATTTTCATTTATTTGCTGCTTTTTTAAGTGCTTTGTAGGATCAATGACTGTAATATAATATTCTTCACTTATTTTTGGAAAGATGCGCGCCGGCCTTTTCATTAGATAAAAATCAATATAACGAATAGGTATCTTTTTTTTATTCATATGAGCATACTCCTTTTTTATGAAAATAAGAGGACTCAACTCATGTGGGGAGTCCTCAAAGCTATCAGTATTGATTCTTTCATATCTATTCAAAAATATTTAAATCTAAATCAGACACAACAGCTTGTAGAAGTTTGATTCCTGCGGTGCTATTGCCACAGCTATCTAATGCCGGACTGAATGTGCCGATGCCATATTTTTTAGGTACAGCAGCCATCAAACCACCACCAACACCACTTTTAGCAGGAACACCTACGTGTGTTGAGAATTCACCAGATTCATCATACAAACCTGCAGTTGTCATAATTGATTTCACCGCAGTTGCGCTGTCCTTTGAGACGATACGTTTGCCATTCCAAGGCATGATACCTTCATTTGCAAGGACTGCAGCTAAGTGAGCCATTCCTACAGCAGTTACATTGACTGAACATTGTTTGAAATAACTGTCTAAAATATCATCAACATCTCCGGTGATCATCTGGTTGCCTTTCATATAATAGGCTAGTGATCGATTGATGTCTCCTGTTCGTGATTCTGAATGATAAATATCCTCATTTAAATAAATACCATTATCATCACTGATTTCCCGCATAAAATCTAAGATTCGTTCAAAACGTTCTTGACTATTACTTCCGCTAACAAGGGAATTGGTTGCAATTGCTCCCGCATTAACAAACGGATTCATTGGATGTTTTCTATGATTGATTTCTGTATTCAAAATTGAGTTAAAAGCAAATCCAGTTGGTTCGGTATTCACTTTGGAAAATACAGCGTCTAAGCCATTGTCTTCGATAGCAAGTAATAAGACAGGGACTTTTGACATACTTTCAATAGCGAACCGAACAGTTGCGTCTCCTGCTTGAAGTAACGAGCGACTTTTCAAGTCATAAAGAGCAATACCTAATTGTTTAGGATTAACTTTTGCTAGTGCAGGAATATAGTCTGCAACTTTTCCATTTTTGTAAAATTCAAAGTTTTTTTCAACCATTGTTTTTAATGTTTTTGTATCCATTTTGATGCCAGCTTTCTTTAATTTGTTTTATTTGATGGTGTAACATGTTTGAATTTATTTCGACAAGCATAAATAATAAACGGAATAACCAATACAGCGACATAAGATACGACAAGAATCATTTCATACGTACCATGTTGGCTAGCCTTGATGCTATCTGGTGGAACAAACGAAATGCCAAAAGCAAATAGGGAAGTACATAAACCAACAACAGCTGCGATTGTTTTTACGACTTTACCTCCGGGAATTTGGTAGGCACGTTCTAATGATTCATCAGAGTAAACTAATTTTAGATATCCAGCAAAGAACATGAAATAAAGCATGAGATAAATTACAACTGTTAAAGACATAGCAGCTAAGAATGAAAGGTTATTTCCACCACCGCTTAGTGTGAATACAGTTGCCCAGATAGATGCTACAATACCATTTGCAATCATTAAGTTCGCAGGAACACCATGTGAATTTTGATGAGCAAAGATTTCTGGTAATAGTCCATCTTCAGCTGCAACATGCAACGCTTTAGAAGGAGAAGTTACCCAAGATGCAATTTCACCAATAACACCTAGACAAACTAAAATCGCAAGTATTTTTGCAATCCATGCAAGGCTTGGATCGATATTTCTCAATAGAAATTCAAGAGATTGAATAACCCCGGTATTTAATGAGAGTCCTTGTTGGGGAACGGTAGAAGCAACAGTCAATCCACCAAATGTATCCAATAGAATTGCTAAGATAACCAAAACGAGCATTGCAAGAGGATAATCTTTCTTAGGATTTTCCATTTCGTTCGCATGACTAGCCGATGTTTCAACGCCCATATAAGCAAGAATGAAAGAAACAAAGACGACTAGTGTAGGCAATTTGGAAAAATCAGGAATCAATGTTTTCATTGAAAAATGGATTTGCAAAGGTGCTCCAGAAGCAATGTAATGGATACCTAATCCAAAAAGTACCACTGCTGGAAGGAGAATCCCTGCGACAAAACCAATTCGAGCAATCAATGAGGTATATTTGGTCCCTTTTAATTGAGAAATCAAAATTGCCCAGAAAATAACAAGTAAAACAATCAATTTGATGAATTTATTGTTTTGGATCGAGTCAATACCAGTTGCATAAGATAATGCACCTGTTAAGAAGTACAGCATTGTAAGGTAACCAACAGTGATTTCAAACCATTGGAAGAAGATAGCAGCAAAACCAAATCTTTTGCCTAAAGTATTACTAACCCATGTATACACGCCACCTTTTTCCCATCCTTTGACAGTTGCCATTTCAGCAGCACATAAAGCTACCGGGATGAACCACAGTAACCCACCAAGTAAAAGAAAAAATACAAGACTGAAACCAGATGTTGCAAATGTTGGATATTCATATAATGATACGACCATCGAAATCGTCATTGCTAAAAATCCAAAAAATGTTAATTTTTTAGTTGTACTTTTTTGCATAAAACTTCTTCTTTCTTTAATTTTTTTCATGAAGCAATGTGATGTCTAAGCCATCTATTTGCTCTTCTTTCGTTGTTTCGATTGCAACATGCTGTTTGAGACAACGTAGGATGAGTGTGGTTATTCCAAATGAGTAAGCTGCAACTAGGAGAACACCTACTAGTTGGATGCCGATTGACGCTGCAGTAGGAGCGAACAGACCAATCAAAATGCTCCCTAAAAATCCACCAATACCATGGACACCCCAAACATCTAGTGCATCATCCCAATTTTTTTGTTTTCTAAAATCAACAGCAAAATGACAAACGATACCACCGATAATACCAATAACTATTGCTTCACTCGGACGCACATACCCTGCACATGGTGTAATCGTAGCAAGTCCAGCAACAGACCCAGTTAATATGTCTACAAAATCAAAGGATCCTTTAGAAATTTGCGAATAGACCAACCAAGTAATCATCGCAGCTGCTAGAGCAAGAAATGTTGAACTAAGTGCGGTTATAGCTTGCATATCTGCACGCAATGCACCACCCGCATTAAAACCAAACCAGCCGAACCATAACAATCCTGTTCCAATAGCGGCTGCCATTAAGTCGCTATGTTTGTCACGATCTTTCATACTGATTTTTCTTTGTCCTAACACAAGGATACTTGCTAACGCACCAAACCCGGCAGTTGTGTGGATCACCGTCCCACCGGCGAAATCTTTAAATCCAATAGTAGATAAGAAGCCACCACCCCAAATCCAATGACAGACTGGGAAATAAATAAGAAGGTTCCAAAGAATCAGGAAGAGAAGATATCCTTTGATTGTCAATCTACCGGCGAATGCACCAGTCATCAACGGAACTGTAATGACGCAAAACATCAGTTGGTACATAAAAAATAAGAGAAAAGGAATTGGTGCACCATGAAGTAAACCAGAAATATTATTTAATCCGTGTAAGAAAAAATAATTTGTTGGATTTCCAATCACTCCACCAATATCTTGGCCGAAGCAGAGTCCGAATCCACCTAACACCCACATAATCGTTGTGACGCCCACTGCTAAGAAAGATTGAGACATAATGGTCAAAATATTATTCTTTCTCGCCAGTCCACCATAGAAAAAAGCAAGTCCAGGTGTCATCAAACAAACCATTGCGATACATAAAATCATAAATGCAACATCACCTGAATTTGTTACTAATTCTTTCATAATTATTTTCACCTCTTTTCGATGCACTTACTATACCGCGATATTTCAACTGTTTTTTTTTCGTTTTTTTTATACAAAAAAGTGATTCTGAAAAAAATAGCAACGAAAAAAAAGGAAAAAAAGAGGTTTATTTCTAGTGAAAATCTTTTCAAATAGTTAAACTATAAGAGAAAGCGAATCTGACCATTGATTTTTTTTAAAATAAATTTCTAGAAACGAAAGAAAAGAAAAAATCGAACCTAAAATCATAAAAAATTTTTTTAGAATAAAAGTTATCTGACTTTTTCGTCAAAAAAAATAAATATTTGATGAAATATGAACTTAAAGCTTGAAAAATAACTTATTTATTTAATAATAGGTATATGCCTATAAACGTATGAAGAATGACGTTAAACGTGGCAGAAAAAAAGGAGTGGACACGAATGAAACCAAAATTATTATTTGTATTTGGAACTCGACCCGAGTTTATCAAAATGTATCCAGTTATTATGGAAGCAAAAAAAAGTGGAAATGAAGTTGTTGTCATTAATACTGGGCAACATAAAGAAATGCTTGATTCATTGATGGACTATTTCAACTTTGTACCAGACTATAATTTACATGTCATGGGACAAGCAAAAGGATTAACTGAGATATTGACTGTTTCTCTCACAGGAATCAACGACATCTTAGGAAAAGAAAAGCCAGATATGGTACTTGTCCATGGGGATACTTCTGCAACCTTGGCAGGATCGCTTGCAGCTTTTTATAATCAAATAAAATTAGCGCATATCGAAGCTGGTTTGCGTACCTTCAATAAGTATTCACCTTTCCCAGAAGAAGTGAATCGCCAGTTGACTGGTGTCATTGCCGATTATCATTTTGCACCTACTGAAACAACGAAAGAAAATTTATTACGTGAAGGAAAAAATCCCAAGAGTATCTATGTTGTTGGAAATAGTGCCATCGATATGTTGAGTCATACACTGAGAGAAGACTATACTAATCCAATACTGACCGATTTGAATGGAAAGAAACTTATCTTGATTACTGCGCATCGCCGAGAAAATTTAGAGGCGTTAGAGTCCATCTTCAAAGCAATCAATACACTCGCAACCAACTATCAAGATACCTGTGAATTTGTCTATCCAATTCATATGAATCCAGTTATTCGTGAAAAAGCGGCAGTATTTTTAACTGCGGAAAACATAAAAATAGTAGAACCATTAAATACAATTGATTTCCACAATATTTTAAGTAAAGCCTATTTAGTTCTAACTGATTCTGGTGGTATCCAAGAAGAAGCACCGGCATTAGGTATTCCAGTCCTTGTATTACGAGATACCACTGAGCGACCAGAAGGGGTTGCTGCAGGAACGTTGAAACTTGTTGGTACAGATACACAAATGATTATCGACGGAGTAAACGAACTAATGGAAAATTCTCAACAATATGAGCAAATGAAGAAAGTAAAAAACCCCTATGGTGATGGGACAACTTCAGAACAAATCATGGTGATTATCAATGAAGAATTCCAATCAATATAAACTGTCTTCACTCACACTCATTAGTTTTCTCTTTATTACCTTATTTAGTTATCCAGCAGGTATTTTAGGAACAAGTATTTCATTTAAAGAACAATGGATGGGTTGGGTCTTCTTTATCTTTCCGATTCTATATGTAGTGTTGAACATCATCAAAGATCCAGAAAAGCTTCCAAAACATATTAAAGCAATTGGATTTTTCTCTATCTCACTTTTTATCCTTTACAGTTGTATGAAGTTTATTGTACAAGTGGGGATTGTATTTGGTGGAGAAGCATTAACATATAAATTATGGGTGCTTCGGTTCTTACCGCTGATTGTCTTAGGTTGTCTTTTGCTGATCAGCTATCGTACAAAGGTGACCTTGCATATTCAACGATTTACGAAACTGATTCTCCTTTCTGCCGGAATACAAGGATTGTTTCTATTGATCATTTTCTTCTCGAAAATCTATGATCTTTATATAGGAAAAGGGGATATGTCCTTTTTAGTAGAGACGCCTGCCTATTTGATTACCTATCTAGGCACAGTTGCGCCATTGATGTATTTGGTTTTTTTAAAACATAATATTCAATTTAAAGGATTTAGAAAAAATTATTATGCTGGGATTTTCTTAGCCGTAGGATCAATGGTCGCTCTTTATTTTATTGCAGCTTCTGGATCAGTTGTTCACAATGAATTTAATTTCGAGACCATGTACTATTTTGATAATTTGCTTTTAAATTACGGATCTATTTTTGCAAGCTTCATTTCTTTACTTGCATTTTTCAATCAGATTTTTATCGGTATTTTACTTTATTTTGCTGTTCTAGATCGTGTCAATGAACAATGGGAAAAACCTAAAAGAATTTGGGTGTACGGAGCAAACATAGTTCTCATACTCGGATCGATGATTGTTGCGGTATATCTTCAAAGCAAAGATATGCAGGAATTATTAAGTCAAATGAAATTTCTTTCGTTTACCGCACAGACCGTATTTGTTTTAGCGATTATTCTATATGGTTTCTATATTGGCTTAAAAAAATATGAGCATACGTTTATCAAAGCCGGTCTATATGTTTTCCCAAGTTTTGTCTTTATTTATATCGTGTATTACTTATCAAAAATTTGGGGATTTTTACCGGAGTATGTGCTTAATGAATTGACTTCTGTACAACATTTCTTTCTAATTGTGTCTTTGTTTGTCATTTTTTACTACACGTTAGAAACAATTCTCCTATGGTATGCCTATTCTCATCGAAAGAGAGTCATTGACCTAGGACCAATCGCAGTCGAAAAGGATTATGATATGTATGTCATGATTCCTTGTATGAATGAAGAGGTAGTTATCGGAAATACATTAGCGAGTATTCTTAAAAGTAAATACGAAAAGTTACACGTTATTGTTATTGATGATGCAAGTGAAGACAATACGGCTGCTGAGGTCAGAAAATTTGATGATTCACGCGTTCGATTGATACAAAGGTTAAAACCTCACGCACAAGAAGGCAAGGGCGAAGCATTAAATTATGTGTACGAGATCATCAAATCTGAATTAAAAGAAAAGGAAAAATCATTTGATGATGTCTTGATCGCAATTATTGACGCGGATACATTGCTACCTGAACAATATTTCGAAAAAATCAATTTTGTTTTCAATAATCGTAAAGATATTACAGGTCTTCAATCAAAAGTACGTGTCATTAGTAGTACGCAGGATCGATCACAAGACTTGGAATTTGCGGAGATCATTAATGCGACTCAAACATTTCGCTCAATGACTGGAACAGTCGCATTTGGTGGGAATGGCCAATTTTGTAAATTGACTACACTAGATAGTTTGAATGAAGCTCCTTGGAGCAAAAGTTTAGTTGAAGATTTTGATTTGTCTACTCGTTTATTCTTAGGGGAAAAACCAGCAAAGAACATCCAATTAGATGATATCTACATTACACAATCTGGTATTGATCGTGATACATCTGCTTTGGTCAAACAGAGGGTGCGCTGGTCCCAAGGAAATATCCAATCAGCAAAATACCTTTTGCCGATTTTTCGTTCGAAAACATTGGAAGCCAAGCAAAAATTTGAGTTTACAATGACTCTTCTAAAGCCATGGCTTATGATGTTGGAATATCTCATTGTTATCTATACGTTTGTCGTGATTTTAGATTTGTTCTTACTCTACGGGATGACACAGTTGATGTATAGTATTCTTGTCATTTTCTTCATGATGCTATTTTATATACTATGTATCAATTTCATCTGGGCATGGTTGTACAATCGAAACAAAGAGCGAAAATTTTCTCTCTGGTTTGTTTTAGTAGATACGTATTATCTAACGAAATTTTTGCTTACGCTTTCACAAATCTACCCTCAAGCCACGATTCGTCATCTAAAAAGTGAATCTGGGTGGGATAAGACTAAGCGACAACAAAATTTAGAGGATAAAGATTCTCCAAAATAAAAAGTGAGCTATCTTTCTAGAAATTTTAAAAAGACTTTTTCAGAGTGGAGAAATCCGCTCTGTTTCTTTATATCTTTAAAAAAAGAATACGACTGTAGCCACAAAGTAAACAATAAAACATGAAGAAGAGAGACTAAGCAAATTTCTTCATGTTTTGTTTCTTTACAAGTAGTGAAAGAACTTGAAAAAAAGATACAAAAAGTACACAATAAAGGAAGAGAATTTAAAAAAAAGGATGGATCAACAGTGGCAGATAATCGACCAATTGGTTATATTGATTCTGGTGTAGGTGGCTTAACTGTCGTGAAAGAAGCACTGAAGCAATTACCAAATGAAAATATTTTATATGTAGGAGATACCGCACGATGTCCGTATGGTCCAAGACCCGCTAGTCAAGTGATCGAATATACATGGCAGATGACAAATTATCTTGTAGATAAGGGAATCAAAATGTTAGTGATTGCATGCAATACAGCGACTGCTGTAGCACTTGATGAAATCAAACAAGCACTAGATATTCCCGTAATTGGTGTGATACCACCAGGTACCCGTGCTGCTCTAAATGCTACATCAACTCATCGTATCGGAGTAATCGGTACACTAGGAACAATTAAAAGTGGCTCATATGAACGTGCGCTTCTTGAAAAATCACCAGAGACAAAAGTCTTTAGTTTAGCGTGTCCAAAATTCGTTCCTATCGTTGAAAGCAATGAATACCATTCTTCTGTTGCCAAAAAAATCGTGGCAGAAACACTTGCTGCTTTTCGTGGCAGAAAAATCGATACATTGATTTTAGGGTGTACCCATTATCCTTTATTACGACCAATCATTCAAAACGTTGTTGGACAAGATATCACGCTGATTGATTCAGGCGCTTCAGCGATTACTGATGTTTCCGCACTTTTAGATTACTTTGACAGTGCGAATACACCAGAAGAAGGTAGAACACTTACAGAATTTTATACAACTGGTTCACCAAAGATGTTCCGAGAAATTACACAAGAATGGCTTGACTTAGATGAACTATCTGTTCAACATATTGATTTAGGAGGAGAAGAAGATGCGTCATGATGGAAGAGAGGTCCAACAATTACGACCAATAGAAATTCGCACAAATGTATTTAAACATCCAGAGGGGTCCGTGGTTATTCGTTTTGGCGATACAGAAGTTATTTGTTCCGCTACTATTGAAGCATCTGTTCCTCCATTTTTAAGAGATTCAGGGACTGGTTGGGTAACAGCTGAATACAGCATGCTGCCACGTGCAACAAATACCAGAAATCGTCGAGAAAGTAGCAAAGGAAAATTAAGCGGTCGAACAATGGAAATCCAACGGTTGATTGGTCGTTCCCTACGTGCAGTTGTTGATTTAGAAAAATTAGGTGAACGAAGTATCGTTGTCGATTGTGATGTTGTACAAGCTGACGGAGGTACACGAACAGCAAGTATCACAGGGGCCTTTGTAGCATTACGGCTAGCAGTTACAAAATTGCTACAAGAAAATCCAACAATGGAAGACCCAATCAAAGAACACTTAGCAGCTATCAGTGTAGGTATCCTTCCTGATGGGACGTGTGTGACTGATTTAGATTATACGGAGGACTCTTCTGCTGCAGTTGATATGAACTTAGTAATGACTGAACATGGGCAATTCGTTGAAATCCAGGGTACTGGGGAAGAAGCTACCTTTAATGGTGAACAATTAAACGAAATGCTTTTATACGGTAAAACTGCAATTGAGTCACTGATTGCTGAACAAAAAACTGTTCTTTTAACAGACGTCAAAGAACAAGCAACTGCTTCTACACCAACAATTATCATTGCTACAAGAAACGCTGGTAAAGCACGAGAATTTGCCGAGTTATTCGGACGAAGTGGCTATCAAGTAAAAACATTATTGGATTATCCTGAACTTCCTGACGTGGAAGAAACAGGGACTACGTTTGAAGAAAATGCGCGCTTAAAAGCAGAAACAATTGCGCAAATACTGCAACAACCCGTTCTTGCAGATGATTCTGGGCTAAAAGTAGATGCGTTGAATGGTCTTCCCGGTGTCTATTCTGCTCGATTTGCTGGTGAACAAAAGAGTGATGCTGCGAACAACGCAAAGCTTTTGCATGAATTGACAGGTGTTCCTGATGAAAAAAGAACGGCTCAATTTCACTGTACATTAGTATTTGCACAGCCTGGTAAAGAAAGCTTAGTTGTAGAAGCCGATTGGCCAGGAAAAATTGGGCGAATCCCACGTGGAGATAACGGATTTGGCTACGATCCATTATTTATCCCAGATGGATTTACTGAAACATCCGCTGAATTAAGTGGGGAAGAAAAAAATAAAATCAGTCATCGCGGTCAAGCAACCGAAAAATTAAGTAACGTTTGGCGTCAGTGGCTAGAAGGAGCAGAGTAGGATGCGTTATTTAGTTGTTAGTGATAACCATGGAGATCGTGATATCCTTACCGATATACGCGATAAATATCAAGAAACCGTCGATTATTTCTTTCATTGTGGAGACTCTGAGTTAGATGCTACAGACTCATTGTGGGACACGTATCAAGTGGTACGAGGAAATTGCGATTTTGGTCCTGGATTTGATGATTCTCGTGTGATTCAGACAGGTGAAGATACTATTTTTATGACACATGGACATCTTTATAATGTACGTATGGGCTTTACACGTTTGTCTTTACAGGCACAAGAAGTAGGTGCACAGCTCGTATTTTTTGGTCACACACACCAAGTCGCTTGTGAACAAGAGCAAGGCATTCTCTATTTGAACCCTGGCAGTGTCTCACAGCCAAGAGGCCCAATCCACATCCCAACATATGCGCTGATTGATGTTACCGAGGATAGCTATATGGTTCAATATTACAATCGCGCACATCAACCAGTTGAAGAATTACGCTTTGATTTTTCGAGAGTCAAGAAATAAACGTTTAAAATTTTAATAATTTAAACAATTTCGTTCAGAAAAACAGCTTTTTTTGTTTATTTTTTGTAAAATAGAGACAGTGAATGAAATTGGAGGCAACTTAAATGATTGGACCTATAGTGAGTGAATTACTGCTTGAAAACCAAGAAACATTTTTGATCCCTGGCGATAATGTCGCTACATTGATGGATTCAAATCCTTTAGACCATGCGCTACTTGTGCTTTCTAAAGTTGGATATAGTAAAATCCCAGTTCTAGACAAAGAAGATCGACTTGTTGGACTGATCAGTCTATCAAATATCGTCAATCGAATGATTGATTTGACCCAAATCAGCTCAGAATCGCTAAATGATTCAAAAGTAGCTGATGTAATGGAAAGAGAAGTACCAACTATTGGTGAAGAGTGGGAGTTAGAGGATGTACTTCATCTACTTGTCGATTCACCATTTTTACCTGTAGTTGATGAAGTAGGTACTTTCAAAGGAATCATTACACGGAAGGAATTACTCAAATCAGTTAATTATTTAGTCCATGAATTAGAAAGACGAAATACTGTGTTACCAAAAGATCAAAAAGCAAAATTTCTATTAAATCGATAAGAAAAACGGACTTAAGACATTTCTATGTCTCAAGTCCGTTTTATTTATTTTAGCGTGATTGGCGTATCTGGTATGGTAAACCCAGCTTCTGTTAATGCTTGGACAGATGCACTTAAAAATTCTTCTCGTAGTTTATATTGTTGTCCATTCAATACATAAAAAGTTGTCCGAATAGCAAAGTTATTATTTCCTAAGTCAACAAGGCCAAAAATATCTGGGCCTACTTGGATATCTTCAGGGTAGGCTGCTGCTAACGAATGATTCACGCGCTCAATAACCGCTTGTATCTTGTCAAATCCTTCTTCCGGTTTGATTCGAACATCAATCAACACTTGCATGTTTGAGCGAGACAGATTACTGATGGTTGTAATATTTCTATTTGGAATAAAGTGGATCGTTCCATCTGTTGCTTTGATCTGAACTGTCCGAATCCCAACAGAGACCACGGTACCCTCAATGCTTAAATTCACTAGACGTACATAATCGCCTACATCCATTTGTTGTTCCATGATAATAAAAAAGCCCGTGATCATATCGTTCATAAATCCTTGAGCACCTAACCCGATAGCAACACCAGCAATCCCAGCACCTGCTAATAAAGAACCAATCGGAACGCCTAAGATGGCTAATAAAGAGTAGAGAAAGAAGAAAACCAATATATATTGAAAAATCGTATTCAATAAACTATGTAATGTATTTAAACGACTTTCATTCAACATTGCCTTTCTTGAGTATTGATCATACGTTTTGTTGATTACATATTTCCCTACTTTTTTTAAAAGAATAAACAAAAAAATCAAGAAAAAGATATAGATAGTTTTTCCGATGAGGGTTGCAACGATTGCATCCCAATCAATAGATTCCCAGAAACGTTGAAAGGCATTCAACTGGTTCGCTGTTTGTTCGATCAATTGTGAATCTGTTGATGATGTTGTTTCTGATGTAGCTAAGAAAATCTGCATAAAATCACCTTTCATAAATTACTTGCTCCATTGTAACAATAAATTTGATTTGAATGCAACTAGACAAAGTAAAGTAGCCAAAAGTATCAGTCGTTCTAGTAAATAAATCAACAAACAGCAATGACAAACGTTTTTTTTGATGATAAAATACAAGAAATAAAGAAAAAGGTGGAGAAACAATGCAAATTGATTGGAATAACTTAGGGTTTTCATACATCAAAACGCCTTGGCGCTATCATGCACGTTTTAAAGACGGCAAATGGAGCGAAGGAGAACTAACAGAGGATAATTTTATTACCATGCATGAGGGTTCTCCAGCACTTCACTACGGGCAACAGTGTTTCGAAGGCCTTAAAGCCTATCGTCGAAAAGATGGACGTATCAATCTATTTCGTCCAGAACAAAATAGTCAACGTTTGAATCGTAGTGCGCGTCGATTACTAATGCCACAAATCCCAGAAGAGATGTTTATTGATGCGATTGAGCAAGTAGTTAAAGCAAATGAAGAATTTGTACCTCCGTACGGAACAGGAGCAACGTTATATTTACGTCCCTTCTTAATCGGAGTTGGAGAAAATATCGGTGTTCATCCAGCACCAGAATATCTTTTCGTTGTCTTTTGTACACCAGTTGGTGCTTACTTTAAAGGCGGACTCAAGCCAACAAATTTCATTGTTTCAGATTACGATCGAGCAGCACCACAAGGGACTGGGGCAGCTAAAGTTGGTGGAAACTATGCAGCAAGTTTACTCCCTGGAGATCAGGCGCATGCCCAAGATTATTCAGACTGTATTTATCTAGATCCAGCGACGCACACAAAAATCGAAGAAGTTGGATCAGCAAATTTCTTTGGAATTACAAATGACGGGAAATTCGTTACGCCGCAATCACCATCTATTTTACCTAGTATAACGAAATACTCATTGCTTTATCTTGCAGAGCATCGATTAGGCTTGCAAGCGATTGAAGGAGATGTCTATATTGACAAATTAGATGAATTTGCAGAAGCTGGCGCTTGTGGAACAGCTGCAGTTATCTCGCCAATCGGTGGGATCTACCACGAAAATAATTTACATGTTTTCTATAGCGAGACAGAGGTAGGTCCAGTTACTCAGAAGCTTTACGATGAATTAACAGGCATTCAATTTGGTGATGTTGAAGCACCAGAGAATTGGATCCATATTATTGAATAAGTACTCATTAAACAAGAGAAGGCAAAGTCAATCAGTTGACTTTGCCTTTTTTTATAAAATAACTTTTTTATGCATAGCATTATTCAAATTTTACTGAATCAAGTAAAATAAAAGTAAGTAGAAAAGGGGTGGGAGACAATGGATGAATCAATTGGGAAAATCCATCAGGATGAACGCGGTCGCTACATCTACAATGTCTGGCGTGCAAAGCTTTATATTGAAGCGCCTGAACTGCATGCCTGCTTGCCAGTGTACGATGTACCAGCTTATTACAAAGTCCTTTCTGTTGAATATATCAGTAAAGAAGCACCAACGCCAATCGTGACGCTCTTAACGCCGGATAAGCCAGAAGCCTATCGTTTACCACCAGAACTCTATGACTGGTTTCACAACGTATTTCGTGCGAACAATCGTGGGGCAATCGTTTTTCCGAGTTTATTAGAAATTTCGCAGACTGAAACTGGAGAAGTGAGTGCACGGATTTTTGGAATCTAATTTGGAATCTAAATAGAAAAGAAGCGAAGAGATAACTGAGTGTTCAGTTTCTTTTCGCTTCTTTTGTGTGTTGCGTGATTAGTAAATAGAAAGTTGTCTAAGACAAGTGGACCCCTTTATCAACATAAATAATATCGCCGATGATTCCACTTGAAAGTGGGCTAACTAAAAATGCACAAGTATTCCCAACTTCTTCAATTGTAACACCTTGTTGGTCCGGTGTACGACTTTCTGAGAGTTGGATCAATTTTTGGTAGTCCTTTACACCAGTAACAGCTAAGGTCTTGATCGCTCCAGCAGAGATTCCGTTCACACGGATACCTTTTGGCGAAAATTCAGCAGCAAGGTAACGAATAGCAGCTTCTAAGGATGCCTTTGCAATACCCATCATGTTGTAATTTGGGATAGCTCGTTCTGAACCTAAGTAAGACATGCTCACAATGCCGCTGTTTGGCGCCATGATCGCTTGTGCATAATGAGAAACAGCAATCAATGAGTAGCTTGAGATATCTTGTGCAAGAGAGAAACCTGCACGTGTTATATCAGAGACATCACCAGATAATTCTTCTTTATTTGCGTAAGCGATCGCATGTACTAGACCGTTGATTTCTCCAGCATATTCGCCGATTTCAGCAAAGGCTTTCTCGATGCTTTCATCACTTGCTACATCACATTCGACGGTAAAGGCATCTTCACCAACTAATTTGACTAATGATTTCGTCATACGTTCATTTTGGTACGTATAAATGATTTCTGCACCTTGTTGTTGCATTGCTTGTGCGCATCCCCAAGCAATACTTTTTTTATTCGCTACGCCCATGATAACGATCTTTTTTCCTGATAAAAATGACATATTGGTAGTCCCTCGATTCGTATAAATTAAATAATTGCGAAAAATATGCGAAAAATAATTTTTCTATATGATTGTCTATTATTCCTTAAAATGCTTTGATTGTCAAAGTATTTTTTTAAATTTAAAAAATATATTGCGGAAATCAGTAGGATATGATACTTTGATAATCAAAATAAAAAGAATTTTGGCACGAGCTAAAAGAAGGAGACGTACTATGTCATATGTATTATCTGCAACAGAAGTAATGGACTTGATCCCAAATAGATACCCAATTTGTTATATCGATTATGTGGATTCTTTAGAGCCTGGTAAGAAAATCATCGCAACAAAAAACGTTACCATCAACGAAGAATTTTTCCAAGGACATTTCCCGGGTAACCCTGTAATGCCTGGTGCATTGATTTTAGAAACACTAGCACAAGCAGGTTCTATTTTGATTTTAAAATCCGAAGAATTCTTAGGCAAACGTGCGTATATCGGCGGGATCAACAAAGCGAAGTTTCGCCAAAAAGTAGTCCCTGGGGATGTATTAAAATGCCATTTTGAGATCATCAAATTAAAAGGTGCTGTGGGAACTGCTTTATCTGAAGCATACGTAGGGGATAAGAAGGTCTGCGAGTGTGAGTTTACGTTTATCGTGAATCAAGATGCGTAAGTAACGCTATCCGTGAGTGATGTAAAATTAAAAAATAGAGGCTGAGACAAAATGTCTCAGCCTTTTTATTTCGCTTCTTGTAGAATATTGATTTTATCGATTGTCACATCTTCTGTAGGTTTATCGCTTGAATCTGTATCAACAGCTGCTATTTTATCAACAACATCCATGCCGTCAATAACTTGACCAAATACAGTATATTGCCCATCTAGACTTGGATAACCACCATCTTTGTAAGCATCAATGATTTTTTCAGGGTAGACGTCTTCAGACAAACTGCTACTTTGATCGTCTTTGTTTTGTACGATAAAGAACTGACTACCATTACTATTTGGATCCGTTGAACGTGCCATCGATAGTGCACCTCTGATATTGTACAATTGGTTAGATGGCTCTACAGCAAAGCCTTCTCCCCAAATACTCTCACCACCTGTACCGTCACCGTCAGGATCCCCACCTTGAATCATGAAATCATTGATGACCCGGTGGAAAGTAAGCCCATCATAATAGCCTTCTTTAGCATGTGTCATAAAGTTTTCGACTGCTTTTGGTGCAATATCAGGGAAAAGTTTGATTTTGATTGAGCCAAGTGAGGTAACTAGTTCAACTGAATCCTCATTCTCAGCAACTGTTGTATCTAATTGTGGGAGTTCTAAGGCGTTTAAATCTACAGAGCTAGAGCTTGAAGAGGGAACAGAAGCGGAGCTACTTGTAGAGCTACTAGTGCTTGTGTCTGTGTCTTCTGAAGTATTTGCGCAACCTGCAATGCCTAATGCAGCTACTAAGCTAATTCCAAGAATAAGTTTATGTGCTTTCATGAGTAAAATCCTTTCTTAGCTAAAAAATAATTTTATTTTTATCATAACAAAACTTTGAATAAAGGACTATTCATTTTCAAAAATTTTATGACCGACTTTTTATTCTTTTGATAATTTTATGAAAGGTGTAGACCTTTTGGAAACGCTTTGTTAAAATGTAAGTGGATACAAAAGAAGTTAATGTGAATTTAGGAGGAGTTTCTGATGGGAAAATTAGGTATTTCGATTTATCCAGAACGTTCAACTTTTGAGAAGGATAAAGCATATTTAGACTTAGCACATAAATATGGGTTTAAACGTGTTTTTACAAGTCTATTACAAATCAAAGAAGACAAAGAAAAGGTGCTTGCCGAATTCAAACGTGTGGTTGACTATGCGAACGAATTAGGTATGGAAGTCATGGTGGATATCAACCCATCATTATTTGAACAACTAGAGATTTCTTATGATGACTTATCGTTCTTCCATGATATGGGCGCTTACGGTGTTCGTTTAGATCTTGGGTTTACAGGAGCTGAAGAAGCACGCATGACCAGAAACCCTTACGGTATCAAAATTGAGATCAACATGAGTTCAGGTACAGATTATGTCGATAATATTATGAGCTATTCTCCAAACACAAACAACTTATTAGGCTCTCATAATTTCTATCCACATCGTTATTCTGGATTAAGCTATGATCATTTTGTTTATTGTTCAGAAAAATTTAGAAAATATAATTTAAATTCAATGGCTTTTGTCAATTCACATGCTGCAACATTTGGACCTTGGCCAACACAGGATGGTCTGTGCTCGCTAGAAGATCATCGTGACCTTGAGATAGCAACGCAAGTGAAACACTTGATGCTCACTGGGTTGATTGATGATATTTCAGTAGGAAATGCTTATGCATCTGAAGAAGAATTAAAAGCAATGGCTGAAGCTTTCAACGCGGACTATCCATCATTAAAAGTAGTGCCAGGTGAAGAAATAACAGAGGATGAACGCATCTGCTTATTTGATAACCTACACAGCTATCGTGGGGACCGTTCAGCGTATATCCTACGTTCAACAATGACACGTGTTTACTACAAAGATAAACCATTCCCAGCACATACAACACGCGATATGGATCATGGGGATGTCTTGATTGACAACGTTGGGTATGGACAATACAAAGGAGAAACGCAAATCGCATTGAAACCAATGAAAAATGACGGACGTGTCAATGTCGTTGGTCGAATTTCAGACGATGAACTTTTCTTATTAGACTACTTAAAACCTTGGTCAAGTTTCAAATTGATTGAAAGTAAATAAACTTCTTAAAAGAGATGTCTGCATGGGCATCTCTTTTAAATTAATCAAAAGGAGCTGCAAATGAATAAAGAAGGCATGGTTTTACTAACGAAGCTTCATGGAATTGCTCAAACAGGAAAAGCATACGGGCACGATATCTATGATCTAGAACGTTACGAACAATTAGAAGAAATATATCTAGAACTTCTGCGACTTCTAACTGATTTACCAGAAGAAACACGCATCAAATTAGGCAATGAAGATGTCGGTTATGCTACTCCTAAGGTAGACATTCGTGCAGTTGTTTTTAATAAACAAGGAGAACTACTACTTGTTCAAGAAAAACGAGACCAAATATGGAGTCTCCCGGGAGGATGGGCAGATATTGGCTATTCACCATTTGAGGTTGCGGAAAAAGAAACACAAGAGGAAGCTGGCATCAGGGTCAGCGCACAACGATTGCTTGCAGTAAAAGATAAAGCAAAACATGCCTATCCACCTAGCAGCACGTATGTTTACAAATTGTTTATTCTCTGCACAGCACTTGAAGAAACCGTTCACGGTGGCATTGAAACGAGTGCAGCTAAATTTTTTCCAGAAACGATGCTTAAGTCACTTGAAATTTCTCTTCATCGAAATACCAGAGAAGACTTACACCAGCTATTTAAGGACAAAGGGGATACAGTCGAAACATACTGTGACTAAAATAGATTTGTTTGGTATACAAATTAAATAACTAAACATATTGCATTTTGTACATTCTTTCATTATACTATCTGGGGATTCTTGAAAGGTAGGTAATTTTTGATGAAACGATGGCATATATTTACTCTAGTCGGGATACTAGTTCTATTAATTGGTTTATTTGCAGCTGGCAATTATTTTTTCCATTACGCTTTTGTCCCTTCAGAAAAAGATTTTTTAGGGAGCGATACACCAGGAACAGCAAAGAATAAAGAAGATATTGCACGAAATGAATGGTTTACCAATGAAGACAACCGTTCAACTTGGCATATCACAAATGATGGACTAAAGTTGTCGGCAATCTATTTACCTGCTGAAAAGACAACGAATAAAACCGTAATCGTTGCCCATGGATATATGGGAGATGCAGAAACAATGAGTGTCTACGCAAAAATGTATCATGATATGGGCTATAATGTCTTGATTCCGGATGCACGAGCACAAGGAGAGAGTGAAGGAAAATATATTGGCTTTGGCTGGCCGGAGCGTAAAGATTATGTGAAATGGATCGACAAGGTTATCGACACAAACGGCGCTGATTCAGAAATCGTATTATACGGTATCAGTATGGGTGGTGCAACTGTGATGATGACCAGCGGTGAAGAACTGCCATCAAATGTCAAAGCAATCGTAGAGGACTGTGGTTATACATCAGTTAAAGATGAGTTAAGCTATCAAATGAGTGAGCTGTTCAGCTATTTACCACATTTTCCATTGATGCAAGTCACTAGCTTGATTACTCGCGTACGTGAAGGATTTTTCTTCAAAGATGCAAGTGCAGTCAACCAATTGAAGAAAAATAAAACACCGATATTGTTCATCCACGGAGATGCAGACACATTTGTACCTTATAAGATGTTGAACACGTTATATACTGCGACAGATGCACCTAAAGAGAAATATGTCGTCCATGGTGCAGAACATGCAGAGGCATACAATACAGACCCCGACAAATACAAAGCAACTGTTCAGTCGTTCTTAAATGAGTATGTTGCTCAAAATTAAAAGCTCTTTAAGAAAGGAACAAGCAAATAGATGCTTGTTCCTTTTTTGTTCCGAGAAAAAAGGACAAAAACTATTGACTTAGAGTGCACTCCAAGTATTATACTCATACCATTAGTTGTAGGATGACACTACAATAAATGAACAAAAAGGAGAGAATCAAATGACAGTAGCAACACAAACACCGATGCTTGATCGTGTAGACCAACCTGCAGATATCAAATCAATGACAGTAGCAGAGTTAGCGTCTCTTGCTCAAGAAATGCGGACATTAGTTTTAGAGAAGGATAGTGCATTCGGTGGACACGTAGGACCAAATCTTGGTGTAACAGAATTAACGATTGCATTCCATTATGTATTTGATTCACCAAAAGATAAAATCGTATGGGATGTCTCACATCAATCTTATGGGCACAAACTACTTACAGGTCGAAAATATGGATTTAAAGACGGCCAATATGACCAAATCACAGGGTATACAAACCAACACGAAAGCGAACATGATTTCTTTACAATCGGGCATACGTCAACATCCATCAGTTTAGCTGTTGGTTTAGCGAAAGCACGCGATTTGAAACATGAAGAAGGGAATGTTGTTGCATTTATTGGTGATGGCTCATTAAGTGGTGGACTTGCATTTGAAGGCTTGAACAATGGGGGAGACTTGAATTCAAATCTAATCGTACTTGTTAACGATAACGAAATGTCTATCGATGAAAACCATGGGAGTCTTTACAAAAATCTACGTGATTTACGTGAATCAAAAGGAACCGCAGAAAACAACCTATTTAAAGCAATGGGCTTTGACTATCAGTATGTTGAAGATGGCAATGATTTACAGACTGTGATTGATATGTTCCAATCAGTAAAAGATAGTCAACATCCAGTTGTACTGCACGTTCATACAGAAAAAGGTCACGGATATGAAAATGCGATCAAAAATAAAATGGCATTCCACTGGAGAGCACCTTTTGATTTAGAAACTGGTGAACTTAAACAAACATCAACTGCAGAAAACTACAACCAAATCATCATGGATTATATGGAACGAAAAATAGCCGAACATGCACCGATTGTTGCGGTCAATGCAGCCGTTCCAGGAATGTTTGGTTTGAAACAATTTCAAAAAAATCATGAAGATCGTTACTTTGATGTAGGTATTGCAGAACAACATTCGATTACTTTTGCCTCTGCATTGGCATCTCAAGGAATTCGTCCAATTGTTTTCCATTCAAGTACATTCCTACAACGTGCCTATGATCAACTATCTCATGATTTAGCTATCAATAGTAATCCAGCAGTGATTATCGTTCGTAACGGAACAATTTCTAGCAGTGACCGTACCCACCAAGGAACGTTTGATATTCCATACTTATCAAATATCCCTAATATCAAATACCTTGCGCCTGCTACAAAAGAAGACCTAATCAGCATGCTTGATTGGTCACTTGAACAAACAGAAGTTCCTGTAGCTATCCGTATTCCAGAACATGGTGTTCTTTCTGGAGAAGCTGCACAGTCCGATTATAGAGAAGCACATTACCAAACTGTAAAATCCGGAGAAAAAGTTGCCATTTTAGCTTTAGGAGGATTTTACGCATTAGGTGAACAAACTGTTGCCAGACTTGCAGATAAAGGTATCCATGCAACATTGATCAATCCTGCAACAATTACTGACTTAGATGAACAAACGTTGGAAAGCTTAAAAGAAAAACATCAACTCGTTGTAACATTAGAAGACGGTAGTTTAGTAGGCGGATTTGGGGAACAAATCAGTCGTTTCTATGGCAATTCTAGCATGCACGTACGCACGTATGGCGCAAAGAAAGAATTTAACGATGCGATTCCTGTTGCAGAATTATATGCGCGTTATCGTTTGACACCAGAAGCAATTACAGAAGATATATTCACTGATTTAAACAAATAAAAAATAGGCTAAGATGAGCGTTCATCTTAGCCTATTTTATTTTAATTCAATTGTTCTTTTTCTCGTTCACGTTTAGCTATATACGGCATAATAAATCCTAAACCGATCAGAACAACGATTCCGACAATATTGATAATCAATTCGTGCCAGAAGAGTGAAGAACCCATTGCTGCATCTTGTGGCAACACACCAAAGACTGTCGCAATTACAGTTACCGCAAAACACCATGAGCCAACAAAGACAGCCATCTTATCGTTCTTGATAAAGACATAATCAGATTGATATTTTTTACTATCTAAACGAATCTTGATGAATGCAAAGAAAATCCAGCAGGTAACACCTGGAGAAATGATTCCATTAAGATTCAATAACCAGTTAAAGATATCGTTCATTTCAGGTAAGAAGACACCTAATAATAAAATAAATGCACTTAGAGCAGTTGTTAAGATATATCCATTAATAGGAAGTCCATCTGCATTTAATTTTGTTAATTTCTTCGGCATATAATGTTTTCCAGTATCAGAAATCAACATACGTGTCATCGCATCTAATAAAACAGCTAAAAGCGCACACATATAAACGATTTGCGTCACAGCGAACACATACATCAATGAATTCCCCATGTTAAAGAATTCGCCAAGACGTTGGAACGCATAGTATGAACCATTCATCTTCAAATTGTTTGGTAGGTGATGTGCATCAAAGAAGACACCTAATGAGAATGAACCAAAAACAGTTAAGAAAATCGTCATGACAGTTAACATAATCATTGCTTTAGGAAATTCACGTTTTGGTTTACGCATTTTTGTAACAAATGGAGCAACTAATTCAGCGCCATTGATTGCATAAATCAATAAACCGATTGTTGTCAGATAATGTAAATCAAATTTAGGCAATAAGGTTTTAAACGTCATTGGTTGTGTTTCAATATGACCATTTGGCATGAATAAAGAAGTAAATGTCATGATAACAAAAAGAATTGTCATGATAAACATTGCGCCACCACCAAGTGTACTTAACACTTGCAATGACTTTTTAAAATGACGTTGTAAAAAGATAAATGCTAAGAAAACAACAAATGTTAAAAGTGCAAATGTAGAGTTCTTCATTGTATCTTCCATAGAGTCATTTCCGTTGATTAACCAACCAAAGCCGACAACAACAGCATTTGCAGTATCGACAACATAGGGAATAGATGCTGCCCAGTACGTCCAGGCAGTAAAGTAACCTAGTTTATCACCACTCGTACCACGAACCCAAGAACTCAATCCGCCTCCTTCATGATTGAATACAGAACCTAACTGACCAACCATCAATGAGTAAGGAATCACATATAATAGCAGTAAAATAACCCAAGAAGTGATTACACCCATACCTTGATTTGCGAAATTATAAATAATGTCATCAAACCCAATAACTGTTACAAACGACATCAAAGCCAACACTGGCCAAGAGATAAAATTTTTCTTTTCTTCCACGAATAAACGCCTCCTATATCTGTTCATAAAAAATTATATAAACGATAGCAGACAAGGAGGCTTATTGCGGTTACTAACTACAGACACATTCATCTCCCTTTCTGAATATAAACTAGCACCAATTGATATTATAGGTGTATTTTTATGAAAATGAAATGAAAATAGATTATTTTTTTAAATTTATGCATAAAAGCAACGTTGGAAGCGTTTTATCATTTTCATAAATGAAATAACTAGAGAATGATCCAGTAGGATGTTCATTATACAAAACAATAGCAATGTATATACTGGAGTGTTTTTCATTCAAAACGATCAAGTGTTCAAGCAAAAAATGAACAGACGCTTAAAATCATCCTTAGCTACAACAAAATTCAGCGTTCTATAAAGTCAATGAACGCTGAATGTATATAGAAGTGAAAAAACTCTTTAAAATTTTTAAGTAAGCAGACAGGTTAAACAAGATATAAATACGCTGAGTAATCAGTCAAAATTATAAAGTCAAATTACAGGATTTTAGTAACGAAACAAATAGATTGAATTATTCAAACGTATATAGATAAAACCTGATAATTAACGATGAAAAATATAAATTAAATAAAGAGCATTCATAAGTTACATGAATAGCTATAAATAATTTTTTTACTAATAAACAAAACATTCTAAGTAAACGAAAAGAATCAGCAAATAAAAATTATACAAAATTATTTAAGAAACAACGTACAAATTTTTTTATAATTTTGCATGGATCAAAATGAACGAAAATCAGTAACTAAATCTATAAAGAGAGGTTTCTATAATAGATAATCTACTTTG
>JBKEDT010000062.1:0-11219 GCA_047975565.1 Enterococcus sp. | reverse complement strand
TTTGTTTGAACATCACAATATGGAGAGAACAGGAAACAAAAAATTCCAATCCTACTCATAATAGGATTGGAATTTTTTGTACCTCTTTTTTAACGAACCAATTCTTGTGTTTTATAGGAAACAGGAATCCCAAATACAGGGAAGCCATCTGTATCCCAATCAAAGATTTGTGCATTTGCATGACGATTCGGATTATCTAAAGGATCACCGACTTTATTTTTCTCCGGTCGTGCATGGAAAATTAGCACGTCTGCCGTATTGTCTTCATTTCTAGTAAAGGAATTATGACCTGGACCAAATTGTTGATTTTCTTCACTGGAAGTAAACACAGGATTTACACTTTTATGCCAAGAAAACCCATTCAACAAATCACTGGTATCTTCTGCCCATAATAACCCCATGGCATAATTCTCATCCGTTGCACTAGCAGAATACGTAATAAAAATTTTGCCATTACGTTGAATAACAGCTGGTCCCTCATTCACCCAAAAACCAATTTTTTCCCAATCGTATTCGGGTATAGATAGCAATGTTTGCGTGCCTTTAAGTGTCCAAGGGTTCTGCATTTCAGAAATATACAAATTCGAATTTCCTGGAATTCTTGGATCTAATTGTGCCCATACATAATAAAGTCTTTCTTGATGTTCAAAAACAGTAGCATCTAAACTAAAGCTTTCAAATTGTGTTTTTATTTGCCCCTTTTCTACCCATTCTCCTTCCAATGGATTTTGATTTGAATTTTCTAATACGAACATACGATGATGATATGTTTGATTCCGAATTTCTTCATGGTCACTTGCAGCAAAGTAGATGTACCATTTTCCATGAATGAAGTGGAGTTCTGGTGCCCAAATCAACTGACTCATTTTTCCTTCTGAATGCGCATGCCAGATAGTTACTGGTTCTGCTTGTTGTAACTCATTCATAGATTTTGCACGGCGAATTTCTAGAGTTTGGTAACCAGGGACCGATCCCATAAAATAGTAATAGCCGTCTGTATGTTTATATACCCATGGATCTGCACGTTCTAGTACAATGGGATTATTATATACTTGTTTAGTCATCATTTTGTCTCCTATTCGTTTATATAGTATCAGCTACTGTAGATTGAACAGTTACTGGTTTGCGGTCATCTTTTAATGTAAAGATGCCTAAAATCGTGATTACAAAAACAATTCCTGCTAATAAGAAATATGTTTGGTGAAAGCCAATAGAATCATATAATCTACCTGAAACAGTCGATAAGACAAAGACAGACACTTGTTTTGCAAAATTAGAGGCAAGCATATAAACTGTCGCATACAATCGACGGTCAAAAGTGTGATCAATATACTTCATAATGGATACTAGCAGTAATGGCATTTCAAGACCTGCTAATACTCGACAGAAGAATAGTACTTGATAATTAGGTGCAATGGCACTTCCGAAGATACGGATAAATGTAATGAATCCAAATAGAAGCAATCCTTTTTTTGCGCCAATCTTATTAATAATATAAGGCATTGGAAGCATCAGCAACAATTCTAACCCTACTTGTGTAGAAGTCATATAACTGTAAACAATCGTTCCACTATCCGCATTTTCAAAGAAGCTTTTAAAATAAACAATAAATTGTTGGTCAAACACATCATAAACTGCCGCAGCACCAATATAAAAAAGTGCTAAAGCCCAAAAGTTTTTTTGTTTGAAAATAGACAAGATTGTTTTTTTATCTAACTTTGCTTCTTCTGTCGGTTCCTTTTCAGTAACTTGTTGTGTTAGATCTACTTTATCAAAGAAAATAATTAGGATCGACAAAATAACCGCTGCAACCGAACATGCCCAAAAAATTGCTGACGGATTCCAGATAAACAAACGCCCTGCAACTAAACTTGCAGTGATTCCTGCTAAGGACCCGCCCATTCGAGAATGTCCATATTCGAATTTATTGACCCAACTTGCTCGTTCGATATACTGCTCAATTACCCCAACTCCACCATTTAAGATGAAACTTAAATAGAGACCTGCTATTCCCACTGCAAGATACAAATTTATATCAAGTAATGGAAGAAATAGCCATTGGAAAAAGGGTCCTATAAAAATTGCACCTAAAGAAATTAGAATCAATAAAGTCTTCTTAAATTGTAACTTATCCGACCAGATACCAAAAATTGGTTGAAAAATTAAAGAAATACCTGCCATCAATGAAAAAACTAACCCAGCTTCCGTGCCACCTAACCCTGCTACTTGCTCTAACCATAATGTCAAATAACCATAAATAACTGCCCAAGAAAAAAAGTAAGCAAAGTGTGTGCCTGCAAAACTCCAAAAGTGTTTCTTTTGATCATTTACTTCTTGATTACCTATCATGATTTTCTCCTTTACAATTCGTAGTTGATTACAATTATAAAGAAAGCGCTTTCCTTATTTACATTTATCATGTTAACGGTCATCTATCCACTTGTCAATAACATATTTGTTAATTATTTTGATATTTTTAGATAGAATTAATATATACATTAACTGTATACGGTTGCATTTTTACTTTTTTCCTATATCATTAAGTTATCAGTTAATATTAGGAGGTATCCTCAATGCAATTAGATATATCTGAAGACTCACTAGCAGTCTATGAAGCATTAGCAAGTTCCGTTCGTTTGAAAATTATTCAACTTTTATCGAATAATCAAATGAGTGTAAAAGAATTGGCTAGTGCACTTGAATTAAGTAGTGCAATCGTTACGATGCATGTAAAAAAATTGGAACACGCTGGACTGATTCGCACAGAGCGCCTTGGACGTTCGAAGGTATCAAGCCTAAAAGTAGATACAATTACTATAAATTTTCCGCAAAAAATTTATAACGCATATAAAACTATTGAAACATCCATCCCTATTGGGCAATATACCAATTTCTCTATTGTTCCACCTTGTGGGCTTGCTACAGCTAAAGATTTTATTGGTATCAATGATCATCCAAAATATTTTATGGACCCTCAGCGAATGGATGCACAAATTCTTTGGTTCACTCAAGGAGGCTTAGACTATCAAATTCCTAACTTGCTTGATGAAGAAAAGCAACTGGAAATGATTGAGATTTCGCTTGAACTTGGTTCAGAATTTCCATTTTCAAATAATAACTGGCCCTCAGATATAACCTTTTATCTTAACGGAAAAAATTTAGGTACTTGGACTTCCCCTGGTGACTTTTCAGATATTCGTGGGAAAAACAACCCTAAATGGTATCCAGATAATTTAAATCAATACGGTCTTTTAAAGTCCATTCGCATTATGAAACATGGAACATACATGGAAGGAGAACCTCTTTCCAATGTTACGATTGCTGATTTTCCAACTTCAGAAAACCAACTATGGACATTTCGAATCGAAGTCAAAGACACTGCAAAACATGTTGGTGGTTGCACAATTTATGGAAAAAAATTTGGTAATTATGATCAAGATATACTTTTTAAATTGTTTTATAGCTAAAAAAAGCTCTTTGCTTAACAGAACAAAAAATGTTCTGTTAACAAAGAGCTTTTATTTAACAATTTATAACTTCTTGAATCTGGAGTGCATCACTTAATTCTGCCCAATGATTTGTAGGACCATGACCATGGCCTATCTCAATACCGTCCTCTATTGCGCCTTGAATAAATTTTTTCGCAGTAATAATCGATTCCTTTACAGAGGACCCTTTTGCCAACTCTGCAACGATACAAGAAGAGAAGGTATCTCCCGTACCGTGCGTATTCACTGTATTGATTCTTGGTGAAACTAGCCAAAAGGACTCTCCTGATTCAAGAAGAACAAAGTCAGCAGAAGCATCCCCCTCCGCATGTCCCCCTTTCATCACCACATTCTTTGCTCCATATTTCATCAACTGATAGGCACCTTCAATAATTTCTTGTGAAGTGCTCAATTTTTTTTGCAAGAGGACCTCTGCTTCCGGTAAATTAGGAGTCAATACAGTAGCTAATGGAATCAGTTCATCTTTTATCACTTGAACAGCTTCATCTGTCAACAAATGATGTCCTCCCTTAGCAACCATTACTGGGTCAACAACCAACGGCCCAAAGTGAACTTGTTTCAAATTCTGGACAACAGTTCTGACATGGTTGCTATCTGAAAGCATTCCTGTTTTAGCTGCCCGAATCACAAAATCTGCTTCTAGAGAATCAAATTGAGCGCAAATAAAATCTTCTGGTATTGCAAGAGCAGCTTGCACACCGAGAGTATTTTGTGCAGTCAAAGCAATGACCACATTCATGCCAAAGACATGTCGTGCCTGAAATGTCTTTAAGTCCGCTTGAATTCCGGCTCCTCCCCCAGAATCTGACCCTGCGATTGTTACTACTTGTGGTACTACTCTTTGATTCATACTCCTTCTCCTCTCAATAACTGGCACACTGATTTTTTTAAAGATTTAACTTTTTTCTCCACATTCTCGGCTTCCATAATTTCACTTACCATGCAAATACCCGCAATATTTATCCCAGTAAATTTTTTTATTTTCGCCTCTGTAATTCCGCCGATTGCTACAACTGGAATCGTCACACTATTTGTTATCTTATCAAGTGTATCTAAGGATGTTCTTGTTGTTTGTTTTGTTTTTGTTGGAAAAATAGCTCCCGTACCTAAATAATCTGCTCCTTCTTCTTGCGCCGTGACAGCTCGTAAAACAGTTTTAGCCGAAACACCTAAAATTTGTTCCGGTCGTAAAATTTTCCGTGCAACGCTTACAGGAATATCATCATCACCAATGTGCAAACCATCTGCATTTACTGCTAAGCAAATGTCAATACGATCGTTAATGATTAACGGGATTCCATATCTCTTTGTAATTTTCTTTACTGCCAATGCTAATTCATAAAATTCTCTGGTAGAAAGCTCCTTTTCCCTCAATTGAACCATCGTCACACCGTTTAAGCATGCAGATTCAACAACGGAAAGAAATTTTTCTATTGAATACTCATATCTATTTGTTACTAAATATAACGTTACGTCTGGTTGCATTGATATTCTTCTCCTTTTATGTTCTTTATCCACGCATCATTTTTTAGTTCTAATGAGAGATGATTCATTGTTTGATGTCTAAATTGAGCTAGCCCGTTTGATTTATCTGCTAGCTCTCCACAATAATTCAAGTAGCTAATTGCACTGATACACGACTTGCTTGCTGAGTGCCCACCCCCTAAAAAAGCGGCAATCAATCCGCCTACTATATCTCCTGTACCAGTAAATTGATTGAGTTTTGGTACACCATTTTTTAAGAGAATCGTTTTTTTATTTGTCACAAGAACATCAACCTCACCTGTAGCCAAATAAGTGATATTGGTCTTCTTTGTTCTTTGTTCTAGTAGTGGAATCAATTCATGTAAAGATGCTTTTGTTTGATCTTCTTTGGCACCGTCTACACCACGGCTATTGCTTGGTAAGCCAACAAAGCAACGCATCTCAGAAATGTTTCCCTTAATTACACTAGGTATCGTTTTCTCAAGCACCAATGCAAGTCTTTTTCTTCGTTTAGTTGCTGCTACGCCAACCAAGTCAACAACACAAGGGGTCTTGGTCGTTTGGGCGATTTTACTAGCTTTTCGAATGGATTTTTCTCGTGCTTTAGAAAGATGCCCAAGATTTAGTAACAGAGCATCTACCTGAGGAATGATTTCTTTCAGTTCTCGGACATCATCTGCCATAATCGGCTTTGCATGAATAAAAAGTAATGCATTCGCAATAAGCTCACTGGTAATTTCATTTGTAATACACTGAATAAGCGGGTCAATGGAGAGTGGAAGGACTTTCTCCAACTCGTGGATTTCATCATTCGGATAGTTCATATTTCTCCTTTTCATACCAACGCTGTGCTTGCTTGAAGATAGTTAGATTTTTTAGTTTAAATAAAATAAAATAAGAAAGAACAGACCCTATCAACGTTGCTCCTAAAAAGCGTGGGGTATAAATCAACCAATACAACTCTTGATTGCTACCTGTAAACCAAACCATTACTGGATAAGAGAGTATTGAACCAATGATTCCGGTTCCAATGATTTCACCTAACATTGAACCATAAATTTTTCCCGTCAAACGATAGCCCATTCCAGCCAAATACGCACCAAAAAGAGCCCCGGTTAGCGCTAACGGTGGAATACCCAAAAAGAGCATTCGAATTATTCCACAAACTAGCGCCATTACAAAGGCATAGAATGGACCAAGAACTACTCCAGCCAAAATATTCATCACACTAGACATCGGTGCCATCCCTTCAATTCGTAAAATTGGCGAGAGTACGACGTCTAAAGAAATCATGCACGCAACAAGTGTAAGTCTACGTGTTCTATTTTTTTCATACATTTTCTACACCCTCCGGCCACTTTTCAAACGTATATGCCATTTCCCAAAAAAGATATTCCATTTGACTGCTTATTATAAAGGCTTCTTCCATTTGTTTTTGTTCTTTTTGGGTTGCTTTTACATATAATTCATCTAACATGTGCCGTTCTTCAGTTATCTTTTGTGCAGACTCTTCACCTGCATAGGTTTCAATAAACTTTTGGTATAGAGGTTCTGGTGAGCCACGCATAATCAATCGTTCGCCTATTTCTTGATATAACCATGCACAGGGAAGCATCCCCGCCATTGCAACTTCTGGAGAACCTTCAAGTAATTGTCGATACATATGTGACACATAGTGATAGGTAGTAGGCGCAATCGCAGTAGTTGCAATCTCTTCTTCCCCTATCTCTAATAGCTGAAAAAACTGAGCACGGATGTTCACCTCTCCTTGGTTTAAATCTCTTGCATGCTGCTTCATTAATTCTTTGATTTTACTATCTGTTGTTGCTTCCCCAATAAAAGTGTATAGCTTCCCAAAATGCTCCAAGTAATACCTATCTTGAATCAAATAGTATCTAAATATTTGAGCATCCAACCTTCCAGATGCCACTTCTTTTAAAAATGGATGTTGAAAACTTGCTTCCCAATAAGGTGCTGCTAGTTTTCGAATTTTTTCTGTAAACTGCATAAATAGACTCCTTTTTATTTAAATTTTTTACTTTCTAAACAAATAGAACGAAGTTGCTCCCTAGAAAAAATAAACTCGAAGTAAACATTGCTAGCCTTGACTCTTGAAAATTTCTGTAATGACTACGTAGCGCATTCTCATCATATCCGTGTGCGTGCATCGCTTCTACATAAGCTTTTTGCCAATTAAATGCAAGGACCATCGTTTTGAAATAAAGAAGTCCGGACCAAAAATGGAATTTTTTCCCTTTAAATAATGCTGCTTCTCGCAAATCATACACTTCATTCTTGAGCAAATCTGCGGCATTAATTACAGTCATCAGACCATAAACAAAATTAGGTGGTACTCCTTTTTGTTCCAATACCAATAACAATTCTTCTAAATCTAAACCAAAAGAAAAGAGAATGCCTAATGCTACAAATGAATATGTTCTAGTTGCTAACAAAATGGCGTTATACTGATCTTCTCCATGTACAATGACAGACCAATAGGTTGCACAGGCTGGTAGTATTGGTAATAGTAAAATCAGCAAGCAACTTGAATATTTTCTCTTTACTACTAAAAAGAAAATACTTGCTAAAACAATCCAACAATTAAATAGAATGGATCGGATAAAAGACACTTCAATCGTTAGCAAAAGAATCAATACAGTAAAACTAAGCACATAACTTCTATGAGTTGCCATAAGTAACCTCCTCTTCAATTGATTTTTATCAAGTGATATACCGTAATTTTTGATTTGCTAAGTGAACATGATGCTCACTTATCCCATCCAGAGGGTGTGTACGATGTGTAACAATCAAAAAATCTTGGAATTGAGCTTGTTGAGCAATCCACCGGACAAAGTAATGGCATGCTTTACTATCTAATCCAGAAAAAGGTTCATCAAGCATTAATAAATGTAAATCCATTCCTAGCATACTGATCAATTGTACAATCTTCTTTTGTCCTTCACTCAGATGATACAGATGTTGCTTATCGTTTAACCCAAAATAACTTAATGCTTCATATTGCCTTTCCCTCTTTTCTTTGGTTATCTTTCCCCAGTGCAATTCATCTTTGATTGTCGTTGTTACAAATTGCTTCTGGGCATCTTGAACTACCAAAGAAATTCGTTCATATAATTTTCTATTAGGGCGCAGTCGCCGATTTTCATAAAACATTTTTCCTTTATATGACTGTCTTTGAGCAATGGATCGAAGCAACGTTGATTTTCCCACACCATTGTCTCCAGTTAAAGTTGTGATTCCTCTTTTAAAATAGAAATCGCTCGACTGTAATAAAAGTTTAGACTGGTTTCTAGCATAAGAAACATGTTGAAACTGAAGTATTTTATTTGTGTTCGCTCCTTTTTTTCCTAAACTGTTCGTTTGTTGCTCAGAAGCTAATTCCATAGTTGACCGATAAATTAATTGTCGATTGGCTTTCAATTCTAACCAGTTATCGATTGCTGTTTGATAACCCATGAATTCATGGTCAATAAGGAGAATTGTTTTTCCATTATTTTTCAACTTTACAAGCAATTCAATCAATTCCAGTCTTGAGGCTCTATCCACACTCGCAAAAGGTTCATCCAATAATAAAATGGGGGCATCTACTGCTAAAAGAACTGTTAATGCAGCCTTTTGCTTCTCTCCACCAGATAACTCTTGAATGGATCTATCTAAAAATAGCTGCGTACCTACAAAAAAGGTTGCTTGTTCTATCCGTCGTTCTATTTCCATTGGTTCAAATTGTAAATTCTCTAAAGTAAAAATAATTTCTTGACGCAATGTTCTCATCGTAAATTGTTTATTTGGTACTTGAAACATCATGCCCACCTGCTGTACTTTTTGTTTGATAGACATGTTTTGAATATCTTGTTGATTGATGGCAATCGTTCCGCTATATTTTATCGTTGAAAAACCAGCAATCAATCGTAGTAGCGTAGACTTTCCCGCCCCGCTATCTCCTGTGAGCAATGTAAATTTTTGACTGGGAATGTGTACAGTGAGATTTTCAAAAATCGGTTTATTTTTGAAATGAAAGCAAACATTTTCAAATGTAATCATTCAACTGTTCCTTCTGAATGCTTAAATGCTTCATAGAATTTCATCATTTGCTTAACTAGAACTACACCAAAAAATAGGACGGATAAAAATCGGACAATAAGTAGCCCACATACCATAGCCAGCCCATATGTTCCGTAACCAAATTTAAAAAATTCATACGTAAAACTGATCATTGTCGTTCCGATTGCTCCGTAAATCAGAGGGACTGTATCGTAACGTTTATATCTAGTCAGAAGAAATCCCAACTCTGTCCCAGCTCCTTGTAAAATGCCAGAAAGAATGACTCCTGCACCAAAATATGATCCATATAGCATTTCTGCAACTGCTGCGAATACTTCGCCTAACACTGAACTCCCTGGTTTGCGAATCAAGATTCCTGCTACTGGAGCGGCCATCGTCCACATGCCAAACAATAGTTCGTTTGCAAAAGGACTTAATCCCATTGGTGTCAATACCACCAACAATCCCGTATACAAATATCCTGCTAACATAAAGACCGCACCGAATAAAAAAGCTAAAAATCCTAATAGTACAATTTCCGATAACTTCCATTTTTGCATAACAAAAAAACCTCCTAATTGTGTATACAAATAGCAGGCTGAAAAAAAGATTCCTTTTATTCTACAGACGATGAAGCTACCTGATTCCATCACTTCTCTTATCGCAACACCACAAATAAACTTTGTTATTAGCAGTCAAGCATGAATTATCAAGAGAAAATTCCTTATAGCAAAGCTTTTGTTCTTACAATACAAATAAAAAACCCCACTCTAAAAAAGTTAAAGTGGGATTGTACGAACAAATCGTCAATAAAATATAAGTTGTACACATTTCCCTACGACAGTACTAACTGTATCAGGTTCATGGGTATAATCTCAGCTTTTCAGCACCCCAAATGTAATTTTCTAAGTCAATCAAATAACTTAGTCTATATTGTATGTTCATTAAACTATTTAATAGTTTCTAAGTCAAGAAAAAAATCTATGCAATACTCTAGACTCTAGCTAAAAAAGAACTTGGCATATATTATTTTCTCGATTTTTTTACCGAATTGCCTTCAACAACGTGCGTAGGATAAATAATATTAGGTTGCACTTCTCCAGACTCAATTGTTTTCACGATCCATTGTGCAGCATCTTCTCCAAGTTGTTCTTTTGGATGAGATAATGTTGTTATTTGTAGATTACCGAAAGTTCGTAAGTGTGAATCATCTGTGCCAATAATAGAAAGTTCTTCTGGAATCTTATACCCAGATTCACTTAATGCAGTAATCAATTGACTCGCAACTTGATCATTGTAGCAAACAATTCCTGTGATTCCAGATTTATTGTTTAGCCGTGCGTTGACTTGACTTGGGATTTCGGATTGTGTTTCCGTTGTAAAAGTAAGCACATCCTCCGTTGAAAAGCGTACAAATGATTCTTCGCAAGCTTTAATAAAGCCTTTCATTCGATATTTTCCTTGAAGATCATCAATCTTGGTTAGAAAGAGTAACTCTTTGTGTCCAGCATCAATCAGATATTTTGTTGCTAAATAACCAACCTGAACATCATCCATAGAAAGAAATGATGTATCTAATTCTTCATAAGGTGCATTGATCATGACCATCGGAATATTGTTTTCTCTTAGACTTACATAAAGTGCAAGATTCGGATTGTATTGATTACTTTTAGTCGGTTCAACAATGAGTCCATCTACTCCATAGTCAATCATTTTTTCGAGACTTTCTTTTTCTAGTGCATAATTATTATTTGTACTGGCCAATAACAAAGAATAACCTGATTCACGTAATTTTTGTTCAATCCCTCGAATGATTGATGGAAATATATAATCAGATAAATATGTAGTTATAACTCCAATAGTTTTCTTTGGCTTTTGTACACTTTTCTCTTCTTTGAAAGTATCTTCGACATAGGTTCCCGAACCCTTTTCCGATCGCAAATACCCTTCATTTACTAAAAGTGCGATTGCTTGACGAACAGTATAACGACTCACTTGATAATCTTTTTGTAGTTGAAGTTCCGGTGGTATCACACTGCCAATCGGGTATACATTTGTCTTTATTTTTTCTCGCAAATCATCTGCGATTAGTTGATATTTTGCTTTGGACATAGCTCATCTACTCTCCCTACCACTTTATCTATACAATAAACTTATTTTACCATA
>JBKEDT010000033.1:0-15114 GCA_047975565.1 Enterococcus sp. | reverse complement strand
GTTGCTCGGTCAGACTTTCGTCCATTGCCGAAGATTCCCTACTGCTGCCTCCCGTAGGAGTTTGGGCCGTGTCTCAGTCCCAATGTGGCCGATCACCCTCTCAGGTCGGCTATGCATCGTGGCCTTGGTGAGCCGTTACCTCACCAACTAGCTAATGCACCGCGGGTCCATCCATCAGCGACACCCGAAAGCGCCTTTCAAAGTAAAACCATGCGGTTTTACTTATTATACGGTATTAGCACCTGTTTCCAAGTGTTATCCCCTTCTGATGGGCAGGTTACCCACGTGTTACTCACCCGTTCGCCACTCTTCTTTTTCCGGTGGAGCAAGCTCCGGTGGAAATAGAAGCGTACGACTTGCATGTATTAGGCACGCCGCCAGCGTTCGTCCTGAGCCAGGATCAAACTCTCATAATAAAAGTTAGAACAATCATAAAGATTGTTAAGCTCAATTTGTTTGCTAGCATATTGCTTGCTGTTTTAAAAATGTTTGTTGTCTTGAATCAATCAAGACGCCCTACACATTTGGTTTGTCTTTGCTTTGTTCAGTTTTCAAAGATCTACTTCGTTGCTTTAGCAACTTTTAAAGTTTATCAAAGCAAAAATAAAAAGTCAAGACTTTTTTTATTTTGTTTAAATAACATAATTACTTGCTGTAACAACGTGATTAATAATAACAGGTGATTTTTAAAAGGTCAAGACTTTTTTTAGGAAAACCAAAAATACTTTTTTGTTCGCCATGCAATCTGCATATTGAACAAAAAAGTATCGTCATGTCTTTATTTTTTTGGCATATCATGTGTTGTAAATCGAATGCGACTTTGAGCATCTCTACTCAACACAGTTTCTTCGTGTAAATACGTTAGACGTAATTCTTCTAGCTCTGGATTTTCGAGCATTTTTTCGTATCCATTAAAGATATCATGGATATATTTTTTGTATGCTTGTTTTTTCTTTTGTCGTTTTTTCATAAGACACCTTCCTTAATCCTTATAATAGCAAGGAATGTGCTGATGGACAAGCAAAACTAAAAATAATTCAAGAAAATATTTCAGATGTTCTTTTAATAGTTTTCTGCTAGTTTGTTCAATACATCGTTTGCGCGTTTGGTTGCTGTATCACTTTCTTCACGATCCTCTAACATGCTGACCATCAAATAGCCTGCATCCTCTGCATCAAAAGCAAGAAGGAAACTATTTTCCTGTCCTTCTTCGTCCTGTTTTGTTTTGATTTCAGCTGTTCCTGTTTTTGCAGCGATAGGTAAGTTTAATGCAGCTAAACTATGAGCTGTACCATTCTCGTCTTGAACAACTTGTTTTAAGTCTGTCGTTATTGTATCTACAGAATCTGCGCCTACTACGTTCTCTTTTGTCTTTGTTTGCTCTTCTAATAGTAGTTTTGGATAAACAAGCGTGCCTTGATTTGCAAACACAGAGTACATTGTTGCTTGTTGGATTGGATTAATCAACAATTGGCCTTGCCCATAGCCCGTATCTGCAAGAAGGATTTCCGTTTCGAACGTCTTCTCGTTTGATATTTGCGCTGGGTTCATTTCAATTGGTAAATCCAACTCTTCTCCGAAAATAAACTTATCTAATCCTGAACGAAATGCAGTTTCTCCCATCTGTAATGTTTTTTGGGCCATATAGATATTGTCTGAATAAACCAATGCAGTTTCTAAATCGACCGATGCTACGTCGCTTACACGTGTCACTTGGTAAGAACCCCAAGAGCTATCTTTTTGCCATTTCAATCCATCGATAGCTACTTGTTCAGCTGGATCAATCTTCCCATTATCTAGTCCAATAGCTGCTGTAATAGTTTTGAATGTAGAACCTGGTGCATATCCTGTTGCAAACCGACTCACGAATGGTTGTAAGGCATCATTTGCATACGCATCATAATCTTCTTGCGAAATTCCATTAGTCATTTTGTTTGGGTCATAACTCGGTGAGCTAACAAGTGCTAGTAACTCTCCAGTTGTAGGTTGTGTTGCTACAGTAGCACCTGCTTTAGAACCTAGACCATCGTAAGCTGTTTTTTGAATTGTAGCGTCGATAGTCAATTGTATGTCTTCCCCGTCTTTTTTCTCGTTTTCTTTTAAGATTTCTTTTTCTGTACCATCTTTTGTCAAAATGCTCAGTTTCCCACCATCTGTTCCACGCAGCTGTTTGTCGTAAGCCATCTCTAGTCCAGAACGACCGATTTCTCCGTCACTACTTAAATCAGCATTTTTCTTTAAGTCTTCTGCTGTCACATCTCCAACATAACCAATTAATTGTGCAGCTGCTTCGCCGAGTGGATAGTACCGTCCATCTACTTCTTGAATCGAGGCGCCATCTGGAAGCGTTGGGGTTTCTCCATCAATAATCGTTAACGGAACAAAATAATCTTCTTGGACCCATTCTTGATCCAATGATTGATTGATCTCCTCTTCTGTCATATCTGTAGCCTCAGCGATTTTTTTGATGTTTTCAGTTTTTGTTTCCCCATCTCCTAATTGAGAAGGAATTACGCCCAATTGTTTTAGCTTACCTGTTGTAGCAAGCTTTTGATCATTTCGATCTACTATATCTCCTCGTTGCGCCGTATCAACAGTTAAGCTAACGGTGTCTGTTGCTGTCATCTCTGGAAAAACTAAATCTGGTTGCCAATCTATCTTAGGTGTCCCATCAGTTGTCTTCAGTGTTCCTTTATAGGAAAGATCTTTTATTTCCCCTAACGAAGTAGTCATCGTCAATTTGTAAGAAAAACTATAGGTATCCTTTGACTTTTTAGCTACTTGAAGATCTTTTGTAGTTAAATTCTTTGCTTCGATGGCCCCGTAAACATTTTGGTACTTTTTCACAGCTTCTTCTTGTGTCATACCACTTTGTTTTTCAGTATCTGAAGTAAATAATTTAGGAAGTGCATCATAGGATTGCTTGTTTAAATCTTTGATGAACGTCTGAACAACTTGTTTATTTTGTTTAAGTTCGTGTTGCTGCTGATTTTGGTAAAAGAAATATCCCCCCACACCTATTGCACCCATAACAAATACCCCTATCACGATTGGCAGTGATTTATTGGTAGTTTTCTTTTTTTCTTTTTTATTTTTTTGACTCCTACTTGACATAATGACCCTCCATTTTTTGTGTTTCTTCATTATAGCAAATGTCTTTTATTGCTCATATATATTTACGCAATGAATTTATTTTTATTTTTTTATTCATTAATTTATTTTTTTAGCAGTTTAGCATTGACGAATGCTTTAAAAAATGAAAAAATGCTTGGGTACTTTTAAGGAGGAAGCGAAATGAAAAAGATTGGTTTTGATTCAGAAAAATATATTGAAGAACAGTCAAAATATATTTTAGAACGTGTAAATAATTATGATAAATTGTATCTTGAATTCGGTGGTAAGCTAATGGACGATAAGCATGCTAAGCGTGTTTTACCTGGGTTCCAAGAAGATGCCAAAGTAAAAATGTTACAACGTCTGAAGGATAAAGCGGAAATATTGATTTGCGTGTACGCAGGCGATATCGAACGCAATAAGATCCGTGGTGATTACGGAATTACCTACGATATGGATATTTTCCGTATGATTGATGAATTACGTGGGTATGGATTGTCAGTCAACAGTGTAGTAATCACTCGTTACAGCGGACAACCAGCAACCAAAGTTTTTATTAATAAATTAGAACGAAGAAACATCAAAGTTTACAAACACTCTGCCATTGAAGATTATCCTGTAAATGTCGATAAAATCGTTTCTGAAGATGGCTTTGGTAAAAATGAATATATCGAAACAAGCAAACCTATCGTGGTTGTCACTGCTCCTGGACCAGGTAGCGGAAAACTCGCAACTTGTTTGACACAACTTTACCACGAAAACCAAAAAGGACGCGTTGCAGGCTATTCAAAATACGAAACATTCCCTGTATGGAACGTGCCTTTAAAACATCCTTTAAATATTGCCTATGAAGCTGCAACTGTTGATTTACGTGATGTAAACATGATTGATTCCTTCCATTTTGATGCATACAATGAAGTTGCTGTGAACTACAATCGAGATTTAGAAGCTTTTCCTGTTATCAAACGTATCATTGAAAAAATCACTGGAAAAGAATCTATTTATCAGTCACCAACAGATATGGGTGTCAATCGTATTGGATTTGGAATCATTGATGATGCAGTGGTCCAAGAAGCATCAAAACAAGAAATCATTCGTCGTTATTTCCAAACGGAATGTGATTTTAAAAAAGGCTTAACTGATGAAGGTTCTGTGAATCGTATCAAATTGATCATGGAAGAAGTTGGCTTGAAACCGGAAGATCGTCATGTTGTCAAACCAGCACATGACTATGCAAAACAAAATGAAACAAATACTACTGAGCCTACCGCAGTCATTGCTTTAGAACTGCCTGATGAAACAATCGTCACTGGACGTACAGGTAAATTGATGGATGCTTCCGCTGCTGTTTTACTAAATGCGATTAAACATTTGGCAAATATAGCAGATGATATCCCATTACTTTCACCAGTAATTTTAGAAACAATCCAAGAATTAAAAACAAAAGAAATGAATGCAACATTGGATACACTAAACGCAAACGAAGTGTTGATTACTTTAGCCATCAGCGCAGTAACCAATCCAATTGCTCAAGTCGCTTATGCACATTTAAATGATTTGGAAGATGCACAAGCACATGCAACGGTAATGATCAACAAAGATGATGAACAAACGTTGAAAAAATTGGGAATCAATATTACTTGTGCTCCTGTTTATCCATCAGATAATTTATTCTATCAATAAACACAACTTGCTAATCTAGAAATCCGAGGCATGAATCCTGTCTCGGATTTTTTCTTGCTCTTTTTATGAGCAAACTGCCATTTTAAATCGGTTACACTTTTCCCGTAAGCGATTTAATGTAAAAAAAAGATAGAAAACACAAAAAAGAGATAGTGTTTCCTAAGAAAAAGCGGTAAAATTAATGGAATTTTATTAAGGAGTGGTTATTTGAGTTATCTTTTCAGTGTTATTGGTTTAGTCGTTATTATCGCTATCGCATTTTTGATTAGTACCGACAAAAAAGCAGTCAAACTTAAGCCTTTGATTCTTATGTTTGTTCTGCAATTAGTTTTAGGATTTATCTTACTACGTACTACATTTGGTACAATTATGGTTTCTGGACTAGCTAGTGTCTTTGATCATCTACTTACATTTGCTAGTGCTGGTGTTGATTTCGTCTTTGGTGGCCTTGCGAATAAAGGAAGCGCACCATTCTTCTTAACCGTATTGATGCCTATCATTTTTATATCTGCTATTTTAGGAATTCTTCGTTATATTAAAATTTTACCTTGGTTCATGCGTTTAGTTGGATTCTTACTAAGCAAAATCAATGGATTAGGTAAATTAGAATCATATAATGGTGTCGCTTCAGCTATCTTAGGTCAATCTGAAGTATTTATCTCAGTAAAAAAAGAATTACCTTTCTTATCTGAAAAACGATTGATTACCATGGCTCTTTCAGCTATGTCAACCGTGTCTATGTCTATTGTTGGTTCTTACATGGCATTGATTGATTCAAAATATGTTATCACAGCACTGATTTTGAACTTATTCGGTGGTTTCATTATCGCTTCGATTGTGAATCCGTATGAATTAGATGCTTCAGATGACGAATTGATTATTGAAGAAGATGAGTCACAAACCTTCTTTCAAATGCTTGGAGAATATATTCTTGATGGCTTCCACGTAGCAACAACAGTCGCTGCTATGCTAATTGGTTTTGTTGCGTTGATTGCAATGATTAATGCCATCTTCAACAGCATTTTTGGTATTTCATTCCAAGAAATCTTAGGTTTTGTCTTCTCTCCATTTGCTTTCTTGGCGGGTATTCCTTGGGATGAAGCAGTTGATGCAGGTAGTATCATGGCAACGAAACTTGTAACAAATGAATTTGTTGCAATGACTGAATTGGCAAAAGGTACTTACGCATTCAGCGCACATACAACTGCGATTTTATCTGTCTTCCTTGTTTCATTTGCAAACTTTTCTTCTATCGGAATCATCTCTGGAGCAATCAAAGGATTGAATGAAGAAAAAGGAAATCTGGTTGCAAAACATGGATTAAAAATCTTACTTTCCGCAACACTTGTTAGCTTTTTAAGTGCAATCATCACAGGTTTGCTTGTTTAATATAGGTAGAGAAAAAGAGTTGTGCAAAATTTTTTTGCATAACTCTTTTTTTGTTGACTATTACTCGATTAAAAATTGATACGCTCTTCTTTGTCCTTCTGGAATCGGAAAGTGAACCATCCCTTGATAGTCAAACCCTGCAGAAAGAATGGCTGCTTGCATCGGTAAGTTCTCTGGATAGGTATCAATACGGATATCCTTGCTACCCATTTTAGTAGCTTCTTCAATCAGTTGATGTAACAGCTGTTGCGCTAATTTTTGTCCACGATATTCTAGTGAAACAGCAACTCGATGAATGGATAGGTAGTCTGAGAATTGCGTTGGCTTTCTCCAATTCCCTTCAACGATCGCACTATATACTGGATCAATTCCTGGAACTAGAGTCGCCGTTCCAACGATTTTATTATCTACTATCAGTACATAACATTCATCCTTTTCGATATCTTGGCGAACTGTTTGTTCTGTCGGGCCAAATCCATCTTGCCATTGTGGTGATCCTTGCTCATGTAAAAATAAGATAGCTGATTCAAAAATAGTCATAATTTCTGTACTATCTTGCACGGTTGCTTTTCTTAGATGGGGTGTCATTCATCATACCTCTTTTCTATTCAATGGTAGTTGTTCAACTTTCGAATAGTTTAACCACCTTGTTGGATGCTCGGAAAGTACACTAAGTAATTCTAAATGATGTAGCAATGTCCATTTTTTTAGAACACCTAGTCCAGGAAATTTTTTACTTTCATAACAAGCAAGTAACTCTAAAATCCCTTCTGTAATCAACAATTGATCTTGGTTACGATACGTCCATTGCTTTAACTTCTCTAGTGCCTCATAAAATTTCTGTGCTTGATCCTTCGCACTATCATTGGTATCTGAAACAAAATGTTTGATTCGCAAATTGCCATATGCATCAATATATGTGATATGAAGGACTAAGGCACGACTGGGGAATCCTTTATCAAAATATTGACTACTTTCAATCGTAAAATCACCAAAACCTTGATAACCATCCACTTCATAGAAAAGATAGTTGTCACTAAAAAAGTCATCGGTTTTTTCTGCATAATTTTCCGCGTATTTCCTGATATGAAATGTATCACTAAGAATGATTTTATTCTCAGACAGTTGCGAACGAAATCGGCTATCATCAGGCATAACATAAAGTGTAGGTAATTTAGCTAGTTTTCCCCAGGTGTCTCTATGAGCAATCTTGTGCTGTCGATCAAAGATAATCATTTCTGGCGGTTGTTCCATAATTTTAGGTAATGTTATCGGTGTTATGATCTGTGCTTTTTTGATAGATGTATCATCTGTAAGCGTCCACGGATGTAGAAATTCTGAGTAAAATTTATATTGACCTACTTGAGGGTTTTCTATGATATACATCGGATGTTGTACCTTTTGAAAAAGTTCTATAGTAGCCTTTAGTGTGGCTGAATCCCTTACAGGTTCAATGATTGGAATAATCAACGGTGAAAGTAGTTGTCTGTTGATTGCTTCTTTCAATGCTAACAAATCAAATTGTTTCCCTCTTAGATACGGATAATACATCTACTCACTCCAATGGCTCTGTTGGTAAACGACGTGCCGACTGTCGTTTATTGGCTAGCTCTTGATATTCTTTTTGTACTGCCGACAATTCTTCTTTTAAATGGTCAATCGTATCATTTGTTCCTTCTTCCATGAATTGTTCATAAAAACGCTTGTCTTCAAATGGATTTTGTATCTCCGCACGTCGTTTCAACTCAGTATATAGTTGCTCTGTCTGGAACACCCGGACTCCATATTCCATTCTCTTTGCTTTACGAACTTCTCTAAAAAGTGAAGCCATAAACCGGTTTGTCAGCTCTTCTTGTGCTACTTTTAGTGGTGTTTTCTTCGCTTTTTTTACAATTGTGAAGGTACCTGAAGTAAGTAGTTCGGTATCTTCCATCTCTGCATACGGACGGTACAAAAGCACCCCGATTTCAGAAGGAATCTCTTGTTTCATTGCTTCATATAGTTCTTTGGGTAACACAAAATAATTATAATCGCCAACAAATGAAAGTTTTGCAGGGGAACGAAAATCTGCTTTTGTTACTTTTAGTTCATAGCAGCGCCATTCTCTGGAGCCATCTTGTTGCAGTGTACAGCTTAATGTGTCAACAATGCCTTGATCATCTGGCATCGTTACTTCCTCGACGACCACCGCACCTTGATCGATGCAGTAATAATATAAGGATTCTTCCATTTCTAGTGTCAATGACGTTTTCAATTAATCGTTTCCTTTCATACGAACATATTTTCGTACACCATTTTAACGAATTTCCTTATGAAATACCAGAATTTTATTTCAAAAAAAAGCTGAGACAAAACAACATCAGTCTTGTCTCAGCTAATCGTCATTTCAACTCAATCATCTTGTGATAGATTCATTACATCGCCAGTTTCGGCATTGATTTTTACTTCGTATTCACGGTTGTTATTTTGAACGACAACATCCCAGACCATTGCGCCTAAGGAGTCATCTAGTTCCCATTCTTCCGCACTTCCACCGCCTGCTTCTTTGACAGCTATCTCGCCTGCTTCTTGTGCCTCGATTACATTTGTTGTATCTAGCATATCTTCTGCTTTTTTGATACCATTTTGTTCATCTGAATCCAAGCGCTCTGTACCGCCTGCTGTTAAGTCGCCTGACGTAGCATCTACTCTTGCTTCGTATTCCGTGGTATCATCCACACCTTCGATACTATAGAAATAGTTTCCTTGGTATTGTTTTTCGATATTCAATGAGGTAACTGCTGTGTCTGGATACTCCTTAGTAAATGCATCCACAGCTTGTTGCACCGAGATTTTGATATCGGCACTTGTTGTGTTTGTTGTGTTTGTTGTGTTAGCTTTGCTACTCGTCGTAGTTTCTTGTGTTGTTGTTCCTTGAGTTGTTTGTGTAGCGGATGATCCATTATTACTTTGTGTTCCGGTATTTTGTTGTGTTTGGCTTGTGCATGCTGTAACAAGAGGTATCAACAACGCTGTCCCTAGTAGTAATACGGTTTTCTTCATGTGTACCCACCCTTTCAATTTTAGTATAGCAAAAGCTCGTAAAAAAGAAATACTCTAAACATGTACTATAGTAGCCATTATAACAAGTAGTCAAGATCGCTCGCAACTGTTGGATAGCCCATAATCATCTGTTCTATCTGTTTACTCGTGATTTTTTGATCAATCACTAAAGCAAGATAGTTAATTAATTCATCTGCTTGACTGCTGAGAAGTGATGCACCAACTAACTTATTTTCAGCAGTGTAAATCAAAGTGGCTTGAGCAATCGGTTCATTGATTCGACTGTAAGTGAACCAGTCTGTCATATCCTTGCGCTCAATTGTATATAGAGATGATTTTTCTGCTTCTTGCGTAGTCACTCCAACTTGTGCTAGCTTGGGGCTACCATAAACAATCGTCGGAATGCTTGGATAATGGATTGGTTCATGTACCTCATCTGACATCACTTTCGCTACATAAGCTGCTTCAAAAATAGCAACTGGTGTTAATTTAGGTACATTCTTTTTTAATACATCTCCACACGCATAAATAGCAGGATTCGTTGTCCTTAAATACGTATCCACAAGAATACCTTTAGCATCATATACAACATGCGCATTTTCCAAATGCAACTCCTCACAATTAGGTATCCGTCCAGCTGCTGAGAACACAAGATCTGTTACCAAGGTCCCCTGTGTCAATTCAAGGAAATACTCCTTTTCTTTTTTAGTGATTTTCTTTACTTCAGTATCCAGATGGACGGTAATCCCACGACTTTCAACCTGCTTGACTAACTCTTTTACAAGTGACGCATCAAATGCTTTTAGTGGTTTTTGATTATGGTGGATAATATGGACGTTTGCTCCCGCAGCTTGCGCAATCGTTGCAAGTTCAAAAGAAATATATCCTCCACCGATAAACACTACGGTTTTTGGCATCTCAGCTAATGACAAAAAATCGGTACTGGTTTTTAAGTATTCTTTCCCTTCTATCGGTAACAATGCTGGGCGTTGTCCTGTCGCTAGCAAGAATTGCTTTCCTTCAATGATTTGTTCATCTACTTGTATATGCGTTTCATCTATAAAAGTAGCCGTTCCCTCAAAAGTCATGATTCCAGCTGCTGCAAATCCGGATTTTCTAGAATCTGAAACTGGATCCGTAAATGTTCGCTTGAATGCTTCGATTTCTTTCCATTTCATTGGTGGAAGTTCATTAAAGCCCTTCTTTTGCAACTGATTCACTCGATCGCGTGCTTCGACACCGCTTAATAATACCTTTTTTGGATCACATCCCCGATTCGGGCATGTCCCTCCCCAAAGATTATTTTCTATGACAGCTACAGACTTTCCTACAGCATGTAGCGCGTACGCTGCAGTTAATCCTCCAACGCCGGAACCAATAATTACTACATCATACTTCTCCATGTTTGTCATCCTCCCTTTGCATCAACGTTCGTTTTGACTTAAAAAACGAAAGACATCTTGTCGACTGATCGTCCCAAGAATCTCATCATTTTCACGAATCAATATAGCATCATTATCGATCAATAAGGTAGATAATTCTTCGATTGTTGCACTTGTTGAAATTGTGCTTGAATACTCTAAAAAATCATTGCCTTGTTTAGTATACATACCAAGTGCCATAATAGTGGCTACAGTTATCTTTTCTTTTTTCATTACTTCTTCGGTTGTTTCGTTGAAAAATGTTCGAACAAATGTATTGATTGGATTTTTTTGAATTTGTTCAGGTGTGTCACATTGAAGAAGTTTTCCGTCTTTCATTACTGCTATTTTCGTACCTAAACGAATCGCTTCTTTCATGTTGTGTGTTACGAATACCACTGTTGTTCCATATTTTTGGTGAATTGTTTGGATTGTTTCTTGCAATGACGCACGAGAAAGTGGGTCGAGTGCACTAAAAGGTTCATCCATTAGAATAATATCCGGTTTGGCTGCAATAGCTCGTAAAATACCAATACGTTGCTGTTCTCCTCCAGATAACTCTTTCGGTAATCGGTGGCGATATTTCTCAGGTTCTAACCCAACGCTTTCTAGTAACTCGTCGACACGCGCTACACGTCTTTCCTTACTCCAACCAAGCATCTCGGGTATCACTTCTATATTTTGTGCAACTGTCATGGTTGGAAATAGTGCAATTTGTTGTAATACATACCCCATTTTCAACCGTAATTTTTGAATATCGTAGTCAAGAATACGTTTTTCTTTAAAGTAAATATCTCCTTGCGTAGGAACAGACAATCCATTGATCATCTTAAGCGTGGATGTTTTTCCACTTCCTGATGGACCTACAAGCACAAAGAAATCACCTTCATTTACAGTTAGATTAAGATGTTCAATGACTTGTTTTTCTTCATAGCTTTTCCCAACATCCTTAAATTCGATTATCGCAGTCATTTTTTGTCCTCCTCAATCAAATGATTTTTGATTAAGAAGTCATGTGCCACCGCCGCAGGTTCTTTCTTATCGACATTTACTTCATAATTCATTTCTATCATCTCATCTTCTGTAATTTTCCCCGCTAATTTGTTTAGTGATTGAACTATTTCTGGATGTGATTCAGCAAACACATTCGTCATCAACGGCGCGCCTTGATATGAAGGAAAGACTGATCTATCATCTTTCAGGGTCACTAAATCATATTGTTGGATTTCGCTGTCTGTTGAATAGGCATCAATCAAATTGACTTCATCATTATTCAGTGCCTGATAACGAAGTGCAGGCTCTAAAGTCTGGACCTTTCCAAAAGATAAGCCATACGTCTGTTGAATACCTTTGTACCCATCCTCACGATCCGTAAATTCTAATGTAAATCCTGCATGAAGCTGATTCTCAACTTTCGCAAGATCAGAGATAGTTTCCAGGTCATTTTCTTCAGCAAAGTCCTTTTTAACTGCTAATGCATACGTATTTTCATAATTCATTGGTTTTAAAAATGCCATATCAGATTGTTCCGAAAGTAGCTTTTTCGCTTCTTTATACGTTTCTTCAGAGGTTAACGTTGTATTTTTATCAGCATCCGGTACATCAACTAAGCTTTCTAATACTGTCCCTGTGAATTCAGGATAAATATCGATTTGTTCATTTTTTAATGCACTAAATAAAAAACTTGTTTTCCCAAAATTTGATTTTAATTCCACCTGTACATCGGTGTCTTCTTCAATAAGTTCTTTATACATATTAATCAAAATATCTGGCTCTGCACCTAATTTTCCGGCAATAGTAATTGTTTCTGGTTGAAAAAATCGGCTTTGAGATAGCGAAATACCGCCTATTAAAGCGATGAATACACCTAAAGCAATCACCGTTACGCGTGGTTTTCTATTTTGAAGCACACGAATCAGCGTACTAAATAAAATTGCTAATAATGCTGAACTAATCGCACCAATCAACACAAGGGAAGGATTGTTTCGATCGATTCCTAACAAAATAAATGTACCTAACCCTCCTGCTCCAATCAACGCCGCTAAGGTAGCTGTTCCAATAATCAAGACTAAAGCCGTTCGAATGCCTGAAATAATCACAGGCAAGGCAATTGGTAATTCTACTTTTCTTAATCGCCGCATCCGTGACATACCAAAAGCTAGGGCCGCTTCTTCCACTGACGGGTCAATAGACGATAAGCCAATATATGTGTTTTGAAAAATTGGTAACAATGCATAGATGACCAGCGCAATCAACGCTGGAGGTGTGCCAATACCAACGATTGGAATCAATAATCCTAATAGCGCCAGTGATGGAATGGTTTGTAAAACACTAGTTATTTGTAACATGATTTCAGCAGCTTTTTTATGGTTCACTAACCAAATTGCCAAAGGAACAGCAATAAAAATTGCTAGCACTAGTGCAAGCAATGATAAGGATAAATGTTGATAGGTTGCAACCAGCAAGTCATCCTTTCTCTCTGCAAGTGTTTGAAAAAATTCTTTCATACCTCACCTCTTAAATTTTCTTTCCTCTTTAGTATAAAGTATCTAAGTTATTCAAACAAAACTTACATCTTCCATTCAACAAAAAAGGACTCGGAACAATTCTGTTCCAAGTCCTCTGGTTTCTTTTGATCAATGACTACGATGCATTGGAATATCATTATTTGCTGGTTGAACAAGTAAGAATTGAATAACATCGATATTACTTGAAGCAAAAGAGGCTGCACACGCTTGTAAGTATAAATCCCACATGCGATAAAATTCTTCGTCTTTTTGTTCGATGATTTTCTCTTTCACAGTGTGAACATTTGCTGTCCAATGTTCTAGAGTCAATTGATAATCTCTACGTAAACTTTCTAAATCAATCAATTGTAGGTCGCTAGCAGTGATATCTTCTACTAGTTCAGTTACGCCCGGAACATAGCCACCTGGGAAAATATACTTATTCAGCCAAGCATTCGTTGCCCCACCTTGTTGCCGACTAATCCCATGGATCAATGCAGTTCCTTTTGGAGCAAGCAATCGTTTGATTTCTTCAAAATATCCAGGAAGATTTGCTGAGCCAACATGTTCAAACATTCCGACACTTGTAATATGGTCATAAAGTTCTTCTTTGATTTCACGATAATCCATCAATTTTACTGAACACATATCTTCTAGCTGTTCTTCCTTGATTCGTTGATTGATATAGTTGAATTGTTCTTCACTCAAAGTAACACCTGTTGCTTTTACATGGTATTCTTTTGCAGCTGTAATCATTAGCGTTCCCCAACCGCACCCAATATCTAAGAGTGTTTCACCCTCTTTAATAAATAATTTATCCAAAATATGATGTACTTTATTGATTTGGGCTTGTTCTAATGTATCCTCAGGCGTTTTGAAATACGCACAAGAATACGTCAATGTCTTGTCTAACCATAGTTCATAGAATTCATTTCCAATATCATAATGTGAATGGATATCTTCTCGATTTTGTTTTTCTGTGTGTTTACTAAACTTAGGTAACCACTTCATATAATCCTTTGCACGCAAAAAGCTGTTCGCTTGTTGGTATGCATCGGTAATTAATTCTTCTAAGCTACCTTCCACCTCTATTTTCTTCGCCATATATGCTTCACCTAATGCAAGAGAAGCGTTTTGATAAACCTCTTTTATTGGTATCATTTCATTAAATTTAATGGTTACTTTTGGAGGATTGGCCATATCTCCATATTGTTTACTTGTACCATCCCAATATTTCACTAATACAGGAATTGAAAAAGAATGGGCAAATAATTTGTCATAAACTGTACTCTCTAACATAGTAATCCTCCTAAATTTTACTTACATACAATAACCTATTCCTAATTTTAAAATCTTGCAAATGAAAACCATCAAAAGTATGTAAAAAGAAAAAAACATTCAGTAAAACCACTGAATGTTTTCAATTAAATTATCAGTTAATCAATATGTCATGTCGCATTCAAAACAGCATAGCTCTAAAACCTAGTTAAAGCGATAGAAAAAAATAAAAATGGTTTTGGAAGCATTCAAAACAGCATAGCTCTAAAACCTTGTTGAAGGAGTGTTACGTACGTTGATTGTTTTGGAAGCATTCAAAACAGCATAGCTCTAAAACAGGGTTATGGCAAGAGAGCTACAAAATGTAGTTTTGGAAGCATTCAAAACAGCATAGCTCTAAAACGCGATGATAATAACTGCAAGGATCCAAAACGTTTTGGAAGCATTCAAAACAGCATAGCTCTAAAACAACCATCAGACATGCGAATCCCGAATTCTTGTTTTGGAAGCATTCAAAACAGCATAGCTCTAAAACAAAAATAGACCATACGGAAATGGTACAGAAGTTTTGGAAGCATTCAAAACAGCATAGCTCTAAAACAGTGAATACCAAGGACATATGTTTCATCATGTTTTGGAAGCATTCAAAACAGCATAGCTCTAAAACTGCCATTATCACC
>JBKEDT010000075.1:0-27153 GCA_047975565.1 Enterococcus sp. | reverse complement strand
GTCATTTAATTCGATGGTTGGAATTTCACCATCATCTTCTTTTGTTACAGTAAAAGCTATTTTTTGGGTTTCTACTATATAATTATTTGGTGCTTTTGTTTCTACCAAATAATAATCACCTGGCAATAACTTTTCAATAGTGACTAACCCATCTTTATCAGAGACAATTTTTTCATAACCTTTAATCGTTTTCCCGCTACGATTAGTTACCTTAAATTCAGCACCTGCCAACGGATTTTGGACAGTTTTACCATTTTCTACTGTTTCGCCCACTTTGTGTAGCAAAACTTTACTTGTTTCGTTTACTAGTTTTACTATTGGGTAAGATGAATCGTCAGAATCTGCAGTAATTGTGATTACTTTTCCTTGAGCAAGTTCATCACTAATTGTGTACCCATCCGGTGCTTTGGTTTCAATCAATAGATAGTCCTGCACACGAAGGTTGCCTATTTTTAATTTACCTGAAACATCTGTAGTTCCTTCACGAAAAAGTACTGATTTTTTTCCATCTTTTATTGTCCATAACTGGAAATGGGCACCTGCTAATGCTTTACCTTCTGTGTCTTCTTTTTGAATTTGAACTGAACCTTTTGACCCTGTTGCGGAACCGTCATGATTCACAACTGGCACGTCCACTTCAATATCTCCATGAATCACTTTATCGTTTTCTCCCGTCAAATGTGCACTGTTTGTCGCAACATCATTCGATTTATCAGAAGTAATTAGTGCACGATAGTCAATCATGTATGGTCTGCTAATTTCATTTAAAAAATGAACTTCAATCGTTTGTTTTCCTGTTTGTGTATCCGTTTGAATCACTAAGTTATAGTCTGTTCCTTCTTTTAGAACAGTATTCTTATCTTCTGTGATTGTTCCATCTTTTGAGACAGTAGGTCCATAAACTTTTACATCTGATGCAGTAACATATTGATTTGCAGAAGGTTCATCTGTCACAATAACATTTTTTAATGTTGCTTGTTGACTATTGATTGTTACGTGCCAATTAACATAGTTTGAATCATCTGGATCTTGTATTCCATCTTTGGCAATCAATTCCCCTGCATGTGCTACGGTCACACTAGCATCTAAATCATGGCTGATACCATTATTTTCAAAAGTGGCGGTATTATCATACGTTTTTTTATCAATGATTTCACCTTCAAGGCTAGTTTCAAATACAAATACGTATGCTTTCTTGCTTCCTTCTGGTAATTTTACTGTAACTCTATTAGTTGAGCCACTCGGTTCTGTAATAGCTGCATTGGCTACTTCATTTCCAAGTGTATAGCTACCATCTTTATTGATTATTGCTTCATAAAGTTTTCCACTTCCTGAAACATAATTTTGTCCTGCTTGAATAGGATCAGTGATCGTCGCATTCTTTAGTGCCTGTTGGTTATAATTCGCTGTTACACTCCACTGAATTTTTTTCGTTGTTGCATTGTATTCACCTGACTTACTTCCATTGTATTTAAACTCTGGAATTGGAATGAATGGTCGTTCCGCATGATTGGTATGCGAATCACCATTTTTATCGACCCAAGTCATGGTTGCATCATTGACAAATTTTATATCATTCTCACTTCCTGTACCACCATCAATAGCACTTGTATCAAATTTTGTTTTGTATTTAATTTGGAACTTATGATCTGTACCGTCTTTTAATGGTTTATTAAATGACACTTGAAATCCTGTTGCTGTTTCTTTTAAAGTATATTCGGATTTGTTTAAAACACGATTATTATCTGATTTATCGATAATTTGAAAACTATCTGATACTAAATATAAACCTTTAGAAAACGTATCTTCTAGTTCCCAGTTTTCCATCCAATAACCTGCATTATTGATGTCTATTTTCCATGGAACTTCACGATTTGTATAATCGATTGCCCCATCAATATTTTTTACAATTCCTTGTTGACTCGCATTCCCATTGGATGATGAATTATTCCCGGTATCTGTTTCTACAGAGTTTTGAATAGCTGTTGGATCATCAACGTATCCGCTCACTTTTGTTTGATACTCGATTTTAACTGCATAATCTATATCTTTTAAAAATTGGATTTTAAATTTATGTGGGTTCGAAGGATCTGGTACAACCTTGTAATCCACACCTTCTACTAGCGCAGCTCCTTGCACTGGTTTACCATCTTTAAACATCACTTGATGAAGGACAACACTCTTGTCAACAAGTGTCAAATTATCTCCCATCGTATCACTAACATATGAGCCAGCAGGATGTTTTTTTTCATTATAATTGTATTCTATTGACCAGTTATAAATTTGATCTTGACCAGATGAAATTGGTGCACTTTTTTTGATTGCTGGTTTGTACTCTGCGGTGACTTTTGCTGACGCATCTGTTTCACTTTTTCCATCATTCAAAGTAGCAGTGTTTTTAAATGTAACTTTTCCACCATCTTCTTCTGGCTTTTTGTCTTCATCAATTTTTGTTGTATATACAATATGAAATGCTTGACTTGTTTTCGCATATTCACCAATAAATTTGATGTTTCCAGAAGAATCAACAGTATAATCTTTTCCCTCAACTAGAGGATTAGCTTTATCAATCGATGTGATTTTTCCATTTTCATCAACTGTTTCTGGATAAATAGCAACACTTTCGTAGGACGTACCTTCTGGTAAATGTTCTGTTACCGTTGCATTAGTCATTTCATTCAATGGACGATTGATATTTACTTCCCAGATAACTTTATCTGGGTTTGGTGTTTTATCAAAGTGTCCTGCCTTATCAATTGCTTGATCATAGTCTGGGCGGATGTGTACCTCACTTGATGGAAAGTTTTCTTCCGTTGGTGTCGTAATTGTCACGTCTCCAGGTACTAATTTTTTGTCAAACTTTGCATCATAGTGAAACGTTCCATTAATGTCATGGTCTGTCTCAACTTTTTCATTGAATTCAAAATGGACAGTTCCATCCTCATTTACTCTATATGTTCCGTACTCACCTAATTTACCTGAACCCGGAACAACTGCAATGCCATCCGGTAATTTAAAATCAAAATAATCGCCAGCAGCTAATTGATCTAAAACTTCTTCTGGGATACTCCAAGTATAGTCAATTGAAACTGCTGCATTGATTGGTACATTATTTGGATCTGGGTAAGGATTTCCGTCTTTATCCAAATAAATAACTTTTGCTCCATCAATAATCGTTGCTGGTGAAATGCCTGCTTGACTTAAGATGTCACGAATATCTTGAGGCTTATCTGCACGTTCCTCTTTTGTTTTAGCATTCGCTGCTTGTGTCTCTGACTCACTTTTTTCTGTGGTATCTTCCGTAGTACTACTGGCTGTTTCACTGGTACTACTTGTAGTAGTTTCACTAGTGCTACTTGAAGCTGTAGTGGTTGTTTCTGAGTCAGTAGTTGATGTGCTTGTCGTTTCTGTTGTATCCATTTCTGAAGTAGATGATATAGATGAAGTACTTGTTACAGTTGTACTTTCTTCTGATTCACTTGACATTTCTTCAGTTGGTAACTGTAGTGCTGTTGTCAGTTGTTGATTTAAATAATTTACTTGTAATTGTGTCTCATCACGTAAACTATCTCTATCAAAGGTAACTTGAAACTCGAGATTTCCTGTGCTTCCAGGTGAAATCTTCATCACGATTTTATTTTTACTTGTTGTATAAGAAATGCCTTCATTTTTAGGTAACAGTTTTGCTTCTTTAATTATTGCATTTGTATTAAAGCTGATTTCAACTTTTTGCTCTTGTGTAGTTGATTGATTGATTTTTGCTTTTAGGTCTACTTGTACTTTTTTATCTTGTTGTTCAATAGCATCGTTTTGCTTAAAATCAACCAATGTAAAATTATCTTCACTGGTAAGCTCACTTGCATAAGAAATGACCGGTATAAAATATTGTGTAACAACCAACACACTCATAAACCCAAACACGAATTTTTTTATATTCTTCACTTTTTTACCTATTCTTCCCTTAGAAATACTTCTAATGTAATGCTAGTGTGACATCCATCGTCTTTCCTAACTATCACCCAGAAGAAAACTGAAGGAGTATAACCATCAAATATTTTTCTACCTCTCCCATAAGGCACCTCTTTTCCCCAAAAACGTACAAATACCGATGTTATTTGTACACTCAAATCATATAGTTCACATAGAGAAATAACAAGCGTATTTATTCCCTCTTACAAAAGTGTTCGTTCCTTTATCCAGAGCCAAAAATCTATGAAAAAGTCAATATTAATATTTATTTATTCTTAATAAAAAATATTTATGTTTCATTTGATTATTTTTTCTAAAACAGCTATTTGTTACTTATGTATTTTTTTGTGATTTCATTCACTTTGACAATGAATTTACCCTATTGAAAGTAAGCAATTCGACTAATCAATTAGTTATTTTATTACGATAAGATTATTCTTACTCTGTTAAATAAAAAAGACGAAGAGCAACAGAAAGTTACTCTTCGTCTTTAACTATATAATTTAAAAAATCAATTTACTTTGCTTCCTCAGGAAACCAAATAGCAATTTCAGATTCTGCATTTTCTACTGTATTTGAGCTGTGTACAACATTTCTAATTGCACCAGTTTCCCAGTCACGAGCAAAATCACCACGGATCGTTCCGATTTCTGCTTGCGAAGGATTTGTTGCCCCAGCCATTTTATGAAATGTATCAATAATGTTGGTACCACTAGCGATAATCGCCACAAGTGGTCCTTCTTTCATGAATGCAGCGATTGCTGGAAAGTATGGTTCGCCTACCAATTCCTTATAATGCTGTTCAATCAATTCATCTGTTGCTGTTAAAACCTTCAATGCGTCAATAGTAAAACGACGTCTTTCAATACGTGAAATTACATCTCCGATATGGCCAGTTGCCACTCCGTCAGGTTTCACTAAAATCAATGTTCTTTCCATTTGATGAAGCCTCCTTTTACACTCCATTGATTATAGGGTAAATATAACAATATGGTCAAACAAAACGGGGTTTCTTTTGAAAAAAATAATATAAACATTATTGAACACTCTAGCATTTATAACTTTATCAAGAAAAATTTTTTCTAAATTGTATATCCTTACATTTTTACAATAACGTTTTCATTCGTTTTTTCTGTCAACTTTATCTAAATCAAATTGCATACTATTTTTTCAGATGTTTTGTTTTTCATGATATACTGTGATTGTAAAAGTAACATCGCCCAATAGATCGTACTCTTCGATTACCTGAAGTATCCATTCCAATTTTTTCACAACTTTTATCAACGAGAAACCTTATGTACATGCCGCTGATTTAGTCTGTATATCTTTCGAAAGTAATTTCTTCGAGGGATTTTCCTTGTGTTCTTGGTGTCCAGATTGTGCCAATCACTAAGGAAATCAGCAACAAACCAATCATAGCCGACCCAGCAACCGTAAATCCTAGGTTCGATAAAATTATCGGAAAGACGATTGACCAGACACCACAGCTTCCACGTACTAAGAAAAAGAGAATCCCTTGTGCGCTACCTCGATATCTCGTTGGGAATAATTCCGTTGACCATAGTGCATAAAATGCTTGTGCGCCAATCCCCGCAGAGATTCCCCATAATGTAACAAACACCCATAATCCAATCCACGACATCCCCACATACGTCAAAATAACCCATGACAGTACTGCCATTGATGCCCCCAAGAAGAAAAACTTGCGTGGGTCAACCTTATCCCCTAATTTTGCAAAGCCAAAATAAGAAGCTAATGAGGTCAAGATCCACAAAACAGCTTGTAAAAGATTCGCTTGTGCATTTGTCAATCCACCGACTGTTTCATAAACGAATGGCATAAAGAAACCCATGGCACCAGCAACTAAGTTCCAAAAAAGATACACTCCGACTAAAAAGAAAATCGACTTTCGATTTACACCTAAAGAAAATAATTCACGATAACCGGTCTTCGATTCAGTGGATATTCTAGCCTTTTCTACTTGCCAGTCCTTAGATTCATCTAACTGACGTTGCATGAACCAAGCAATGATTGCAACAAACAAAAGTGATACAAACAACAAACGATTGCCTAATAACCCTAGTGGCGCCAATAACACCCCTAACGTAAAAATAATCGCTGGACCAAGTGACCAGGCAAGTTGAGAGATACCGATATTGTACGCACGGGCATCCGGTTGTGCCATTTCAGAAATATACGTCCACGATGCTGGGACACCGGCGCCAACAGACATCCCCATAACCAAAAAACCTGCTAGTAACATTGAAAAATTTAGCGCAAAAATAATCAGCAATGCCCCGACCATATACACCAACATATTGTAAGTATAAATCAACTTTCTTCCATATTTATCTGCCAGGCTACCTCCAAATAACGCCCCCACAGCGGAGCCAAACGCATTTGCGCTCAAAGCACCTAACAAACCAACTGCAAAACTGTCTAACCCAAACGCATCCGCCCATAATGTCAGACCACTTGCCCCTGCCACTATACACCCCGAATCTAGGTAGTTTGTTAATGACACAGCAATTGTATCTTTCTTCCCATCGCTCATTTTCTTTCACATCCTCATCTTTTTGATAAGTTGATTATCCGCCCGTGAGATTGCGCTTACAATGACACAAGTATAGAACATCTATAACTAATTTACAGGAGGTCAACCGATGCATCCAATCGTAGAAGAATATTTATCTAGCTATACACAAATTGAAAAAGAGCAATTTCAGAGCAAAAAATTTTTACTAGATGTCCCACTACATTCCTACAAAAAAGAAGCAGATACGCTTATTTTTTTAGAAGAGTATTTTTTAAAGAATAATGTTATTTACATAAGTAAACATCCTCGATTTTCTCCTTATCCTGAACATAGTCATCACTTTTTAGAACTCAATTATGTTTATTCCGGTAAATCCCTTCAATCTATCAATGGGCACCCCGAGACGATTGAACAGGGCGAACTCCTTCTGCTAGATAAAGGTGCTAGACACGCACTACATACGCACAACGAGGAAGATATTTTATTAAATATCATTTTTCCTAATATTGCTATCGATAGCAATTGGCTGTCTTCTCTAAACACGAAGGATAGCATTCTATTCAACTTTCTGACACAAATCATGATTGATCGTTCACGAAAGGGGTATTTGATTTTTCATTGCGCACAAAATAAACACGTGCAGCAAATCTTAGAAAAAATGATTGAAGAATACTTTATCGATTCACTTTTTGCCAATGAAATCATCTCTCTCTATCTGCCCATTTTATTTACTGAATTAATTAGCAACTGCTCCTATGACTACCATCATGAAACAAAAGGAGTCTCTAATTATCAAGTCGTGATCGATATCCTCAAATTGATTGAAACAGATTACTCCTCACTCACACTTGAAGTCGCTGCAAACAAGCTTGGCTACAATAAAAACTACCTTAGTAATCTCATCAAGAAGAAAACCTCAAGGAATTTCTCCGAGTTACTTATGAAGCAACGATTGAAACAAGCAAAATTCTTAATTGAAAACACGTCACTCTCAATCAGCCAAATCATCGAACGCATCGGCCTAAAAAATCACAGTTACTTTTATAAAGAATTCAAAAAAACGTATCATGCACTTCCAAGTGAATTTCGATAAAAAAAACGATACCCCCTAGTTCTCTGGTATCGTTCTACAATCTATTGCTTCTTAAAAGTTCTTATTTCTGCTTAAAGCTATCACTCAGCAAGTTTTTGAACATTCAACTTGATAGCTTCTCTTGTTTTTCTGAATGTTGAAAGTATTTCTTCTTCTGAACCCGTTGCTCGCGCAGGATCTTGTAGATCCCAGTGTATATGCGTCACTCCTGTGGGTATTGTTGGACACTTGTCTTTTGCATCTCCGCAAAGCGTGATGATTAAGTCTGCATGATTAAAGTATTCTAAATCAATCAAGTCAGATGTTTGATTTGAGATATCAATGTCATCTTCTGCCATAACTTTCACCGCTCTCGGATTTAAACCGTGTGTCTCGATTCCTGCACTTTTTATTTCATATTTATCTTGAGGAAGCAGTGCATGACCATATCCCTCAGCTATTTGGCTGCGACAAGAATTCCCAGTACATAAAAAATAAATTCTTTTCACTTTGATATACCTCCGCTATTCATCTCTTCGTTTATTCTATCGAAGAATACAAGTTTACCCTAAATTTACTATAAAGTAATCCTAGGAAACTCAACAGATAAGAACCTCATCAAAGTAATTTTGGGCTAGTTTAGCATACGACTGAAGTCTTTCTTCGTTCGGGTAAATAAAGTCAGTTGATTGAGTTCCTTCTACTTTCTCTGAAAAAATTAAATAGTATAACCCATAAATCGGCTCATTTTCGCTTGATAAGATACTTTCTACACCTAGAATATCTACAAGCATTTGTGTCAAAATCTCGGTTTGAAAAAATCCGCCATTCAACGAGAGCGGCCCTGACAGAGGTACAATGTCCAATAAATTCTTGATGTTCAACAACATTCCTTCTAAGATGCTTCGAATAATCGCAGATTTACTTGTTGAAGCACCTAATCCTTTAAATTCAGCCTTTATTTTTGTATTCCAATACGGTGCACGTTCTCCAGTTAAAAATGGATAAAACTTTACCCCGTTTGCGCCAATATCCGAATGGATAAGGTGGTGTTGCAGCATTGGGTAAAATTCCTCTGGTGTGTCGCCGAAAAACTGCATTGTCCATTCTAAAACACTTCCACCGTTATTTGAGGGGGCGCCCAAGACAAATGTTTCTTCATCCAGTCGATAACAAAAGTTTTGTCTCTCTACATCCAGCCATTTTTCCTTTTGGATGATCCGAACGGCTGCACTTGTTCCTATCGTCAAACTATTCGAAATACCGGTTGTCATAAGTCCTGCCAAAGCGGCTAAAGTACCATCGCTTGCTCCACAGATGACTTCTACTCCTGAAGAGAAACCATACTGGTTCTCTCGCTCAGACAACAATGAAAAAACAGCTGTAGGGGAAACAATCGGCGCCAAATCTTCTTCTTTGATTCCTATAAAATCAAGGATTTCCTTTTCCCACCCCATACTCTCAATCCCACATAAGCCAGTTGCAGATGCCGTGGATAAATCAATCACTGTTTCGCCAGTAAAATACTGCATCAGTAATTCTTTTAATCCTAACCAAACTGTCTTCTCCGGATAGATACGTTGTTTTTTGAAATGAAGGATTTTCGCAAACGGGGACATCGGATGAATTGGTGTCCCTGTCAATAAATAAAATCTTTCTCGTAACTCTGGTGTTAGTTCTTGCATCAATGTATCCTCTGCTTGATTGTCTGACCATATAAAAACCGGATTGTCTTCTTCCGAAAGCACAGGCATCACACTATGCATTGCTACACTAAAGCTGATTTTACAAACACGGTGACGTAAATACTCAGGCAGTTCATGAACAGAAGCATCCACGCATGCAATGATTTCTTTTGCTTTTTGATAGCGTGTCACTCCCGATTCGTGATAGGTATGAATTCTACGACTCGTTGACCAGCGTGCTTCGCCATTTTCAATAAACATCAACTTGACTGCTGTTGTCCCTACATCAATTCCTAATAGTCCTTGTCCCATTTTATTTACCTTCTTTAACAGTAGCATGTCCACCAAACTGATTTCGAAGTAACGCAATGACCTTCTCGTTGACTTTGTCTGTATCTTCTGAAGCATAACGGGTCATCAACGACTGTGTAATAACCGGTATTGCCACTTTCTTCTGTAAGGCTTCTTCTACCGTCCACATTCCTTCCCCAGATGATGGAATCACACCGGATATTTCTTGAAAATCGGTTTTCTCTTTGAAAATATTTTCTGTTAATTCCATTAACCATGCGCGAATAACTGAACCATGGTTAAAGACATGCGCTACTTTTTCTAAATCAAATGCATAGGTACTATGATGAAGTAAGTTGAACCCTTCCGCGATAGATTGCATCATTCCGTACTCAATTCCATTATGTACCATTTTTAAATAATGTCCGCTTCCTGATTCTCCACAATATAAGTACCCCTCCGGTACACAAAGTGTTTGGAATAACTTTTCGATTTTCAAAAATACGGCCTGTCTTCCGCCAATCATCATACACGCTCCTGATCGTGCACCTTCAACTCCACCTGAAGTTCCCACATCTAAAAAGGAAATATTCGCTTCTTCACAGCGTTGTGCATTCTTTATTGAGTCGGTATATTTCGAATTCCCTGCATCGATCACCACGTCCCCTTCGGAAAGATAAGGAATACTTTCTAAAATCATCTGATTTGTAGTTTCACCCGCAGGCAACATCAACCAAACAACTTTTTTCCCTGGTTGTTGGAATAATTCTGCACTTGTTGGAAAAAATCTCCCACCTAAAGCTTCAAACGCTTCCTTTATTTTTGGATTTTTATCTGTTCCTAACAATGTATATTCTTGATGTTTTGCAATATTTTGCACAATTCCCATACCCATTTTTCCTAGACCAATAAACGCTATCTGCATGCTTTTTCCTCCTAAATAAGTACCTCCCATCGTAAAAACATGGGAGGTATCTCTTTTGCCGATGAATGACTATTTGTATTCTTCTAGATCAGGTACTTCGAGTACACGATCATCAACTAACCCTTGGTACCACGAAGCTGATTTTTTCAATTTACGTGTGCGTACATCATCCAATTCGATCCGAACGAGTCCATATCTATTTTTAAATGCGTTCATTGGGGAAACACAGTCAGTAAACGTCCATAACATGTAGCCTTCACAATTTGCTCCATCTTCTACTGCACGTAACAACTGGTAAAGATGTTTTGTGATGAACTCGATTCTATACGTATCTTGAACAACTCCCTCTTCATTCATATAGAGTTCTTCGTTTTCTCGACCCATGCCATTTTCACTGACTAACCACGGAATATTCCCGTAATTATTTTTCAAATATAGTGCCATATCATACATGATTTCTGGGTAAATTTCCCAACCACGCGAATTGTTCATTTGTTTTCCAGGTAAATCAAAAGGCTCATAATACATTTCCGGATGAAAAGGTGTTTCTTTATTCCATTCATACCTTGGTGCCTTCACTCGTTTCGGATAGTATTGGTTCACACCCAAGAAATCACATGTATTTGCCTTAATAAGCGCCAATTCTTCTGATGTAGGATCAAAATAAATCTCATGCTTTTTACATAATTCAATCAATTCCTCTGGATACTCTCCCAATACCATTGGACCAAAATATACTTGGTTGTAAAACAAATCATAGATATGCGCTGCATGAACATCTTCTTTTGAAGAAGAACGAGGATAGACCATTTCTGGGTTTAACACGCAGCCTATTCTTCCATCGTAACCGCCTACACGATAAGCTTCAATCGCTTTTGCAGTAGCTAGAACTTTATGGTAATTCCACAGCATCCATTTTTTTGTATCTTGCTCATGCGGCCAACGGATTGCATCTAAATAACATCTTGTTTGTGGAACGATTGGTTCGTTAAAGGTAAACCACTGTTTCACTCGGTCACCATAACGTTCAAACGCAATTTTGGCATACCCAGTATACATTTCAACTACCTCTTTTGAAGACCATCCATCATATTTATCTAATAAGTAAGATGGAACTTCATAATGCTCTAAACAAAGCATCGGTTCAACACCGGCTTCTATCAACGCATCTACCACATCATCAATGTGTTGTGCATACTCTTCATCCACGACTAAATTTTCATAGTCAGTAAAGAAGCGCGCCCAGTTAATCGATGTCCGATAGTGTGTCAAATGAATTTCTTTCATCAGAGCAACATCTTCCGGATATTTATCCATAAAATCAGTTGCTACAGCTGGACCATAGCCATTGTGCCAAACAAATTTCTCATTTTTGTACCAACTATCAATAAACGAATCTTGTCCTTCTTTTTTTCCTTTCCAGCCCTCCGTCTGCCACGCCGAAGATGCTGCTCCAAGGATAAAGTTTTCTGGTATTTTTATATTCATGTGTTTGTTCTCCTTCTTAAACTTTTAAATAGTTTCTTCTGAAATATACTCTGAAACATCCTTTTCAGCGGATGCTGTTGGCGTATTATTTGCTTCAACCATACGATTAGATACTTGTACAAATGGAAGATAAACTAAAATTGCGACGCCGATACAAATCAATTGCGTAATCACTGCGCCTATATCTCCTGCAGTTGCTAGATAAGCATTCACAATCGGTGGCATTGGCCACGGAACCATTACAACAGCTTTTGCTGCAAAACCCCATGCTGTAGCAAAATAACCAATCGTTCCAGTGATTAATGGAACTAAAATAAATGGAATTGCTAAAATCGGGTTTAACATGATCGGCATTCCAAAAATTACCGGTTCATTAATATTGAAAATACCAGGTGCTAGTGATAACTTAGTGATTTCCCGCATATCTGCACGTTTTCCTACTAACAAGATAGACACCAACAAACCAATTGTTACCCCTGAACCACCGATACTCATATACATATCCCAAAATGGCATCGTAATAATATTCGGTACTTCCTTTCCTGCCTCAAAAGCTTCTGTATTCACAGCAATAGCAGCTAGCAATAATGGTTCGCGAATCGGTTTGACCATTTGGTTTCCATGAATTCCGATTACCCAGAAAACTTGTGCAATAAACATCAATAATAAAATTCCTGGCAATCCTTGAATAGCACCTTCTAGCGGTTTTTGGATAACATTATAAATAATATCGTACGCATATTGACCAGTTAGCGCATAGATTGCAAATCCTGCAGTTGCAATACTCGCAATGGTAATAATCGTTGGAAATAACGCTGAAAAACTAGCCGATACATTTGGTGGCACAGTATCAGGCATTTTTAGTTTCAAGCGGTCTTGACGAGACAACCATGAGTAAAGCTCAATGGAAACGATCGCAACAAACATTCCTAAAAATAGACCTTTTGTATCGGTATATTGTTTTGCTAGAACATTCTCAACTAAAATAGTCGACCCATCTTCAGTTAAAAAATTATAACTCACTGGGTTTACTGATAAATAAGCCATCACTGCAACAATTCCAGGGAAAACGCCTGGTAGGTTATTTAACTTAGCTAATTCGATCCCAATCAAAAAGACAGCATATATAGTCAAAAAGCTTAATGTTACATAACTAACAGTTGCCGCAATCGGTTTTAATTCAGCTAAAAAACTCAACGCATTGATTTGTGCTAGTCCGTTTTCCGCATCAAAAACCATCGCAGAAAATAAAGTACCAAAAGCTCCCGTGATAATTACAGGAATCAAGGCAGCGAATGCATTTTTGATTACCATGATATAACGTAATGAGTTGATTTTTGTAGCAAAACTGCCTAAAACAGTTGCAAGCTTATCCATAAATGACCCTTGTTTCATTTTTTTATCCTCCTATTTGTGTAACGTCTCCCAAACACCATACAAGTAGCTAGCACCTAACGCACGATCAAACAATCCATAACCAGGACGCCCTGTCTCACCAAAAATCATTCGTCCATGATCCGGTCTTAGTGGACCGTTATACCCGTATTCTTTAAGTGCCTTCATTAGTGCAACCATATTTACAGAACCGTAATTTGACGCATGTGCGGTTTCTTCAAAATCTTGATTTTCATGAAGCTTGATATTCCGTAGATGAACAAAATGAACCCGACCTTGTTGCAAACAGTACGTTAAGATTTCCAGTAAATCATTACTCGCTTTTGCTCCTAATGACCCACTACAAAAAGTAATTCCGTTTTCTTTACTTGAATCTAGCGCAAATAATTTTTCATACGACTCCTTTCCTGTAATGATTCGTGGTAACCCAAAGATTGAATATGGTGGATCATCTGGATGAATTGCCATCTGAATACCTACTTCTTTTGCAACTGGTAGGATTTCTTTAAGAAAATAAGCTAAATTCTCCCATAATGTTGCTTCATCAACTTGCTGATACTCTTGCAAGAGATTTCTGATTTCATCTAACTGATAGGATTCATCCCAGCCAGGAAGTGAAAGAACGGAAGCATACGGATCTAATTTTTTCAATTCTGCTTGGCTTAGAGATAAAGATGTCGACCCATCAAAATTCTTATATGCTAAATTTGTTCTCGTCCAATCAAACACAGGCATAAAGTTGTAACAAACAGTTTTTATTCCTTCTTGAGACAAGTTACGGAGTGTCTGCTGATAATTCTCTATATAGGTCTGACGAGTTTCCTTTCCCAACTTGATATCTTCATGTACTGGAACACTCTCAATCGTCTCAAAGAGCATTCCCATATCCACGATTTGCTTTTTTAACTTCTGAATATTTTCTAGTGGCCATGCTTCCCCAACAGGAATATCATATACAGCGCTTACAATTTCTTTCATATTAGGGATTTGGCGGATATATTCTAATGGAATCTTATCCGATTCACCATACCATCGAAAAGCCAAATTCATCTAGTTTCCTCCTTAAAAAATAGCGATAACCAAAATAAGTCATCTGATGTATTTAATATAAAATACATCAGATGACTTGTCAATCTTTTTGAAAGCGAATTCATTTATTTTTTTTGATGATTTTGCGAACTTCTCGACGATTGCTCAACATGTGCACCGTCATCGCATCTAAAGCAGCAATTTCATCACGTTCGCGAATTGCTTCAACGATTTCTTTATGCAATTCTACTGTCTCAATTTTCAACTCTTCACTATTGTAATTCTTATTAAATAGCGCAATTGATTCATTGATGATCGGCATGATATGTGACAAGGCAACATTTCCGCTTGCCTCAGCAATCACCTTATGAAATTCTATATCCCACTGCACATGCTCTTGGTTTCCTTTATAAAAAGATTTTTCAATTTTAGTTGCCAATTCCAATAAGTAGAAAATCTGTTCATCGGTTGCATTCTTAGCCGCTAGCGCTGCCATTTTTGGTTCCAATAAATAGCGCAATTCAAACAAATCACGAATCATCTGATCTTGATCTTTAATCAAAGAAAACCCGAGTGGATCAGTCGCTATTCCTTTTCTTTCACTAATAAATGTCCCTGCACCTTGCCTAACTTCAAGGATATTTCTTGAAACTAATGCTCGAACAGCCTCTCTCACCGTGCTACGACCAACAGCCAAATAATCAGAAAGCTCATATTCATTAGGTAATTTATCTCCAACTGTTAGATTATTTTCTTTAATATAGTAGATGAGCTTATCCGTTGTTTGTTCAGCTAATGTCTTTATTTCTTCCATAATTTTAGTCAGCCTCCTCTAACATGTTATTATTCATCTGATGTATATTAGTATACACCAGATAGTAAAACATTTCATCAAGAATAAATAATCAGATGATTTTTGAAAGACAAAAAATAGCTTAAAATGAACATTCCATTCATTCTAAGCTATTTTTTTACCTATAATTTATAATTCATCAAAGTTGAAATCAGCAAAATCAATTTCATCTAGATCCTCTTCCTCTTTTGATTCTTCTCGAATATATTGTGTATCCATTACTTTAATAAATGGATAGTAAACTGCCATGCCTAGCAAAATCAGTAAGAATTGTAAGATAGATGCTTGCCAACCACTGACCAAAAATCCAGAAATAATGGGTGGAACCGTCCACGGCAATTGAATACCATTTGTATAAGGTACCAGTCCCCAGTCCATTGCAAAATATGAAATAATAATGTTGATTGTTGGAACTAAGGCAAAAGGAATCAAGAGAATTGGATTTAATACAATTGGTAATCCAAAAATAATAGGTTCATTAATTCCAAAAATACTAGGTACTAAAGATAATTGCGATAATTTTTTGATTCGTTGACTCTTACAGAAAATAACCATGACCAAAATGAGAGAAAGCGTTGAGCCACCTCCACCGAAAGTTGCAAACATATCTTGAAATTGTCCTGTAATAATGTTGGGAATATCTTGTCCATCTTTGAACGCTTGCATGTTTTCAACAGACAATGCACGTAATACAGGATTGAATACAGCACCAACTACACTACTTCCATTAATTCCAAAGAACCAAAAGAAATGTAAAAATAGATAAGCAACTATCATGGCTCCTAACGTATTCCCTAAACTCAATAATGGTGTTTGTAGGAACATAAAAATAATATCTTGTAAGTTACCAAATGATGTCAGAGAAACGCCCCAGTTGATTAGGAACATCACTGTTATAACTACAAAACTTGGAATTAATGCTTCAAAAGATTTTACAACGGTCGGAGGTACCCCTTCAGGCATTTTGATTGTCCAGCCACGACGGATAATTGTAGCAAAAATTTTAGTTGAAACTAGCGCAATAATCATTCCTAAAAATAACCCGCTTGAACCCATCCACTTCAACGGTAAACTGGTCACATCATAAACTGCTGTGCTATTTTCTGGAGTAAATTGCGTAGAAAATGGTGTTAAAATAAAAAATGAAACGAGAGCTAAAGCTGCGGCTTGAATTGCATCAATTCTTAGTTGCTTTGCTAAACTATACGCAATTCCAATAACTGCTAGAATCGTCATTACATCAAAGCTAGCAGATGCTGGTACAGCCATCAGTGATTCCCAATCTTCACCTAAAATCGGTGAAATCATTTCACTCCAATTTGGTATAGGAAAATTGGCAAGTAGCAAGAAAAATGAGCCCACAATCAGTAACGGTGTAGAAATTAAAAATCCATCACGAATAGCAATTAAATACTTATTTTCGCCAATGATTTTTGCTAATGGTGTCAGTCCCTTTTCTAATCCATTTAATATCTTTTGCACGTATGTACCCTCCATTCATAACGGATTATTTTTTATTTTGCTTAATTAATTGCAGTGCTTTTTTCATCGCTTTCTCGCCATCCATTACTCCATAAATTTCCGGCTCAATAACAGCAACTGGGATACCTTGTGGAGCAAATTGTTCTTTGATTTTATCAAGTAAAAAGCGTACTTGTGGTCCTAATAAAATTGCAATTGGCTTCTCTTTCTCTACGACTTCTTGTGCTCTTGCTACTGGAAATGCAGTGATTTGCACAGGCATATTGTATTCTTCCACGACATTCATCATTTTATTGACCATAATACTCGTTGACATCCCTGCATCACAAAATAAATAGATTTGTTTTTTACTCATTTTCTTCACTCTCCTAAATTAATTAATCGGTGCTTTGATTCTTTTTTCGTATGCTTCCAACCATTCTTTCGTAATTGGCTCAATAACTGTTGTATGGTGTTCTCCCATGTTTGCGATAAAAATCTGTGGCTTATCTTGATGATTTCCAACGCTAAATGTAAATTCTACATTGGTAGCGACGCCCCATTCTCCTTGATTATTCATGGCTATCAATGAAAAAGCACCTGCTTTTCCATAACGTGCAGTTAATTTATCATGAAAACTGTAAACAGCTTTATCACATGCGTCTTGCGGTTTAAATCCTTCTCCCATTAATCGAACGATTTCATAAGATAAGCAGCCTTTCATCAAATCTTCTCCTAATCCAGTCGCTGCTGCGCCACCAATTTGACTATCCACATAAAACCCAGAGCCAGACAAAGGGGAATCACCAATGCGTCCTGGTTTCTTCATGAACAAACCGGAACTAGAGGTACCTGCTGTCATTGATCCTTTTTTGTCTAGGATAATCGCTCCTACCGTATCGTGCCCATCGTAGGGATCTAAATTATTTTCATGAATTTCTTTCAAACGTTTTTGCCAAATTTTATGGGCACGTTCTGTTAACATGTTCTTCCGTTCAAAACCTTCTAAAATGGAATATTTCGTTGCACCTTCTCCTACACGGAAGCTATTAAACTTTTCCTCACTAAGCTTTCTTGCTACCGAAATTGGATTTTTTACATCTACGATTCCAGCTACCGCACCAATTTTAAATGTATCACCATCCATATATGCAGCATCCATTTCCAAGATGCCCTCTGCATTAGGTAATCCACCAAAACCAACTGATTTATAGAAAGGATAATCCTCAACAGATTTTATCAATGTCTCTACAGCATCGCCTGATGACCTTTCTTCTTCTTCTAACAAATGTAATGCCTCTACCACGCCATCATGCGCCATACGCCATGTTGCAATTGCTCCCCAAGTCATCTCATTTATAGTTCCTTTCTCTTTTTGTTAACGCTTCCATTCATAAAAATGATTATAGATAGTATATACTGTTTTGTATATACTAAATAAACATATTTTTATCTTTTTCTAATTTATTTCTAGTAATTGATTGAAAAATGACATGAAACAGAGTACCTGTTCCACGTCATTTTTGAAGCTACGCGACTTTTTTATCGCTTCGTTAATTCTGTCATTGCCCGCATATAAATTTCCATATTTAATAATAAATCTGCTTCATCCATATACTCGTCTTTATTGTGTGCAATTCCTTTTTGACCAGGAAAAGATGGCCCAAAAGCAACAGTATTTGGCATAAATCGTGCGTAGGTAGCTCCAGTCGTCGTTACCGGAGTTCCATCCATTCCGGTTACAGATTCATAAACGTCAGATAATTTTTTTACATTTAAGTCTTCTTTAGAATAGTGGGTACTCTTCATACGTCGCATGACAGTTAAGGTGCTCTCGGCAAATATATGTTGTGCGAGTTGCTTTGTGACCCTCTCTTCAGTTACCGATACTGGGTACCGTATAGCGACACTTAGCACTAAATCTTGCCCCTCTTTCATGATTTGATAAGGAGTAATCATTAATTTACCACTATCTTCATCTTCAAAATCAATGCCTAGACCTTCCCCATGATGTTTTTCTGTTAAAGAATCCTGTATCCAAGTGAAATAATCTAAAAGGCTTCCCTGAACAAGTTTGTTCTGACAAATCTTTTCAGCTAACAAAGTAATCGCATTTTCCCCAAGTTCAGGAGCATTCGACGGTGCTCGTTTGCCAATGACATGAATCGTCTCATCATTTACTTCTACAGTTAGCTTATCTGGCACATGGTCTCTTGCTTGATCTCCTTGCACCTCACCGAACACATCTAGAACTCCTTCTGTAAAATGCGTTCTGATTTCATAATTTACAATTCCTCGTTCGCCATAAACCACTGGGTACTTACAATCTGGTGTGAAACCAAAATAGGGTGGTTGCTCTTCAGATAAATAAAGAGGAATATCCGCGCTACCGCTCTCTTCATCTGTTCCAAAAATGATTCGAATAGGTCTTTCTATAGACACATTTTGTTCCATCAATAACTTAAGACCAAATAAGCAAGAAAAGATTGGCCCCTTGTTATCAAGGATTCCTCGACCATAAAGTCGTCCAGCGTTCTTGCTTAAATGAAATGGTGGAAAGGACCAGCCATCTCCTTCAGGAACAACATCCAAGTGACCAACAATTCCGATATAGTCATCTCCTTCACCAACTTGTACATAAGCAACTGCATTCTTCACTATCTTGGCTTGGAACCCATACTCTTCGGCAATTGCTACTATGGTCTCTAATACTTCTTTAGGTCCCTCACCAAATGGCGCCGCTGGGTTTGGCTTGCCTTTTACACTTCGAACTTCCATTAATCGATTTAAATCTTGATAGAATTGCATTTTATTTTCTTCGATTAGGTGGTTTATTTCAGTCATCATTCCTCGACCTCCTTATGATTATCGCGTGTCAATGTATTTTTAAACGTATAACGATCCGCTCGATAAAAGGATATATCATATAAAATTGGCATCGCATCAATCATATATGTTATTGAATGTACTTGTAGCAATGGATTTCCAACGGATACATCAAGTAGCTTTGAAAGTTCTTCCTCAACCAAAACTGCTTCTATTTCTTGGTGTGAATAAGCAATTTCTACCTGATTTTCAAGTAGTTGAAATAATGAACCTTTGAAATCTTCTTTTGAAAGATCTTGAACATATCGCTCACTTAAATAAATTTTTTCGACCGTCATCGGCTCGTTATCTAACATACGGCGACGAACCAATTCATAGATTGGTTGCTCTACATCTAATTGAAGTGCTGCACATATTTCTGCAGATGGCGAAGATAATTTTTCAAAAGAAATCACTTCGGTTTTGCTTGTCTTTCCGTACTCTTTTGCTGCTTCAGTAAATCCCTGTAGCCCAGAACGTCCACTTTGGATTTTTGTTTGTGTCATCACATAACTGCCTTTTCCTCGACGTTTCACTACAATATTTTTCTGAATCAAATCCTCAATTGCTTTACGAATCGTTAAACGGCTACAATTAAATTCTTTTGCTAAGTCATATTCTGAAGGTAATTTTTGTGCACTAGTATATACACCTTTTTGGATACGTTGTTCAATTTCAGCAGAGATATGATCAAATTTATTTTTTGTTATTTTTTTCTTCAAATTTTTTTCTTGTTCGATGTTTATCTCCTCCTTGATTTCTATTTCACCTTGCTTGACTACTGTAACTAGAAAAATCACAGTAAGCCTTTTCATATGGTATATACAATGAAGTATATACCATATGAACGACACAAACAATAGTTCAAAAAAACAGTTAGTGATTTAAAAAATTTCTAAAAAAAAAACATAAATAATCTATCGTATATCTAGACATGCATTGCTACGCTTGGAGTAACACCATTCTTAAAATTTTTTAATTTTCATTTAAAATCGCCTATATATTGTGTTACCATTATTCAAAAGCACTATATATAGTGTTTTTGAATAGCTATTAGGAGTGATTGATATAGTGGAAATAAATTTAGTATATATAAGCTTGACTGGTAATACAAAAGATTTTATTCACCAACTAAAGCAATTTTTAGCACAACAAGAGGTTTCACTCACCGCTATAAATGTGAAAGATGTCGTAACAAATGGTGAAGCATTCCAAGAATTAACTATACCGTTTGTTTCTTTCTTACCTGCTTTTCTAGAAGGTGGAAATGGAATTGAAAACGGCTATCAAGAAATTCTGACCACCCCACTAAGAGAGTATTTGGAGTTTGCTGATAACTACAAACGATGTTATGGAATTGTTGGTAGTGGCAACAGAAACTTTAATAAGCAATTCGCTTTATCGGCACATCAATATGCAGAATACTTTGGGTTTCCTTATCTCGATGAATACGAATTACGTGGAACCGCTAATGATGTCACCCGAATTGGTAGAAAGTTGATCAAACTTCAAGAACAAGCAAATCAGCAATTTCAGAAAGCAGGCGAATGATGATGAATCAACCAGAAGAGCTTCAAAGTTACTTTTTCTTAAATAATTTAGTCAATATCCCAGTGGACGGACAAATCCAATTGCAATACGACCACGAAGCACTCTTAGCATTTCAAAAAGAAGAAGTCGAACCTAAAACAATCACCTTTAAAAATTATAAAGAAAAAATAGCTTATCTAGTGGAAAATAACTACATTGATGCTACATTGCTAACTCTTTATCCAGATAACTACTTGGAAGAACTATTCGATTCACTCAAAAAAAGAACGCCACCTTTTAAAAGTTTCTTAGGCGCTTACAAGTTCTACTCACAATATGCCATGAAATCAAATGATAAACAGAATTGGTTAGAAGATTTTTCTGATCGAGTATTCTTTAACGCACTCTACCTAGGAAATGGTGATCAAAAACTCACTACTAAAATTGCGGAAGAACTCATCACACAACGTTACCAACCTGCAACACCAACTTTTTTAAACGCTGGTAAATCAAGACGTGGGGAAATGGTTTCTTGTTTTCTACTAGACTTTTCCGATTCAATGCTTTCAATTGGACGGGGAATAAATTCTGCATTACAGCTTTCTCGTATTGGCGGTGGTGTAGGAATCAATTTGTCGAATCTTCGTGAAGCGGGAGCCCCAATCAAACATATCCAAAATGCTTCTTCTGGAGTAATCCCTGTCATGAAATTATTAGAAGACTCCTTCAGTTATTCAAATCAATTGGGGCAAAGAAATGGAGCTGGCGTCGTTTATTTGAATGTTTTCCATCCTGATATTCTTTCTTTTTTAGCTACAAAAAAAGAAAATGCAGATGAAAAAATCCGAGTAAAAACATTATCATTAGGTTTAACAGTCCCTGATAAATACTATGAGTTATTAAAAACGAACCAACCAATGGCACTCTTCAGTCCTTATGATGTCGAACGAATCTATAATCAACCATTTAGTTACATCGATATAACCAAGGAATACGATGCATTGGTTGAAAATAAAGAAATCAAAAAGACATTTATTCATGCACGTGAATTGGAACAAGAAATTTCTCGTTTACAACAAGAATCCGGTTATCCTTATATTCTAAACATCGATACTGCAAACCAGGCAAATCCAGTTAACGGTAAAATCATTATGAGTAATTTATGTAGTGAGATTTTACAACCGCAAGAACCTTCTATTTTAGACGATGACTTATCTTATCAAACGATTGGTAGTGATATTTCTTGTAACCTTGGTTCTTTGAATATCATGAACTTACTCTCGTCTCCCGACTTCGAGGAGTCTATTGAAGTTGCAGTACGTGCGTTAACTACTGTGACAGATCAAACCCAGATCAATGAAGTTCCAAGTATTCGCGAGGGAAATAAGAAATACCACACCATTGGCTTAGGCGCTATGGGGCTCCACACTTCATTAGCCGCTCGACAAATTGAGTATGGTTCTGAAGAAGCACTAGAATTCACTGAAGCATTATTTATTGCACTAAACTATTATTCACTTAAAGCAAGTCTGAAAATCGCTCAAGAAACGCAAAAAACTTTTAGCGATTTTGAAAAATCAGCATATGCTACTGGAAAGTATTTCCAACCTTACCTTGATGAAACATTTGAATTGATCAGTCCAAAAAACCAAGAAATTTTTAGCAAAATCAAACTACCTACAAAGAAAGAGTGGTTTGAATTATCCCAAGCAGTCATGAAGGATGGGCTCTACCATCGTAATCGTCTTGCGATTGCTCCTAATGGGTCCATTTCATATGTGAATGAAACAAGTGCTTCCTTGCATCCAATCACTCAACTAGTTGAACAACGCCAAGAAAATAATGTAGGCTCTATTTTTTATCCAGCACCGCTACTAAGTAACAAGACCCTACCTTATTACACAACCGCCTACGATATGGATCAACGTAAAATCATTGATACTTACGCTGTTGCACAAAAACATATTGATCAGGGGATGAGTTTGACACTATTTATGCGCTCTGTTCTCCCAGAAGGATTGTATGAATGGAAAGCGGGAAAAACAAATTTAATGACCACACGTGATTTAAATCGATTAAGAAATTACGCATGGCGTCAAGGAATCAAATCATTGTACTATGTCCGGACATATACCGAAGATGATGAAATCAAAACAGCAAATGAATGTGCATCTTGCATGATTTAAATAATCCAAGGAGTGAATACAATGAGCTATCTTTATTACAAAGCAATCAATTGGAATGAAACACAAGATACGATTGACCAATATACGTGGGAAAAACTAACAAATAATTTTTGGTTGGATACACGCCTACCGATTGAAGAAGACTTTCCAACTTGGGATACACTCTCGTTGACAGACCGTACAACGATTAGTCAATTACTTGCAACACTAGGTCTAAATGCAAGTCTTCAAGCAGAAACTGGTGCCGCAAGTTTACGAACAACGATTCAAACACAGCAAGAAGAAGCGGTATTAAATATCACAACATTTATGGAATCTGTGCATACAAAAGCAATAACTACACTCTTTCGTCAGTTAAATACTGAAGAGCAAACACAGAGATACTACGATTTTGCGAACAAGCAAGATAGCCAGATTCAACAGTTAGAACGCTGTCAAAGGATTATGGAAACCGGTACTAGCTTGCAAAAGAAGGCTGCCTTTGTTTTAGTTGAAACCGTCCTGTTTTTTGGGAAATTAGAACCACTGCTTCAACAGGAACAACTCATCCAAACAAGACAAATGATAACGAACATGTTAAAAGACAGCAGTATTTTCACAAGCTATTTAGGGTATAAATTCCAATTAGTATTTGATCAATTAGAAAAAAATGAAAAACACGAATTCAAAACTTGGCTTGATTCTCTAATAACAGAATTATTTACAGTAGAGATACATTGGTTAACCGGACAATTAGATACTGAGTCAGCAAAATCAAGCACTCAATTCGTGGCTTACGGTGCAAATTATGCGCTAGAAACACTGGGCTTTTCACCAAACTACCCTGCTCACTTACCAAGTCGAATCTCAAATTATTTAGAAAAAACATTGCTGACCGTTGAGCAACTCAAAAAACAAGCAACGACGATTTATACTAGTGAGTTAGAAATAATGGAAAATGACGATTATGATTTTTAAACATGTATGTATTGGAGGAATAAACCGATGACGATTCAAGCAGTAAACTGGAATTTAATTGAAGATGAATTTGATGAGTACGTGTGGGATAAAGCCACCGCTCAATTTTGGTTAGACACTCGTGTTCCTGTGTCACATGATTTAAACGACTGGCGCACGCTAAAACCTTTTGAGAAAGATATTATGAACAAAGTAGTTGGTGGTCTAGCACTCCTTGATACCTTACAATCTGAAGAAGGTGTCAACGTGATGCGTGAAGATGCACTAACAAAAAAAGAAGTTGCTGTTATCAACAATTTCTTGATGATGGAATCCATTCATGCAAAAAGTTATGGTACTATTTTAACGTCTCTAAATGAATCTTCTGTCACTCATGAGATATACTCATGGATGAACAACAATCCACGCATGCAATATAAAGTGCAACGAATCAATGAGATATATCAAAATGAAACAAATCTAAAGAAAAAAGTTGCTAGTGTTTATTTGGAAGGAATTCTTTACTACGATAATTTCTTCTTACCCTTATGGTATCGTGGACAAAATAAGCTAGCTAACTTATCTGAAATCATTAAATTAGTCATTCGAGATGAATCTGTCCACGGCACCTACCTGGGTTATAAATTTCAATTAAGCTTTGCTAAATTAACTACCAGTGAACAGGAAGAATTCAAAATCTGGATGTATGCGTTACTTGAAGATTTACTAACGAATGAATTTCTATTTGCTGAAGAAATTTATGCGCCCCTAGGTTTAGTTGAGGATGTAAAACAATTTATCCGTTATAATGCAAATAAATCTCTACAAAATATGGGATTTCCACTCTATTTTGAAAATGCAACGATTGAAGATATCCATCCAATCGTAATGAACGGCATCTCAACCGAAACAGCAAACCATGATTTCTTTTCTCAAGTTGGAGCTGGCTATTTGATGGGTACGGTCGAAGCAATGGACGATGACGATTACACCTCTCTATAATTGATAGCTACTATTCAAAAAACGAATGAAGAATAAAAAAGACAATAGATAACTTTTGTAGTGACTGAAATGTCTCTTAAAAGGTATCTATTGTCTCTTATTTTCATTGCTCAAACTATTATGTGTGTACTAGATGTTGACTTACATGTGTCTCAGATTCAATCTGATCAATGATTTTTTCAGTAGTTAATCCAAATTCTTCTTGCAAGAATTCAGGTGTACCCACTTGCCCAAAGCGATTATTTACTCCAATACGTTGCAATGGAATTGCGCTGCCGTCTTCTGCTAAAACCTCAGCTACTGCACTTCCTAGTCCTCCAATAATTGAATGATTCTCAATCGTAATCACTCGTTTCTTACCCGAGAAACGTTCCAATAACAAATTTTTATCTAAAGGTTTGATAGTAAACATATCGATTACGTCTGTAGAGATTCCTTGGTTATTCAAATATTCAGCAACTTCTAAAGCCTCAGATACTAACTGACCTGCTGCCACAATCAAATATTCTTCACCTGTCATCAGCAAATTACCTTTTCCAAGTTCAAACGTTGACTGTTCTGAATAAACATTACGCACCCCTTTTCGATTTCCACGAACATAGTGTACCCCTTGACGCTGACTAAATTCTTTGATAATCCATTCCATTTGTACCGCATCTGCAGCATCACAAATCACTACTTCGGGAATGGAACGGAGTAAAGCAATGTCTTCCCACGTTGTATGCGTCCCTCCGTTATGCCCAGCTGCAAATCCAGGATCGGACCCAAAGATATTGATAGTATTTTTAGAATAGGCACCGGATAAATAAATTTGATCCAATACACGACGTGTGGCAAATGGACCAAATGTATGAATAAATGGCGTATAACCAGTTAGGTTCAAGCCCGCTGCAACACCTACCATATTCGCTTCTGAGATACCCACATTGATAAACTGTTCTGAATGCGTCTTTTTTAAATCTGTCCATTTACTAGCCGCACCTAAGTCTGCATCTAAAGCAATTACTTTTGAATTTACAGTCATGGTTTCTTTCAGAGCGTCTACCACTGCAGTTCGAAGCTCTTTTCCAACTTCTCGATTATCTGCTAAAGTATACATTTATACACGCTCCTTTATGCGTTCATTTAATTCAGCTAATGCTTTGTCCGTTTCCTTTAACACCGTTTTGTCATTGAATTTCACTGAATGATTTGATTCCATGTTTTCAAAGAAGGAGATTCCCTGACCTTTGATTGAATCCAACACAATACAAACCGCCTGATTTTCAACTGATTTGCAACAATCAATTGCTTCATCAATTGCTTCGAGATCATTTCCTTTTACTTTTACCGTCCTAAAACCAAAAGCGTTCATTTTTTCTTCAATATCAAATGGGTTCATAATTTCTTCAGTTGTTCCGTCCAATTGTTTCTTATTTTCATCAATAATCACAATACAATGGTTTAACTTATAATGTGCGATATATTGAAAGGCTTCCCAGCACTGACCCTCGTTCAACTCGCCGTCGCCGACAATCAAATATACATACGCATCATTTTTCTGTAATTTTAATCCAGTTGCAATCCCAGCCGCAACAGATGTTCCTTGCCCCAGTGAACCAGTAGTTGCATCAACTCCTGGTGTTTTTGTCCGATCAGGATGAGAAGGAAGTCTCGTTCCTCCTTCATTCAAAGTCATTAACCATGAATTATCAAAAAAGCCAGTTTCTGCAAGTACACTATACAAAGCAGTCCCCGCATGTCCTTTTGACAGTACCAAACGATCCCGGCCATCCCATTCAGGATTCTTGGGATCAAATTTCATTTGCTTTCCATATAACACAGCCAATAATTCTACAATTGAGAGTGAGCCACCAACATGCCCCGCCCCAACTTTACGTATTGCCTCAATCGTATTTATACGTATATTCGCAGCTAAAACTTCCAACTC
>JBKEDT010000067.1:0-29272 GCA_047975565.1 Enterococcus sp. | reverse complement strand
TTTTCCTATCTATGTGAGAATTGTTATACTTGTTCTTATTGCTTGGGGATATGAGTCAATTGTGAGCTATTTGTTTAAAATTCATCCTTCTAATCATAGACAATAAATTCTAAAAGATACTAGAAATATAAATTTGTCGAAACTTATTATCATAGTTATTAAACAGTGATATTTAGTTGAGTCTATAAAACACACTTCAAAAGAGTTGAGTAGGAATAATAGGGCTGAAAAAGAACAAGTACAAAAAAATAATAAAAGTATTGCTGATTTATCAGAAAATGCTTCAGCTAAGGAATTTAAAACAGTGATGAAGTACGTAGCAGATGAGGCAAATCGTAAACAACGAAAATTAGTGGAATTAGATAAATAGACATTAGACGATGAAATCATATCTGAAGTATAGATATGACTTTTTTAGTTGGTAGTTTTATAGTATAAGGAGAAAGAAACTATATGAATGAATTCAACAATTCCGCAGAGCGTATGCTATATGCAGCGACAACGATTTTGCCTGAATCAGAGATGGATAAAGGAAATTACACTTTAGCAAGCCACAACATGGGAATTGAAGGGAGTATGTTTACTTCACTGTATCAAGTTCTTATTGGTGATGATATCTATTTAAAAGATAAACTGGGTAAAGAATTTCATTATGTAACTAAAAAGACTGATGTAGTAAATTACAGAGATACGTCTTGTTTAGAAGAACAAGACAATTCAGTAATTACACTTATCATTTGTCAGGATGATCAAAATACAGAGAATCGTTTGGTTGTTCAGGGAGTTCTGGTTGATTAAAAGCAAGCACCATGTTGCTTGTTAGTTTTTTGTAGCTTATAATGACTTAAAATACAGAAGAAAGGGTGCTTTAAATGATTTTGACTGTGAAAGAAATTGAACAACGAGTGAAGCCAGTTGCTGAAAAGTATGAGATTCCGATAGTTTATATATTTGGTTCATACGCACGTAACGAAGCCAGTAATAAAAGTGATATTGATTTTTTAGTGAGTACAAAAGGTCTTTCTGAAGAAAATCGTTGGCTAGTTTACAGTGATTTTTTTGATGATCTGAAGCAAGCTGTTGAACATGATATTGATCTAGTCGAAATTGAAGCATTCCTAGAATCAGGTCAGACAAGCTATCAAGAAGAATTTTTCGAAAAAATTTTGGAGGAGAGAGTAAAAATCTTTGAGAAAAAATGATAGCAAAGACTTGCGCAACTTGAAAGGTTCATTAATATCAGGAAGAAAGTTTCACGGATCTTAATAATATATTTCGACTAAACTTTGATGCTAAATAAAGAATGAACTACCAACAAATAAAAATTAGAATTGTAGGCCGTTGCTGATATAGCGATGGCTTTTTTTAATATGGGAAGGAGGAAGGATTACTACAATTATCAGATTTAAAACAGTATTTAAGAAGTTCGTACACAACGATTGATAAGAAAAGTTATTTACGTACTTTTCAGGTATATTATGATCCATTAAAAGAAAAAACAAGAAAGAAAAGTGTCAATTGGAAAGCAAAGGGGTTCAAGAACGAAAAACAAGCATTAACTTATCTAAAAGAGCAGATAAAAAAAGAGTTTGATAGATATACGATGTTTTCTGATGTGATTCAATGTGCAACGTTTGGCGAATTAACAGAACTTTGGATGAAGGCTTGGGCACCTACAGTACGACAAACGACTGTACAGTATCAAACAGAAATTATTAGCAGATATCTTCAACCGCATTTTGAGTTGACTTTAAAGTTAAAACATATGACACCTTTATTTGTCGAGATGGCTTGGTCTGATATTTTATTAGTTCGTACAAAACAGACAAATACACTTCTTGAAAAAGCGACATTAGAAAAAATTCGTTCCTTATTAAAGCAGATTTTATTTTATGGTTATCGACACGATTTAATTCTATTTGATTTGAATAAAATTATATTGAAGATACCTAATGATCGGAAAATTTCAGCGATTCAACGTAGAAAAAAGAAGTTTTTAGAAAAACAAGAGGTTCATGTGCTATTAAATGCAATTAGTGAAAAGTATGACACGAATAAAGAAGTTAACAAAATGGGAAAGCTGTATCTAGATTTAGTTGAGTTTATGGTTCGCAATGGGTTACGTATTGGAGAAGTGAGCGCACTAACTGTACAGAAAGTAGATTTTTCTGCCAACACCTTGCGAATTGACGAGGGACTAGTAGCAGCTGGTCGCTCAGTTAAAAATTATATATATAATCCTCCTAAAACAATTGCTTCTATTCGAGAGATTAAGTTAGATACACGATCAATTGAAATTATTCAAAATCGGCTAGCGATTAATCAAGCACGTCAGTATGAAATGAAGCAACGAGAAAAGGGCGAATATTACAAAACGTACAAGCGAATAGAAATAGGCGAATATAATCGAAAGATAGATGCTTCCAAGAAATTCATTTTTTCAGATACAATCTTTCAAACGCAAAATGGAACACCAGTTGTTTATCATTCGCTTAATGAGTTTTTAAATGGTCATGGAAGTAATTCAAAAGCGATAAGAAGTGTTCAGGATATCTTAAAAGAAAAATATCCTGAGTTTCAAAAGAAAGTAAGCACACATACTTTCCGTTATACACATATTTCTTTACTTGCGGAAGCTGGCGTACCGATTAAAGCAATTATGGATCGTGTAGGACATTCGGATATGAAGACAACACTGGAGATTTATAATCAAGTCACAAGTGTAGCTAAGGAAAAAGTAATCCAAGAAGTTGATTCTTGGTTTTTTTAGTGGATTTGTTTATCAAATACAGTTAGTATGCTGTTATGAGAGTTTGTAAGCGAACCACTTTACTTACAAATAAAGAAGGTCGAAAATCAGTACGACTTTTTGACATAAGGAGAAAGAAACTACATGAATGAATTTACCAATTCCGCAGAGCGTAAGGTATCTGCGTATATCCATATTCCGTTTTGCGAGCATATTTGTTATTACTGTGACTTTAACAAGGTCTTTTTAGAAGGACAACCAGTAGATGAATATATTGATCAATTACTCCATGAAATTGATTTGACGTTAGAAACGCATCCAGTACAAGATATTGAAACACTCTATATTGGTGGTGGAACGCCTACATCACTTTCGGCCGAACAACTTGATCGGTTGCTACAAGGCGTACGTGAAAGATTGCCTTTCTCTACAAAGAATGAGTTCACAGTGGAAGGAAATCCTGGCGATGTGACATTGGATAAACTGAATGTTTTGAAAAATTATGGTGTGAACCGATTATCAATGGGAGTCCAAACATTCGATGATCGTCTTTTAAAGAAAATTGGGCGGAAACATACGGCAGCAGATGTCTACCACACGATTTCGTTATTAGAACAAGCGGATTTCTCAAATATAACGATCGATTTGATTTATGCGTTACCAGGTCAAAGCCTAGAAAGCTACCGAGATACACTTCAACGAGCATTAGCGCTTGATTTGCCACATTACGCATTGTATTCATTGATTCTTGAAAACAAGACGATGTTTATGAACTGGGTGCGACAAGGACGGATGACATTGCCTGAAGAGGAACTTGAAAGTCAGATGTTTGAAGAAACCATTGAGGCAATGGAAAAAAGTGGGCATCGTCATTATGAAATCAGTAATTTCGGAAAGCCAGGTTATGAATCAAAACATAATCTAATGTACTGGAACAATGAAAATTATTTTGGCTTTGGTGCGGGAGCAAGTGGGTATTTAGGAGATACACGCTATCAAAATTATGGACCAATTCAACATTATTTGCGTCCTTTACGTGAAGGAAAACTACCTACACGTACTCAGGAAATTTTGACAAAGAAAGATCGAATAGAGGAAGAAATGTTCTTGGGTCTAAGAAAAAGCCAAGGCGTGAGGAAACAAGAATTTTTTGAAAAGTATCAACTCGAATTAGATGCTTTGTATGAACAGCCGATCCAAGAATTAACGAAAAAAGGGTTGCTTGTAAATGAAAAAGAAAAAATCCATCTGACAAAAAAAGGTGTTTTTCTGGGAAATGAGGTATTCCGAGAATTTCTTTTAGAAAAAGAATAAATTAGAGAAAAAGCGAAAGCAATTTACGTGATTGTTTTCGCTTTTTCGTGTATTCTAAAAATACGTTAGCACTCGAACAGGTAGAGTGCTAAAAAATCTGTGCATTCCTCTTGACAGAATCATTAGAAGTTGCTATATTAATAAATGTATTAGCACTTAGTTAATCGGAGTGCTAATGAGAGGTGATAAAGATGTTAACGCAAAGACAGAATGATATTTTGCGCCTGATCATCCAAAACTATACAACCACTGGATTGCCTGTTGGTTCGAAGACACTGATGTCTGAAGGCATTGAGGCAAGCTCAGCAACCATCAGAAATGATATGAAGGCACTAGAAGAAGTCGGACTTTTATTAAAGACACATTCTTCATCTGGGAGAATCCCTTCGGCTGACGGCTATCGGTATTATGTTGATCATTTGCTGAAGCCCGTTCGAGCGAGTCAAACAGATATGCAGACGATTCGTCGTTCTCTTGGAAAAGACTTTCATGAAATCAACGAAATCATTCAACAATCTGCAGAGATATTGTCTAGCTTAACAAGCTATACAGCTTTTTCTCTAGGACCTGAGGTGAAGGATCGAAGACTGACTGGTTTTCGTATCGTTCCATTGAATGACCGACAGATTATTGCAATCATCGTGACTGATAGAGGAAACGTAGAGAGCCAAGTGTTTACTATTCCGACAAATATCGGTAGTCAAGAATTGGAGAAGATGGTGCATTTAATCAACGAGCGCCTTGTTGGAGAGCCATTGATTGCGGTTTACCACAAGCTTCGAACAGAAATCCCTATGATTTTGCACAAATACTTTCAGACGCCGGAAGGTATCTTGAACTTATTTGATACAGTCTTAGGTCAGGCTTTTGAAGATAAAATCTATGTAAGTGGTCAAATGAACCTATTGGATTACGAACCACAGCAAAGTTTGCATCAATTTAAATCAATGTATTCTTTTATGAAAGACTCAGAGGAACTCACTCAATTATTTGAACCAACAGATAGCCAAGTGCATATTCGAATCGGTTCAGAAATTGGGAATGATTTATTGCAAAACATGAGCATCATTCAGGCAAGTTATAAAATTGAAGGTCATGGTAAAGGCACGATTGCTTTACTTGGTCCTACGAACATGCCGTACTCACGAATGTTTGGTCTTGTTGATGCGTTTCGTAGAGAACTAGCTGATAAGTTAGAAAACTATTATCGTTCACTTGATCGACCTAGTTATTAGATTGGTGAGAAAACCATCACTTGATAGGAAGGGAAGGATATATTGTGGAAGAAAACCAACAAGACGAATTAAAAAAAGAAGTAGTAGAAGAACCGACTACAGATGCTGTAGATGATGCAGGTATCTCTGAAGTCGAAGTTGAAGAAGTTGAAATTGCTACATTAAAAGATGAATTAGCAGAAATGGAAGACAAATTCTTACGTGCGCGTGCTGAAATCGCAAATATTTCAAACCGTAATCGTAGTGAACGTGAACAACTGCAAAAGTATCGCTCGCAAGATTTGGCAAAAAAATTATTGCCAGCTATCGATAACTTAGAACGTGCTTTAGCAACAGAAGTTTCTGATGAACAAGGAACAAGCCTTAAAAAAGGTATCGAAATGGTTCTTGAAGGTCTACGTCATGCACTTAAAGAAGAAGGCGTGGAACTGATTCAAGCAAAAGGTGAAGCTTTTGATCCAACGCTACATCAAGCAGTTCAAACAGTACCTGCTTCAGATGAAACTCCAGCAGATACTATTGTTGAAGTGCTACAAGAAGGTTACAAATTACATGATCGCGTGTTACGTCCAACTATGGTAATCGTGGCACAATAGGGATCAGTAACTAAAATAAATTAGTAAACAATCAAGAAAAGGGGATTTTTTAATATGAGTAAAATTATTGGTATTGACTTAGGTACAACAAACTCTGCTGTCGCTGTTCTTGAAGGCGGCGAAGCAAAAATTATTGCAAACCCAGAAGGTAACCGTACAACTCCTTCTGTTGTATCATTTAAAAACGGAGAAATCCAAGTAGGGGAAGTTGCAAAACGTCAAGCTGTAACAAACCCAAACACAATTTCATCTATCAAACGTCATATGGGCGAACCTGGATACAAAGTAGAAGTAGAAGGGAAATCTTATACTCCACAAGAAATTTCAGCAATGATTCTTCAATATCTAAAAGGTTTTGCTGAAGATTATCTTGGTGACAAAGTAGACAAAGCAGTTATCACAGTTCCTGCATACTTTAACGATGCACAACGTCAAGCAACAAAAGATGCTGGTAAGATTGCTGGTTTAGAAGTTGAACGTATTGTTAACGAACCAACAGCAGCCGCTCTTGCTTATGGTCTTGATAAAACAGATAAAGATGAAAAAATCTTAGTATTTGACCTTGGTGGTGGTACATTCGACGTTTCTATCCTTGAATTAGGTGATGGTGTGTTCGACGTATTATCAACAGCCGGAGATAACAATCTTGGTGGGGATGACTTTGATAATAAGATCATGGATTATATGATCGCTGAATTCAAAAAAGACAACGGAATCGACTTAAGTAGCGATAAAATGGCTGTACAACGTTTGAAAGATGCTGCTGAAAAAGCGAAAAAAGATCTTTCAGGTGTAACAAGCACACAAATCAGCTTACCATTTATTACAGCTGGAGAAGCTGGACCTCTTCACTTAGAAATGACATTGACTCGTGCAAAATTTGATGAATTAACTGCTGACCTAGTCGAACGTACAAAAGTTCCAGTTCGTCAAGCATTAAAAGATGCAGGTCTTTCTCAATCAGAAATCGACGAAGTTATTTTAGTCGGTGGATCAACTCGTATTCCAGCAGTTGTTGAAGCTGTTCGTAAAGAAACAAACAAAGATCCAAATAAATCAGTTAACCCAGATGAAGTAGTTGCAATGGGTGCAGCAATTCAAGGTGGTGTTATCACTGGTGACGTGAAAGATGTTGTTTTACTTGATGTAACTCCATTATCATTAGGTATTGAAACAATGGGTGGCGTATTTACTAAGTTGATTGACCGTAATACAACAATTCCAACAAGTAAATCACAAACATTCTCAACAGCTGCAGATAACCAACCTGCTGTAGATATTCACGTATTACAAGGTGAACGTCCAATGGCTGCTGATAACAAAACATTAGGAAGATTCCAATTAACAGATATTCCTGCAGCGCCACGTGGTATCCCACAAATCGAAGTAACATTTGATATTGATAAAAATGGTATCGTGAATGTTTCTGCTAAAGATTTAGGCACACAAAAAGAACAAAAAATCACAATCAAATCTTCATCAGGTCTAAGCGACGAAGAAATCGATCGCATGGTGAAAGATGCTGAAGCAAATGCAGAAGCAGATGAAAAACGTAAAGAAGAAGTAGATTTACGCAATGATGTAGATGCATTATTATTCTCAGTTGACAAAACATTGAAAGAACTTGATGGCAAAGTTGACGAAGAAGAAGTGAAGAAAGCTGAAGCTGCACGTGATGAATTGAAAGCTGCTGTTGAAGCAAACAACATCGAAGACATGAAAGTGAAACGCGATGCATTAAGTGAAATCGTACAAGGTTTGACTGTTAAATTATATGAACAAGCTGCACAACAACAAGCACAAGAAAATCCTGAAGCAGCCCAAGGCGGAGCAGATGATGTCGTTGATGCTGATTTTGAAGAAGTCGATGGCGACGATAAATAATCAGTAAAACGAAACGTGTAGAAAAAGCCAAAGTGACTACTTTGGCTTTTTCTTATAAATGAGGAAATAAACGAACGGATAAAGTTTCTGTTTAGGTTTTTTCTGAATTATGATATGATACAAACGATGTGTCATGAAATGACAAGAAGGAATAGCAGTAGGAGGAAGAAAGCCTATGGCAACAGAGAAACGTGATTATTATGAAGTCCTTGGGGTAGCTAAAGGAGCTTCAGATGATGAAATCAAGAAAGCGTATCGTAAGCTTTCGAAGAAATATCATCCAGATATTAATAAAGAACCAGATGCAGAAGATAAGTTCAAAGAAGTATCTGAAGCATATGAAATTTTAAGCGATCCACAAAAACGTGCAGCTTATGACCAATACGGGCATGCTGGAACAGATCCAAACTATGGCGGTGGCGCTGGTGGATTTGGTGGCTTCGGCGGCGGTGGTTATTCTAGCGGCGGCTTTGGTGGATTTGAAGATATCTTTGAATCATTCTTTGGTGGTGGCGGTGGTCGTGCCGCTGATCCGAATGCACCACGACAAGGTTCTGATTTACAATATAAAGTCGATTTAGACTTTGAAGAAGCAATTTTCGGTGTCGAAAAGGACATTAAATACAACCGTGAAGAAACCTGTCATACTTGTGGCGGGAATGGTGCGAAACCAGGTACGCAACCTGAAACGTGTCATAAATGTCATGGTGCTGGAACAATCAATGTCGAACGTCAAACACCTCTTGGTCGTGTGATGAGTCGTCAAACCTGTGATGTATGTCATGGTACAGGTAAAGAAATCAAAGAACCATGTACAACATGTCATGGTACAGGACACGAAAAGAAAGCTCATACTGTGAAAGTCAATGTACCAGCTGGTGTGGAAGACGGACAACAGATGCGTTTAGCTAACCAAGGAGAAGCTGGTGTAAATGGCGGACCTTATGGAGATCTTTATGTTATCTTCAATGTAAAAGAAAGCGATATTTTTGATCGTGACGGCTCTGAGATCTTCTATGATTTACCATTGAGTTTTGTACAGGCAGCTTTGGGTGATGAAGTGCAAGTGCCTACTGTACATGGTAATGTGAAATTGAAGATTCCAGCCGGTACACAAACTGGAACAAACTTCCGTTTACGTGGAAAAGGAGCACCTCGCTTGCGCGGTGGAGCGACTGGTGACCAACATGTCAAAGTGAAAGTCATTACACCGAAAAATCTAAATGATGAACAAAGAGAAGCGTTACGTGCCTTTGCTAAAGCTGGTGGCCATACAATTACTGAACAACAAGAAGATGGTTTCTTTGATAAAGTAAAAGACGCATTTGGCGGAAAAAAGCGTAAATAATAAGTCCTCAACTACCTCACGATTTTGTGGAAGGTAGTTGAGTTTTTTTATCTAACTACAATAAAAAACAGACCAAAATCATTCGTAGATTTTGATCTGTTTTTTTGTTTACTGCTTATTTTAAGTGAGCGTTTAGATGTTTAAGACCTTATTCAAAAAGTCTTTTGTACGTTCGTTTTGCGGATTATTGAATACTTGTTCAGGCGTTCCGTCTTCTAGGAAATTTCCGCCATCTATAAACATTACACGGTTAGCAACTTCTTTGGCAAAGCCCATTTCATGTGTGACGATAACCATTGTCATGCCTTGCTCTGCGAGTTTTTTCATAACGTTTAGGACATCTCCGACCATCTCTGGATCAAGGGCGGAAGTCGGTTCATCAAAGAGCATGATGTCTGGGTTCATTGCTAAGGCACGTGCAATAGCCACACGTTGTTTTTGCCCTCCTGATAGTTTGTCAGGTGACATATCTTTTTTATCTGCCAATCCAACTGTTTCTAAAAGTTCGATTGCTCGTTTTTCAGCTTCAGCACGAGGTGTTTTCTTTAAGTCCATCGGCGCTAAAGTGATGTTTTCTAAAACAGAGAGATGAGGGAATAGGTTGAAATGTTGGAAAACCATCCCAATGTGCTGACGAATTGCATTGATATTTGTATCTTTATCCATTAAGTGAGCGCCATCTACGCTGATTTGCCCAGCAGATGGTTCTTCTAAACGGTTCAGGCAACGTAGAAAGGTACTTTTACCAGATCCTGAAGGGCCGATGATACACACAACTTCACCTTCGTTGATTGAAACGTTGATGTCGTTTAAAACTGTATTGTCACCGTACTTTTTGACAAGGTGTTCAACAAGGATTTTCTCTGCCATATTATTTGACCCTCTTTTCTAAAACTTTTGCTAATTTCGTTAATGCAGTAATCAAAACGAGATACATGATTGCGATGATCAAGTATACATACGTGCTTTGCGTTGTACGAGCAACGATGATTTTACCAGTTTGTAATAACTCAACAACACCGATTGCAGAAATGATCGTTGTGTCTTTTAAAGAGATAACAAATTGATTTACAAAAGATGGTAACATGATGCGTACAGCCTGTGGCAAGATGATTTTTTGCATTGTGCGATTATAGGTCATACCTAAACTTCGAGATGCTTCCATTTGACCTGTTGGTACAGCGTTGATTCCGCCGCGGACAATCTCTGCGATATATGCACTGGCATTTAGTGTTAACGTGATAATCCCAGCTGTGAAATCGGGGATTGTAAATCCAACAATACTAGGTAAGCCAAAGAAGATGAAGAAAGCAAGTACCATCATTGGAATTCCTCGAATGATATCAACGTAAATAGATGCGATTATGCGAAGTGCACGAATTGGTGCTACACTGAACAGTCCGAAAATCACACCGATAACTAGTGCAAGTGCAAATGAAACGATAGCAAGGACAATTGTTTTCCAAAGACCTTCTAATAATGTTTTGTAATTGTTTTTGATCAATCCAGTGATTGTTGATTCATCAACAGTATCTTTTTTTGCTGTGTCGCCAATATATTCATTGACAATATCGTCGTACTCACCGGTTCTTTTTAATTCGGCTAAGCCTTCATTGAACATTTGTAATAATTCTGGATTTTCACCTTTTTTGACCGCAAAACCATATTCACCACCGGATTCTCTTTCAATCGGTGTTGCAAGATCTTGTCCTTGATTGATTGCGTATCCGATAACGGGATAGTCATCCATCATAGCGTCGATAGCGCCAACTTTTAATCCATCGTATAACTGATCGGCTGAATCAAATAATTTGATGGTGTATCCATATTCTTCTTCGTGCGCAGTTAGGAAATCTGCGCTTTCAGTTCCAACTTTTGCGCCAACTTTTTTACCTTTTAAATCAGAATAACTTTTGATGTCGTCATTTCCTTTTTGAACAGCAAGTTGAATGCCACTTTCAAAATAAGGTGTCGAGAAATCGAAACTTTGTTTTCTTTCATCGGTAATTGTCATACCTGCGATCATACCGTCTGCTTGCCCAGACTCAAGTGCTTGAACAGCTGCGGAGAACCCGCGATAGTCCATTCGGATAGTGAATCCTTGTAGTTCGGCGATACGCTCCATTAATTTAACGTCAATACCTTCATATTCTCCATCGGAGTTTTTAAATTCGAAAGGAGCGAATGCAGAATCGCTGGCGATTACATATTCCTCTTTTTTGGGTTCGATTTTTTTCATAGTAGCTGTTTCTGAGCTACTAGTAGACTCTTCAGCTTGTGTAGGTTGCGTGAAGCCTAATGTCACAAGTCCTGTCATTATGAATAGAAATGTAAAGAATAAATGCTTCTTCTTCATAAATAACCTCCTATTTTCTTTAAGTATTCTTAAATTATAATATTAAAAGAATCGAAATAACAAGACAGAACCGTTAAAATAGTAAAAAAAATCTAAAAACGTCACAACTCATGTAACGAAACCTAACATGTACTGTTTTTCTTTTGTTTTTCAATTATAGCTTATTAGTTATAATACGCAAAAAAATAGCGAAAGTATGTTCGGTATGGTATAATTTCTATGCGAGGAAATGCTTTTGCTTTCCTTTTCTTTTTGTTGGTTTTACACTAAAAAGAAAAAAGGAGGATGGAAAATGATAGAAAGAGAAACCTCCAATACATTTGATTTGGTATCTAAGTACCAACCAGCAGGTGATCAACCAGAAGCGATTGAGCAATTGGTTGATGGAGTGGTAAATGGCAAGAAAGCACAAATATTACTTGGTGCAACAGGAACAGGAAAAACGTATACGATATCCAACGTGATCCAGCAAGTAAATAAGCCTACTCTGATTATGGCGCATAATAAGACGTTGGCAGGACAACTATATGGAGAATTCAAAGAGTTCTTTCCGAATAATGCAGTAGAGTATTTTGTTTCTTATTATGATTACTATCAACCAGAAGCATATGTACCATCAAGTGATACATATATAGAAAAAGATTCCAGTGTAAATGATGAAATTGATAAATTACGTCACTCAGCAACGAGTTCTTTACTAGAAAGAAATGATGTCATTGTTGTGGCATCCGTGTCGTGTATTTTTGGGTTAGGTTCTCCTATGGAATACCAAAATCATGTTGTGTCGATTCGTACAGGAATGGAATTAGATCGTAGTCAACTGATTCGTAATTTAGTAGACATCCAATTTGAAAGAAATGATATTGATTTTCAGCGTGGGCGTTTTCGTGTGCGCGGTGATGTTGTGGAGATTTTTCCGGCATCAAGAGACGAACGTGCGCTTCGTATCGAGTTTTTTGGCGATGAAATCGAACGAATTCGTGAAGTAGATGCGCTGACAGGTGAAGTCCTAGGCGAAACAACTCATGTGGCAATTTTCCCAGCAACGCATTTCATGACTGATGCAGAACGAATGGATGAATCTATTGGGAATATAAAGAAGGAACTCGAACTACGTTTGAAAGTGCTACGTGAAGACAATAAACTTTTAGAAGCACAACGATTAGAACAACGAACAAATTATGATATCGAAATGATGTTAGAAATGGGGTACACATCAGGTATCGAAAATTATTCTCGACACATGGATGGACGTAAGGAAGGAGAGCCTCCGTATACATTGTTAGACTTCTTTCCAGAAGACTTTTTGATTGTAATCGATGAATCCCATGTAACGATGCCACAGATCCGAGGTATGTATAATGGTGACCGAGCAAGAAAACAAATGCTAGTTGATTATGGATTCCGACTACCTTCAGCCTTAGACAATCGCCCCTTACGATTAGAAGAATTTGAAGAACATGTGAATCAAATCATCTATGTTTCGGCAACGCCTGGTCCTTATGAAAATGAACAAACAGATACTGTGGTTCAACAAATCATTCGTCCAACTGGGTTGCTTGATCCACTGATCGAGGTACGACCAATTATGGGACAAATCGATGACTTGGTTGGTGAAATCAATGAACGTGTTGCCAAAAATCAGCGTGTCTTTGTTACTACTTTGACGAAAAAAATGTCAGAAGATTTGACGGACTACTTCAAAGAATTAGGTATCAAAGTGAAGTATCTGCATAGTGATATCAAAACATTAGAGCGGACAGAAATCATTCGGGATCTACGATTAGGAGAATTCGATGTTCTTGTGGGTATCAACTTGTTACGTGAAGGGTTGGATGTGCCTGAAGTATCATTGGTTGCTATCTTAGACGCAGATAAAGAAGGCTTTTTACGTAGCGAACGTTCATTAGTCCAAACAATTGGCCGTGCAGCGCGAAATTCTGATGGGAAAGTCATCATGTACGCAGACAAGATAACTGATTCAATGCAACGTGCAATGGATGAAACTGCAAGACGTCGTTCGATTCAGGAAGAATATAATGAAGAACACGGAATCGTGCCAAAGACAATTATCAAAGAAATTCGTGAATTGATTTCAATCACGAAGTCAACAGATAAAGGAGCAAAAGAAGAGACAACGGTTTCTTATACTGATTTGACGAAAGATGAAAAGGCAACGCTACTATTGAAATTAGAAAAAGAAATGAAAGATGCTGCCAAAGCATTAGATTTTGAGACTGCTGCGACAGTCCGCGATACGATTTTGGAATTAAAAGCGTCAGAATAGGAGACTTAAAATGGTAAATGATAAAATTATTATCCATGGCGCAAGAGCGCATAACTTGAAGGATATCGACGTAACGATCCCAAGAGATAAGATGGTCGTTATAACTGGATTATCTGGCTCTGGGAAAAGTTCGTTAGCTTTTGATACAATTTATGCTGAAGGACAACGCAGATATGTGGAGAGTCTTTCTTCTTATGCACGTCAATTTTTAGGGCAAATGGATAAGCCAGATGTAGATAGTATTGATGGGTTAAGCCCAGCAATTTCTATTGATCAAAAAACAACGAATAAAAATCCTCGTTCAACAGTTGGAACGATTACAGAAATCAACGATTACTTACGTTTGCTTTATGCGCGTGTGGGGCATCCGATTTGTCCAAATGATAACATAGAAATATCTAGTCAATCCGTTGAACAAATGGTAGATACAGTGCTGGAGTTAGAAGAACGGACAAAAATCCAAATTTTAGCACCGGTTATTGTGAAAAAAAGGGGACAACATAAAAAAGTATTCGAAATGATCCAACGTGAAGGATATGTTCGTGTACGTGTCGATGGTGAAATCTATGATTTGGCTGAAGTCCCTGAATTAGAAAAAAACAAGAAACATGACATTGCTATCGTAGTCGATAGAATCGTTGTCAAAGAGGGAATTCGCACACGTTTATTTGACTCTTTTGAAGCAGCGCTACGCTTAGCGGAAGGCTATGCACTTGTTGACGTTATTGGTAAAGAAGAAATGTTGTTTAGTGAACATTATGCGTGCCCATACTGTGGGTTTACAGTAGGCGAGTTAGAACCAAGATTGTTCTCTTTCAATGCTCCTTTTGGCGCTTGTCCAGAATGTGATGGATTGGGAATGAAACTTGAAGTAGACAAAGACCTGATTATTCCGGATGGATCAAAGACGTTACGTGAAGGAGCGATCGTTCCTTGGAATCCAATTAGTTCGCAATATTATCCACAAATGCTTGAACAAGCATGTCTAAGCTTTAATATCGACATGGATACACCGTTTGATGAATTACCAGTTGAACACCAAGAGATTATTTTAAACGGCTCCAATGGTGAGCCATTCCATTTTCATTACGAAAATGATTTTGGCGGTGTTCGTGATGTGGAAGTGCCGTTTGAAGGGATTTTACGAAATGTTGATCGTCGGTATCATGAAACCAACAGTGATTTTACAAGAGAACAAATGCGGTTGTATATGACAGAACTTACTTGTCAATCTTGTAAAGGATATCGATTGAACCCTCAAGCGCTGTCGGTACAAATCAATGGAACGAATATCGGGCAAATTAGTGAACAATCTATCCAAAAAGAATTAGATTTCTTTGATGGAATCTCTTTGAGTCAACAAGAACAAACAATTGCGAAGCCAATCCTAAAGGAAGTCAATGATCGACTATCTTTCTTACGAAATGTAGGATTGGATTACCTTACTTTGAGTCGTTCATCAGGGACTTTATCCGGTGGTGAAGCGCAACGTATCCGTCTAGCAACCCAAATTGGGTCAAATCTATCAGGTATCTTATATATTCTGGATGAACCATCCATTGGGTTACATCAACGAGATAATGATCGTTTGATTGATTCGTTAAAGAAAATGCGTGATCTAGGAAACACCTTGATTATTGTCGAGCACGACGAAGATACAATGCGTGCTGCGGATTATTTGATTGATGTTGGTCCTGGAGCCGGAGCACAAGGCGGACAAATCGTCGCTGCTGGTACACCAGAAGAAGTTGCTCAAAACCCTGATTCGTTGACAGGACAATATCTTTCTGGAAAAAAAAGTATCGCAGTGCCGAAAGAACGTCGAAAAGGAAATGGCAAGAAAATCAAAATTACAGGTGCTACAGAAAATAACTTGAAAAATGTGACTGCCGAATTTCCTTTAGGTGAATTTGTTGCGGTAACTGGGGTATCTGGGTCAGGGAAAAGTACCTTGGTGAACCAGATTCTGAAAAAAGCACTCGCACAAAAATTAAATCGAAATTCAAATAAACCGGGTAAATTCAAAACAATTACAGGTTACAAACAAATCGAAAAGATCATTGATATTGATCAAAGCCCGATTGGTCGAACACCAAGAAGTAATCCAGCTACGTATACCAGTGTTTTTGATGATATTAGAGATTTATTCGCAAAGACAAACGAAGCAAAGACCCGTGGATACAAAAAAGGACGCTTTAGTTTTAATGTAAAAGGTGGTCGTTGCGAGGCCTGTAAGGGTGATGGGATCATCAAAATTGAAATGCACTTTTTACCTGACGTCTATGTGCCTTGTGAGGTGTGTCATGGAAAACGCTATAATTCTGAAACGCTTGAAGTCCACTATAAAGGAAAAAGTATCTCAGATATTTTAGAAATGACAGTTGAAGATGCAGTTCTTTTCTTTGAACCGATTCCTAAAATCCATCGTAAACTAAAAACAATCGTAGATGTTGGCTTGGGGTATGTGACGCTTGGGCAACCAGCGACAACGTTATCTGGTGGTGAAGCGCAACGGATGAAGTTGGCGAGTGAGTTACACAAAAAATCAAATGGAAAGAATTTTTACATTCTTGATGAACCAACTACGGGATTGCATACAGAAGATATCTCTAGATTGTTAGAGGTCTTACAGAGACTGGTGGATGCTGGGGATACTGTTCTAGTTATTGAACATAACTTAGATGTTATCAAGACCGCTGACCACATTATTGATTTAGGGCCTGAAGGTGGCGAAGGCGGAGGTACGATTTTGGCAGTTGGGACACCGGAAGAAATTGCGGCAACACCAAACAGCTATACTGGACAATATTTAAAGAAAATGTTAAAAAAATAAGTTGCCGGTGAAAGAGATTTAATCAAGTAGACCAATCTTTTAAAAAAAACTAAAAATAAAATAAAAATACTTGTGTTTCGCTAAAATTTCTTCTAGAATAACTTCAGGCAGGAACACTTATATCAAAATTGGTCTATGTGTTCTCTACCTATAAGTTCTATCCGTTCAAAAAAGATTGAAGCAATCTTAGGGTTTCCTTTGATTGCTTTTTTCTTTATGGTATGATAATTCTTGTACAGCCGAAAAGGCTAAGCCAACATTAATGAGTGAGTGAGAGATTGTGATGAATAGTAATGTAAATGAATTTGTTCCTATTTTATTAGGAAGCGATATGAATGTGTACGGAATGGCACGTTCATTTAACGAAGCATACGGAACAGTGTGTCAAGCCTATGCTTCAAACCAGTTAGCACCTACTCGTTACAGCAAAATCGTCAACGTAAATGTTCTTTCAGGATTTGACAAAGACCCTGTGTTTATTGATGAAATGCTACGTTTAGGAAGAGAAGTATACACAGATAAAAGCAAAAAATATTTATTGATTGCCTGTGGGGATGGCTATGCGGAACTTGTTTCTCAGCATAAAGAAGAACTTTCAGAATTCTTCATCTGTCCATATATCGATTATTCTTTATTAAAACGTTTAATCAATAAAGTAAGCTTTTATGAAGTCTGTGAAGAATTTGATTTACCTTATCCAAATACCTTTATTGTTAAAGAAAATATGTTAGTCGAAGGACGATTAGAAGCAGAGCTACCATTTGCTTTCCCAGTTGCACTAAAACCGGCTAATAGTGTTGAATATCTTTCTGTTCAATTTGAAGGTCGCAAAAAAGCGTTTATCATTGATACTAGAGAAGAATTTGACTCTGTTTTAGAAAAAATCTATCAAGCAGGATACACTAGTGAAATGATCGTACAAGACTTCATCCCTGGTGATGATAGCAACATGCGCGTTTTGAATGCCTATGTTGACCAAAATCATCAAGTACGTATGATGTGTTTAGGTCATCCGTTACTAGAAGATCCAACGCCAGCGTCAATTGGGAATTATGTTGTGATTATTCCTGACTACAACGAAAAAATCTATCAAACGATTCAATCGTTCCTTGAAAAAATAAAATTTACGGGTTTTGCTAACTTTGATATGAAGTATGATTCGCGTGATGGAGAATATAAATTATTTGAAATCAATTTACGTCAAGGAAGAAGTAGCTTCTTTGTGACGTTGAATGGATTAAACTTAGCAAAATTTGTTACAGAAGACCGCATCTTCAACCAGCCGTTTACAGAAACAGTTTACGGATCAAAAGAAACACTAGACACGAAATTATGGTTAGGCGTACCTAAGAAGATTTTCTTAGACTATGCACGTGAAAATGAAGATAAAAAAGCTGCAATGCAATTGATTGAGCAAGGAAAATGGGGGACAACTGTTTTTTACGAAAACGACCGTTCTTTAAAACGTTGGATATTGATGAAATATATGTTCCATAACTATATCCCTCGATTTAAAGAGTACTTCCACGTGAAAGAAGGGTAGTTCATGGAGAACTTTTTCAGTGTTTTAGGTGGTATGGGAACAATGGCTACAGAGAGCTTTATTCGCATGATCAACCACCAAGTAAAAGCAGAAAAGGACCAAGAATATTTAAATTATGTGCTGTTTAATCATGCAACTGTGCCTGATCGCACAGCCTATATTTTAGATAATACAAAAGAAAGTCCAATGCCTTATTTGCTAGATGATATTGAAAAACAGAATTTGCTACAACCTGCTTTTATTGTTTTGACATGTAATACTGCACATTATTTTTATGATGAATTACAAGCTGCAACAAATATACCGCTTCTTCACATGCCTAGAGAAGCGGCGAAAGAATTACAAAGACAGCATACGACAGGAAAAGTTGCAATCCTTGCAACCAGAGGTACCATTCAATCTGGTGTCTATGCAAAAGAAGTTGAGGCATTAGGTTTCGAAGCTGTGATTCCAAATGAAGAACTTCAAGAAAAAATCATGTATTTGATTTATCATGAAATCAAAGAAAATGGTCGCTTGAATCGAGAACTTTATTTAGAGATATTAGAAACAGCGGTCACTGAGTTAAACTGTGAAAAAATAATTTTAGGATGTACAGAATTGTCCTTGATGCAAGAGTTTGCGCAAGACAATCCCTATCCGGTTATTGATGCACAGGCTGTTTTAGCGAAGAAAACAATCGAGAAAGCATTGGCATTACGCCAATAGGGAAAGAGAAGACAAGGAGTGCTACTTAGTGCGGAATTGTCTTCTTTTTTTATGAGAGTTGCAATAATTTGTGGAAATGATACGCCCGGAATGATATAATAAACAAGAGAATTTTGAGAGGGGTCTGATGAAATGGCTGATAATTTACAATTAGTAATTATTACAGGAATGAGCGGTGCAGGTAAAACTGTTGCAATTCAAAGTTTTGAAGATATGGGTTATTTTTGTATTGATAATATGCCACCCAAGTTAATACCTAAATTTTGGGAGTTAATCAAAGAATCCGGAAAGGTGACTAAGATTGCATTAGTTGTTGATTTACGCTCGCGTTCATTTTTTGAAGAAATCCAAACGATGCTAGTTGAAATAGAGAATACAAATTTCATTGATACATCCATTCTCTTTTTAGATGCTTCAGATAGCGAATTAGTTGCACGTTACAAAGAGACAAGACGTGCGCATCCACTAGCAATGGATGGACTAGTTACTGAAGGAATCCGTAAAGAACGAGCAATCTTGAACGAACTAAAGGCACAAGCCTCTGTAGTTATTGATACAAGTACACTTTCACCAAGAGAGCTACGTGAGAAAATCAACGAATCATTTAAGACAAAAGAAGATCACGGCTTCCGCATTGAAATGGTTTCATTTGGATTTAAATACGGCGTTCCGATTGATGCAGACATCATGATGGATGTTCGATTTTTACCAAATCCTCATTACATTAGTGAACTTCGCCCATTGACAGGGCAAGATAAACCAGTTTATGACTATGTAATGTCTTTCCCAGAAACTGAAGACTTCTATACAAAATTCATGAGTTTACTTCAAGCAATTCTTCCTGGGTATGTCAAAGAAGGAAAAAGTAGCCTGACAATCGGGATCGGCTGTACAGGTGGACAACATCGCTCAGTTGCTTTGACTGAACGTGTTGGAAGAGCTTTGAGTGAAGAATACAAAGTAAACATCACACACCGTGACAAAGATAAACGGAAAGAGACGGTGAATCGATCGTGAAAATGAAAACATACCGGATACGCAAACCTAAAATAGCTGTTGTTGGTGGAGGAACAGGCCTGCCAGTTATTTTGAAGAGCTTACGGGACCAAGGAGCAGATATAACAGCTATCGTTACGGTAGCTGATGATGGTGGAAGTAGCGGTTCAATACGCGAGTCTGTTCAAATGGCACCTCCCGGAGATTTGAGAAATGTTCTGGCCGCAATGTCAGATATGCCACAATTCTATGAAGATATTTTCCAATATCGTTTCAAGAAAGAAGATGCTTTTTTAGCAAACCATAGTATTGGTAACTTGATTATTGCCGCTGTTTCTGAGATGAAAGACAGCACATATGAAGCGGTGCAACTTTTGTCAAAAATGATGCATGTTGATGGACATGTTTATCCATCATCAGAGCAGCCACTAACGTTACATGCTGTCTTTAAAGATGGTACAACCGCTGTTGGAGAGTCCAAAATTGCGTTAGACCGTAAAACAATCGACCACGTATTTGTGAAGAATACAGCAGATAATGGCGAGGCCAAGGCTGCTCGAAAAGTAGTGTCTGCAATCATGGAGGCGGATATGGTTGTTATTGGACCGGGAAGTTTATTTACAAGCATTTTACCTAACTTAGTTATCTCGGAGATAGGAGACGCGATTTGTAAGACTGATGCAGAGGTCGTGTATATCTGTAATATCATGACACAAAAGGGAGAAACAGAGCATTTTACCGATGCGGATCATGTTCGTGTATTACATGATCATCTGCATAATAAATTTGTTGATACTGTTTTGGTGAATCAAGCACCTGTTCCGGAAGGCTACATGGATCCTGAAATTTATGATGAATACCTCGTTCAAGTAGAACATGACTTTCAGGGATTACGTGAAGAAGGCTGTCGGGTGATTTCAACAGACTTTTTAGAATTACGAGATGGTGGCGTCTTTCATGATGGAGAGAAAGTTGTGGAAGAGCTTTTCCGAATTGTTTTCAGTGTAAAGATCGATTAGCGCAATAAGAAAATAGGACAAAATTTAACAAAGAAAGGGGTGAAAAGATGTCTTTTGCAGCAGATGTAAAAAAAGAGTTAACAGGCTTAGAAGTTCATCGAGAACATGCGCGTGAGGAACTTGCTGCGTTGCTTCGAATGAATGGCTCACTTAGTCTATCCAATCATCAGTTTGTGTTGAATGTACATACTGAAAATGCAGCGATAGCACGACGTATCTATTCTTTACTAAAAGACCATTACGACGTGCGAAGTGAATTACTTGTACGTAAAAAAATGAAACTAAAGAAAAATAATGTGTATATTGTTCGATTGAAGCAAGACACGCAACGTGTATTGATGGATTTAGATATTGTTGATGGTTTGATATTCAATACGCAGGTTTCAGATGACATTATGGGAAATGCTCAAAAAATGCGTTCTTATTTACGCGGCGCCTTTATGGCATCTGGTTCAGTAAACAATCCTGAAACAAGCCGATACCATTTGGAAATCTTTTCAATTTATGAAGAACATAACCAAAATATTTGTGATATGCTAAATTATTATGGCTTACATGCCCGCACATTAGAACGACGTAATGGGTATATCTCTTACTTAAAAGGTGCGGAAAAAATCGCAGACTTTTTAACATTGATCGGCGCAACAAATTCAATGTTGCGATTTGAAGATGTGCGGATCGTGCGAGACATGCGTAATTCTGTAAACCGACTAGTGAATTGTGAAACAGCAAATCTAAATAAGACAATAGATGCGGCTTCTAGACAAATCGAGAACATCGAATTGATTGAAGCACGTGTAGGATTACAAGCGTTACCTGAAAAATTGCAAGAAATTGCGGAACTACGTTTGAAAAACCCTGAAATTAGTTTAAAGGAGCTAGGAGAAATCATTCCTTCAGGTGCGATTTCAAAATCAGGAATCAACCACCGTATCCGAAAAATCAATGAATTTGCGGAGCGACTAAGAGAAGGAACGACAACGAGCATCTAATCAGAAGTTTCTATTATTATAGGGAAAAAGCATTCATTATGGAGAGAGAGTTTCATAATGAATGCTTTTTCGATAAAAGAAACTGGGAAATTCATGCTTTCTTAGCTGATTTCGGCTATAATGAGTAGGCAAATAGATAGAAATTAAGGATGATGATCATGCGAAAAAGAAAAACTATGGATGGAAATACAGCAGCAGCGTATATCTCATATGCTTTTACTGAATTAGCCGCTATCTATCCAATCACACCAAGTTCAACGATGGCAGAACTTGTAGACAAGTGGTCAGCTGCAGGAAAAGAGAATCTTTTCGGGCAGCCAGTAAAAGTAGTTGAAATGCAGTCTGAAGCTGGGGCTGCGGGGGTTGTTCACGGATCGCTCAAGACCGGTGCGCTGACAACCACATATACAGCTTCTCAAGGGTTATTATTGATGTTACCAAACATGTACAAAATTGCTGGTGAATTATTACCTGGTGTTTTCCATGTTGCTAGTCGTGCGGTAACAACGAATGCATTGAATATATTCGGCGACCATGGAGATGTGATGGCTGCACGACAAACTGGATTTGTGATGTTGAGTGAAAGCAGCGTCCAAGAAGTAATGGATTTATCTGCAGTTGCGCATTTGGCGGCAATTGAAGCAGAATTACCTTTCTTAAACTTTTTTGATGGGTTCCGTACCAGTCATGAGATCCAAAAAATCGAAGTATTAGATTACGAAGAATTACGTCCATTAATGAACGAAGAAATGTTGGCTAAATTTCGATCACGGAGCATGAATCCCAATAATCCAACTGTGAGTGGGACAAATCAAAACCCAGATATTCATTTCCAACAACGTGAAACAATCAATCGTTACTATGAGAATGTTCCTGGAATCGTACAAAAATATATGCACGCTATTAATGAGTTACGTGGCACTTCGTATGATTTAGTTACTTATTATGGAGCAGAAGATGCAACGGAAGTCATTGTAACAATGGGATCTGTTGCAGAAACAATTGCACAGACGGTTGACTATTTAAATAAACAAGGACGCAAAGTAGGATTCCTGAATATTCATATGTATCGTCCATTTCCAGTCGATAATTTCTTAGATAAATTACCAGATACTGTTCAAAAGGTAGCTGTACTTGATCGAAGCAAAGAACCTGGAGCAGGTGGTGAGCCATTATTATTAGATGTTCAAAATGCCTTGTATGATGCAGAAATTAGACCAGCAGTTGTTGGGGGACGCTATGGTCTAGGCTCGAAAGATACGACACCAGATCAAATCGTTGCTGTTTTTGATGAATTACGTAAAGATAAACAACATATGAAGAAGCGCTTCACGATTGGGATCGTAGATGACGTAACAAATCTATCATTAGAGACATCGAAATCATTAGATTTGACAAACCCTAGAACCTATCAAGCAAAATTCTGGGGATTTGGTTCAGACGGAACAGTTGGTGCGAATAAATCGGCTATAAAAATCATTGGAGACCATACGGAGAAATATGCACAAGGCTATTTCTACTATGATTCAAAGAAATCTGGTGGGCTAACGGTTTCTCACTTGCGTTTTGGGGATACACCGATTCGCTCAACTTATCTAGTTGAACATGCTGATTTTGTTGCGTGTCATACGCCAGCGTACTTGCATAGTTATGACTTAGTGAAGGGGTTAAAACCTGGTGGTACGTTCTTACTGAATACTATCTGGAGCGATACACAGCTGGAAACACATTTGCCAACGAAATTAAAACGTTATTTGGCGGAAAATGATATTCAGTTTTATACGATCAATGCAGCGAAGCTTGCGCAAGAAGTTGGGCTAGGTCGTCGCATCAATACAGCAATGGAGACTGCGTTTTTCCGATTAGCAAATATTATTCCTTTTGATGAAGTGTTACCGATTCTAAAAGATGAAGCACTGAAAAGTTATGGGCATAAGTCAATGACGATCGTTGAAAAAAATATTCAAGCAATTGATCGTACCGTCGACTTGCTTCATAAAGTAGAAATCCCTGAAACTTGGAAAACAGTGGAACTACCGATAAAACGTCAAGCAAAGGAACAATCAAAATATCTAGAAGAAATCCTTGTACCAGTAAACGCACAAGAAGGAAATAGCTTATCTGTTGGAACACTTGTGGCAAATGGAATGACAGATGGCTCGATGCCATTAGGGACGGCGTCTGTTGAAAAACGTGGTGTTGCATTAGAAGTTCCTGAATGGATCAGTGATCGTTGTACCATGTGTAATGAATGTGCTTTTGTTTGTCCACATGCCGCGATTCGACCATTTATGGCAGATGAAAATGAAATGGAAGAAGCTCCTGAAGGATTTATCGTCCGTGACATGCGCGCGCCAGATGGAACGAAATATCGCATCCAAGTGTCTGTTGAGGATTGTACAGGATGTGGCCTTTGTGTGGAAGCCTGTCCTGCTAAAGGAAAAGCACTTGTGATGAAACCATATGAAGAACAAAAAGAACAAGCAGTAAATTGGGCATTTGCAATGACTTTACGTCAAAAAGAAAACCCAATGCCTGGAAAGAACACAGTCTTATCTACTCAATTTAATCAACCGTTACTTGAATTCTCAGGTGCTTGCTCTGGTTGTGGAGAAACACCTTATGTAAAATTATTAACGCAAATGTTTGGTGACCGTATGATGATTGCGAATGCAACGGGCTGTTCATCTATTTGGGGCGGTGCTGCACCTGCATCACCGTATACGACAAACGACAAAGGGCAAGGGCCAGCATGGTCCAACTCTTTACTTGAAGATAATGCAGAATTTGGTTATGGGATGTTGTTAGCTGCACAAACAAGAAGAGAACATTTAGCGAAAGATATCAGCAATGTCCTTCCAAAAGTTTCAGAAGAGTTACGTCTATTAATGGAAGATTGGCTTAATCATTTATTTGATAGTGAAGGGACGCAACAACGTGCTGCGAAGATGAAAGCGGCAATTGAGGTAGAACTTGCTGATGTACCGGAACTAGCTGCTATTTATAAAGAAAAAGATATTTTTGTAAAAAATAGCCAGTGGATGATTGGGGGCGATGGCTGGGCGTATGATATCGGCTATGGTGGGATTGACCATGTACTAGCGAGTGGTGCAGATGTAAATATGCTTGTGCTAGATAATGAAGTTTACTCAAATACGGGTGGACAAGTATCGAAGGCTACACCAGCATCAGCAATCGCAAAATTTGCAGCCAGTGGGAAATATGCATCGAAAAAAGATTTAGGTATGATGGCAATGACATACGGCAATGTGTATGTGGCTCAAATTGCCTCAGGAGCAAATCAAATGCAGACAATCAAGGCATTTGAGGAAGCGGAAAAATTCCCTGGCCCATCATTGATTATTGCCTATACACCATGTATTACGCACGGACTTGTCGGTGGAATGAAGCAATCCATCAAGGAAGCAAAAGAAGCTGTTGAATCTGGCTATTGGTCATTGTACCGTTACAATCCTACATTGCGTGAGCAAGGAAAAGTACCAATGACACTTGATTTCAAAAAACCTGATTTTTCAAAAATGCAAGACTTTATGCGGACACAAGTTCGGTTCTCTTCATTAGAAAATGCAAATCCAGAAATGTCTACGCATCTCTTTGATAAAACAGTCAATGATGCTAGCACGCGCTTTTATCGCTATGCAGACCTTACTGGAAATGGTGAAAAAATACGTGCAAAATTAGCACCAAAGAGCGAATCTAAAGAAGCTATGGATACCATTGAGCGTCCTAAAAAAGAAAGAAAAGCAAAAGTAGTTGATCCAGAGGCAGAAGAACGACGTGCAGCAAGAAGAGCGGAACGTGCGAAAAAACGAAAAGCAGCAAAAGAAGAATAAAATAAAAAAATCCTTTTTTAATACAGTATTTTTGCAAGAAGGACTTGGAACCTGTTGATTGTTCCGAGTCCTTCTTTCTTTATTATTGAAGCAGAGTTATTAGAAAAAAGTCTGAATACTCTTCTATCTAATAGAACATATGATATACTAATGTAGTAATCTCAAAAGAGAAGAGAGGCTTTCTATGTCATTTCAAATTAGCTCATTACTTAATTTGCAGTATTGGCAGCAGTTGTTTTCTGGTGGTTTCTTCTCTCTGAATTTTTTGGTAAACGTACTGGACATTTTAGTTGTCTGGTATCTGATCTACAAACTGATTCAATTGCTGAAAGGGACAAAAGCCATTCAACTTCTAAAAGGAGTCGGAGTATTTATTGTTATTCGAATCGTGGCAGAATTGATTGGTTTACACACGCTTTCTTGGTTAATGGACCAAGTCATTACCTATGGTGTAATTGCGGCGATTGTTATTTTCCAACCGGAAATCAGACGTGGATTAGAGCATTTGGGTAGAAGTTCGCTATTCAAACAATCAAAGAGCGAACAACAAGAAGATGAAAAGATGATCCTGTCTTTTGACAAAGCAATTCAATATATGTCAAAACGGAAAATCGGCGCACTTGTAACTATTGAGCGAAATACAGGTCTAGATGAGTATATCGAAACAGGTATCGCACTTGATGCAGATATCACAGGTGAATTGCTGATCAACATCTTCATACCTAATACGCCATTACATGACGGAGCAGTGATTGTGAAAGATGGAAAAATTGCTGTTGCTTGTGCATATCTTCCGCTGTCTGAAAGTATGTTGATCCCAAAAGAATTTGGAACAAGGCACCGTGCAGCTGTTGGAATCAGTGAAGTCAGTGACGCAATAACTATTGTTGTTTCTGAAGAAACGGGGGATGTAAGTATCACCCTAGATAACGAATTAATTCCAGGTCTAACGCAAGAAGAGTATTTAACTATTTTGCGCCGTGAATTGATTCCTGAAGAAAAACCGAAAAAAACAAGACCAAACGTTATCCAAGCTTTCCTTGATGGCATGACAAAGGGAGGGCGTAAAAAATGATTTCAAGAGAAAAACGAACGAATTTATTCTACGGATTAATAGCATTTTTGTTCAGCATACTCTTATTTTTTACAGCTAACGGAAGCAACATAAGCAGTGCGTTGTATGGATCAGAATCCTATGATGAAACGGTGAGTGATGTGGCGATTCAACCACTATATGATGCGGACAAGTATTATATTCATGGATTCGATACAACAACTTCTGTAAAACTGACTAGTGCCAACCGCATTCAACTAAACGCAGAAAAAAATCCGGATACTCGGACATTTCGAGTGACTGCGGATCTAACCGATTTAACAGAAGGTACGCATGAAGTAGAACTAAAAGTACAAGGATTGAGTAGTGCAGTATCTGCTAAAATCGAGCCGAAGACAATCACTGTTACAATCGAAAAGAAAGTAACTAAGGAGTTTGAGGTAACGCCGGAAATTTCGGCAACTACCACACCTTCAGGTTTCGAAATTGGTGAGGCAAGTACAGATCCTGAGAAGGTAAGTATCACGACAGGAGACAAAACGCTAGCTCAGATATCTAAGGTCGTAGCAAAGGTAGATGACTCTAAGATAACTGATAATGATATTAGTCAAGATGTGGATGTAAAAGCAGTCGATACGAATGGTGAATCATTAAGCATCGTCTCTGATCCTCCAGAGGTCAATGTGACCGCAAATGTTATTGCACCTAAAAAGACGGTGAGCCTTTATGCAATACAAGAAGGGACCCCGGCTAATGGAATCAGTCATTATGAATTTAGCTTATCAAGACAAGAAGCGACAGTTTCTGGTACAGAAAATCAATTAGCTGAAATCGAAAGTATCGGCGTACCAATCAATGTTACTGGAATTCAGCAAGTGACAACGCGTACTGAAACGATTCCGGTCAGTGATGGGCTAACAGTATCGCCTAAATCAGTGAAAATCGAAGTTACACCGATTATTTCTTCTAGAACCTCGACGACTACTGAACAGACGGATACGACGACAAGTCAATCAAGTCGAGAAACAAGTAGATCCAGTAATTCAGAATCTACTACACGTACCACTGATACGTCATCGAGTGAAACAACAGAAGAACAAGCTGAATCAAGTACAAGTCGTACAACAGAAAGTACAACGGAAAGCACGAGTACTTCGACAACGACAAGTACCACAGAAGATTCACGATCATAAAACAATTCATTTGTAAAACTAATCAAGAAGGAGCTTCATTTAATTATGGGTAAATATTTTGGAACAGATGGTGTCCGAGGAGAAGCAAATAAAGAATTAACACCTGAATTAGCATTTAAATTAGGTCGTTACGGTGGGTATGTGTTAAGTCAACATGAATCACAAGACAAACGTCCACGCGTATTAGTTGGACGTGATACACGTATTTCAGGACAAATGTTAGAAAGTGCGCTTGTTGCAGGTCTTCTCTCAGTAGGGATCGAAGTGTTCCAATTAGGTGTTATTTCCACTCCAGGAGTAGCTTATTTAACAAAAGCACAAAAAGCAAATGCAGGTGTCATGATTTCTGCATCACATAATCCAGCACAAGATAATGGAATAAAATTCTTTGGTGGAGACGGGTTTAAACTAGTAGATGACCAAGAAGCCGAAATCGAAGCATTGTTAGATGCGCCAGAAGATACATTACCTCGTCCTTCCGCAGAAGGCTTGGGAACTGTTGAAGAATTTCCAGAAGGTCTATTGAAATATTCACAATTTCTTGTTCAGACTATCAATGGTGATTTATCTGGTTTAACAGTCTGTGTAGATGCTGCAAATGGTGCAACTTCTACAACTGTCAATCGTTTGTTTGCTGATTTAGAAACAGATTTTTATACAATGGGGACATCACCAAATGGCCTAAATATCAATGACGGTGTTGGTTCAACACATCCAGAAAAATTAGCTGAAATGGTGGTTGAAAAGGGTGCTGATGTTGGGTTAGCATTTGATGGCGATGGCGACCGAATCATTGCAGTAGATGAACTAGGAAATATCGTAGATGGAGATAAAATCATGTTTATCTGTGCTAAATACTTGGCAGAAAAGAATCGTTTGAAAAAAGATACGATTGTTACCACTGTCATGAGTAACTTAGGCTTCCATAAAGCAGTAGAATCAATTGGCTTAAAAGATGTCATCACTCAAGTAGGGGATCGTTACGTTGTTGAAGAAATGCGTAAAAATGATTATAACTTTGGTGGGGAACAATCAGGACACATGATCTTCTTAGATTTCAATACAACAGGAGATGGCATGTTATCAGGAATCCAATTATTGAATATCATGAAACAAACAGGTAAAAAATGATCTGAATTAGCAGCTGAGGTAACGATTTATCCACAAAAATTAGTAAATATCCGTGTATCTGATAAAAACGGTGCAATGGATGTTCCTGCAATCAAAGCAGTTATTGAAGAAGCAGAAGCTGAAATGGGTGATAATGGTCGTATCCTTGTTCGTCCTTCAGGAACAGAACCATTATTACGT
>JBKEDT010000017.1:0-35941 GCA_047975565.1 Enterococcus sp. | reverse complement strand
GACCTATTTATTGTCCAGGCGGCAGCGCTTCTCCATGATACTGTAGATGATAAAGTAGTTACAGATCCTATTAAAGCACATGATGAGTTGAAAGAATTTCTTCAGTCAATTGGTGTAGAAGCCGATAGATTGCAACATATCCTGTATATTATTGATCACCTTTCTTTTTCAAAAGAAATAGCGGATGGAAAACAAGAATTATCCATTGAAGGGCAAATCGTTCAGGATGCTGATCGAATCGATGCGTTAGGAGCGATTGGTATTTTACGAACGGCATACTATGGTGGCAGTCATGGGCATCCTATTTACGATCCAGAACTTAAGCCTAAAAACTATCAAACAAAAGAAGACTATCGGACAGGGTCAACTGTGATCAATCATTTTTATGAAAAGTTATTTTTACTACCAGAAAAGATGAATACTGCATATGCAAAGCAAGAAGCAAAGCGTAGACAAGCGCAAATGGAGAATTTTTTGTCTGAATTTTATTCAGAATGGGATGGTCAGTAAATAAAAAGTACTGTAATTGTTCATAAAGTAATGTGAAGAACAAGTACAGTACACTTATTTGGTGGATGATTTTTTTCTATGCACAAGTAAATGATACGAGCGGTAAAGATTGATAATAATAAGAGCAACCCCAATCAGGATCGGAAGCCAAATCAATTGTAGAGGGTACCCGACCTCAGCCGTCAAATCAGAAACGCTAGTATCTTGTAATCTGGTTTGCATAAACTGCCAAACTTGAAAACTAAATGCTGTCATAAATACAGAAATAATCAAAAGAATCAAACCAAGATAATGTGTTGTTTTGGATTTATAATGAAAAATTGCTACGATCGCGTAGACAAGCAATAAAAATAAAGGAACGCCAAAAACAAAATAAATATTCAACATAGCCAATCCCTCCTTGTCCTTATCATACGTGTAAACCGTCAAAAATGAAAACTAAATGCTTTTTAAAGAACATGCATATACAGAGTTATCCGTACAACTGTTTCAGAAAATGACGAGAAAAATTTATTTATCAACAAGAGGCTGTTTTTTTGTGCTATAATGCCAAAGGTGTATGAAACATAACGAAAAGAGGTGCTCAAATGAATACATTTGAACAATTTAACTTAAAACCATTTATTATGGAAGCATTACAAGAAAAGAAATTTAAACAACCAACAGAAGTCCAAGAACGATTGATTCCCTTGATTACGAAAGGAAAAAATATTGTTGGACAATCTCAAACTGGTTCTGGAAAAACGCATACCTTTTTATTGCCATTATTCAATAAAATCGATGCACAAAAGGATGAAGTGCAAGTAGTAATTACTGCACCAAGTAGAGAATTAGCTGCTCAAATTTATCATGCAGCAGAACAAATCGCAAAATTCTCACAACCAGAAATTCGTGTGTCGAATTTTGTTGGCGGAACAGATAAAAAACGTCAATTGGATCGTCTGAAAAACCAACAACCACATATCGTTGTAGGAACACCAGGACGAATCTTAGATATGATGAATGAACAAGCTTTGAAAATCCATACAGCTTTTGCATTTGTGGTAGACGAAGCAGACATGACTTTAGACATGGGATTTTTGAGCCAGGTTGACCAAATTGCAGGAAGATTACCTGATAAAGTTCAATTTTTAGTCTTTTCTGCAACAATTCCAGAGAAATTACGTCCATTCTTACGTAAATATATGGAAAATCCTTTGATTGAAGAAATCAAACCAAAAGCGGTTATTTCTGAAGATATCGAGAATTGGTTGATTTCAACAAAAGGAAAGAACAAAGATCGTTTGATTTATCAACTTCTCACTGTCGGACATCCTTACCTTGCAATCGTATTTGCAAATACAAAACAACGTGTTGATGAAATTGCTGACTATTTAAAAGGTAGAGGCTTAAAGGTTGCCAAGATCCATGGCGATATTTCTCCACGTGAACGTAAACGTGTCATGCGTCAAGTGCAAAACTTAGAATTCCAATATGTTGTTGCCACAGACTTAGCTGCTCGCGGGATTGACATTGAAGGTGTGTCACACGTCATCAATGCGGAGATTCCAGCAGACTTAGACTTCTTTATCCACCGTGTAGGTCGTACCGGTCGAAACGGGCTAAAGGGAACAGCGATAACTATGTATGACCCAAGTGATGATCAATTAGTTGCATCAATTGAAAAAATGGGTGTTACATTTGAACCTAAAGAAATCAAAGACGATGAAATCGTCACAACATACGACCGTAACCGTCGTACAAAACGTGAAAAATCAAAAGATGTATTAGATCCATCATTGATTGGTCTCGTGAAAAAGAAAAAGAAAAAAGTAAAACCTGGATACAAGAAGAAAATTGATCGTGCAATTTCTGAAGATAGACGTCAAAAACGTCGCATTGAACAACGTCAACAAACACGTACTGCACGAAAACATAAAAAAAATTCAAGCAAATAATAAATTCTGAAACCATATGTTTCCGATTTATGAATGACGACAAAAAGGACTTGAGAACATCATTTATTGTTCTCAAGTCCTTCTTTGTCTTTCCTTTAGTCCGTCTCAAGATGCGTCTTTACAGATAACTCTTTACGCATTTTGACACAAAGAATCCCATCTTCTATAAAAGGAGCGCCAAAACGTTCATAGCCTGATTTTTCATAAAAAGTAATTGCTGAAAGTTCAGCTGATAAAATGGAACAGACACAGCCATCTGCTTGCGCGTGTTTCTCTGCAGCCTTGAGTAAATACGTACCATATCCTTTATTTCTTGCATGCTTTGCTACACAGACACGGTCGGGATGGAAAACTGTTTTGTTTCGTTGGTAACGCATTGTTGCTACAGGTGTTTGCTCATCTAGTAGAAGAAAACAATCCGTTTCTTTTGTGTCAAATGAATCAAATTCATCTGCCTTATCTATTTGTTGCTCTAAAACAAAGACTTCATAACGTAGTGCATAGCTAATGGATTGCATCCAGGGTGAATGATCAAAAAGAAGGTTCATTTTTGTCGACTGCTCCTTAGTCTTGAGTATGGTATACTTTAGTATATCATCAACGAAACGCTTACAGATAGAGAAAGGCGAGGGCAGACACATGAATTTTTATGAACGATTAGAGTGGAGTAATTGGAAGCAATTAACTGATCAAGAGATGCAAGAAGTATTTCAGCAAGTACTGATGTATTTTGTTAGCCCGTTAGCAGAGATTCAAGATATTCAAATGCACGAATATGTACTAGCTGGAATCAAATGTCGAACTTTTTCTTGTCGTATCGATTCTGAAGAATTTGTTTTGGTACCAGGAAATCATGAAGCGATTTTGGGTTGGAATCAGGGAGTAAATGGTATTGAGAAAACCGATTTTTCGTTTGAATTCAATAGTGACTTACCCCATCCAATTGCAAACTGGAAAGAAGAATACCGTCTCGAAACTTTAGAAGATTATAGTGAATTGATCAATACACATACGACACCGTTACGTAAAGCAGCCGTTCCTGCGATGCTCGTACAAAAAGAAGCCCTGCCTGTAGCCACACAGTTGATTGGAGAATACAATACAGTCACTGGAGAGTTCGTTGGTGAAGTAGAGAAATTCAATTTGTATGAACAAGCAATCAAACAACAGCTATTTCCAACATTAAGTGATTCAGGCTGTTTTGACTGGGAATTTCCAACAAAAGTTTTACAAGAAAATCAATTTTATTTGGAACTTTTACCAGAAACAGATATATTCCGTGTGTTTTCTCATGAAAAGCAAACTTATTTTGAACTTGTCGAATCAATAAAAAAACAAAATTATGATTTATTGACAGAAGATCAATGGGAATATGTCGTCGGTGGAGGAACAAGGCGATTGTTTCGTTGGGGCAATCAAGTCAAAAATTGGCAAACGGAAAAGCAATTCAAACAACCGAATATGTTTGGCCTAATTGTAGACAGTAGCAAAACAAAAATCGAACTGACAGCAGATCCTACATGTGTAAAACTATCTACTTTGAATCAACCTGTCCAACCATTTTTAGATAATTTTCCCTTATCAACTTATTATCAATCAGAAGAAATACTTGAAGCCAATGAATTGACACCAGAAAAGCATTTAATCAGAAAGACGATTTTGATTCACTAGTAAAGTGATAATTGACAAGTAACGTGTGATTCAGTATACTAAATAAGAATAAAAGGCTATGGATCAGTTGCTCTAACTTACAGAAAGTTCTTTCTTGGCTGAAAAAAGAACAGTTATCAATTTGTTTCGCTCCCTTTTCTAATCGGCTAAAGACCGACGCAACTCAGCGTTAACGAGCTTAAGAGGTAATGATCAGACATCATTGCAACCAAGGTGGTACCGCGAAGTTTCGTCCTTGGATGCAAGGGTGTTTTTTTTATGCTCAATACAAATGAAAGAGGTAACTACAGATGAAAGAATTAACAAGTGCACAAGTTCGTCAAATGTTTTTGGATTTCTTTAAGTCAAAAGGACACTCAGTTGAGCCTAGCGCATCACTGATTCCAGTAAACGACCCAACATTACTATGGATCAATTCAGGAGTAGCAACATTAAAAAAATATTTTGATGGCTCCGTTGTTCCTGAAAATCCACGTATTACCAATGCCCAAAAATCAATTCGTACAAACGATATTGAAAATGTTGGGAAAACAGCACGTCACCATACAATGTTTGAGATGTTAGGAAACTTCTCAATCGGTGATTATTTTAAAACTGAAGCGATTCATTGGGCATGGGAATTTTTAACAAGTCCAGAATGGATTGGCTTTGATCCTGAAAAATTATATGTAACTGTCTATCCAAAAGATACAGAAGCAAAAAGAATTTGGCATGAAGAAGTAGGTCTACCATTAGACCATATCATTGATGTTGAAGATAACTTCTGGGATATTGGTGCTGGTCCAAGTGGTCCAGATACAGAAATTTTCTATGATCGTGGAGAAGAATATAACGATTTAGAAGAAAATGATCCAGAAAACTATCCCGGTGGCGAAAACGAACGCTATTTAGAAATCTGGAATTTAGTATTTTCAGAATTTAACCACAAACCAGATAATACCTTTGAACCGTTACCACATAAAAACATTGATACGGGGATGGGTCTTGAACGTATGGTATCGATTATTCAAGATGCACCAACAAACTTTGAAACAGATTTGTTTATGCCAATCATCCACGCAACAGAAAAATTAAGCGGCACAGTTAAATACGGCGATAGTCCTGCTACAGATGCATCATTTAAGGTAATTGCGGACCACATTCGTGCATTATCTTTTGCTATCGGTGACGGTGCACTTCCATCAAACGAAGGTCGTGGCTATGTACTTCGTCGTTTGCTTCGTCGTGCAGTAATGCATGGGAAAAAATTAGGCATCGATCAAGCATTCTTATATAAATTAGTTCCTGTAGTTGGCGAAATCATGGTTAGCTACTATCCAGAAGTGTTGGAGCAAAAAGAATTTATTGAAAAAGTTGTTCGCACAGAAGAAGAACGTTTCCATGAAACAATCAATGAAGGACTAGAAATCTTAGATCAATTAATCAAAGACGTAAAAAGCAAACAAGAAGATACATTAGTTGGTAAAGATATCTTTAAATTATATGACACATACGGATTCCCAGTAGAATTAACAGAAGAAGTTGCACAAGATGAAGGGCTAAAGGTTGACCATGAAGGATTTGATGTGGAAATGCAAGCTCAAAGAGATCGTGCACGTGCAGCGCGTAGTACTGAAAAATCAATGGGTGTTCAATCGGCCTTATTAACAGATATCAAAGTTGACAGCCGTTTTGTTGGCTATGATCGCGTAGAAGAAACAAGTGAATTACTTGTCATTATCCAAGAAGAAAAAATGGTGAGTGAACTAACTGAAGGAACAGCACAACTTATCTTTGCAGAAACACCGTTTTATGCCGAAATGGGTGGACAAGTTGCGGATAACGGAGTCATTATGGATGAAAAAGGCGAAGTTGTTGCAAAAGTTGGCAATGTTCAAAAAGCACCAAACGGTCAATTTTTACATCAAGTAGAAGTTGTAGGTACACTTCATGAAGGTACCCAGTACCGTTTAGTTGTTGATGCAGCAATGCGTAATCGTATCATCAAAAATCATACTGCGACTCACTTGTTGCATAAAGCATTAAAAGAAGTTTTAGGTAGCCATGCAAATCAAGCAGGATCATTAGTTGCTCCAGGACATCTTCGTTTTGACTTTACACATTTTGGTCAAATCACTTCAGAAGAACTTGCGCAAATGGAACGTATCGTTAATGAAAAAATTTGGGAAGCTATTCCAGTAGTAACAATTGAAACAGATATCGATACAGCAAAAGGTATGGGAGCGATGGCACTATTTGGTGAAAAATATGGTCATGATGTTCGTGTTGTAAATATTGGTGATTGGTCAATCGAACTTTGTGGTGGGACACATGTATCGAACACTGAAGATATTGGTATCTTTAAAATTGTTTCTGAATCAGGTATCGGTGCAGGGGTTCGTCGTATCGAAGCTGTTACAAGTAAAGAAGCATATGAGTTACTTGAAAGTGAAGAAAATCAACTAAAAGAAGTTGCTTCATTAGTTAAGTCACCACAATTAAAAGAAGTTGTATCAAAAACAGCACAATTACAACAACAATTACGTGACTTACAAAAAGAAAATGAACAATTAGCAAGCAAATTAGCAAATCAACAAGCTGGTGATGTATTCAAATCAATTGAAGATATCAACGGAACAACAGTTGTACTTGCACAAGTTCAAGTAAAAGATATGAATCAATTACGTCAATTAGCAGACCAATGGAAGCAACAAGAAATTTCAGATGCGCTTGTTTTAGCAACTGCAAATGACGGAAAAGTAAATCTCTTAGCTGCAATGAACAAAGAAGCCATTGCTAAAGGAATGAAAGCAGGCGATTTAATCAAAGCTATTGCTGGTAAAGTAGGCGGTGGCGGTGGTGGTCGTCCAGATATGGCCCAAGCTGGTGGTAAAAACCCAGATGGAATCTCAGACGCATTAGCTGAAGCGAAAAAATGGTTTTCTGAAAAATAATAAATTTAAATAAATGAGTATAGATATTCGCCACTTTAAGTATTTTATGCTAGAGTAAAGATGATACGAAGAGGTTGAGACATTCTTTTGTCCCAGCCTCTTTGCTGATTAAGGAGGAAGAAATATGGATCGTAAAAATAAAACATTTCGCCTTGTATTACGTGCAGTTTTCTTAGCAATTATTATTGTACAATCAATGGTACCTTGGTTAGGTTTTATACCATTAGGCTTTATTAGTTTGACAATCATTCATATTACAGTTATTGTTGCTGCAATTATTTTAGGACCGAAAGATGGGATGCTCATTGGTTTGTTTTGGGGACTTGCAACAATGATTCGTGCATTCGCTATGCCAACAACGCCTTTTGATACATTAGTTTTTACTAATCCCGTGATTTCAGTTGTTCCGCGTGTATTAGTGGGATTAGTTGCAGGATATACATTCCATTGGATTTATAAGAAAAAAGAGTCGATAGTTTTAGGCTCTGTATTTGCTGGTATCTTAGGATCAATAGTGAATACCGTTTTAGTTTTGGGATTTATGGGCTTATTTTATTCAGGTGCTACAGCAAATGCATATGGTGTAGATACATCTGTTTTGTTCAAAACATTAGCAGTTGTAGCAGCAACAAATGGTGTTCCTGAGGCAATTGCAGCAGGAGTAGTTACACCGCTTATAACGAAAGCTCTATTTACAGCAACACCATTAAAACCAGAGTAAGTTGCAGAGAGGATGCTCTCTGTTTTTTATTCGTTGCTATCAGAGGAGAAAGGCTTAGCTTATGAAAAATAAATACCCCTATAATGAAGAGGAGAAGGTGATAGCATGCTTCGTTATTGGTTAGAACAAATAGAAAAAAAAGCAAAAAATGATATGGAAAAAAGAACAAAAGTGGGTATTTTAGCAGCGATTCTAGGTTTATTTACCAACTTCCTACTATTTGCCGGGAAAATATCCATTGGATTGATTTCTGGAAGTGTTTCAATCATGGCCGATGCAATGAACAGTTTAACAGATACCGCATCTTCTGTTTTAACGTTGATTGGGTTTAGAATCTCTTCAAAGCCACCGGATAAAGAACATCCGTATGGACATGAACGCTTTGAGACGATTAGTGGTTTATTTATTTCAATTATCATTACGTATGTCGGTTTTCAGTTTATGGAAAACTCTGTTAAGAAAATAATTGATCCAGCAAATGTCTATTTAAATAAATATATTTTTATTGTGTTGATTTTGTCGATTGTTCTAAAAATCGTTCAAGGAAGAATATATCAAAAACTCTCTAAACAAACCCATTCAGATACATTAAAAGCTTCAGCGAAAGATAGTTATAATGACGTGTTTACAACTCTTGCCGTGTTACTCTCTGCTTTCGTAGAGCAAGTAACTGGTCTACGTGTCGATGGGTATATTGGATTTCTATTGGCTGCCTATATTTTGTTTAGCGGAGGACAAATGATCAAAGATTTTGTTGATGAGCTAATGGGAAGAAGACCCACAAAAGAGGAAATCAAAGAGATGGAAGAACATATCGAAAAAATCAGTCCGACTATTGGCTACCATGATTTATTGGTCCATAGCTATGGTCCAAACAAGAAATTTGCTTCGGTCCACATTGAAGTTGATGAAAATTGGACACTAAATAAAGCACATAAATTAGTCGATCGAATCGAAGAAGACTTTAAAAAGTCTTTGGATGTCAATCTTGTGTGCCATGTAGATCCAATAGCAATTCAGGATGCCTTTTATCAGAAGTCGTTGCGTGCATTGACGGAAATTATCCGAATGATCAGTCCAAGCTTACGTATTCATGATTTTCGAATTATAAAAAAGGATACAGTATTACAGTTTGATATTGTCGTGCCAGAAGATTTTTTACTTTCTGATGAGGAGCTAGAGCAGTTGATTGCTCCAAAAATCAAAGAAAAAATCGGCGTGTATCAGATTGAAATGAATTTTGATCATAATTATTTATTGTAAGTAAAAAGGCTAAAAACTTTTAAGAGTTTTTAGTCTTTTTGTTTTTTATTTGTTTTGCTAAAGCTTGGCGAGCGAGGTTATCTGCACCTTTATTTTTGCTTTCTGGAATCCACTGAATGATCAATAAAGGAAATTTTGGAAGTAAGGCATTGATTTTTTTTAACCAAGATACGAAGTTTGGGTTGCTAGTAGAGGATTTATCAATCGTTTGAACAACGATTTTACTATCTGTATAAAGAAAGATTGCTTCACTAGCTGAGGCATACTGGCTAAGGATTTCTAAAGACTTTAAAAAAACTTCGAATTCAGCTTCGTGATTATTCGTGGCTGTTAAAGGAATTTTTAATTGTTCATAAATGCTTGTTCCAGTAATAAGGATTCCACCGCCACTAAGTTCTTCTTCACTCTTTGTCGAAGCATCGATATGTACTTTTAACATAATCTTTACACCTTCATCTTTCCAAGAAATTTTAATCTGTGTTATTATAAATAGGGTAGTAGGATATGTCAATTGAGAGGTTACGAATAAATGAAGAGAAGAAGCTATCATTGGCAACCAGAAGTATCGTTTTCGATCATTTACTGGTCATGCACAATGTTTGTATTGTTTGTATCTTTGATTCTATCATTAGAAAATACTAGAATTGATATACAAAGTGTCATTGTTTTTATTTTATTTTTGCTGTTGGCCTATATTGGTTTTAGAAGATCATTTGTGCTGGAAGAAGACTATTTGGTGATTCATTCACCATTATTTTGGAGAGATCAGCAAGTCAAATTTTCAGAAATCAGACAAATCGTTGTAGGACCAAAGGGATTGAAACTTGATTTTCATGGTACGAAGTCAAATGAACCACAAATCTATTTAATGCGCATAAAATCAAAAACAGCATTTGTAGATGCTTTAAAAACTGTTGATTTGCCATGCGAAATAGAATTTGACGATACTATCAAGATGACGAAAGAATGAAAACAATCTGCACCATTATTCTTGAAATTGAAATTAGTGAAAAGGACCTGAGACATTTCTATGCCTCAGGTCCTTTTAATTGGTTACTTTTTTTACGTGTGCCGCTTGAGAGCCGCGATTGCCCTCGATTATCTCAAACTCGACAGGTTGGTCTTCATCTAAACTTTTAAATCCATCTTCTTCAATCGCAGTAAAATGAACAAAAATCTCTTCTGATTCATCATAACTGATAAAGCCGTAGCCTTTTCTTACATCGAACCATTTCACAATTCCTTTGGTCAAAAGAATCACGACCTTTCTATATAAGATAATCGTAGAACAACTTTAATTATAGAGTCAAATATTGTTGCCGTCAAATAATCAAAAATAGAAAAAGAGTGTTCTTTTAAAGAAAAAAATGTATAATATAAGTGAATATCTTAACAAAAGAAATGAAAGTATAAAAAAAGTTCGTAAAAGGAGTCTATTTATGAAGAGTGATTTAGAAATTTCTCAAGAAACAAAACTAAAACCGATTGTTAAAATCGCTGAGAAGATTGGATTGTCGGAAGAGAATCTAGAACTTTATGGTAAATACAAAGCGAAAATCGACTTTTCAACGATGAGTGAGTTAAAAGCAAAAAATGATGGTAAATTGATTTTGGTAACATCGATCAATCCAACTGCGGCTGGAGAAGGAAAGTCAACGATTACTGTTGGTCTGGGAGATGCATTAAATCAATTGCATTACAATACAGTAATCGCGTTGCGGGAACCTTCTCTAGGGCCAGTAATGGGAATCAAGGGTGGCGCAACAGGTGGTGGGTATGCACAAGTTTTGCCAATGGAAGATATCAACTTGCATTTCACAGGGGACATGCACGCAATCACTACGGCAAATAATGCCTTGTCTGCTTTACTAGATAATCATATCCATCAAGGAAATGAATTACAGATAGATAGTCGACGTGTCATTTGGAAACGTGTGGTAGACCTAAATGACCGTGAATTAAGACATGTGATTGTTGGCTTAGGTGGACCTATACAGGGGGTTCCTCGTGAAGATGGATTTGATATTACTGTTGCGAGTGAAATTATGGCGATTCTTTGTTTAGCAACAGACATCGATAATTTGAAAGAACGACTAGCAAAAATCGTTATTGGATACCGATTTGATCGGCAGCCTGTTACGGTTGGCGATTTGAAGGTCGAAGGGGCACTTGCGTTACTATTAAAAGACGCATTAAAACCTAATTTAGTCCAAACGATTTACGGAACACCTGCATTCATCCATGGGGGACCTTTCGCAAATATCGCACATGGGTGTAACAGTGTTCTTGCTACACATGCGGCACTTAAATTAGGTGATTATGCAGTAACAGAAGCTGGCTTTGGTGCAGATCTAGGTGGAGAAAAATTCATGGATATCAAGGTACCTAATCTTGGCAAATCTCCAGATGCCGTAGTAATCGTTGCAACGATACGTGCGTTAAAAATGCATGGCGGAGTAAAAAAAGATCAGTTAAATGAAGAAAATGTAGCTGCAGTAACAACTGGATTTGCGAACTTAAAGAGACATATCCAAAATATGAAACAGTATGATATCCCTGTAGTTGTGGCTATCAATGAATTTATTACAGATACAGAAGCCGAGCTACATTGTTTAGAAGAACTTTGCGAAAATCAAGGGGTACTAGCGAAACGCGCAAGTGTTTGGGAAAATGGTGCTACTGGTGGTATTGAACTTGCAAAAGCGATTGTAGAAGTAACAAGAGTCCAAACGTCAGAGTACAAAACTTTATACGATTGGGAAGCACCGATTGAAGAAAAGGTACGGACGATCGTTCAAAAAATCTATGGTGGAAAAGACGTTGTTTTCACAAAGAAAGCAAAAAAACAGATGCAAGATTTTACTACATTTGGTTGGGATAAGTTACCTATTTGTATGGCAAAAACACAGTATTCTTTTTCAGATGATCCATCTGCTCTAGGAGCACCAAAAGATTTTGTGATCACGATTCGAGAGTTTGTGCCTAAATTGGGCGCTGGATTTATTGTGGCATTGACCGGAGATGTGATGACTATGCCTGGTTTACCGAAAAGACCAGCTGCATTAAATATGGATGTAGCAAGCGATGGGACACCAATCGGTTTATTTTAATAAAAGAATTTAAAAACGATTAGACTTGGTACAAATCCGTGTATCAAGTCTCTTTTTTTGGGTGTACTTTCTTTTTCCTTATTGTTTTTTGTTATATACTAAAGCATAATAGGAGGGGTTGATATGAAACTTCGAATGACTAGGGATACTGGATTTTATGGAATGGGTAGTCCGTTACAAATAGTTATTGACGGAAAGGTAGCTGCACATATAAATCATCAAGAAGTCAAAGAAATTCAACTAGAAGACCAGCCAGCCACTATACAGGTGAAATTTTACTTTTTGAAGAGTCCAGTGTATCAACTTGATCCAAGTGTCCCGATTAAAAGTTATACAATTGTGATGAACTTACAACTGGTAAGGATTTACATACTGTTATTCTTAGCAATGATTTTATTACCGTTTTTGTTTCGTAGTCTTTTATTTGTACTCATATTTCTTGTTGGATACATCATTCTCTTTTCTAGAATGATGGGTAAAGCATATGTATTGAAGGAGGATCATTATGGGGCACAACGCGGAGATCTTTATCAGTAGTTTTAATCGAATCGAAAAATGGATGAGAGAACATTTGAATAATCCTAAAAATATCGGATTTACCGAACTGGTTCACCGTTCATCAAGAAGAAAGGATTCTCCTGTAGCACAATTTGAAGAAGACCTTTTACAAATGGCACAGTTGCGAAATGCAATCGTTCATGAACGGATTGCGTCTGACTTTGTGATTGCTGAACCAAATGATTGGGCAGTAGAACGTATCGAAACAATTGAGCATGCCTTGATGCAACCAGAGAAAGTATTTCCGAGATTTGCAAAACGAGTAACTGGATTTGAACATGATTTACCCTTACTTGAATTATTGCGAATTGTTTCTGAAAAACGCTATTCACAGTTTCCTCTCTACAACAAAGGACATTTTGAAGGATTGATTACTCTTCGTGCATTAGGGTATTGGTTCGCAGTAGAGAGTGCAAAAAAAAGAATTAGATTGGAAAATCGGACAGCACAAGATCTTTTGATGGAGAATGGAAAAGTCACCAATTATCGATTTGTTTCAAGCGATACAACTGTGTTTGATGTAGAACGCTTGTTTCACGAATATGCAACACTGGAAGCTGTTTTGATTACAAAAGATGGAAATCCAGATGGACAATTAGTAGGTATTGTTCGTCCAAGGGATATTTACTCTAAAGAAAAGGAGTGACAAGCGAAGTGATAATTTATTTAATACTAAGTGCAATAATTATTTGTATTGATCAATTTGTAAAGTATTGGACTGTTCAAAACATCCTATTAGGAGACTCGCGTCCATTGATAGATGGTTTTATCTCTTTAACACATTTGAGAAATACTGGTGCGGCTTGGAGTATTTTAGAAGGAAAGATGTTTTTCTTAGTGCTATTTACTGCACTTGCACTTGCAGTGGTAATTTATTGTATGTGGAAAAATCGTAAAGCAAGCCACTGGTTGATGCTTGGACTAAGTCTTATTTTAGCTGGCGGAATAGGCAATTTGATTGATCGAATTCGTTTGGGCTATGTAGTGGATATGTTTCAAACGGATTTTATGAATTTTCCGATATTCAATGTGGCAGATATGTCGTTAGTTGTCGGAGTCGTTTGTGTGTTTATTTATATAATTTTAGATGAAAAGGAAAAGAAATAATGGAAGAAATCGAAGTAATAATTCATGATGAAGGAGGCCGTGTAGATAAAGTTTTGGCACAACGTTTGTCAGAACATACACGTTCACAGATTCAACAATGGTTAAAAGAAGGTTGCGTATTTCTTGATGGAAAAGCAATCAAAGCAAATTATAAAGTAAAAGCAATGGATAAAATCGTGATTCAAGTTCCAGAACCTGAAATCGTTGACTTGATTGCAGAGGATATCCCGTTAGAAATCGTCTATCAAGATGAAGATGTTGCTGTAGTGAATAAGCCACAAGGGATGGTCGTTCATCCTTCTGCTGGTCATAGTCATGGTACCTTGGTAAATGCCTTGCTTTACCATATCAAAGATCTCTCAACGATCAATGATGTGGTTCGACCTGGAATTGTTCATCGAATCGATAAGGATACCTCTGGTTTATTAATGATTGCAAAAAATGATAAGGCACATGAATCTTTAGCAAAACAATTAAAGGATAAAACTTCTTTACGTAAGTACGTTGCGCTCGTTCATGGAGAGATTCCACATGATCGAGGGGTTATCGATGCACCAATTGGTCGTTCAAAAGTCAACCGAAAGACACAAGCGGTCATTGAGGGTGGAAAGTCTGCTGTTACGCATTTCGAAGTGCTCAAACGCTATGAGGGCTTTACGCTTGTTGAATTAAAATTAGAAACAGGGCGTACCCACCAAATCCGTGTGCATATGCAATATATCGGCTATCCGTTGGCAGGTGATCCAGTCTATGGACCAAAACGAACGCTTCCTGGGAACGGGCAGTTTTTACATGCAAAACTTTTAGGCTTTACACATCCTCGAACAGGGGAACAAATGGTGTTTGAAGCACCTTTGCCAGAAGTATTTGAAAAAACTTTAGAAAAATTAAAAGAAAAATCTTGATTTTTGTTATCTATAGAGATATAGTAATACCAACGAAAACAAAATAAGTTCCTTTAAGTTTAGTCCCGTGAGGCTAAGAAGGGTTTGAGTAAGCAACCGTATAGTGCGCTATATGTCGAGGCTACTCCTTGTTACTATAGATAGAATAACTATATCTTGAGTATACAAAACCTCCTGTCCTCATTGGGCAGGAGGTTTTTTTGTATAAAAATGGAGGCTAAATAAACATGCAAACAAAAGAAGTCATTGACAATGTAACGATGAAACGAGCGCTGACACGTATCACATATGAGATTATCGAGCGAAACCATGGAATTGAAGATGTTGTTTTAGTCGGAATCAAAACACGAGGAATCTACATTGCACAACGTATCGCAGAACGCTTAAAACAATTAGAAGGAATTGACGTTCCAGTAGGAGAATTAGACATTACATTGTACCGTGATGATATCGAGGCAACACAAGATGAACCCGAGCTACACTCATCAGATATTCCAGTTGCGTTAGAAGGAAAAGAAGTTATTTTAATTGATGATGTTCTCTTCACTGGTCGAACAATTCGTGCAGCAATGGACGCAGTCATGGATCTTGGCCGACCAAGAAAAATCTCATTGGCAGTTGTTGTGGATCGTGGGCATCGTGAATTACCGATTCGTGCAGATTATATTGGTAAAAATATCCCAACCTCTATGGCAGAAGAAATCATCGTTGAAGTCGAAGAAATCGACGGACAAGATCGAATTATGATTAAACAAGATACAGAATAAGGAGAACAATAATGACAGAAAAAAATAAACTTCACGAGTTTCATAACGAGGATGCAGTTTTAGACATCCATGATCGTCCAAAACCACTTCCCTGGTTAGGACTTAGTATTCAGCACTTATTTACAATGTTTGGCGCAACAGTTTTAGTTCCAATTCTAGTCGGGATTGACCCAGGGATTGCATTAGTTAGTTCAGGCTTAGGAACACTGGTTTATCTGATTACGACACGAGGTAAAATTCCAGCGTACCTAGGAAGTAGCTTTGCTTTCATCGCAGCAATGCAGATGTTGATGAAAACAGACGGCTATCCAGCAATTGCACAAGGAGCGTTAACAACAGGGATTGTTTACTTAGTAGTCGCTTTGATTATTAAAAAGATCGGTTCAGCTTGGTTGGACAAAATCTTACCACCGATTGTTGTTGGGCCAGTAATCATGGTTATCGGGTTAGGACTTGCAGCAAACGCAGCTTCAAACGCAATGTACAACAATGAAGTATATGATTTCAAATACGTAGCAGTAGCACTTATCACTTTAGGCGTTACGATTTTCTTCAATATGTGGCTAAAAGGATTTCTTGGATTGATTCCGATTTTACTAGGAATCATCACAGGGTACCTTGTAGCACTTTTATTCGGAATTGTTGACACACAGCCAATTGCAGACGCAGCTTGGTTTGCGGTACCAAACTTCGAAATTCCATTTGTACAATACGAGCCAAAATTATATATTGGAGCAATCGTAACCATGGCACCAATCGCATTCGTAACCATGACTGAGCATATCGGTCACTTAATGGTATTGAACAAATTAACAAAACGTAACTTCTTTAAAGACCCAGGATTACATCGTACATTGATGGGGGATGGACTAGCACAGATCGTTGCTGGATTTGTTGGTGGACCTCCAGTAACAAGTTACGGAGAAAACATTGGGGTATTAGCAATTACGAAAGTCCACAGTGTCTTCGTCATCGGAGGAGCTGCGGTCAGTGCAATTATTTTAGGATTTGTTGGAAAACTTAGCGCATTGATTTTAAGTATCCCGGGTCCGGTTATCTCAGGAATCAGTTTCATTTTGTTCGGAGTTATTGCAGCTAGCGGAATGAAAATCTTGATTGAAAATAAAGTTGACTTTGATAAAAAGAAAAACTTATTGATTGCCTCAGTAATCTTAGTTGTAGGTATCGGAGGATTAGTTTTTGAAGTAGGAACATTTACTTTATCAGCAATGGCTTTAGCAACAGTATTAGGAATTTTCTTAAATCTTATCTTGCCAGAAACTTCGCGTAGCGAAGAAAATTAGGAGGAAAACAAACAATGATTATCCAATCTGAAAGAATTAGCCTGAAACATTTATTAACTGTAGAAGCTTTAACGGATCAAGAAGTAATCGGCTTGATTCGCCGTGGAAGAGAATTTAAAAATGGGGCACATTGGACACCAGAAAAGCAGCAATACTTTGCTACAAATTTATTTTTCGAAAATAGTACACGAACACATAAAAGTTTTGATGTTGCAGAGAAAAAAATGGGATTGGAAGTCATTGAATTCGAGGCAAGTACAAGTTCAGTGAAAAAAGGAGAAACACTTTATGATACGGTTCTTACCATGTCCGCACTTGGTGTAGATGTGGCAGTGATTCGACATGGAGATGAAAATTACTATGATGAATTGATCCAAAGCAAGACAATTCAATGTGCCATCATCAATGGAGGCGATGGTAGCGGACAACATCCAACACAATGCTTGCTTGACTTAATGACAATCTATGAAGAATTCGGACGCTTTAGTGGACTGAAAGTAGCAATCGTAGGAGACATCACACACTCACGTGTAGCGAAATCGAACATGCAGATGCTCAAACGTTTAGGTGCACAAGTTTTCTTCTCTGGACCAGAAGAGTGGTATGACAAAGAGTTTGAAGTTTACGGACATTATGTACCACTGGATGAATTAGTTGATCAGGTAGACGTTATGATGATGTTACGTGTACAGCATGAGCGTCATGATGGAACAGAAATTTTCTCAAAAGAAGAATATCATGAAGAATACGGATTAACGATTGAACGTGCAAAACGAATGAAGAAAAAAGCAATTATCATGCACCCAGCACCTGTAAATCGAGATGTTGAACTTGCGGATTCATTGGTTGAGTCAAAACAATCACGAATTATTGAACAAATGACAAACGGTGTCTTTGTACGAATGGCAATTTTAGAAGCAGTATTGAACGGAAAATCTTAGGAGGAATAGTCAATGAAAACACTCATTAAAAACGGTCAAATAGTTACGAGAGAAAATCAATTAACCCCTGCAGCAATTTGGATCGAAGCAGGCATTATCAAAGCAATTGGCACGGAATTTCCTGAAACTGAATTTGATGAAGTGTTTGATGCAAAAGGACAGTTGATCACACCAGGCTTAGTAGATGTACATGTTCATTTACGCGAACCAGGATTTACCTACAAAGAAACAATCAAAGATGGGACGATGGCAGCTGCACGAGGTGGGTTTACTACAGTATGTGCAATGCCTAACTTGAATCCAGTACCAGATACAGCAGAAAAATTGCATGCTGTCTATGACATTATTGAACAAGATGCTAAAGTCAAAGTTTTACAATATGCACCGATTACAGAGGAACTAAGAAGCGAAGTTTTAACTGATCAAAAAGCACTAAAAGAAGCTGGGGCATTTGCCTTTACAAATGATGGTGTCGGTGTTCAAACAGCAGGGACGATGTACCTTGCAATGAAAGAGGCGGCAAAGAACAACATGGCTTTAGTCGCGCATACGGAAGATGAATCGTTGTTATTCGGCGGTGTCATGCATGAAGGGAAAAAATCAAAAGAACTTGGCTTGCCAGGAATCCTTAGTGTAACAGAGTCTTCACAAATTGCTCGTGACTTACTCTTAGCAGAAGCAACCGGTGTACATTACCATGTGTGTCATGTTTCAACAAAAGAAAGTGTTCGAGTTATCCGAGATGCAAAAAAAGCAGGTATTCATGTCACTGCTGAGGTTTCCCCACATCACTTGATTCTTTCAGAAGAAAACATTCCTGAAGATTTTGGTTTTTGGAAAATGAATCCACCACTACGTGCGGTAGACGATCAAGCGGCGTTGATTGAAGGGTTACTTGACGGAACAATTGACTGTATCGCAACAGATCATGCCCCACATGGACTAGAAGAAAAAAGCCAAAGCTTCCTAAAAGCACCATTTGGAATCGTAGGGAGTGAAACAGCTTTCCAATTGATTTACACGGAGTTTGTTGAAAAGGGCATCTTCACACTGGAACAAGTAATTGATTGGCTAGCGGTAAAACCAGCAGAGATTTTTGGGCTCAATGCCGGAACGCTAACAGTTGGTTCACAGGCAGATATCGCAGTCTTTGATTTAGAAACCGAAAGTATAATCGATAAAAAAGAATTCGCATCAAAAGGTGAGAATACACCATTCATCGGTTGGAAAGTCAAAGGAGATACTTTAATGACTTTCGTCGATGGAAAAGTAGCTTGGCGCAAGGGGGAAAAATAAATGAAACGGTTGTTGATTTTAGAAGACGGAACAGTTTTTGAAGGAAAAGCATTTGGTGCACAGACAACAGTCTTTGGAGAAATTGTTTTTACAACGAGTATGACGGGCTATCAAGAAACAATTACGGACCAAAGCTTCAACGGGCAAATTATTACATTTACTTATCCACTTGTTGGGAATTATGGAATCAATCGTGACGATTATGAATCAATCACGCCAACATGTAAAGGTGTGATTGTGAAGGAACACGCACGTGTTGCTTCCAATTGGCGGAAACAAATGACTTTAGATGAGTTTCTTCAACATAAAGGAATTCCAGGGATTTCTGGAATTGACACGCGAGCCTTGACACGCAGGATTCGAGAAGTTGGAACAATGCGTGCAAGTATTGTTGATGCAGGAGATTCATTTGAACATTCCTATGATCAATTAAAGGCTACCGTTTTACCAACAAACCAAGTAGAACAAGTTTCGACAACGAAACCTTATCCAAGTCCAGGTACAGGAAGAAATGTAGCTGTCATTGATTTTGGATTAAAACACAGTATTCTACGTGAATTATCAAAACGTGAATGTAACTTGACTGTTTTACCTTACAATACAAAAGCTGAAACAATTCTAGATTTACAACCAGATGGCGTCATGTTGACGAATGGACCTGGAGATCCTAAAGATGTTCCTGAAGCGATTGAAATGATTCGACAAATCCAAGGAAAGATTCCGATTTTTGGTATTTGTTTAGGTCACCAATTATTCGCTTTAGCAAATGGCGCAGATACGTATAAGATGAAATTTGGTCATCGAGGGTTGAACCACCCAGTACGTGAGATTGCAACAGGAAGAATCGATTTTACTTCACAAAACCATGGATATGCAGTTTCTAAAGAAAGCATTGACCCAAATCGCTTAATGATTACACATGAAGAAGTGAATGATGAAACAATTGAAGGGGTACGGCATCGTTTGTATCCTGCTTTTAGTGTGCAATTCCACCCGGATGCAGCACCAGGACCGCATGATGCACTACACTTATTCGATGAATTTATGGAAATGATGGACGCATGGAAGGAGCATAAATAAAATGCCAAAACGCACAGATATCAAGAAAATCATGGTGATTGGGTCAGGACCAATCATCATTGGTCAGGCGGCAGAATTTGACTATGCCGGCACACAAGCCTGTCTAGCTTTGAGAGAAGAAGGCTATGAGGTCATTTTAGTTAACTCAAATCCAGCAACAATTATGACGGATAAAGAAATTGCGGATAAAGTGTATATCGAGCCCCTTACATTGGAATTTGTTTCGAGGATCTTACGGAAAGAACGTCCAGATGCTTTGTTGCCTACATTAGGCGGTCAAACAGGATTAAATATGGCAATGGAACTAGCGTCTTCTGGGATTCTAGAGGAATTAAGTGTTGAATTGTTAGGAACAAAACTATCAGCAATCGATCAAGCAGAAGATAGAGATCAATTCAAACAATTAATGGAAGAATTGAACCAGCCAATTCCAGAATCAGAAATCGTAACAACAGTTGATGAAGCAGTCATTTTTGCAGAAACAATTGGTTACCCAGTCATTGTTCGCCCAGCGTTCACATTAGGTGGAACGGGTGGCGGTATGTGTTATAAAGAAGAAGAATTGAGAGAAATCTGTGCAAATGGGTTAGAGCTTTCGCCAGTAACCCAGTGTTTGATCGAGCGCAGCATCGCAGGGTACAAAGAAATCGAATATGAAGTTATGCGTGACTCCGCAGATAACGCAATCGTTGTATGTAACATGGAAAACTTTGATCCAGTCGGTATCCATACAGGGGATTCCATCGTGTTTGCACCAAGTCAAACGTTATCCGATCAAGAATATCAATTACTTCGCGATGCATCATTAAAAATCATTCGCGCTTTAAAAATCGAAGGTGGATGTAACGTTCAATTAGCACTAGATCCACATAGCTTTAATTACTATGTCATTGAAGTAAATCCACGAGTATCTCGGTCATCTGCATTAGCAAGTAAAGCAACAGGGTATCCAATTGCGAAATTAGCAGCAAAAATTGCAATTGGATTAACTCTAGATGAAATGAAAAATCCAGTAACAGAAACAACCTATGCTGAATTTGAACCTGCTCTCGATTATGTAGTAGCAAAGATTCCGCGTTGGCCATTTGATAAGTTTGAAACAGGTGAAAGACATCTAGGTACACAAATGAAAGCCACTGGAGAAGTCATGGCAATTGGTCGAACAATTGAGGAATCTTTATTAAAGGCTGTCCGTTCGTTAGAAATCGGGACACAGCATATCGAATTAAAAGAATTAGCAGATGTCAGTGATGAAGTACTGACTGAAGAAATGGTAAAAGCACAAGATGACCGCTTGTTCTATGTAGCAGAAGCAATTCGAAGAAATTATCCAATTACTGAAATTGCCGAATTGACAAAAATCGATTTGTTCTTTTTAGATAAAATCTTACACATCGTCGAGTTAGAACAAGAACTGGCAAGTAGTAAAGACGATATCGATGTATTAAAAGAAGCGAAAAATTACGGAATAACAGATGTAAAAATTGCTGAACTATGGCAAGAAACAGTACCGCAGATTCGCCAATTACGAACAGAAAATCAAATTAAACCAGTTTACAAAATGGTCGACACATGTGCAGCAGAATTTGAATCACAAACACCCTATTTCTACAGTTCTTATGAAATAGAAAATGAAAGTATTCGTTCAGAAAAAGAGTCAGTTTTGGTACTAGGCTCAGGGCCTATCCGAATTGGGCAAGGAGTGGAATTTGACTATGCCACAGTGCATTCAGTAAAGGCCATCCAACAAGCAGGGTATGAAGCAATTATTATGAATAGTAATCCTGAAACAGTATCAACGGATTTCTCTGTTTCAGACAAACTGTATTTTGAACCACTGACATTTGAAGATGTGATGAACGTCATTGAATTGGAAAAACCACTTGGGGTCATCGTACAATTTGGTGGACAAACGGCCATCAATTTAGCAGAACCACTTGCGAATGCAGGCGTAAAAATTTTAGGAACAAGTATTGAAGACCTCGATCGTGCGGAAAATAGAGATTTATTTGAACAAGCATTAAAAGAATTATCAATCTTACAACCTGTAGGAGATACAGCTACTAGCGAAGCAGAAGCAGTTGCAATCGCTAAACGAATCGGTTATCCGGTCCTCGTTCGTCCAAGCTATGTTCTTGGCGGGCGCGCGATGCAAATCGTGGAAACGCAAGAAGATCTAGAATCTTATATGCGAAATGCAGTGAAGGCTTCACCTGAACATCCTGTATTGGTTGATCGTTATCTGCTGGGGAGTGAGTGCGAAGTTGATGCAATCTGCGATGGAGAGACGGTATTGATTCCGGGAATAATGGAACATATTGAACGAGCAGGTGTCCATTCAGGTGATTCAATGGCTGTCTATCCACCACAGAAATTATCTGAAAAAGTACAGCAAACAATTGCAGAGTATACACAAAAACTTGCTATTGGATTGAACTGTATCGGAATGATGAATATCCAATTTGTGATTCATGAAGAAACCGTCTATGTGATCGAAGTAAATCCACGAGCAAGCCGTACGGTACCATTTTTAAGTAAGGTAACAGGAATTCCGATGGCACAAGTTGCAACACGCGCCATTTTAGGTGAAAAACTAGTAGATATGGGGTATCAAAGTGGGCTCTATCCGGAAAGTGAGCTTGTACATGTGAAAGCACCAGTTTTCTCATTTACGAAATTACAAAAAGTAGACACGTACTTAGGACCAGAAATGAAATCCACTGGAGAAGTGATGGGTTCCGACAGTACTGTTGAAAAGGCATTGTATAAAGCATTCGAAGCAACAGGCTTACACTTGCCAAGTTACGGCGCAGTATTGTTCACTATCGCAGATGAAAATAAAGAAGAAGCATTAAACTTAGCGAAACGCTTCTATGACGTAGGCTATAGTCTTGTTGGAACAAAAGGAACAGCAGCATTTTTCCAAGAAAATGGCTTACCAATAAAAACAGTTGCAAAATTATCCGAAAATAATGCAACAGAAAAAGATATTATCGAACTTATTCGTGCAAAACAAGCGCAATTGATTATTAATACGATGTCACGAAGCAGTTCATCAAAAGAAGGTGTAGATATTCGCCGAGAAGCAGTGGAACATGGTGTGCCGTTATTTACTTCCTTAGATACAGCTGAAGCAATTTTACGTGTAATGGAATCGCGAGCATTTTCAACACAAGCAATTTAATAAATGAAGAAAAGTCAGTGTAGCATGTAGTACACTGACTTTTAGAAAGGTATGGGGAACATGAAACAAGAAATGATGAAAATTATTGAACAAAGACAACTGGCGCCACGTATCTATGAATTAAAGTTAACTGGCGAATTAGTAATGGAAATGAACATACCTGGACAGTTTCTTCATATTCGTGTGCCTCGCGCAGACTTACTTTTGCGCAGACCAATAAGTTTAAATGCAATTGATCAAGAAAAGAAAACATGTACGATCATTTATCGTGTAGAAGGAGACGGAACACGTGAATTTTCAACACTTCGTGCAGGTGAATTTCTTGATGTCATGGGTCCACTTGGAAATGGCTTTGATTTATCAAACTTAAAAGCCGGGCAACGCGCATTTATTGTTGGTGGAGGAATCGGAATCCCACCACTGTATGAATTATCAAAACGATTGACGGCAATTGGTGTAGAAGTAACGCATTTTCTAGGATATGCGTCACAACAAGTGATGTATTACGAAAAAGAATTTCAAGAACTTGGGGATACACGCATAGCGACAGATGATGGAAGTTATGGTATGCAAGGGAATGTTGGTAATCTATTATTAGCAGCACAGCAGCAACCCGATGTCGTTTTTACTTGTGGAGCAAACGGACTACTGAAAACAGTAGACCAACTATATCAGGAGTTAGGAAATGTACAACTTTCGTTAGAATCAAGAATGGCGTGCGGTGTTGGCGCATGCTATGCTTGTGTATGTCATAAAGCAGATGATCCAAGTGGGACACAAAGTGTTAAGGTGTGTGATGAAGGGCCAATTTTTCAGGCAGGGGAGGTTGTTTTATAATGAACCGATTAGCAGTTGAATTACCAGGATTATCATTAAAAAATCCAATCATGCCGGCTAGTGGTTGTTTTGGATTTGGCAAGGAATATGGAAAATACTATGACTTAAACCAATTAGGTTCGATTATGATTAAAGCAACTACGCCAAATGCTCGTTTTGGCAATCCAACGCCACGAGTTGCAGAAACGCCTTCCGGAATGCTAAATGCAATCGGGTTACAAAATCCTGGCGTGGATGTCGTGATGGAGAGATATTTGCCTGAGCTAGCCGAGTATAAAGACCTACCGATTATTGCAAATGTGGCAGGCGCATGTGAAGAAGATTATGTAGAAGTATGTGCCAAAATCGGTGATGCACCAAATGTTCAAGCAATTGAGCTTAACATTTCTTGCCCAAATGTCAAACATGGGGGGATTGCTTTTGGAACAGATCCCGACGTCGCCTACCAACTGACAAAATCGGTAAAAGCTGTTTCGAGTGTACCTGTGTATGTGAAATTATCACCAAATGTGACAGATATTGTTCCGATCGCACAGGCAATTGAAGCGGGAGGCGCAGATGGATTTACCATGATCAATACACTTGTTGGTATGCGGATTGATTTAAAAACCAGGAAGCCTATACTTGCCAACCAAACAGGAGGACTATCAGGAGCAGCGATCAAGCCTGTAGCAATTCGCTTGATTCATCAAGTAGCCCAGATCTCAAACTTGCCAATTATTGGGATGGGAGGGGTCCAAACGGTTGATGATGTCTTGGAAATGTTTATGGCAGGCGCAAGTGCTGTTGCAGTTGGGACAGCGAACTTTACAGATCCTTATATCTGCCCTAAATTGATCGATGAATTACCTACACGAATGGATGAGCTAGGGATTTCTTCCTTAAGCCAATTGATTGAAGAAGTAAAAAAGGAGAAGAGACAATGAATGAACGCCCAATTATAGCACTTGATTTTGCTAGTAAAGAAATTGTAGAAAACTTTTTAACGAATTTTCCAACAGATGAAAAACTTTTTGTTAAAATTGGAATGGAATTATTTTATCAAGAAGGTCCTTCAATTGTTGAATGGCTTAAAGGAGAAGGTCACTCAGTTTTTTTAGACTTAAAATTACATGATATTCCAAACACAGTAGAATCCGCAATGCGCAGATTAGCAAGCCTTGGTGTTGATATTACTTGTGTACATGCTGCAGGTGGTATCCGAATGATGAAAGCTGCACGAAGAGGGCTTGAAGAAGGAACACTAGAAGGCAAGGAACGGCCTAAACTTTTGGCAATTACACAGCTAACGTCAACAAGTGAAGAAGAGATGCATCACGACCAACAAATTGAATGCTCATTGATTGAGAGTGTTCTTCACTATGCAGCTTGTGCAAAAGAAGCTGGGTTAGATGGAGTAGTATCTTCTGCTTGGGAAGCTGAGCAAATCAAAGAAAAATTAGGACCTGATTTTGCAAGCCTAACACCCGGAATCCGCCCAGCAGGAACACAAGTTGGTGACCAAACACGTGTTGTGACACCAGCTCAAGCAAGAGAAAAAGGTGCTGATTATATCGTTGTAGGACGTCCAATCACAAGAGCAGAAGACCCTTATGCAATGTATCAAAAAATTAAAGAAGAATGGAGCACAACTCGATGACTGAAACAATGAATCAAGAAGTAGCCAAAGACCTATTAGATATCAAAGCAGTATTTTTAAGCCCTAACGATCCATTCACATGGGCAAGTGGAATCAAAAGCCCAATCTATTGCGACAATCGGATCACTATGAGTTATCCAAACGTGCGACGTACAATTGCAAAAGGGTTAGCAGAAAAAATCAAAGCAACCTTTCCAGAAGTTGAAGTGATTGCTGGAACAGCTACAGCAGGAATCCCGCATGCTGCTTGGATTGCAGAAATACTTGATTTACCGATGGTTTATATCCGTAGTAAGGCAAAAGATCATGGTAAAGGAAACCAAATCGAAGGAAGAATCTCTCAAGGACAAAAAATGGTTATCATCGAGGATTTGATTTCAACAGGTGGAAGTGTTTTAGAAGCAGCCACTGCAGCAACACGTGAAGGTGCAGATGTTCTAGGCGTCGCAGCCATTTTTACTTATGAATTGCAAACAGGTAGAGAAAACTTTGCAAAAGCCAACTTGCCACTAGTGACATTGACAAACTACTCAACGCTGATTGAAACAGCTCGTGCAGAAGAGTATATTAATGAATCCGAACTTTCGTTATTAAAAGATTGGCGTAAAGATCCAGAAAACTGGTTAAACAATAACTAATAGTTAGATTGTCAGTAGTGATACTGTCAATCTTTTTTTAGATAGTTCAATCAATCGCTAAAAACATTCTTTAAAAAGTTTGCATCTGTTCGTTATATAATGTATGATAATTGGAAAATATTTAGGAGGTAACAAAGATGGGATTGAATGAATATCTATTAGGATTAAACAATTTAGAAAAAATCAGACGTGCACCGGGGTTCTTCAAATTTACCGAGCATACGGTTGCAGCGCATTCCTATCGTGTCACTTCTATTGCGCAGGTATTAGGAGATATTGAAGAGTTGAATGGTGTGACAATCGATTGGAAAATCTTGTATGAAAAAGCATTAAATCATGACTACACGGAGCGGTTTATCGGTGATATCAAGACACCTGTTAAATATGCAAGTCCTGAATTAAGAGGAATGCTTCAAACTGTAGAAGAAAAAATGACCGAAGAATTTATTTCTCAAGAAATACCTGCAGAATTTCAAGCAATCTATCGTCGTCGTTTGTTTGAGGGAAAAGATGCAACGGTAGAAGGCGAACTTTTAGCTATTTCTGATAAAGTAGATTTACTTTATGAATCATTTGAAGAAATCGTGAAAAACAATCCAGAAAAAGTCTACATGGAAATGTTTGTTGAATCTGTAGAAACAATTAAAGATTATGAACATCGTGCATCTGTTCGTTATTTCTTCAAAGAAATCTTTCCAGAGTTATTAAATAAGGATTTTTATGGGCGTCCAGAATTTTTGGAACGAATTCAAGATATTTTAACTTTATCAGACAGAAGTCGCCCATCCTCTATAGGTGGGTGATGAATGCCGTTCGGTATGATGGTTCCCGTTGGTAACTCAAAAACCGACAATTAAGGCATAGTGCCCTTTTATTTTGTTCCATGTTATAAGCAGTCTGAACAAGAAATGAGTTGATATAACATGGAATTAGATACAAATAATCATTCAGTGTTTCTTCTTTATTACCACCTTGTTTTAGTAACGAAATATCGTAGACAAGTGATTGATGATGAAATATCAGATTATGCTAAAGCTACTTTTGAAAGAATTTCAGAATCATATCACATTACATTAGTTGAGTGGAATCATGATAAAGAACACATTCATATTGTGTTCAAAGCTCAACCTAAAACAGAATTGACAAAATTTATCAACGCCTATAAGAGTGCCAGCTCACGTTTGATAAAACGAGACTTTCCAAGAGTCAAACAATTTCTTTGGAAAGAAATGTTTTGGTCTAAAAGTTTCTGTCTTTTGACAACTGGTGGTGCACCAATTGATGTGATTAAGAAATATATTCAAAATCAAGGAAACAATCATAAATAGAAAGTAGTAGAAGCCTTATGGAACGACTAAAAGCATATAAATTTAGAATTTATCCAACAGAAGAACAAGAAGTTTTCTTTGCCAAATCTTTCGGTTGTGTCCGTAAGGGATACAATCTAATGCTTGATGACCGAATGAAAGCTTATGAAGAAATTAGGAATGATTCCTCTAAGAAAATGAGTTTTCCAACACCCGCAAAATATAAGAAAGAGTTCCCATTCTTGAAAGAAGTGGACAGCCTTGCTTTAGCTAATGCACAACTCAATTTAGATAAAGCATACAAGAATTTCTTTAGGGATAAATCCGTTGGATTTCCTCGTTTCAAGAGTAAGAAAAATCCTGTTCAAAGTTATACAACAAATAATCAAAATGGAACAATAACTTTGATTGATAATAAATTCATCAAAGTTCCTAAATTGAAAGCCTTAATCAGAATTAAACTGCATAGACAACCAAAAGGGATCATCAAATCTGCCACAATATCACGTCATTCTAGTGGCAAATACTATATTTCTTTGTTATGCAAAGAAGAAGTTAGCGAGCTGCCTAAATCTAATTCCGCTGTTGGTATTGATTTAGGAATTACAGACTTTGCGATTCTTTCCAACGGTCAAAAAATTGATAATAACAAATTCACGTCCAAAATGGCAAAGAAACTCAAACGTGAACAACGGAAGTTGTCAAAACGTGCATTATTAGCTAAACAGAAAGGTATCAATTTGTTTGAAGCTAAAAATTATCAAAAACAAAAACGGAAAGTAGCTAGATTGCACGAAAAAGTAATGAATCAACGTACTGATTTTCTGAATAAGCTGAGTACAAAAATTATCAAAGTGGATACATGGTTTCCCTCTAGTCAAATTTGTTCAGAATGCGGACGCAAAGACGGTAAGAAAACGCTCGATATTCGAGAATGGACTTGTCCTATTTGTCATACTCATCATGACCGAGATATCAACGCTAGTATCAATATTCTGACCGAAGGCCTGAGAATACAGTCATTAGCTTAAGTGCAATCAAGAACCGTAGGAACTACGGGGATAGCTTGGTAAATAAGAGACACCGCTGTTAGCAAAAAAATACGCTATCAAGTATGCTCTATTCCCAAGAAGCTCCCACTTCAAGCGTTAAGAACCGTCAGGTTCAGCTAAGTGGTGAGTAGTTCACATTAATTCAAATGTTGCATATCGTGTGACAAAATGGTCAAATTCCTTCATTATGTAATAAATATAAGGAGGATTAAAAATGTGTAAAACAGCAATAAGTGAATGGTCATATACAAAAGGTCCTTTAGGGCCAGAACATTGGGGAGAGTTGTGTGCAAGCTTCACTGAAGCTGCTTCATTTCAATGGCAATCACCGATTGCTTTAACAAGTGCAACAAAAGAAACTACACGAGATACACTTACATTTGATTATCATAGTCAAGAATTTGATGAAATTATTTTAAATAAAACAATCCATTTTGTACCGAAAGTATTTGAAAATATACTGACGTATCAAGGTGAACACTATAGATTAACAGACATCCATTTTCATGTTCCAGCAGAACATTTGATAGATGGGAAGCAAGAGGACATGGAATTTCATTTAGTCCATCATAATGAACGCGGAGAGGGGTTAGTTGTAGGAATTCTCTACAATATTCGTACTAGTGACTTAGGAGAGGAGGAACTAGTGGATATATGGAATCAACAAAAACAAACGTATCGCTTTGATCCGACGATTTGGTTGCCTGAAGTACACAGCTTCTATCACTATACGGGGTCCTTGACGACACCACCAACATTAGGGCCAATCAAATGGTTTGTGTTGGATCACAAAAAAACGATACCTGCTACATTTTTCTTACCCTTTACGGGACGTTATGAGAATCCAAGCAACCGACCACTTCAGCCTTTAAAAGAACGAACGGTTTTTTATTACGAAGGAGACGAAAAATAAATTGAATATACAGCAACTGAAATATGTAGTCGCTGTTGCAAACAACGGAAGTTTTCGCGAAGCTGCGAAAAAAATGTATGTAACACAGCCAAGCCTATCAAATGGCATCAAGGAATTGGAAGAGACACTCGGTATCACCTTGTTTACAAGAACAAACCGAGGGGCGTACCTGACAGAAGATGGTCAAGATTTTTTAGAACGTGCAGAAAAGATCTTGGTGCAATTAGATGCACTTGAAGGGCGCTATCAAACAGAAAATAATCCTGAGATATTCTCGGTTGCTTCGCAGCATTACGACTTTCTAGGACCAGTCATGGCTCAGATTTTGAAAGAATATTCGTCAGAAATCCATCAGTTTCGGATTATAGAAACAACGACTGCCAAAGTAATCGAAGAGGTACATGAACAGCATAGTGAACTTGGCATTTTATATTTAAATGAAAAGAATGCAAGTGGAATCAATCGATATTTAAAGCAAAACGAGCTACTTGCTAGACCATTGGGAGATTTTCGCACGCATATTTTTTTAAATCAAAATCATCCGTTAGCACAACAAGAAGAAATTGCTCTAGAAAGCTTATCTCAGTATCCTCAAGTACGATTTACACAAGATGGCAATAACTTTCCATATTTTTCTGAGGACTTAATTGAAACACAAGAGCAAGAATCGGTGCTTTATGTGAGTGATCGAGGAACATTGATGAATATACTATTGGGCTCAAATGCGTATGCATCAGGTTCTGGCGTAGTAATTGGCGAAATCAAGGAACATATTCGTTTGGTTCCTTTAAAAAATAGTGAAGTGAATCAGATGAATGTCATTTACTCAAACAAACATCAATTATCTGCAAGTGCACAGCGCTTTGTAGAGATCTTAGAGCAACTATTTGCTAAAGAAAATTAGAAAAATCGACACTAAACGTTTTACATGTTTAGTGTCGATTTTTTATTTTTTCGTATTTTTTTGTAGAGCCTGAATTTCTTGTTCATCAGGTGTCACATAGACAGTTCGTTGATTTTCATAAATGACATATCCAGGTTTTGCACCATTTGGCTTACGGATATGTTTGACTTGTACGATGTCTACAGGGACTTGTGCAGAGTGTCGATATTTTGAAAAATAGGCTGCTAATTGGGCAGCTTCAGAGATTGTTTCATCGGAAGGAGAATCACTTTTAATGATGACATGCGAACCAGGGATGTTTTTCGTATGCAACCAGTAATCGGTTTTTTTCGCTGTACGCAAAGTTAATTGATCATTTTGTAAATTATTCTTTCCGACAAGTAGTAATGTACCATCAGAAGCAAGGTATTGATCTGGTTGAGAAGGGCGTTGTTTCTTTGCTTTTTTTGCTTTACGATTTCGGACATAGCCTTGTTCAATGAGTTCTTCCCGAATAACTTCAACATCCATAGGACCTGCAATCTCTAATTGTGCTAAAACAGAGTCTAGATAACGAATCTCTTCTTTGACTTCTGCAATTTGTTCACCAATCAGTTTCACTGCATTTTTTAGCTTTTGGTAGCGTTGGAAATACTTTTGTGCATTTTGATTTGGAGAGAGTGCTGGGTTCAAAGAAATGGTCACAGGAGCATTCTCTTCATAATAATTTTCAAGCGTGACCTCAGTAGCACCACGAGGGACTTGAGTCATGAATGTTGTTAATAGTTCACCATCTCGACGAAGTTCTTCTGCATTTTCTGCATCACGTAGGGTTTGCTCACGCTTTTCAAGTTTATGTTGGTTTCGTTTTCGTTCATTTTCGATCTTTTTGATTAAGGCACTGCCTTGCTGACGCACACGATCTTTTTCCGCTTTGTCATGATAAAAAGCATCAAGGAGTTCACTGAGTGTCTCAAATGACGTTTTGTTCGCAGCATCCAAGGAAGTGAACGCAAGTGGTGTGAAATACTCTTTTTTCTCTGTTTGATACAGACTAGGCTGTAATTTTTGTTGCGCAACCTCAGTGAAAAAAGTATCCCAGACGCGCATCTTTTCGTTCGGTGTTTGCTCAAAACGTGCAAGTAGTTCTTCTGCCGTATCTCTTCCTAATCCTTGGAAGTTTTGTTGTAGATACTTAGGAGTTAAGTCGCCTTGAGACAATCGACGAAATACTTCATCAGTGTTTGCAGTAAATGGATTTAACTGATCTTGTTTGGGCGGTGCGATATACGTGACACCTGGTAGTAAGGAGCGGTACGTATTTTGGGAAGACCCGACATGTTTGATAGCGTCTAAGATTTTTCCATTTTCTTGATTCATTAAAACAATCGTACTGTGTCGTCCCATCAATTCAACAATAAGCAAGATATCTTGTAAGTCACCTAACTCATTTCGTTTTGTAAAGCGAAAATGAATCACACGATCGTTATCGATTTGGTTGATTGTCTCTAAGATAGCGCCTTCTAAATATTTGCGGAGCATCATCACGAAGTTAGGAGGTGTATCTGGGTTATGATAATCGATTTGAGTAATTTGAACGCGTGCATAACTTGGGTGAGCGGAGAGTAGTAGGCGATGATTTTTCCCTTGCGAGCGAATAACCAAAACTACTTCATTTTCATAAGGTTGATGGATTTTAGAAATACGGCCATTCTTTAATGTTTGACTGAGTTCTGTAACCATCGCATGTGTAAATATTCCATCAAAGGACATAAGATTCCTCTTTTCTTTAAGCTATTTCCTTGTTCATTATAAACGAAATTGGAAGGGAAGACCAACAGACGACCGTTTGACTTATAATTTGACTCTATATATTCCGAAAAGTGAAAATCTATATAAAAAACCCTTTAAAAATTTATTCTAAAGGGCGTTCTTTTTATTCTGGTTGCTCAGAAGCAAAATTTAGATTATGTGTTGAAACCATTGCTGTTTTTTCATTTGTCGGATCAAGATAGTGTGCCACTTGATTACTTGCCTCTAATGCTTCATGGATACTACTAGCAATCATTGAAGTTTTGCTTTCATAGATGCACAAGTCACCAATAACGTAACAACCGCTTTGATCAGTGGACCCAATAGTACGTGTTGGGATTCGTTCTTCATTTGTTTTAAATAAAGTAGCTAAGGATGTAGTTAAAGGCTGATCATAAATAGTTTTTGATAAAGTAAGAACAAAATCAAATTTTTTTGTTTGGTTATCATGAAATAAAGTAAATTGGTTATCCTCGTAACTAAGTAGAGGATACCGATTCGGTGAAAGTTGCTCGATTTCTTCAAATTCTTTGATTGGTTTACTCATGAAGACGATTTTATTTGTGACAAGAAGCAGTTGTTTTACAGCAGCTTTTACGTCAGATTTTTTTCCCATAACAAGAATACTTTTTTCTTTATAAGTTGATAAATCAGCAAGCTGTGTATGGTAGTTTGCATTTGTTTCTAGCGTATTTGGTACGCGTGGATAGCGTATAGACAGACCAGTGCCAGCTGCTAAAATCAACGTCTTTCCTAAATATCGCATACCAGATTCTGTCTGAGCAATCCAGGTAGAATCCTCTTTACTAATTGAGGTAACTAATGTATCAAGATGGATGGTAGGATGAAAATAACTTGCCTGTTGGATAAAATTATGTACAAGGTCTTTTCCTAAGATTCCAGGAAGACCACCGACGTCCCAAACTTTACGATCAAGATAAAAGTTGATTTTCCCCCCCAGTTTAGAATCTCCTTCAAGTAAAGTGACATTTAGTCCTCTTAAGCCACAATAAAATGCAGCATATAATCCAGCAGGACCACCGCCAATAATCAAAACATCATTTTCCATTGCGAGCCCTCCTTATTTCTAATTGAAAATAATTATCAATTAAAAAGTAACATACTCTTTTACAAAATAAAAGAGGAAATGGTTCTTGAATGATTCACTCATTTAGTAACTTTTGTCTAATGACAAAAATAATTTCTTGTGCTAGGTTGTCAGTATCGTTTGAAAATGGAGTTTTCAAATGGATGTAGGAGGGAAAATAAAGGTTGGAATTACGAGTACAGAAACAAAAAGAAATAGAAGAAAGAAAAATTTATCAAAAAAAATTTACAGTAACATATCCAGATATCGATCCATTTGGACAAATCACGTTATCACGACTACTTGATTACTGCACTGTGGTTTCCTATGAACAAAGCGAACAAGTTGGCATCGGTGCAAAGTTTCTAAGAACAATAGGAACGAATTGGATCATTAATGAAGTAGAGATGAATTTTATTTGCTTTCCGAGATATGGAGAAGAATTTACTATTGATGTCTATGCAACAAGTTTTAATAAATTTTTCATTTATCGTCAATTTGATATTTACAATAGTCAGAAAGAGAAAATTGGCTCAATCTTTATGAGTTTATCATTATTAGATTTGGAGAAGCGTTCTATTTTTCCATTGAAAGATGAAGTAGGTGATGCTTTTGGTGCTAAGAAAGAAAAACGTATCTATCGATTTGAAAAAATCTATCCTGAAGAATCGGAGTATAGCGAACATAAGGTAACTGCACAAAATAGTCACTTAGATTATAATCGCCATGTATACAATGGTATTTATTATCAATGGATGTTCGATAGTTTGCCAATTGAATTCCTTGAAACACATCAGTTAACTTATTTTTTGATGCGTTTTGAGGCAGAAATTGCACTTGGAGAGCAAGTAACGATTCAGAGTAATCTAGCTGAAACCCAGGGCGAAACAACATGGAGATTGTCTGGATCACGTGACGAAAAAGCAATTGCGAAAGCACGATGGAGAGAGTAACTAAAAAAATGGCTGAGAAATTTTATTTTTCAGTTCTATTTTTTTTAAGTTAAAATAGTTGCATGTACACACATTTGGATATATACTGAATTTGTTCAAAAATAGTGGAAACATATGGGCCATTGATAAGACAGCCTATAAAATCTGTCACTAGATTTTTTACTGTTCGTTTTGTTACTGAATGCATGCGCAAACTCTTCTTGAGAATACAACAGAAAACCTTAATAAACTGACTGTTTTTGACAACGTAGAAGTTTCATACTATGCTAAGAAGGTAATGGGGGAATAGATATGGAGAAATCAATTGAACAATCATTAAACGATTGTTTATTTTTTAGTGTAAAGAAATTAGATCGTCTGTTGAACAAAATGGCAGATGAAGCATTTAGAAAAACGGGGCTTGCGCCAACATACGGATTTATCTTGCTGATTTTGAATGAAAAAGATGGGCTACCACAAAAGGATATTGCAAAGATGCTATACTCTGCACCGTCAACAATTGCACGTTTTGTTGAAAAATTAGAATTCAAACATTACGTGAAAACAGTGAATGATGGACGACTTTCTTTAGTTTATCTAACTGATGAAGGCAGAGAGTTTGTAAAAGAAGTAGATAGTAGCTGGGAAGAACTTCACCATGCATATGAAGCAATCCTTGGTAATGAAATGAGCCATAGCTTATCAGAAGATATCAATCATGCAACGGAAAAGTTACAAAAAAAGAAAAATTAAAAAATTTTCGACTAATTAGTTGCATGTACAACCATTTTTTCTAAATGATTCATCTATATGAAAATTCACAAGTACTAAGAATAAACGAAGGAGAGTTAGAATGACAAAATTTGATGAAACACTTACGTTTAAATCAGGAGCAACATTAAAAAATCGTTTAATGATGTCTCCGATGACTACCCAATTAAGTTTTTTTGATGGGGTTATCACAGAAGATGAAATTACTTATTATAAAGAACGTGCAAAGGGAACAGGGGCAATCATTACTGGTGCAGCAAATGTCCAAGACATCGGTAAAGGCTGGCCAGGTGAATTAAGTATTGCGCATGATGAAATGATTCCTAGACTTAGTGAATTGTCTAAGGCAATTCAAGACAACGGTGCAAAGGCCATTGTTCAAATTTTTCATGCGGGACGTATGACAAGTAGTGCAACTCTTTCTGGCGAACAAATTGTCTCAGCAAGTGAAGTTGCTGCATTACGACCAGATGCACAAACTCCTCGTGCATTAAGTGAAGGCGAAATTTTAGAAACTATTCAAGCTTTTGGCGAAGCAACACGCCGTGCAATTGAAGCAGGCTTTGATGGTGTAGAATTACATGGTGCCAATACGTATCTTCTTCAACAATTCTTTTCACCACATTCAAATCGTCGCGAAGATCAATGGGGAGGTAGCTTAGAAAACCGTTATCGTTTTATTGATGAAGTGATTCAAACTGTTTTTAAAGCTGTTGATACGTATGCAAAGAAACCATTTATTGTAGGTTATCGTTTTTCTCCAGAAGAATTTGAAACACCAGG
>JBKEDT010000093.1:0-36963 GCA_047975565.1 Enterococcus sp. | reverse complement strand
CAGTCACGATTTCTAAAGATAGTTTTTCAACTAATTGACTTACCTTGACAACTTCTGTCATGTTATTCCCTCGTTTCTATTTAGACTGTTTCCTTCCCATTCTATCATTCTAGACAAAAAAGTACCACATTCTAAAAAACTCCTTTAACTATGTACTCTCTTCAATTTATCAAGTCCCTGAAAAAATAGAAGAATCAGTTCAAATATTACTGGATTGCTGTCAAACAATTTTTTAAAAGGATGAAAAAAGTAACCCAACAATTTTGTAGCTTACAAAGTTAGCTTACATTCACTAAATAAGTGACGATGCACCGTGTTTAGCTATTGTCATTTTGCTATTCGTTGGTATACAATGATGAAGAGAACGGTGATGTGGCGGATTTGACTAACTATTGAGGAGGTCGATGAAGCCTTTAATAATGTTTTTGAATGCTTTGCAGTCTCCTTAATTTATAAGGAGAAAGTTTATGGATCTATTGTCACTATTTCATTCTGTAGTGAAGCCAATGGAAATTATTATTGGTTCTTCAAGTGGTACTACAGTAAAAATCGTGGCTATATTTGCAATTGTTGTGATTGTCGCATTTATTTGCTTGAGTCATGTAGCTATTTGCTATATCAAGTATGTAATGTCGGGAAACACAGCGAAGCAAGTATTTGGATCAGAAAAAGGGCACAAAAAAAACCGTTAACTTTTGGCCAGGATAACGGTTAAGAAACAAGATATATTGTTTTAAAATCGCAAGTCCGCCATTCGCATAACGTTCTTACTAGACTCTCAGTTATAGCTGAGGGTCTTTTTATTTCTACAAACACAGTTTAGCGTATTCTTTATGAAGATGCAATAGTTTACTCCCCATTTAACCAGACTTAGTGTGGTTAGAACTATCGTTGTTTACTGGATTGCGTAGTCATATTCACCAATTTCTTAGCCGAATAAACTACTTTCCGTAATGACAGTGACTGGTATTGCTGTGTCCGTAAAAATGTATGCAGATGCGCCAGCCACTGTGCCATCTTCTTTCCATTTCATATGACTGTATAGGAATTTCAGGAGTAGCCATTGCCGTAAAATCTAATTTATTGACCGAGTATAGACGAAACAGGTTTATTCCCAAACTTCTGCTTTGGTAAAAAAACCAATTGGTTGGTTTGTGATTTTTTTTAACTCGACTTTTTTTTCTTCGATCATTTCGAGTAACCCATCCGCAAAATTCTCTAATACGACACGTCCACCCTTGTACGCATAGCCACCAAGTTTCATTGTTTCGTCTGGAGATAGAATCACTTTGCGATGCGAAATGTTTTTGAATAACTCGTCCAGAATGTACGAAGGTAGATAAAAACTATTTTGTGAGGCAAATGATTGTAAGTATGCATAATCATCAATTGTGATGTACGAATCATCAAATGCATCAAAACTGACATATTCACTCATCAGAGTTGGTCGTTTCTGTAAAATTGCGTTCATTTTCTTATGCAGTTGACTCAATGTTTCGATTTCTTTGACTTTTAATTCCAATGCACGTCGTTGTTGCTCTTTATGATTTACATAGCGCATTTGTAGAATAAAACAGCCATATGCTAAAAATGCACCAACTAAGACACCAACAAGGCCACTGATTGCTGTATTCACTGTAATTTTCCTCCTATGATTAACATTCTTTTTCATAATAGCATAAAGTTTGCTCAGGGACTATTTTTCCTGAAGTTTTTCATTTGACCTTTCTTGACCAAGTGTGTATACTTCATTTAGATATTTGAAAAAATATGGTACACTAATTTTTGAATAAAACTTAAATCTTAAGGAGGAACTTTATTATGAATTTAATTCCTACAGTTATTGAACAATCCTCTCGTGGCGAAAGAGCCTACGATATTTACTCACGTTTATTAAAAGATCGCATCATCATGCTTAGTGGTGAAGTGAACGATGATTTGGCAAATTCAATCATTGCCCAATTGTTGTTCTTAGATGCTCAAGATTCTGAAAAAGATATCTACCTTTACATCAATTCACCTGGTGGTTCTGTTACTGCTGGTATGGCGATTTATGACACAATGAACTTTGTTAAAGCCGACGTGCAAACAATCGTTATGGGTATGGCTGCTTCAATGGGTAGCTTCTTATTAACAGCTGGTAAAAAAGGCAAACGTTTTGCTTTACCAAATGCAGAAATCATGATTCACCAACCTCTAGGCGGGGCACAAGGACAAGCAACTGAAATTGAAATCGCTGCACGTCATATCTTAAAAACACGTGACCGTTTGAACCACATTTTAGCTGAACGCACTGGTCAACCACTAGAAGTTATCCAACGTGATACAGATCGTGATAACTACATGACTGCTGCAGAAGCGAAAGAATACGGCTTGATCGATGAAGTGATGGAAAATAGTGCTTCATTAGACTAATCCTACTAATCAAAAAATAAGCTGAGACATGGCGTATGTCTCAGCTTATTTTTATTTTGTATGAAACGCATAGTTGCCGGCTAGATATTCTTGGCCAAGTGCAATATAATGCGCGCTATTTTCTTTGTTTTTCTGTATTTCTTCTTCTGTTAAAGGTCGAATGACTTTTGCCGGACGACCAAAAGCAAGCACATTTGGTGGAATCACTTTGTCTTCAGTCACTAACGAACCAGCGCCAATCAAGCTATTCTCACCAATGACTGCCCGATTCAAAATCGTACTTCCCATACCGATCAATGCACCGTCTTCTACTTTACAACCATGTAGCAAGCATTGATGCCCGACCGTCACGTATTCACCAACTTCGACTGGCTCCTGATGATCCACATGAATCACTGTCCCATCTTGGATATTTGTTCCTTTACCGATATGGATCGATTGACTATCTCCACGCAATACAGCTTGAAACCAAACCGTTACATCCTCTTCAAGAATGACATCCCCTACAACGGTCGCATTTTCCGCAATAAATCGTTGACTCATTTTTCCACCTACTTCCTTCAATTTTATTTATTCTGCAAACTGGCTATTGTACAATTTCTCATAGAATCCACCTTTGGCAAGAAGTTCCTCATGCGTTCCTTGTTCAATGATCGACCCTTTATCCATTACCAAAATCAAATCAGCTTCACGGATCGTTGATAGTCGATGGGCAATCACAAAACTTGTCCTTCCTTTCATGACACGATCCATTGCTTTTTGGATCAACGCTTCCAGACGTGTATCTACAGAACTTGTTGCTTCATCAAGAATCAAGATTTTCGGATTGGAGATCACTGCACGTGCAATTGTCAATAATTGCTTCTGACCTAGAGAAACATTGTCTCCTTCTGAATTGATCGCCATATCATAGCCATCTGGCATCGTTCGAATAAAATGATCTACATTTGCGATTTTTGACGCATCTACTACTTCATAATCCGTTGCTTCAAGGTTTCCAAAACGAATATTCTCCATGATCGTTCCTTCGTACAACCATGCATCTTGTAACACCATCCCGAATAATGAACGAACATCGCTTCGCTTGATTTGCTGCGTATCGATTCCATCGATTTCAATTGCACCCTCTGTTACATCATAAAAGCGCATCAATAAATTGATCAAGGTTGTTTTCCCAGCACCTGTTGGTCCTACCACAGCAACCATCTGTCCCGGTTGTACTTCAAAATTCAAGTTTTGAATCAAAGGTTTGTTTGGATCATAGGCAAAAGATACATTATTGAATCGTACGTGACCAAGAAATGTCTCTGGTAACTCTAAATCAACAATATTTTCTTTTTCTTCAGGCTCATCTAAGATCTCAAACACACGTTTTGTTGCTGCTGACGCACTTTGTAAAACAGAGGATAGTTGCGTAATGTTCCCCATTGGCTGGCTGATTTGCCAGATATATTGGATAAAGGCTTGAAGTTGTCCGACTAAAAGAACACCAGAAACAACATAAAGACCACCCATTACCGCCATCACGATATACGTGATATATGCAGTTAATTGTACCAATGGCATCATCAATCCTGAGATAAACGCTGCACGAAAGCCATAATGTTTGAGCTGATGATTGACATTTTTAAATCCTGTCAACGTTTCTTCTTCACGACCGTAAACTTTTAACACACTGAAACCAGTCAAGTTTTCTTGTACATACCCATTTAGATCACCCAAAGAGTTTTGCATTCCTTGGAAATACTTTTGTGATACTTTGACAATTCCTTGAGAAATCAGAATGGAGGCTGGAATCATGATCATTGAAATCAGTGCCATTAATGGTTGGATATAAAACATCATGGACGCTGCCATCAAAATACTCAACACTGCATTGATGATTCCGATAAATGATTGTTGCAATGCGCCACTTACTGCATCCACATCATTTGTTACGCGAGAGAGAATATTTCCTTGTTGATTTTTATCAAAATAAGAAACAGGTAATCGATTGATCTTTTCATCTATATCTTTCCGTAAATCTTTCATTGAGCTTTGTACCACATTTGCAACGAGTAACCCAGCAAGTAATTGGGTTACACAGTAGCCAATACCAATAGCCAAAATCCAAATCAAGCAATCAATGATATACGAAAAATCAATCGCCCGTCCTGCGCGTAGGTCTTCAGCGATAGCCGTCATCGGTAATCCTGTCACGTAAGGAAGTATTGCATTAAAAACTGCAGTCATTACGGTGAACAGAATCACTAAGAAAAAACCAACGCGATAAGGTTTGATGTAGCGTCCTAATCGTTTAAGAGAATTCAAGCTTTCACTCATGCTAATTCCTCCTCTGATAATTGTGATGCGGCAATATCATAATAAACCGGACAGTTTTCCAATAGTTCATGGTGTGTCCCTTGTCCGACGATCTCGCCTTCGTTCAGTACAATGATCTTGTCTGCATGCATGATTGTTCCTACACGTTGCGCGACAATCAAGACGGTAGACTCTGTGGTTACCTTTTTCAATGCTTTTCGTAATTTTGCATCTGTTTGATAATCGAGAGCTGAAAAACTGTCATCAAAGATGTAAATCTCTGGACGTCGTACAATTGCTCGTGCGATGGCTAAACGTTGCTTTTGTCCACCAGAGAAGTTTGCACCACCTTCTGATAATTCTTCATTATATCCCTTTTGTTTTTGACTAATAAAATCAGCTGCTTGAGCAACTTCTGCTGCAGCTTCTAATTCTTCTTGTGTTGCGTCTTCTTTACCATAACGCAGATTCTCTGCAATCGTTCCGGTAAACATCAACGCTTTTTGCGGAATAAAGCCAATTTTTTCACGTAAGGCACTTAAGCGATAGTCACGAACATCCACCCCATCAATCAAGATACTTCCTTCGCTTGTATCATAAAATCTAGGAATCAGTTGGATCAATGTTGACTTTCCGCTACCAGTACTCCCAATGAACGCCACTGTTTCACCTGGAGATGCATGAAAGCTGACATTTCGGATGACTGGCTCTTCTGAGTGGCCTGGATAAGCAAATGTGACATTTTTAAATTCAATATATCCTTTTGTCTGTGTTTCTGTGATGCCATCTTCTTCTTTGATTTTCGGTTGTGCATCAAACGCCTCTTGAATACGTTGCGCAGAAACAGCGGCACGTGGATACATCATAAAGACACTTGCAAATAACATAAATGAGAACAACGCATGGAAAATGTATTCGATAAAAGCAATCAGATTCCCTACTTCTAATTGACCTGCATCAATTTGTAATGTCCCGTTCCAAATAATCAGTACCATTACGATATTAAATAAGAAGAAAAAGCCTGGCTGTGCCGTTGCCATCAATCGGAATAGGCTTTTTGAGCTTGATGTATAGTTTTCGTTTACTGTTTCAAATCTATCTTCTTCAAATTTTTCATTTGTAAACGCACGAATAACACGTAATCCAGATAGATTTTCACGTAAAATACTATTGATGCGATCTAAGTTTTTTTGTTGTTTCTTTGATAAAGGTTCAGATATTTTTGCGATTGCAACAACGGATAGCAAAAGAAAAGGTAGTGCACCAACAACAAACCATCCTAGGCTTGGGCTAGTACGTATTACTAGATATAGACTAGCAATAAACATCATGGGTGTTGTTAATCCCATGCGCAAAATATTTTGCAAGAACAACATGATTTGATAAGCATCATTTGTTGTTCGTGTAATCAAAGAAGAAACCCCAATTTCTCCATATTCTGTATGTGAGAATGTTTGAATTTTATCAAATAAGTCATCACGGATATCCGCAACGATATTGGTTGTGATCCGTGAGCAAAAATAACCAAGTAAAATATTCATACTGATTCCGACTACCGTAAGCAAGAGCATCACTAGTCCTTGTTGACGAATATAGTCTCCATCATTGTTTTGGATACCAATATCAATGATTCGAGCCAAAATAGTTGGTAATCCTAGCTCAATCAAAATAAACCCAAACACACAAATAAAGTTAAAAAATAATAATTTCTTATACCTCATCGTGTAACGCCACATTAATTTCATTTTTTCATCTCCTTAACCCAATTTCATTTTTCCTATACTCAAGATAATAGCATACTAAAATTTTTAAGAGAACACCTAAACTGGAAAAGGATTCCAAAATTTGGTAAGAGATTTCATCAGCGAACACGCTACAATTCTATACTTATGAATCATTCTATGATAAACTATAGACAATAATTGTATAAATTTTATACAGTGCACGGTTGAACATATACCCTAGACAGAAAAAGCGACGACAAGGCTTTTTTCTTCTTAAAAAATCACTTTTTTATTTTTTAAGAAGCATACGATTTTTTAGTGGACCACTCCACTCATTTTGTGATGTCTAAAAATCAACTAGTTAAATTCCTGCTTCGGCAGATTAAAGGAGACAACATATATGATCTACAAAGTTTATTATCAAGAAACAAAAATCCGTAACCCAAAACGTGAAGAAACACAAGCACTTTACATCGAAGCGGACTCAGATGTCGATGCTCGCCAACTTGTTGAAGAAAACACCCCATACAATATCGAATTCGTGCAACTATTAGAAGGTAATCACCTTGATTACGAAAAAGAAAATGCCGAATTCAAATTAACGGAGTATTAATTAAATGAAACTTTCCATCAAAAATAACGAGACTGGTGTCTTTGCAATTGGTGGGCTAGGTGAAATCGGGAAAAACACATACGGGGTGCAATTCCAAGATGAAATTATCTTGATCGATGCAGGGATTAAATTCCCAGAAGATGATCTCTTAGGAATTGACTATGTCATTCCAGATTACAGCTATATCGTACAAAATATCAATAAAGTCAAAGCACTCGTGATTACGCACGGGCATGAAGACCATATTGGTGGGATTCCTTATTTACTTAAACAAGTAAACATTCCTATCTATGCTGGACCACTTGCACTTGCGTTGATTACGAACAAATTAGATGAACACGGTCTATTACGTGATGCAGAACTTCATGAGATCAATGAAGACACGATCATTCGATTCCGCAAAACATCTGTTAGCTTTTTCCGAACAACACACAGTATCCCTGATGCACTTGGCGTTGTCGTCAAGACTCCATCTGGAAATATCGTTGCCACAGGTGACTTCAAATTTGACTTCACCCCAGTTGGTGAACCAGCAAACTTGCATAAAATGGCTCGTATTGGTGAAGAAGGCGTCTTGTGCTTGCTTTCAGATAGTACAAATGCGGAGATTCCAACATTTACAAAATCTGAAAAAACAATCGGTACTTCCATTTTAAAAATCTTCGAAAAAATCGAAGGTCGGATTATTTTTGCCAGCTTTGCTTCAAATATTTTCCGTCTACAACAAGCCGCTGATGCAGCTGTAGCTACAGGACGTAAAATTGCAGTATTTGGTCGTAGCATGGAGAATGCGATCGTCAATGGCCAACGTCTGGGTTATATCAAAGTTCCAGATGGCACATTTGTTGATGCACATGAAATCAACCGAATGCCTGCAAATGAAACAATGATTCTTTGTACCGGTTCTCAAGGCGAACCTATGGCTGCTCTTAGCCGTATCGCTAATGGTACGCACCGCCAAATCCAAATCCAACCAGATGACACCGTGATTTTCTCAAGTTCACCAATTCCTGGGAATACAACAAGTGTCAATCATTTGATCAACTTATTATCTGAAGCGGGTGCTGAAGTTATCCATGGGAAAATCAACAACATCCACACTTCTGGTCACGGCGGGCAACAAGAACAAAAACTTATGCTTCGCTTAATGAAACCTAAATTCTTTATTCCTGTTCATGGGGAATATCGTATGTTAAAAATCCATGCGTCGCTTGCTCATGACGTAGGTGTTCCAGAAGAAAATTGCTTCATCATGGAAAACGGAGATGTTCTAGCTTTGACAGCTGATACAGCAAGACCTGCTGGACATTTCACTGCTGGTGATGTTTACGTTGATGGGAATGGTGTCGGTGACATCGGAAATGTCGTTCTTCGTGATCGTCATATCCTTTCAGAAGAAGGACTTGTTCTTGCTGTTGCAACTGTTGACATCAAGAAAAAAGAAATTCTAGCTGGCCCAGATATCCTCTCTCGTGGTTTCGTCTATATGCGTGAATCTGGAGAGATGATCAATGAAGCACAGCGTTTGATGTTCCATGCATTGCGTGAAGTCTTGAATGCTCCAGATTGCTCAGAGCACAAACTGAAAGAAGCAATGACTGGCGCACTACAGCCTTTCTTGTTCGAACGAACAGAACGTCATCCGATGATTTTACCAATGATCATGACACCAGATATCTAATCAGCCAATCAAGAACAGCCCTGAGTGAATCACTCGGGGCTGTTCTTTTTTTATGGTATACTTTGGTTAATTAATCGGAAGGTGTGATCGTAATGACAAAAAAGGAAAAGAAAAAATTGATTCTTTCTGTGATAGACGCCACCATTACTCGAAGCGGAAAAAAGGTAAAAATCAAGACAAAACACCGGAAAGATAAACGAAAATTCACTTCATATCGTGACGCACGTCGTTATGAAAAGGCTATGCGAACTGAATATTTTACACTTCTCTCTGATGAACTCGATCGACTTTTAGCTTCTAAAAACGATTAAATACGCTTTTTATCAAAAAAAAAAAGTTTTTTTCACATTATGACTATTTTTATGTACTTTTTTGTGCTATTTTGAATATACAGTACAAGTTAGGAGGCTCTTTTCTTTATGGTTCGTACGAAAAAAATATACCGAGAGCACTTATTGGATGGTGCTTACAAACTGGCTGTAGACGAAGGACTGCAAAACTTTCGCGCACGTAAAATCGCTAAAGTGATGAACTGCTCGACACAACCTATTTATCGTGAATTTAAAAATATGAATGAATTGAAAGCGGCAACACACGAATATATTCTCACTCGCGTAAAAAATTTTTTTGCACCCCCTTCTTCCAATCCTACGCTAGACATCCAAAGAGCAATCTTTTCTTTTGCACAAAAAGAGCCCAAAGCATTTCAGCGTTTTTTCTTAGCAGATAAAGAATGTCATCTTTTATTAAAAAATGAAGTATCAACACATTTTTTTAAGCAAACTACTCAAAAATTCACTGAGGATATGTGGTACGGATTGATTGGGCAGGCAACTCTAGTCAGTTTCGGTCATCAAATTCCTTTAGAAACCCAATCTGCTTGTTGAAATACAATGATTCAGTCGGACATATATATCTACTCAAAATAAACGAACAATCTCAGAAATCTATTGCTAAATTTTTGAGATTGTTCGCTTATTTTATATAGTTTGAATCTCCCACAACTATAGTTACAAGTGTGCGCGTTCATTTCATCAAAAAATGGCTTGATACATATAGTATGTACCAAGCCATTTTAACTAACAAATTAGTCTTTTACGACATTTGTTGCTTGTGGTCCGCGGTCTGAATCTTCAACATCGAAAGTTACTGCTTGACCTTCTTCTAAAGTTTTGAATCCGTCACCTTGGATAGCTGAAAAGTGAACAAATACGTCACTTCCGTCTTCGCGTGAAATAAACCCAAAGCCTTTTTCTGCGTTAAACCATTTAACTGTTCCGTGTTCCATTATAGAAAACCTCCTCGTGCCTTAAGCACTTGATAATTAATTGTAACATTGCTCGTATACGATAGAGGTGCAACAAACGTTTCAACTTCTATTACCAAACAAAATTACAATATAATTGTACACTCCTAAATTATTTTTTGCAAGGAAGCGATTTTATATTCTTTGTTCCTATGCACTTTTTCAAAAAAAATAGATTTTTTTTAGAATCACTCATGTTATTCAACCTCATCCGAAAACAATCCTGCTTCGCGCAAACTAAGATATTCTTCGCGCCCTATAATCAAATGATCCAGGACTTCGATTCCCATCAATTCTCCACACTTTTGTGCACGATGTGTAAATTGAATATCTTGCTCTGAGGGAGTTACATTTCCTGAAGATAGCGATAGGTAACCCTTTGATATTATCGCCGGTTTTTCCCCCGCTTCACACCGTGCGTACGACTTTCACCGTACACGGCGTTCCCCCGTTAGTCCGTTACTTCATGTTTGTCTCAGTCCGGTTTTAAATTGATTACTGAATGAAATTTTTGTGTTTCCTATTGCTACTCGTAATTTATTGACTCTCTCTAATTGGGAATCCGACAAGTTAAGGTCTTGCATATAAGATAGAAGTGTGTCTTCACGTGTTGCATGAATCATTCGATGAATGGTATCACTAATCAAAACGAGATTAGAATATCGGTCATTTTTTGATTTGATCCATGGTATTTTGTGGTGACAGTGCATTTGTGTGACATCCAATTCCTTCCCTGTAACTGCGCATTTTCCTTGTTGAGCTACATATAGAGATATACGATTATCGTTAAACTCAATCGTTGCTCGTTCGCCAATTACTGGATGGCTTCTAAGCCATTGAAGTGCTTGCACTGAAACTACTTGAAGCTTTTTATGAATCAGCTTTCTACCTTCTTCTGTGTACTTGCACACACCGTTGTGTTTCATTAAAGCCGTTCTCGTCTTTATGAAACCAATTGGTATAATCGGTACATCGTTGATATACCTTGTCATTTTCGATTTTAGATAGGGGCGAATACCCTTATCACGAGTTTCATATTTTGATGTCTTCTTTAATCCCAAGTGTTTAAATCGATGCTTTTCTACCTGAGTTAATTGATACTGGATTGGCATCAAATCGTCATTAACTTGCGTTGCGATTTGATAATAATTATGAATCCCGATAACCATACTGTTGTAAATGTTTAGGTTACGAGTGACGTCAGTGCCGTTTGGTACCTTTTGTATCAATTTTATCTGATCTTTGAGCTGTTTCTTGATCCTCTTTTTGGCTTTATCACAAATATGAGATTGGCAAACGTAATTCTTGCGTCCCATTCTGTCGTATCCTTTACGCTCCATTTTCAATTCAAATCCCAGAAATTCACTGCTTTTCTTTTTCAGATTTGTAATCTTTGATTTTTCAGGAGATATGGGAAGTTTTAGCCGTTCTTCTAGCCACATTTTGCTTGCTGTGAATATCTTTTCAGCATTGGTTCTTGTAATTGTAAAGATTTTAAAGTCATCTGCGTAACGAACTATATACATTTCTTTTAGTATCGACGTTTTTCTTAGCTGTTTGTAACGATAGCCATGATTCCATCTTCCAACTTTTTCAATGTAATAGTCATTAATGTTTTCACACTTAAAACTTTCCCATTGTTTTGCTATCCACCAATCAAATTCATTCAAATTGATGTTTGCTAATAAAGGGGAAAGAATCCCGCCTTGTGGTGTCCCTTTCGTTGGATAGATTGTTTCTCCATTTGGCATTTGAACTGGTGCTTTTAACATTTTACGCAAAATCACGAGTAGTTGTTTGTCTTGTATTCCCAATGTCCATATCTGTCGTAATAATTTTGTGTGATCGACTTCATCGAAGAATCCTTTGATGTCTACATCGACTACATATTGCATTTTTGCTCGATTGATTCGCCCCGCCGCTGTTGAAACGGCGTTTTCTGCTGAACGATTTGGACGAAAGCCAAAACTGTGTTTATAAAACTTTGGCTCACAGATTGGTTCGAGGACTTGTAGAATACATTGTTGTGCGACTCTGTCCCACATTGATGGGATTACTAATGGTCTGGTTTTCCCATTCGGTTTGGGAATCTCTACTCGTTTTACTTTTCGAGGATTGTAATGAGTGAAACGTTTTCTTACTTTGTTGACAAACTCCTCTGTATCCAGCTTTTCGATATCATAGATAGTCACCTTATCTATCCCAGGTGTTGCACTACCATTATTTCGTTTGATATTTCGATAAGCTAGAAGAATATTATCTGTTGAGGTGATGATTGCCATCAAATTTTTAAATTTTTCACCCTTATTACTTTGCTCATAGATTGAATCGAAGACTTCGGTCATACCATAATATTCTGTATGGCGTAACCGTGTATTTTTCATTCTAGGGATCTTCTTAAAACTTTCTTTCAAGGTCTATCACGCTCCCTTATCGGTACGTGACCTTTTGAGTCATACCAGAATCCTTTGTTATGACTGAGTTGAAGTATATCAAACTTAACGGCTAGAGGCTGTTGCTCCATTTCCATTATAGAAATTTCTTCGCTCATGCCTCCACTCTCACTGTCATAAATTTAAGTTTCCTCTTTAGGATTCCCCTTAAAATCGCTTTATTGAGTATATTCTCTCCACGATGACAGCTTTCCACGTTCCCTTTGCTTTATCTTATTTCTCGACTTAGGTGCCAACTCTTGCCTAATATCCTCTCCACAGCCTGTAACTGTGCATGGAGCTTTCGGAACCACCATAGGTACTCGCCCACGGAATACAACTAACTTACTGTTAGCCACGTACTCATTTCTGAGTGCTCGCCACTTATAGACATTTCATTCGCCGGTTCGTCAGTGTTTTACCACATTCTCACCATATCAAGTTTAACGACTCCCGACCTATCCGATACACCCTCTACCGCTAGAGAGATTTCGTTGCCGTTCACTATTTTCATCAACAGACGGTATCCTTCAGCCGACTTCACCGAGATTCACACCTCATTTCCAATATATGAAATGACGCATGTCGGAGTATCAGAGTAGGCGCTTCAGGGCGTTACTCCTTCATTTCACCTATCAAGCAAAGAGTTCACGACTCTCTTTAAAATACTGAGAAGGCGTGCACAATCTTTTCAATTACGAACGTGTCTCACGATGGTTGTGCGATAAAATCAAACGAGCTGCGGACAGACGAACTGCAAAATGAAAAATCTCTCTCGGATGTGCGAGTGATTGATTCAAGGAACCTATAAATATGGTCTTCTCCGCAAGGATTTTGTTCTTCGTATCAAGGTAAATACAAATCAAGTGTTCTTGGTGGAAATCCTTCATCTTTGCAATCAAATGATGTGCAATATCAAAACTGGTTCGAACAGACTTTCCTGTTGGGATCTGTTCTTGATGCATTCGCAAGCCTAACTCCATCAACGCACTGATCTCAATTGCCTTTACCTTACCGATACCACGGATCTTCTCTAACTCACTTAGGCTGGCCTGTCTCAGTAGTGTTAGAGTTGGGAATTTCTTTAAAACTTCTCCAGCTATCTCCATTACATGATATGGATGTTGCCCTGTACGCAATAGAATTGCTACTAATTCTTGATTTGAGAGTGCTTGCGCTCCTTGGTCCACTAATCTCTCTCGTGGCAACGAACTCACTGGTACCTGCCCTAATAAACCATTCAATGAAAAAACCTCCTTTCGTTCTCATTGTAAAGATACGTAAAGGAGGCGATGTTTATTTTAAAAATGTAGGTAAATCTATTAATGAATCCAATACCGCAACTGTTCGTTCACGTAAAGTATCAGATGGTGGCATTAAATCTGGTACCATAATAACAGGTATCTCTGCACGATTTGCAGCGATGATCCCATTTTGCGAGTCTTCTAAAATCAGCGTCTGCTCTTTTACTGTTCCTAATTTTTGTTGTGCTAATAAGAAAATCTCTGGGTCTGGTTTCGCACGTTGGACATTTTCTGCTGAAACAATTCCATGGAAACGATCCATTAACGCATTCTTTTCCAAGAGCATGTCAATCACTTGCCGATTGTTACTTGAAGCAATCACTCGTGGAATCGCTTGTTCATCTAAAAAATCAAGCAATTCAAGTACACCTGGTTTTAAGGATACAGTTCCACTTGAGAATAACTCTAATGTTTTTTGATAAGATGCATCAATAAATTTTTGGACGGTTTCTTGCCCAAAGTCAGCAAATAATTCATGATAATTCGCCCACACTTCTTCGTCTGAAACACCTAAAAAGCGTAAATATAACTCCTTATCGTACGGAAAACTCATAGCATCAGCAACAATTTGTGTTGCCTGATAGTACACCATTTCCGTATCAAACAACAATCCATCCATATCAAAAATCACCGCATTAATTTTCATTGACTCCTCCTATTTCCAATAATAGATTTCGTACTTCTGAAATAAAATATAATGAACCTGTAACTAATAATAAATCATCTGAAGCCATTTTCTCAAGAATATCTGCTAAGCCAAATTGCCAAAGCGAAACAATCGTCACTTTTTCATTGGTCAAATCACTTAACTTAGCTAACTGGATTGCCTTGGGATGTTCAAATGTTGTTAAATAGATGTGGACGTTAGGAATGGCTTCAAGTTGTTTCAGCATTTCTCGAATATTTTTGGTAGTAATAGCTGAGAACAAGATATGAATCTGGTACTCTTTAAATTCTTTGCGCAAATTTTGTTCCAATCGCTTCACTGCATGTGTATTATGCGCACCATCTAGAATCACAAGCGGCTGTTCGCTGATACGTTCCATTCGTCCAGGCCAGTAAGCTTTTTTTAATGCCTGATGCACCTCACGTGTTTGGAAAGGCAAGCCTTCTAATGCGCAATACAATGCGTATAATTCTACGGCTACACCAGCATTTTCTACTTGGTGTTCCCCTAACAAACCAGTCGTTAAATCAGGTAGCTTCCCACATTCACCATAGAAGGTAAAGACTTCTCCCCAGTTTTCGGCAGGGTGTTGATAAGCGACCGAATATTCTTTTTGGTAACGATAGATTGGTGCATGCTTGCTTGCAGCTGTTTCTTCAATAACTGCTAGAGCGACTTCGTCAATATTTCCAGTAACAACGGGAATTTTTTCTTTAATGATCCCTGCTTTTTGTGCGGCGATCTTTTCTAGTGTGTCTCCTAGGATCTCCATATGATCCATTCCGATCGTTGTGATACCTGTTAGCATTGGTTTGGCAACATTCGTGGAATCAAGTAATCCACCTAAGCCAACTTCAATGATTGCTACGTCCACCTTTTGCTGCTCAAAATAATCAAACGCCATTGCAGTCAATGTTTCAAACTCCGTGATTCCATGAATTTCAGGTGATTCATCCAGGGTTGCCACAAGAGGCTGGTATTTTGTGACCAATGCAATCAAATCTGCATCAGGGATTGGTTTTCCATTGATTGCAATTCGTTCATTAAATGTTTCGATATATGGTGAAGTGAACGTTCCAACAGTTAGGCCAGCTTCTTCTAACAAACAACGTAAGTAGGTTACCGTTGACCCCTTTCCATTTGTTCCGGCAATGTGGATTGTTTTCACTCTTTCTTCTGGGTTATCTACGCTCTCTAATAATGCTTTTACTCGTTCTAGTCCGGGTCTAGATCCAAAAGGTAATCGACTATGGATCCATTCAACCGCTTCTTCTATTGACATTGGGTTAACTCCTCCATTTCTCTTTTATTATAACAAAAAGCCTCTCAAGCAACAGAAAAATTCATCAAAAAAATACTTTCTGATAGACGCGCATAGCCCTACCAGAAAGTATTTGTTTATTTTTTATTGAATGGTGCGCAAGCTTTCGATTCGTTCGCTTACAGCAGCTTGTTTTTCTAAATAATCTTTTTCTTTCGCACGTTCTCCTGCAACTACTTCTTCAGGTGCATTTCCAACGAAACGTTCATTTGAAAGTTTTCCTTGAACACGTTTGACTTCTTTCGTCCATTTGTCCAATTCTTTTTCAAGACGTGCAATTTCTTCTTCAATGTTGATCAATCCTGCAAGCGGCAAGAAGATTTCTGCTCCTTTTAAGACTGCAGACATTGCTAAGTCGGGTGCAGTAACGTCACTTGAAATAGTTAATTCTTCTGGGTTACAGAAGCGTTCGATATAACTTGTGTTTTCCACCAAGAACTGATCGACTACTGGATCGTTTGTCTTAATAATTAGCGTGATTGGTTTTGATAATGGTGTATTCACTTCAGAACGGATATTTCGTACAGAACGAATCAATTCTTTTAATACTTCCATCCCATTTGCTGCACGTAAATCATCAAATTCTGGATGAACAATTGGATACTCTGCAACAACCAATGATTTTCCTTGATGAGGAATTTGTTGCCAAATTTTTTCAGTGACAAATGGCATGATTGGGTGTAATAGACGTAAGATTTGGTCTAGTGTATGCACCAAGATACTACGGGTTGTTTGTTTCGATACTTCGTCTTCACCATACAAAATTTCTTTACTCATTTCGATATACCAGTCACAGAAATCGTCCCAGATAAAGTTGTACAATTGGCGACCTGCTTCACCAAATTCAAAACGGTCAAATAAATCAGTGACTTTAGCAACTGTTTCATTTAAGCGTGTCAAGATCCAACGGTCAGCAACTGTTTTAGAGCCAGTTAAATCAACATCATCAATCGTCATGCCTTCCACATTCATTAAAACAAAACGTGACGCATTCCAGATTTTATTGATAAAGTTCCAAGCAGAATCCATTTTTTCATAACTAAAACGAACATCTTGACCTGGTGCTGAACCTGTTGATAAGAACCAGCGAAGTGCATCTGCACCATATTTTTCTATAACGTCCATTGGGTCGATACCATTACCCAATGATTTCGACATCTTACGTCCTTGTTCATCACGAATCAATCCATGGATCAATACATTTTTGAATGGACGTTCATCCGTAAATTCTAAACTTTGGAAAATCATACGACTTACCCAGAAGAAAATGATGTCATAACCTGTAACTAATGTATTTGTTGGGAAGTAGCGTTTGAAATCTTCGCTGTCAACATCAGGCCAGCCCATTGTTGAAAATGGCCATAAAGCAGAACTAAACCAAGTATCTAATACATCAGGATCTTGCAGCCAGTTTTCTTTGTCTTCTGGTGCTTCCATACCAACATACATTTCACCAGTTTCTTTGTGGTACCAAGCAGGAATTTGATGTCCCCACCATAATTGACGTGAAATTACCCAGTCATGTACATTTTCCATCCAACGCAAGAATGTTTGATTGAAGCGTGGTGGATAAAAATCAACTGCGTTCTCTGTATCTTGGTTTTTGATTGCTTCTTCAGCAAGTGGTTCCATCTTCACAAACCATTGTGTAGATAGGCGCGGTTCAACCATTACACCGGTACGTTCAGAGTGACCGACACTGTGGATCATTTTTTCGATACGAACCAAGCGACCAATTTCTTCTAAATCTTTGACGATAGCTTTTCTTGCTTCAAAACGGTCCATACCTTCGTATTTACCCGCAAGTTCGTTCATTGTACCGTCTTCGTTCATCACATTGATTCGTGGCAAGTCATGGCGGTTACCAACTTCAAAGTCATTAGGGTCATGCGCTGGTGTGATTTTTACTACCCCAGTACCAAATTCCATGTCCGCATGTTCATCCCCAACGATTGGGATTTCTTTATTTACTAATGGTAAGATAACCGTTTTACCAATCAACTCTTTATAACGAGGATCTTCAGGGTTTACTGCTACTGCTGTATCCCCTAGCATTGTTTCAGGACGTGTTGTCGCAATTTCTAACACACCAGAACCATCTGCTAATTCATACGTCATATGGTAAAAAGCACCCTCAACATCTTTATGGATAACTTCGATATCTGATAAGGCAGTACGTGCTTGTGGGTCCCAGTTAATGATATATTCACCACGATAAATCAGACCTTTTTCGTACAATTTAACGAAAACGGTACGTACTGCTTTTGATAATCCGTCATCTAAAGTGAAGCGTTCACGACTATAATCAAGTGAAAGTCCCATTTTTGCCCATTGTTCACGGATATGTGAAGCGTATTCGCCTTTCCATTCCCATACTTGATCAATGAATTTTTCACGACCTAGATCATAACGTGAGATACCTTGTTCTCTAAGTTTTTCTTCTACTTTGGCTTGTGTTGCAATACCTGCGTGGTCCATTCCTGGCACCCAGACTGTATCAAAACCTTGCATCCGTTTTTGACGAATGATCATGTCTTGCAACGTTGTATCCCATGCATGACCTAAATGTAGTTTTCCCGTTACATTTGGGGGTGGGATAACGATTGAATAAGGTTTTGCCTTTTTGTCTCCATTTGGTTTAAACAAGTCTTCGTCTAACCATTCTTGATAACGGCCAGCTTCGACTTCTTGCGGATTATACTTTGTTGATAGTTTATCTGCTTCTGACATCTTTGAATTCCTCCTTTAAAATAAAAAAAAATCCTAAGGCAATCATTGCCTTAGGACGTAAATTTACGCGGTACCACCTAATTTGCAGGGAATCCCTGCCTCTTGAACGTGAGATAACGATCACGACTCGTTTGCTCCTACTAATGATTCAAAACAAAAACTCACAAGCTACCTTCACTCAACTCCACTGAAAGTCTCCCACCAAATGACTCTCTCTCTAAAAATATCCTTGAGTTACTCCTCTTGCTCAACGTCTTGTCTCATTCTACAATGCTTTTTTTTCAAAGTCAATTGATGAATGATCATACTTCAAGCTCTTCTGTCATTTCTGATAATGTATTTGTGTATTTCTCATCAAAATAAATCAACGTCTGTAATGAAGTAGTTAAATCAATATAATGTACGGTTACGCCTTTGGGTACAACCACACGTCCTGGTGCAAAATTCAAAATCGCTGTGACTTTACTTTTGATGATCTCATCGATTGCATGTTGTGAATACTTGCTTGGTACCGTAGAGATAGCTACAGAAATTTGATTTTCTTCGGCAATTTCTTTAAATTGATCAATCGAATGGATTTTGATACCATCGATTTCTTGACCTACTAACTCTGGATCATTATCAAAAACACTCACGATTCGCAAATTTTCATTTCGTCTAAAATTATTTTTATACAAAGCTTTTCCTAGATTACCAAAACCTACTAGCGCTATTCGCTTCTCTTGTTGTGTATCTAAAATCTGATTCAACACATCAATAACGTAAGGCACATCATATCCATAGCCACTGCGCCCCAATTCTCCCAAATAAGAAAAGTCTCTGCGGATCGTTGCTGAAGGAATCTGTACCAACTCACTGAATTCCTTGGATTTTATCCGTGTAACGCCTGATGTCTCTAACATTTTTAAATAACGTAAATATAAAGGCAGTCGTTTTGCTGTCGCTCTTGGTAAATTCTCACATTTTTTCAAATTGTACATAGCAACACTTCCTTGTTATTTATTTCACATAATAGTTTACCATGATTCAAAAATAACAGCAACACATTTATTGTAAGCGCTATTTCAATAGTAAAAAAAAGATTGAGACAGCCACTGCCTCAATCACTTCTTTCATGTATAACATCACAACATCTTAGAGTAAATCAGAGAACTCTTCCGCTGCATCTAAAGACTCTGGTGTAATTTCACTGAATTTTAATCCAGCTAATGAACGTTCGATCATTCCATCGATGTCGAGACGTTCTTCATATTGATGCACTTTGTCTAGATGTGGACGTGTTTTTGGTTGTGGTGGTGCAAAAATCGTACAGCAATCTTCAAATGGTTGGATCGATAGTTCAAAGGTATCAATTTTTTCAGCCATTTCAATGATTTCTAATTTGTCCATTGTTGCAACTGGACGCACAATTGGTGTATTTGTTACCTCGTTGATTGCGACCATGCTATGCAATGTTTGTGACGCAACTTGGCCTAAGGATTCCCCATTGACAATAATCAGACCATTTCTCAACGCACGAATTTGATCGGTTAAACGAAGCATCATGCGGCGTGTGATTGTCATCCAGTATCCTTGTGGTACCGAGCGTTTGATTTCTTCTTGAATCTCAGTAAATGGTACTTCAATAAATTGGATCTGACCGACATAAGGGGCGATTTTTGCTGTTAAATCTTTGGTTTTTTGTAACGATTGTTCACTTGTATATGGAGGACTTGCGAAGTGAACGGCTTCAATCTCTACTCCACGTTTCATTGCAAAATACCCTGCAACAGGTGAATCGATACCACCAGAAAGCATCAGCATACCTTTGCCACTTGTTCCTACTGGTAATCCACCAGCCCCCTTGATTGTTTCAAAAGATATATACGCAGCGTCCATGCGGATCTCAACACGTAATGTGATGTCTGGTTTACGCATTTGTACTTTGATATCAGGAAATACATCGATTACTGCATCCCCTAAAGCTAGATTAAGCTCATTGCTATCAAGTACGAAGCTATGGTCACTGCGTCGTGCAGAAATCTTGAAGGTCTCTACCCCGGTATAAATTTCTTGCATGATTTCTTGAACGGTTTGCTTTAATGCATCCACATCTTTTTCTACGCGAATGCTTGGTGAAAAGTTTTGGATACCAAAAATCTTTTCTAATTTAGGCATGATTGCCTTCCCGTCTGCACCATTCAAAAGTAAATGCATTCGGTCACGTTTTGCATGGATTTTTACTTCTGGAAATTCTTTTAGTGATTGGCGAACATTTTGAGCAAGTTGTGCAATAAATGATTTGCGGTTTTTCCCTTTGGTTGATAGCTCACCGTATCGAACCATGATTTCACTATAATTCACGAAAACACTCCTTAATTAATTGCTGAAAACTTTGTGTATAATTGCTTGAAGATGATCATAAATTGTTCAACTTCTGCCATTGTATTACTTTCATCCAAACTGATTCGAACGGCTGATGTAGCTAAATCATTTGGGACGTTCATTGCATGTAATGTACTACTTGCTGTCTTATTTCGTGACGAACAAGCGCTCGTTGTTGAAATAAAGATTTGTTTTTCTTCTAATGCATGAACAAGCACTTCTCCACGAATACCTTTTAATGCAAAACATAGAATATGTGGCGCATATTGTTCCCCTTCAGAAAAAATAGTCACTTTATCGTATGAACGTAATCCGTTGATTAATGCTGTTTTTAGATTTTGTGTATGCATTGGACGTTCTGCTTTTCTATCTAGTGCCAAACGTAATGCTTTTGCAGTAGCAACGATAGCAGGAACATTCTCTGTTCCACTTCGTTGGTTCTTCTCTTGCCCACCACCAGTTAATAATGGGGCAATGCGGCGTCCCTTTTTCCAATAAATAAACCCTAATCCTCTAGGTCCATGGAATTTATGTGCAGAAAATGTTGCAAAATCAACACGATCTGTCAGCCAAACAGCTTGTTCCACTTTACCGATTGCTTGCACGGCATCCACATGAAAATGGATTTTTGGATAGTTCTCTAGTACCTGACTGATTTCTTGAATCGGTTGAATCGAGCCTACTTCATTGTTGACACCCATTATGGACACCAAGACTGTCTCTTTGCGAATAAGTTTGGCTAACTCATCTACACGAACAAACCCGTTCGTATCAACAGGGGCAATGCTCACTTCCATTCCAAGTTCTTGAAGTTGTGCAGCTGTTTCGCTGACAGCAGGATGTTCGATGCCTGAGATAATCATGTGGTTGCCATAATGACGTTTTTCGATCATGGTTCCTTTAACGATCCAATTGTCTCCTTCTGTACCACCACTTGTAAAATAGATTTCCTCAGAAGATACCTGAAGCAACTCAGCAATTTGCTTTCTCGCTTGCTGCATCAACCGTAGTGCTTGTGTCCCAAGATCATGTAGACTTGAGGGATTTCCGATAATTCGTTGGCTTGTTTTCATATATGCGTCTAATGCTTGCGGATAAATCGGTGTTGTTGCGCTATTATCAAAATAAATCATAATAAACCCTTCTTTTTTGAAATTCTTACTCATTATAACGGTTGTGCTCTTTCCTTTCAATACTAAGGTTCTTTCTCTCACTTTTTCTAAAAAAAACACTCAACATAGTTGTCTATGTTGAGTGTTGCTTCATCAAACTAAGTCTGGATGATTAAAGTAAAAGTTTTCGATACGTTTGAATGCACCTGGTTCCACACGTTCGAGTGCTGTGCCAATGATATCCAATGCTTCTTCGTACTGGTATTCTTTATTGAATAAATACAAGCTTCGCTCGATTGCATCTTTGATATCTGGATGTGTATGACGGTAACGATTTGCGTATTGTAACATTTGTTCCGTCAACGCAGCTGCATCAACTAAATCATGTGATTTGCTATCTAAAATCTTAATGTCTTCTTCGCAAGTCGCAACAAGATGATTGATATCATCCATATTGATTCGCAATTTATTCAGTGCTTCGCTTAATTCTTCTAAACGATCTGTAGCAACATAAAAGAATTCTAGATAGTCATTTGGTAGACCTGGTAAACGTTGTTTTTCAACAAAGCGTTTTAATGTGCGCAATTTAAATTCAAAGACTTCGATTTTTTCTTGCGCTTCTCGTTCACCTTTACGTAATTCGCGTAATAAAGTGTCGATCTCTACTTGTTGGTTTTCTGTGTCCTCTAAAATTTTGTACGTTTCTTCATAAAATTTTTGGACAGTTGAATAAGCAATTTCATGTGCGTCAAGTTGGGGCTCGATTTGGCTGTTTTGACGTGTCAGTTCTTCGATTTCACCTTGGAATCCACGGACACGTCCTAATTCATTATTATTTAGAGAATAACTTTGTGACGTATGGTCTAATTCAATCAGTAGCTGACGATTGTTTTTCGTTGCATGTCTAAGATATTCTTCGATTTGTGGACGATGTTTAGTGACATATGTAAATGCATCAAACTCGCGTTCTAGTACATCATATAAGCCATCAATCGACTCAGCTGTTTCCCGATTTTGAATTTCTACTTCCGAAATATCGATTTTCTCTAAATCAGATAAAGAATTTGTCACTCTTTTTTTCAATTGAGTGATATTTTCTGCTATATCTGTTTCTGGAAAAACATAATGTTCCGTTAGCATTTTTTCATAGCCAGTTTCGATATCTTCGATTTGTTCTGGAAATGTCTCATTTAGGTCGTTTACTAATGGAGGGATTTTCTTCATCAAATCTTGGATTTCGTAAGTATGTTTCTCTGCCTTCTCCAAAACTTCTCGTGCCTCAACAGGATCACCTGAAGAATTCAAGGTGACAAATTCAGTAAATTCATCTTCCACATTCTTCACTTGCTTTTGTAACTCTGGCAAAGCAGTACCATAATCTTCTCCGTTTTCTTTGACACTCTTTCTCAACTCTTCATAGACATCCAATGCACGTTGTACTTCTAAAGAATTACGTCCTTCACTTTCGCGTAACTCCTTCAATCCGTCACGGATAACTGCTACTTCTTTTTCCATTTTAGTCATGGTCTCTTCAGCAGCAACGAGTGCACTCTTTCCTTTTAGGAAGTGGAATGATCCATTTAAGTTTTCAACTTCAAAAATTTGGCTTTCTAACTCTGCAAAAGAGTTTGTAGAGATATCTGTCCACTTCTGACTCCATTCGCGAAAGGTCGTTTGGCTTTGGCCAACCAGATGCATCTTCTTCACATCATCAACTTCCTCAATCACTGGCAAGTCAAATAACTCTTCCTTGCGCTGCTCCAAGGCATCTAAGCGATCCTGGTTTTTTTTCTTCATGAAGTAGCCTACTAAAAATAGTACAATTGCCACAACGATGATTGCGATTATGATTCCGATGATAACATTACTTCCCATTTAAGGTTCCTCCGTTTTCAATATGCATCTATCGCGTATAGACAAGGCTTTCATAAAGTAAATAGTTGGATTTGTTGCACTATCTACTCTATAACTACCTAAAACTTCCACGTAAAAGACATCTATTGTAGATTATAACATAAACAAAAAATGCATTCACTATTTCAAAAAAAAACTTTAGATTTTTTTCTTGTTATTTGATATTTTTAATATTCATTATTTTTATTGTTTTATCAACAGTTGCACCGTTTTCACCAAGAACGTTTTCTTTTACCAGGCGTTGTCTTACGATTTGTTTCTCATTCAAAACGCCAATTTTCTAATAGATTTTTTCTATCTATTGATGATTTTTAGTCCTCATTGCCTGCTTCACTTGTCTGTTTAACTCTGCTTTGATTTTCTCTTCTGGTGCAAAATCCTCTGCCCAATTTTCAGGTTTTAATACCTTGTTTGTTTGTGCATCATAGTGCGGCTTACCATCTGGGAATAATTTCCCCATATTGGCTTCATGCACAATTGTAAAAATCGTTGTCGGATCAATCCCCATCAATGCAAATGAGCCATACGTAAAGTAGAGTAAATCTGTTAGTGCATCGACTTGTTCCACTAAAGTTTCTTGTCCCCATTCACCTTTATGCATCATTTTTTTCTCAGATTTATCCAATGCATGGTGCAACCGTTCAATTCCTTCATGGAGCGTCTGTTCACTTTTCCCACTTGTAGCCGCAATAAATTCAACGATTTCTTCTAGTTTAAATTCTGCACGACGAAGTGCTTCTTCTTCTGAGAACGCTGTTGGTTTTTCAGGAATTCTTGGATCAAAGGTTTGATGAAATTCTTGTGCTTGTTCGTACTCACTTTTAGTCATTCTATTCCCTCGTTCATTCAATAATTTTGTAATGTTGTAATGCTTTGTAGATACCATCTTTTTCATTTGTATCTGTGACATACACCGCTGCTTCTTTCGTTGCCTTTTGTGCGTTTCCCATAGCAATACCGATTCCTACGCCAGAGAGCATTTCAATATCATTATAATTATCTCCAAAAGCCATGACTTCATAATTTTTGATACCTTTTGCTTCTAAAAAAGCTTCAATACCATGTAGTTTTGAGCCACCCTTCGGTATGATATCTACAGAATAAGGATTTGATCGTTGAAATGTACAATTTGGGAATAACTTTGCTAACTTCTCTTGCTCAGAAACTGCACTTAATAAAATACACTGGTAAATAGGCTCATTTAAAATCTCTAATCCTTCGTATCTTTCTTTCCTACGATGCGGACTAAATTTTTGTAACGTTTCTCGTAACAAGCGAACAGGAAATTTTTTAGGTAATAAATTGACAATTCGTTTCAACCAAATTGCTTCACTAAGCTTCATCGTCATTGAGCCATCTAAACGGTCACGTCCACCAAACATGATTTGCCGATGTTTTTCATCTGCAAATGTCACGATTTCTTGCAATACTTCTGGCTGAAATGGATGATCAACAATTGTTTCTTCTGCTGTAAAAACAAGTTGACCATTGTAAACCACATACATGTCCAAAGATAATTCTTCAACAAGTTCATGAATCCTTACCGGACTTCTTCCAGTGGCGATACCACATAAGATTCCATTTGCTTGCGCCATTTCTATCGCTCGTTTTGTCGAAGCTTGTAATTTTGACGTATTTGTAACTAACGTTCCGTCAATATCAAAAAAAATTGCTTTAATCATTGTGCATAAGCTCCTTAGAATAACTCAATTTGTGCCGGATTTAATCCTTGATACTGGAGATTTAGGATTTTTAGAAATGCACGTGCATTATCCGCTGCATCGCCTCCAGAATTATTATTAAAAATAACTGCTACTTCTTCGGTTTGTTCGTGTATTTTCTTCACTTCTTTAGCAAGTTCCATTAATTCTGTTTCTGAATAACGGTAAAGCGTCCGTTTTTTTCGCCAGTCAGAATCGTTGCTTTGCCACCCTTTTTGGTTTCGACCATGTAGACGCACAAGCGCGAATGCACGATTGGTCACTGTAGAATCAAAAGGAATTGTAGCATTTAATAGTTGTGGTTCATCAATGATCGCTAAGGAAAATCTCGCACGTTCCATAAAACTCCTTGTTCGTTCTAAGTATTCTTCACTGTACCACGAACTGTCCCGAAACTCTATTGCTACCGGAAAATCACGGAACCACTGGTGCAATTTGCGTAAATAAGCGACATTTTTCTTTGTACATTTAAAGGATGCAGGAAATTGGACTAGAAAACAAAATAATTTTTGTGCATCACTCATTGGCTGCATCACTTCTAGAAAATGATGGACCATCTCTTCTTCTGATGGATACTGTTCTTGCCATTTTCCTTGTGTACTGATTCCTTGATATACTTTGATGACAAAGCGAAAATCTTCTGGGACTTCCTTCAACCAATTTTCTACAGATTGTTTCTTAGGAATTCCGTAATATGCTGTATCGAGTTCGACTAATGGAAGAAATCCCGCATAATCAAATAAACGACTGTCTTTTTTCCCTGTCAATCGTTCATGTTCTCGAAATGAGGTTAAGCCTACACGAATCATTTTATCTCCTCACTATCTACCTTACTCATTTAAATGATTCAGTTCAATCACTAAAATAAAGTTGCTTTTCTCTCTATTATAACCAAATTATCAAAATATTCTATTTTGAAAGAATTCCGTGACTCTCGTCATGAGCAGATAAAATAGTATACAATAGAGATATGGAGATACAAAATTACTGATAAGGAAGTAGAAGTCATGAAAAAAATTCTGGTTTTACACACAGGTGGCACTATCGCAATGAAAGAAAATCAATTTACGGGCGGCGTAAGTCCCGACGTTGCGAACCCTTTAATGGATGCAGAAATCAAAATTCCGAAGGATGTTGAGTTATTCGTTGAAGACATTTTCAACATTCCCTCTCCTCATATTCTTCCTGAGCATATGCTCGAATTAAAACAACGGATTCAACTTGCAGCTGCCAGTGGATTTTTTGGTATTGTGATTACGCATGGTACCGATACACTAGAAGAAACAGCTTTCTTCTTAGATACGACGATTGGAAATCTATTACCGATTGTCCTAACTGGCGCAATGCGTTCAAGTAATGAACTTGGAAGTGACGGTCTATACAATTTTGAAAGTGCGATTCGGGTCGCAAGTAGTGATGATGCGCTAGACAAAGGCGTACTCGTCGTTATGAATGATGAAATCCATTCTGCACGCTATGTAACAAAAACACATACAACCAATGTTTCGACTTTTCGAACACCAACACTTGGACCAATCGGTTTAATCACAAAAAATAGGATCCTCTTCATGCAAGAGTTACTGTTAAGTACGCATTTGGATATTTCTTCTGTCGATGGATTGATTCCAATCGTAAAAGCGTATGCGGGCATGCACGGCGATTTCTTCGACGTACTCGCACAAACGAAAGTTGATGGACTCGTTATTGAAGCCTTGGGAGCCGGAAATCTCCCCCCACAAACTATCGGTGCGCTAAGCAAACTTCTTGCACAACGCGTTCCAATCGTTCTCGTCTCACGTTGCTTTAATGGTATCGCTGAACCTGTCTACAGCTATGCTGGCGGAGGAAAAGAACTTGAAGATATGGGCGTTATCTTCTGCAACAGCATCAATAGTCAAAAAGCACGTTTAAAATTATTGATTGCTTTAAACCATGGATTAGACGGTGAAGATTTGCGAAACTTCATTCAAAACTAAGGTTATAAAAAAAGTGGGTAGCTTCAAGAAATAATAAGACCTTCATAAAAATTGATTTTAAAATTTTTGTAGAAGGTTGAATTATTTCCGTAGAAGTTGCTTTTTTTATACCGTCAACCCAGATATAAAAGAAGTGGGCTGCTTCAAGAAATAATAAGTCCTTCATAAAAATTGCTTTTAAAATTTTTGTAGAAGGTCTTATTATTTCCGTAGAAGTTGCTTTTTTATACCGACAACCCGGATATAAAAGAAGTGGACACGTACCTAGCTAGGTACATGTCCACTTCTTTTGTCTTAATTTGCCCACATAATATTGGCTTCACAATACACTTGATCGCCGATTTTTATTTCATGTCTTGTTTGGACACCCTCAGCTGATTCAACGATTTCATAATGACTTTCAATCATCTTTCCATATTCGACTTCTTTATCAAAACGGACCACTACTCCCGTCGGTGTATAGTTTGTCAAAAACTCATGCCCTAATACATCAATCATCCAATTAAAATAAATTGCGTTATTGACATGCTGGTTGCTATCAATATCATAAAAACGAACACGATAAGGTAGCATCTCTCCAGATTCGATTTTTTCGATTTTAGGTTGGCGTTTGATTTTTTTGATTTTTTCACTTTCAAACGGTGCAACGATTTCATCACGAACACTACTCATTTTTCGTTTTTCAAAATCCATCAAAACAAATACTGAGTCGATTTTTACTAAATCATTTCCTTCTTGATCCCGGAACCAAAACGTACGATAGCAAAAATACTTATTGTATTCTGTCGCTTGTGTGGTGATTTTTACAGTCTCTCCTACACGGGGCATCTGTGTGATTTCTAACGTATAATTAGTAATGACCCAACCTAATCCAAGGTGATGGACAACCTCCTCACCTACACCTAACTGGTCACTTTGCTCGCCAGATATTTTAAGTGCAACAGCTAAAAGCGCTGGAATTGTCATCATTTGGTTGACGTCACATTCAAAATACGCGACTTCATGTTGATTTGTATATTGTTTCAAAAAGATCCCCCTCTTACTTTTCCATCAAAATCTGGTCTACTTGCGCACCATAACTTTCTCCAAACATATTCAAGTGTGCTAATAAATAGTATAACTGATAAATGGGAATCCTGTCTTCAAAACCTTGTTCTAAAGGATAAAAATCTTGATACGTTTTTAAAAATTCCGGACGAAAACCACCAAATAATTGACTCATCGCAATATCTTGCTCCCGATTTGAAAATGAAACAGACGGATCAATAAATACAGGCTGTCCATTGGTATCAAAGAAGACATTTCCACTCCATAAATCTCCATGAATCAAACTAGCAGTAATAGATAAATCTCCCCATTTTGCTAAAACATGTTCTTTTAATTGTTCATAATGTTGTTGTCTGCGTTCATTCCACCGATTTGTTTGTTGCGCAAAAATAATTTGTGGTTCAATACGTTGCGAAAAGAAAAAATCCCACCAATTGTCGTTCCACTGATTGTTTTGCGGAAGAGTTCCCAAATAATTATCCGTATAAAAGCCAAAATTTTGTGCAGTTACGTGATGAAGGCTAGCTAAAGATGTCGCTAGTTCTCGTTGATCACCCGTTCCAGGCTCTATCCATTCCATTAACAAATAAGCACCTTTCGTCGTTTCCCCCAACAAATACGTCTCCGGCACACGCACATATGGTGCTAATTTTTTTAATCCAGCTACTTCTTTTTCAAAAAATTCTTTTTTGACACCCGGATGGATTTTCAAAAAGAACGTTTGATTCTCCTCTTCCACACGGTATGTTTGATTCACATCTCCCCCAGAAATAGGGATTGTTTTTGCTACAAAATTCAACTCTTTTAAAATAGTTTCAACATTCATTTTGTGCTCACTCCTTTATTCTTCACCTTGTCTCTCCAACGTGTTCAATAGGGAAAATGCTAGTATATTTGCTTTATAAAAAAAGTATAGCACAGCTTATCAAAAGGTTGTTTTTTAAGCGTTTGACTTCAAGAAATAAAGAGCATAACAAAAAAGAAGCTAGGACATAAATCTCCCAACTTCTTCATCAATTATTACGCTAGCGCACCCATTGGATCCCATGGTGCAAGTACTTTTGGTTCAGCTTCAAAAGCCGCAAGCTGTTCTGCAGTCAACAAATCTTTACGAATAACTATTTGATACGTATATTCGTCCATCCATTCATCGCTCATCACGAAGAACCCTTTGTCCCCGACTTTTTCTCCCCAGCTGTTTTCGACTTTCCATTTTGTCGATTGACCATCCAAAATATCTACACCAGTTAGAACCATTGCATGTGTCATTAAGCTTTCTCCATAATCAAGACGTTGTGCTTTTGTCATTGAAAAGTCAATATCGAACAAATCGTCCATGTCATAGGCATCAAGCGCCATGATTCCTGAATCTCTTGTTGATGATTGACCTACATCACAACCAAACCAAACAGATTCTCCTTGCTCTAATTGTGCAATCGCTAATTTCTTAAATGTGTCCATATCCAAGTTTAAGTAGCGAACATCACTACCACCAACAACATTCCCTAGCATTTCGACCGTATAAGAGCGATCATAAGGTTTATCTTTTGTTGGTGCATTGATAATACTGATATAGTTTGTCAAATCAACACCAATATATTTATCATAGAATGTTTGTGGTGTTAGATTTTGATCTAAATGATAGTTTTTCTCTTCATCACGATACTCAAAGTCAAATGTTTCAGGCGGTGTACCTAAAGAGATTGCTAAGAAATCGTACACTTCATTCAACATTTTTTCACGTTCTTTTTCAATTGTAGCTGCATCGGCTCCATCCGCCACCAATTGACGTAATGTGACAGCATCCTTACGTAATTTTTTGTTCAAATAATTATTCAAATCACGTGAATTCGAACTATTTGCACTTTCAGGCATTGCTACTTTTGGAACGACACCATATTTATTAAATAAAGAAACCAACATGTCCCATTGCCCACCATCTTGTTGTGGTGTTGCTAATAAGAAAGCAACCTTGCGACTATCTTCTGCTTGGTCTGCTGTAGTTAAGATATTTTCGTAGAAATAATTTGCTTTTTCATATTTGTCCCAAAAGAACGTATAATTTTGTGATAATTCAAACTCTTTTAAATGAAAGTTAGCAAGCATTTTATGACGGAACGTATTTAATGCTGCAAACATCCAGCAACGACCTGATTGTTTTTGATTTGCTACTTTCCCTGTCGCTAAATCAATGGAAAAAACAGGTGTATTCTGTACGTGCGCAGAAACATTTTCTGCAGAAGCAGAGATTCCGTTCTTCACTACGCTACGTTGTAGTGCCACTTGCTTTCTATTTTTTTGAAATTCTTCAGTAAAACTTGCCGTCATTTCTTTAGTGATTTCTGACATCCAACATCATCCTTTCAAATCTATAATCCAATTCTCATTGTACTCGTTTCATTTTTAGATTACAACTAAACAAAAAGCCCGCTTAAAATAGCGAGCTTTTTAGGTAAGAAATTCTTCCTGCTGAATTTCTGAGTTTTTTAAATAAATATTTCTTGATTTTTTGTACTGGATCGCTTGCTAAGACAATCGTTAAGAACAAACTGCTTATTGCAATCATCAGGAAGCCAAGTATGGTTAAATTCAGTTCGTCAATGGATAACGCACGTAATCCTTTAACAAAAAATCCTTGTAATAAGTAAACCAGCATCGTGTTTTTCCCCCATTTGGTAAAAAACATTTTCTTTTGTGGAACAAGACCAAAAAAGCCAATAATCCCAAGAATACCAAATGTAAAAACAACAAAGCGAACTGCTGCGCCTAATTCTGGTACTTGTAAAAAATCTTCATACGGTTCCGAACCAAATACCCAATATTTATTCATTTTATCCATTCCCTGTACAATTAAATACAACATTGGTAAAAGGCCAATCGATATATATTTGACTGTTGATTGTCGAAATGCTGTGATTTGCCTCTCTTGTAGATAAAATCCACTAATAAAATAAGGTAAGAAAGTCAATGTTCGTTGTAGTGCAAAAATTCGTTCACCAACAGTAATGTACCCTGCCAGCAAACTAATTGCGATACTCAAAACAATTCCTACCGAGGCAGGTAAACGTTTAAACAGATAAAGTGACCCTTGCCAACAAAACAAACTTAGTAAAAACCATAACGACCACTGTGGAACAAGTAGATCCCATTCCATCTTGTCATTTAGACCAATCCAGTAGTAATACCCACTGTAAAGTAATTGAAAAGCAATATAAGGAAGAATCAATTTTTTTATCGATGTTTTCATTGATCCTGAGTGTGCAAATGATTTTGAAAAGTAGCCCGCAATCAAAATAAATGCAGGCATATGGAACAAGAAAATAAAATAGTATAGCGTATGATAGAAAGGATTTGTTTGAGTAAACGGCTGTAAAAAGTGTCCAAATACAACAAGGAACATTAAAAGAAACTTCGCATTATCAAAAAAAGGATCGCGTTGCTTTGTCCTTTTCACTGAATATCTCCTCCATTATTTTCTGGCATTGATTTACTATCCAGTATAACGCGAGACAGTCTTTTCGCTCAAATAAAACCGTTTTTTCTTAAACTTACTTAAACTTACTCATCAATTCCATGGAATTCTCTCCCTAAAAGTAAACAACCTAAAGCAGCTACTTTTTCTTTTCCTACTTTTATCGTCAGTAGCAGATACTCTTTTCCCTTTTGTACAGAATTACTAGCTAGTCCAATCGTCAAGAGTAAACTGCATAGGATTACTACAAGAAAGCCAGGTAGTGTCAGTGTCAGATTCGCAATTGCTGGAATTTGACGAATGCCTTTGACAAAAAAACCTTGTAGTAAATAAACAGTTAACGTATTCTTACCCCACTTTGTAAAAAACATCTTTCTTTTAGGTACGAGCCCTAAGAAGCCAATAATTCCTAAAAGCCCCAATCCTATCATTAGCAGACGAACCATTCCGCCTAGAACAGGTACAGCTAAATAATCCACGTAAGGTGCTGCACCGAATACCCAAGCGTTTGTTAACTTATCCGTATGCTGCACACCGATATATAACAGTGGTAAACACACGATTGCTAGATGCTTCCACTTGGATTCTTTAAACGACTGTATCTGTTCTTTCTGAAGATAATAACCAATGACAAAGAATGGTAAAAACATCATCGTCCGTTGTCCAGCAAGAACTTTCCCAAATATAGGCAAATATCCTGCACTTAAACTGAGTATCAGACTCAATGAAATACCCTGTAGAGCAGATAATCGCTTAAACAAGTATAAGGAAACTTGCCAAAAGAACATACTCAATAGAAACCATAACGCCCATCTTGGTACAAGAAAGTTAAAATTCATCTTGCTCGTCCAACCAATCCAGGTATAGTAAATGGTATAAATGACTTGAAAAAAGAGGTACGGAAGAATCAATTTTTTTATCAGTCCGTAAATCGTACCATGATCAACAAATGATTTTGAAAAGTAGCCTGAAATAGCAATGAATGCTGGCATATGAAAGAGGAAAATCAGGTAATATACATTACGAAAAAGTGGGTTATCTCCAGTAAATCGCTGGAGTAAATGACCGAAAACAACAAGAACCATCAACATAAATTTTGCATTATCAAAAAAAGGATCGCGATATTTTTGTTTACTCAAACCATGCACCTCCGAGTCACAAGCCTTTGCATGATTCAGTATATTCCTCAAAAAAATCTTACTCAAATAAATTGGAAATCTGTTATTGAAAACTTTATGACTTACATGATTTCTTCATATTATTCATCGGAAGTTCACGAATTTTATAGAAAAAATTCACAATATATCCTTGTATAAGTCGTTTTTTTATTTCTATCAAAATAACAATTTATACACTGTATTTTCAAAATAAGGGTAAAAAAAAAGACAGTCCACGAACTGTCTTCTTGACTCCGGCAGTAGGACTCGAACCTACGACATCATGATTAACAGTCATGCGCTACTACCAACTGAGCTATGCCGGAATTAAGTACATTCCTATATTACCAACTTTCTAGAAATAACGCAAGCTTTTTTTGATATAAATTTAAAAAATTATTTTATTTAGAAAGATACATTTCTTTCCTTATAGTCACTTTATTGAAAAAAGTAACTGTATTTACGACCAGAACATATTGACAAGATTATTTAGATTCGCTATTCTATAAGTAGTTACGATAATATGCCGTCTTAGCTCAGCTGGTAGAGCACCACCATGGTAAGGTGGGGGTCGTCGGTTCAAATCCGACAGGTGGCTTAAAATCAAAAAATAAGCGAATCTTCTCAACTCTTGCAAAGCAATTTCTGAGAAGGTTCGCTTATTTTTATCACCTCGCTATCATCGAATGCGCCGACGGATAAAAAAGGCTAAAACAAACCATAATATAACACTGATCCCAATCGTCATGATCCAGCCTAAGCTGTCATGCTCAAACGGTAGTGGCATGTTCATTCCAAAAAATCCAGCAACAATTGTTGGAATCGTCAGTAAAAGTGACCAAACTGTCAAGAAACGCATCGTATCATTCAAATTATTATTTAGTACATTATTATATGCACCAGATAATTGCTGTAAAATTTGTGAGGCCAGTTGTGTCATCTCCACAAGTTGCTTCGCTTCAATCAGTGCATCTTCATGTTGCTCCTTTTCTTCTGCTGTCAACCGCCGATAAACAGGTTGGATTCTTAACTGTTCGAGTAAGACCGCATTTTGTTTTGACGCCATCACTAGATAAACTAACCCTACCTCTAAATCAGAAAGTGCCAATAAATTCTTATTCGTTGTCTTTTCTCTTAAACGATGATTCACTAGCTTCCTCTCCATATTTACTTCTTCAACCAATGGAAAGTATGCATCAGCTATTAAAAATAACGTGCTAAAAACCAGATTGTATAAACTGATTTCCGGATCGTTGTTTATTAATTTCTCAATCATGGGTACTATATATTCTGTATTTTGAGAAACAATCGTAAATAAATGATTGTCTTTGACCATAAAAGTCATCGGTGTCGATTCATAATGATTTTCAACTTTCCTTTGTTGTGCTACATTGTAGATTAATAAAAATGTATTTGATAAAGCATCAAATTCTACACGTGCTCGTTCATTTTTATCAAGAGAATATGCCAAAAATTCATCATCTATGCCAAATTCATCTGATAGCAATTGAATCTGATCTGTATCGGTTGCTGAGATAGTATACCAATCACTCATCTCATGATTAAATACTTTTTTTGGAATCATTCTATTTCCCCCTTATCTTTCATAGTTGGATTGTCTATTCGTTCATTCTCCATAAGCATATCACTTTGTTAGCTTAGCCTCAACTGTATTTATAGTTAGCCTAAAAAAACAGAATAATTGTCAAATTTTCTCTATTCATTTATACTTACTATTAGTAAGAGAAATACATATATTTAAGGAGGATTTCTATGTCTAACCAAATTAGAGGTATCCATCACGTTACGGCAATGACATCTAGCGCTAAGAAAATCTATCGTTTGTTTACGGACGTGCTCGGCTTACGCTTAATCAAAAAAACCATCAACCAAGATGATATTGAGACCTATCATCTCTACTTTACAGATGATGTAGGCTCTCCAGGAACGGATATCACATTCTTCGATTTCCCACAAGTTCCTAAAGGTAAGAAGGGAACAAACAGTATCTCACGTATCTCTTTCCGCGTAAAAAATGATGCAGCTTTAGATTTTTGGATACAACGTTTTGAAAACTATCAACTCACACATGGAGAAATTCAAGAACGATTTGGGAAAAAATACGTTGAATTTGAAGATTTTGATCAACAAGCGTATCAATTGATTTCTGATAAGACAAACTCTGGTGTTCCCGGTGGTATCCCTTGGAAAAACTCAAGTATTCCTGAAGAGAATGCATTGTTAGGATTGGGACCAGTATTTGTAACAACCAATGACTATTCACACATGCAAGAAGTCTTGCTAGATGTATTAGGCTTTACGCTCGTTCAATCAGAAGGATCCTACCATCTATTTGAAGTAGATAATGGTGGCAATGGCGCAAGTATCATTCTCCAGGTAGATACGAATTCCCCTGAAGCGACTGAAGGCTATGGTAACGTACACCACCTTGCCCTTCGCGTAGACGATAAAGAAGCGTTAACTTACTGGATCAAGGAAATCAGCCAAAGAGAATTTCCAAACTCTGGGTTTGTTGACCGCTTTTACTTCAAATCTGAATACTTTTTAGCAGCACCACATATTTTATTTGAACTAGCTACTGATGGTCCTGGTTTCTTAGAAGATGAAACATACGAACATGCTGGTGAAAAACTATCATTACCCCCTATTCTTGAATCAAAACGTGAAATGATCGAAGAGTACATCATCCCATTTGACAGTAGCGATGCAAACATTCAGCGAAAAGACAGTTAACCATATAAGTTCTTCTAGCAGAATAAAAAGACTGAGACGTATTGGTGTCTCAGTCTTTTTCTCTCTCATCTTCTTACTAGTCGCGTACCTTTTCCGTACGCAAGTCAACAACAGGCACATGCGCATCTAACACGCCACTTGGACTTTTCAAACTAAATACGTGTAAGCGCGAATCAAAAGAAAGCTCCATTTCTTCGTCCATATACATATCTGAGTAATCCTTGATCTTTACTTCACCAATATCACTCGTAATGGTTTTTTGGTAGTCTTTCTTTTCTTGTGCTTGATCTAAAATCAAAATACGAAAGCTTGTATCCAAAGAGCACACACCCATTTTTGAATACGTACCTACTCCATCGTCCAGATCCAAGATGATCGTAGCATGTTCATCTGTATATTTTTGTAATGTGACTTTTGCTTCTTCACTTAATTTTAAATACATATAATAGCCTCCTTAAAGATTACATACAAAGGGTAGCACAAGAATTTTCTTTTTACGAATTATCTGTTTCTTATCACCAGAAGGCTATTTTAAAAGAAAGTGAACGAAAAAAGCTAGCATCCTAAGATACTAGCTTTGGTACTCCGGCAGTAGGACTCGAACCTACGACATCATGATTAACAGTCATGCGCTACTACCAACTGAGCTATGCCGGAATAATAATACCAAGCGTGGCGACGTCCTACTCTCACAAGGGGCGACCCCTCACTACAATCGGCGCTAAGAAGCTTAACTTCTGTGTTCGGCATGGTTACAGGTGTATCCTTCTTGCTATCGCCACCACACTGTGGTGTTATTTAGTTTGAGTGATTCACTCAAAACTGGATTTGAAGTAACTCGTTATCTACCCGAGTCAATCTTGGTTAAGTCCTCGATCGATTAGTATCAGTCCGCTCCATACATCACTGTACTTCCACTTCTGACCTATCTACCTGATCATCTCTCAGGGAT
>JBKEDT010000099.1:0-1840 GCA_047975565.1 Enterococcus sp. | reverse complement strand
TGATGTGGTTAGCCCAAGGCTACCAACCAAGTTATCGAACAATTAATCGTTTTCGAGTAGATGAATCTGTACAACCACTATTACGAGAATGTTTTGTTCAATTTCGTTCTCAATTAATTACAGAAAATGAAATTGATGAAGAAGCTATTTTTATTGATGGAACGAAGATTGAAGCAAACGCAAATAAATTCACTTTTGTTTGGCGAAAATCTGTCGAACGACACCATCAAAAGTTAGAAGAAAAATCTTTGGCTGCATATCACGAATTAGTTGAAGAAAAAATTATTCCTGCTTTAAACACAGAAATTGAAGCAAATCTATCCAAAGAAAATATTCAGACCATTTTAACTTCATTAGAACAATCTATTGAAGGATTCAATTAAAAAATGGCAGACGAATCATGCGGTACTATCCGTAAAGAACTTCGTTCTGCAAGGAAAACTCCAAAGATCTTCTATAAACATTTCAATTCCCATCAAGAACGTGTGCTAGCTTATGAGAAACACTATCAAATTTTAGGTAAAAGAAATAGCTATTCAAAAACAGATATCGATGCGACATTCATGCGAATAAAAGATGATTACATGATGAATGGTCAATTGAAAGCCGGCTATAATTTACAAATTGCCACAAATAATCAATACATTCTTGGATACGATATTTTTTCAAATCCAAATGATACGAGACCACTGACTCCTTTTTTGAGCACGTTAGAAAAGAAGTATTTCCCATTGCCTGAATTTATTGTCGCAGATGCTGGTTATGGTAGCGAAGAAAATTACATGACTATTCTTGAAAAATTCCATGCCACCCCGCTAATTACCTATGGCATGTATGAAAAAGAACAGAAGAAAAAATATAAAAACAACCCATTTCAAGTAAGTAATTGGAATTACGATGAAATAAGCAATCAATTCACTTGCCCAGAAGGGCGGAAACTAAGTTTCCGGTACAATGGAATTAGAAATGACAAATACGGATTCAAACGTCAGATTAGTTATTATGAATGTGAAGATTGTTCAAATTGTCCAGTCCGTTCACTATGCACAAAAGCTCGAGATGGAGCCAATCGGAGAATTCAAAAAAATTGGACGTGGGAATCGTATAAAACGGTTGTCAAAAAACTATTGCAGGAAAAAGAAACCAAAAAGATTTATAGTCGTAGAAAAATTGATGTGGAAACTGCCTTTGGACACCTGAAGGCTATTTTGAGATTCACTCGATTGTCTGTTCGAGGGACCGAGAAGGTTAAAAATGAACTTGGATTTGCATTAATGGCAACGAATTTGAGGAAGTACCACCTCAAATCCGTAAAGCAAACAGCACACCGAAGAAAAAAATCACGTACAAAATCATTTTTCAGATTTTTGTACGTGATTTTTTATTTTCAAGAACCTTTCTGTCCCAGGTCCTTTTTTCTAAGTTTCAGCAGTTGCTTATCAAAGGAAGATATCGAAGTGAGATGATATAATGAAGAAAAAGAGGAGGAGATCTCCATGTCAGAATACAAACACATTCTTGTAGCCGTCGATGGATCAAAAAATGCGAATCGAGCATTCTCGGAAGCGGTAGATATTGCGAAAAGAAATCAAGCCACGTTATATTTGGTTGCTGTAATCAATGAAGAAGAATTAAAAACAAGTTCTTTTGCATATTCAAAAGTATTCAATGAGGAAAAAAAGCGAATCGAAATAGATACATTGAAACGTATTCAAGAGGCGGAGGAACGCGGCGTTCCTGAAATTCAGGCAATTGTAGAAGCAGGAGAGCCAGCAGAGATTATTTGTACCATGGTGCCGAATAGCTATCCAATTGATTTGATTATTGTCGGTGCTACCGG
>JBKEDT010000007.1:0-41143 GCA_047975565.1 Enterococcus sp. | reverse complement strand
TGCTTCATCACAAAAGAATACTGATTTTGAATATAGTCAGTTGAAATTGAACCTCTCATGACTCAATTCACGAAATTCTAGGGAAAAGAGCATACTTGATAGCGTATTTCTTTACTAACAGCGGAGTCTCTTATTTACCAAGCTATCCCCGTAGATCCTACGGTTCTTGATTCTCTATAAGCGAACGACTGTATTCTCAGACCTTCAGTCAGGATATTGATTGCGGCATTGATGTCTCGATCATGACGCACATGACAGATAGGACACGTCCATTCACGAATATCCAGCGGTTTTTTACCGTCTTTACGTCCGCATTCTGAACAAAATTGACTAGATGGAAACCATGTATCTATCTTGATGATTTCACGTCCGAACCAGTCAGCTTTGTATTGTAACTTTGTCACAAAACTAGACCATGATACATCAGAGATACTTTTGGCTAATTTATGATTACGCAATAACCCTTTTGTATTTAAGTCTTCAATACAGACAATATCGTGGTTTTTGATAATTTCTGTACTCAACTTATTCAAAAAGTCAGTACGTTGATTCCTTACTTTTTCGTACAACCTAGCCACTTTGCGTTTTTGTTTTTGATAATTCTTCGCTTCAAACAAATGAACATCCTTTTGTTTAGCTAATAAGGCACGCCTGGACAACTTGCGTTGTTCACGTTTGAGTTTCTTTGCCATTTTAGCTGTGAATTTATTGTTATCGATTTTCTGACCGTCAGAAAGAATAGCAAAATTTGTAATGCCTAAATCAATCCCAACGCTGTTATTTGTTTTTGGCAGTTCGTTTATTTCCTCTTCGCATAGTAGAGAAACGAAAAATTTTCCACTGGCATTTTTACGGACAGTTGCACTTAAAATGCGACTATTGACCTCACGACTTTTAGAGAAACGAACGAATCCAAGTTTAGGTAATTTCACCTTGTTGCCTATAATAGCCAAATTATTATTTGTGTTTTTTGTAGTGTAACTTTGAACTGGATTTTTCTTGCTTTTAAAGTTAGGTGCTTGATTTTGTTTTTTGAAAAATCTATCAAAAGAATCAGCTAAATTTTTAATAGAGGATTGTAACGCTACGCTATCTACTTCTTTTAACCAGGATGTATCCTCTGATTTTTTCATAGAAGGTAACATGGCAGAACATTTACCATAAGACAAACCTTTGCCAGTTTCCTTATATGAGATATTCCAAGCGTTTAACATATGATTATAGACAAATCTTGATGACCCAATTGTTTTAGCAATTAATATTTCTTGCTCACTATTTGGATATAGTCTGAATTTATAAGCTTTATGTCGTAATATTAAAATTCACCTCCACCACTGTTATCCGACCTACTTTATTGGATTAGAAAAATAGAGGATATATAGAAATTATCCAAAGAATACTTGCACCTATTAAGAATAAAAAATTGTTACGGTCTCTATCGCTAACGTACATTCCATAAAGAAAACCACCCAAGAATATTCCAAAAGGAAACACAGGTGTGAATAGATTTTTCGAAGTTACAAAATATACTACCGCTACAACCACAAGGGAGGAAAGTAATGTGGCAATAGCTGTTTTTAGACTAAAAATATATCTATTTTTCATATCGATTTATGGAACATTCACCGTAAAAGCTAAGGAAACAAATGGAACATTAACTCCTACGTCAACTCGTTTCATTCCTTGATTAACAGCCCAGTCTACCGTTCCTCCAATGGCTGCTGATATACCTTCGACAACTCCGGCAGTAACAGGATTTATTGCAAATTGCTTTAAGTAAAAACTACAGTAACCAGCAGCAAATCCACCAGCTACAACAGCCGACATTCCTCTTACCTTAGAACCTAGATTAATGTGTAACCCAACAAAACCACGAAGCTTACTTTCATCGGTGTATTTTATCTGGGTATTTAGAATTTGTAAATCAGATATATCTTTATCAGTTAAGTTGTATTGTGATTTAAGTTCGGCTGAATTAATATTCATTTGGATACTGTCATTACTATCAACATAGAAGTACTTAGAAAAATCTACTTTTGGTTGTAGATTATTATCAGTTACGAACTTACTCATATCGTCTAAACTATCAAAATACACTGATTGATTGTCAGTGTTATAACTAGATGGCTCTGATTCTGCAGCGAAAACAGAAGTTACGGGTGTAGCTAATCCTCCTATTGTAACTAGCGTTAAGCCACAAACAATCGCTTTTCGGAAAATTTTCATTAATACCTAACCTTCTTTCTTCTTTGATAATCAAATTAAGTTGAAGAGTAAAATGCTATCATTAACTACATAAGTTATTTATTCAACTAGTCTTGAATAAAGATATTTTTTACATACTTGCATTTTCTTCAGTCGTTTATTTTATCGTCAAATTATTATGAATTTTCACTTGATTTAAATTTAACTTTTCATTCTATTACCTCTTTCTTCAACTTTGTTATTGAAAGACCAACCTCATTAACTTATGTGATAATTATCTGCCTATTACGACTTTCTTTTCTTCAATTAAAATGTTCTCTAAAAATCATTTACAGTATCTAGCTTAGCCTTTCACTATATAGATACGCCCTCTCTCTAATTTTTACGAAGAAAATAAAAAAATATTCCACAAAATAAATTGTGGAATACTTTGAATTCTATACACAAAAAAACAGCCTCCCATTAAGGAAGGCTGTCGATCGTTGCAAGAATAATAAATTATTCTGCGTTTGCGTCTTTGAAACCGTATTGAGAGCTGGATTGCTTTCTGGTGCTATCCACTAGACAGAAAACAGCTTAGATACGGGATTCTTGAAAAATTATGAAACCTAATAAAACTGAGTAAAATTTGATTGAGAAGGTCAAAAGTATGGTCAAAAAATACTCGCCAGTATATTACTCTTTGCAAAATAATTGAGATGCTTTATGTGCCTTCTTAAGACCTGGTTAGCCCAACCGTTTTTTCAAACAGCTTCATAATGCTTTAATAGCAACGATCTAAAGAGATTGAAATATAAAAAATTTTATTGACTTTCAATTTATTTGAAGGCAATGGTGTCAATTACTTGCGAGCCAATCCAATACTATTTAATACATAATATAAAACATTGAGTGGGAATAAAGAGCCAACAGAATATGGAGGGGGAATCCCTATAAATCAACATTCTTCAATAGCTAAAATGCTTGATTTTCATTAAAAATAAGATGGTTCCCTACCAAAAAACCTTGTCAGATTAACGGCTGACAAGGTTTTTTCGTTTGTTCACTACTTTTAATATCTGGTTTTTAGATAAAATTGAATCTAACAATTTTTTCATTTTTATCCTATTATCCTTGTCACCCTAATTGAATTCACCAGTTGAATCCGTGAATTCAATTACAATTATGATAACCATTGTAGTTGCTCCATCATTTTCACCTGAGACAAACCATCAACAAAAACAAAAAAGGTACGTCACCTATTCTATTATCTACTAACTTCTATAATTCTTGTTTGATAAATATTTTCTGAGTTTATAAAAAAATCGCTAATAAGAGTACTAAAAATATACTCTTTCTATTTTACCTCCATTGAATTATCAACTGATAAAGTTTTTCTGCTATTCACCAGTTTTTTTGACCTAAATTTAAAAATATATTTCAAATATTACTTCCTAGTTCTAAAACTTTGCACTCAGATATTTGTGTATATTTTTCCAAAGAACCGTGGTTAACAATAATTACAGTTAAATTACTATTATTTAAATATTCTACGAATTTTAGAATTGTCCCTTCATCTAAGTTTGCCAAAGTCTCGTCTAAAATTAGAACATCTGGGTTGCATAATAAGGCATGTATAATTTTTATTTTTTGTTGTTGTCCACTACTAAGTGTGATTCTAAATGGTGTCACTTTCTCATCCAATCTCACATCGAAAGAAAATAAGGTAATTAAATCTTGAAGTAAGCATTGATTATACTCTTTAATCCCCTTAACTAGATTGTCATGGACAGTTCCTTGGAACAAAAAATTATCTTGAGGAACATAAACAATCTTACAATCTTTATTTTTCCAAATCGTACCACGAAAGCTTTCATGATATTGAATTAAACATTTTAACAAAATTGATTTTCCTATACCATTTGGACCAACAATTCTCCACATTTCACCTTGAAAAACAGAAAAATTTATTGGCTTTTCAAATAATTCCACTCCTTCTACACACGGATTAAAAGCTTCAACGTTTATTAACAAGGAAGTACCTGCCGAGAGTGGCAATTGTTTGTATTCTCCCTTTGGATTACCAATATCAGAGAATTCTAATTTGCCTATTCTCTTAATGGAAGCTTTAACTTGAGCAAATAAAGGAAATGTGTTCAATAGTTTACTTAGAGGGGAAAATAGCATTGCTGTATAGGTATTAAAAGCTATAAGTGCTCCCAAAGTTAACTCATTTTTTACCACCATGGCACTCCCCCAAAAAAGTATCAGTAAAGGAGCAATTACTATTAGTAGACTAGAAATCATGCTTAGAAATGTCATAATAGTATTCGTCTTAACGTTAGTATCTTTCACTTGATTGGATACATTACTAAATTTATTTTGTTCCTCATTCTTTAAATTATACAGATCAATCGGTAGCTTATTGTGCACATATGAATTTAGAAATTCAGTCAATCCATCTCTATATTTTTGTAAATCAATTGATAAAGAATATATTTTTTTTGAAGTTATTCCAGAAACTATTACAAATATTGGGACTAATGCTAGAACACCAATAGTCAGCCTCCAATTAAGTTGGCTAAGTACAATAATATATAAAATGATTAGAAAAATATTGGGAATTCCATTTAATAAAATTGTCAATAACTGATTACCTATTATTTCGCAATCACTAGTTATAGTGTTAATAAAGAGTCCATTCTTTTTCACGTTCAACTTTGATGAAAGAAATTTTTCGCTAATTTCTTGTCGAAGATCGTATATCAATAGTTGAATCCATTTTGACGAACTAAAGCTCACACAAATATTAACCGGTATTTGAATAGCGATTAGTATTGTAGTGAAAATTATCACCGGCCTCAAATTAACTAATGATCCACTTAATAGCACATCATCAATGATATATTTTGTTATGTATGGAAAAATTGTACTAATTATCATTTGAACGAAAACTAGTCCTAGTAACAGGAATAGAAAAAATTTATGTCGCTTGAAGATTAAAGTGATATTGAGTTCCATAGTCATCCTCCACCAATATAGATATACAAGTCTGCCTTTGTTACCTGACAGACTTGTATATCGTTAAAAATTAGGTATTAATTGTAGTGTGCAAGATTGTTTCAGTTTGATATTTTTTTAAGATTCTATCTTCTATTAATTGATAGTTATTAGCTATAACAGATTGAATCTCTTCAGATTGATATAAATACGCACAATATAAGCACTTATGATAAAATTTTGGGGGATTTATATCCAGCCACTCACATGCTTGCTTTACAATAGCTTCTGGCCCTTCCGTGAAAATCCACAACTTTAAGAAATCATCTTGTTGAGCCAAATATTTGCGATAAATATCCCCGTCAAATACACTACCCAAATGCATTTCTGATATGTGATTTGATGTGATGCCACAACATCCCATTAGTCCTAAAGACGGTTCTAAAGAAATCGTGTCAAAGATTCCCTCGCAGCCACCAGAATTTCCAACTATTTCACCGTACTCATAATTAGTATTATTATGAAACGAAACCCATACTGTAGGTTCGACAGAAAAAATTTTTTCAAAATCTGTTCCTGAAATATATTTCAAATAAATTTTATTATCGAAAATATCTTTTGGCGTAAAAATACTGCTTTGAGTTGACTCCACAGCTATAAAGACTCTTATTCCCAACTGTAAAGCAGCCACTGTCGCATTCATAACTCGCTCAATCGGCACAAATTTCTGATGGCTATCTCCTGTTGAAAAATTTAATTCCTCTAGTCCGTTCTCTCGTAAGGGTAAAAGTTTATTTCTTGCTTGGTCAATTGAAGTTGCCCAATAAGCATTCGACACGCATCTGGAGCTTAGGCCTCTTTTTTTAGCATATTTAATTCCCTCTTTTAATGTTCTATACTCCAAAAAACATTCTCCGCCTGACCAAACGAGTAGTTGCATTTCGTCCTTGTTACTAATTTGATCTATAAAACTTTTAATTTCCTCAATGGACAATTTTGGATTGCTCAAATTAGGACCACATTCAAAGCAACACTCATCACACTCGGCATTGCATCGATAAGTAAGCAGAATAGCGCCCAATTTAGGTAAAATTTTATTAGTTAGCATACACAACATCCGTATTTTCATTTTGCAAGAAGTAGTCATTTACCATAGCAAGATATAATTGGCCAACCTTTTGTGCGAAAGACTGTCCACCAAATTCAAGAGCAGCTGCAATTAAAGCCGTTGTGAATTCATTATTTGCTAGTCTAATCTTCATTTTTTGAGTATTTGCATCTTTCGCATCTCTTACAACATCAATCACCACGGCTGCTACAGCACCTGCAACTACGAAATAAACTGCAATATAATTAACTTGATAAAAAATTCCTTTTGGCTCAGCTTCCGTTGACATAATGTCTGCAAATGACATGTTTTTGTTTTTCATGATTAACTCGATAAATCCAGAAACGTTATTTTTTTCAATCATTTCCAATGCCTCTTGAGGATCGACAAAACTCAAGTCTGTATCCAAAGTATATCCTTCCTTGATTTTTAATGAAAAGTTTTCTTTCTTCTTTAACATCACATCCTTCATGCGCAATGGTTCTCCAAATAGCCTCTTAGCATTTTCTCTCAATTTTTGTTCCTTCTTTCACATTTATTTTGACAAATAATTACTAGCGATAGAATTTATAATGAAGTATTCTTCAATGTCCATCTGCGTTATAATTATTTACGGACTCAGTATGAGAATCTCAATGATGAATAGCAAGCAAGAGTTTCTTGCGCCTTGTCAAATCAGGCTTTCTTGAACAAATATAACTATTGTATTACTCTACCTTCGAAAGGGGTTATGTAGAATGTTTTCACAAATTTTAAAAGATAGGAGATTAGAATTGGGTATCACTCAACAGGATATGGCCGAGAAATTATTTGTCACACGGCAAACAGTTTCAAATTGGGAAAATGGGAAAAATTTTCCTGATATTCCTACGCTTATATCCATCAGTGAAAACTATTCTCTATCCCTTGACTACATGTTGAAGGGAGATTTAAAGTATATGAAGAAAGTTGAAGAAGACTACAAATTGATTAAGAAAAGAAAGAGGGAACGTATCTCTAGTTATATTATTGCTGTATCTTTAATACTGATTGTGCTACTTTGTTTGTCAAATATTTTTTTGAAAAATCGTTTTAATGAAAATCTTCTAGCTACTATTGTCATTTTGATTTGTATTCCACTCGTTGCTTCGAGTTATATTCTTTATAAGTCTTTTTACAAGACGGATAATAATGCCCCACAACCACTTTTTATTCCAAAAGCATATGGACCTGGATTGACAATAAATCCCAATCACCCTATTGGAAAAATCATCTGGATTATTATTGGCATAAGCATACTAATTTTGCTTTTCTATTCAATTCTAAGCTTATAGATTGACGTTGAGTAATACATTTTCTAAACAAAAAAACTTGTCAGACTATTACTGGCAAGTTTTTTTGTTTAGATATTAAAAAAAATTTTAAAACACTTTTCACACGCAATTAATTGAAGTCTGGAAGTAACTATCCACAAATAACTACCTCCAAATTTTTTATTCACTTCTGAACCAATCCTCCAATTCATCCGTACTAACTTTACTATAAATTCTGATTAGTACCGGACGTAACGTTTCAAAGGCCTCTATCAATTCTTCTCCACCAAATCTTCCCGAAAAAGATTTACTCGTTAGTTCTTCGGACAATACATTGATAAGTTCGATAGTTTTTTGTTGATCTGCCAAGATATTTATTAGTTTTCCCACTAAATACCGCTCTTCAAAATTACTATCCGCAAAAAAATCGTACTTATCGATTTCCCGTGTAACTATCTTAATCATATCATCTTTATCTTCATAATTAAATTCGCCGGCTACATCCATATACTCGATGATGCCACTCGTAATAATGGTGACTGCCTCATCTTTCTTCTGTTTAGATAATTCATCCGCAATCGGTAAATTTTTTATCTGATCACGTACCATTTTTTGAATTTCTTCTTTAATGACTTCTTGTTGCAGTTCATAAAAATAATCATCCATAAACTCCTCACACGGATAACCAACTTCATTTTCCCATGCCGGATTCTTAAACTCCCCAGTGTAAAACTCTTCTTTGATCGCTTTCACAACTTCTGGATGTTCTTGCACAATCCTGTTCTGCCCTTTTAAATGCAAATAGTCCGCAATATACTCTTCAATGTCACCAAAGTAAAACCAGCCTACCGGTTTCCCACTAATACTAGATAATTGGTTAATGACACTTTCAGGGGCTAACGCATAGCCTTGAACATACGAGCTGATTGTTGGTTTCTTTATTCCCAAGCGATTGCCCAACTCTGTAAAGGACAGATTCATACTCTCTTTGATTTCTTTGATTCGTTGTCCTACCTTCACTTTATTAGGTTGCAATAAACCAAACATAGATTAATTCCTCCTTGTCCATTTTTACTCATTATATCACTCGTATAAAATTTCGTATATATTTTTTGTTAAATCTCTTGACTTCGTATAAATAAACGTATAAAATACAAATCATAGATGGCCGTCTATATTTTTTTAAACCAACCGTATAAATTATCGTATATAAAAAGGAGGACTATTATGCCAATTAAAATCAATGATCTCACTTTACCAAAAGAAAAACTCGAAAAAGAATACCAAGTTGTCAATGTTACTCGCTGGCAAAAATATGGAGAAATTCTAGGTTGGAGTTACGAATGTATCTTACCTAAACTCCGTTACGAGAAAATCAGTGTCAAAGTCAAATCTGAAAATCCTATAATCACTCCGGAAGAACTTACCCAACAAGGTTTAGCAATGGTTACATTTACCAATTTAGTGATTGCGCCTTGGGGTCGCTCTAACGGTCAATTCGTCAGCTATGGTTTATCGGCCACGGCAGATGCGGCAACTTTGATTCCGAAAAAACAAGGTAACACTACGCAAAACTAATTTTCCTATGGGTTTGGCCGTTTCTGTCCATTAAGACCGCCCAATAAATCCATAGGCTGGAAGGACTGCTTTGCAGGACTTCCTCTTAACTTGATTTATAGAACAACATCTAGAGAAAAATGATAGTTCTTTGACAATTGAATAAACAACAAGGAGTGATGATTTTTGAAGGCTTATAATCAAAAAATCATTGAGACTCCCACGTACCTTGAAATTTATGATTATGAAGCAATCATTACTCCCAAACAGAAAACAGAAAAAATTGAAACCAATCCAAAACGAAAGAAAGAATTAGCTTGGCTTTATAAAGAAGAAAACACCATCACTGATAAGAGAAAAAACTATGATGAACTATCCGCTCAAGGACAATACGACAGCTTAAAACGAAAACAAAAACACTATCAAAATATGCGCTTTGAAATCGCCCGACTCATAGATATGAACTTTGACAATCAGACAAAATTTTTAACCCTCACTTTCAGAGAAAACATTCAAGACATTGCCTATGCGAATAATGAATTTAATAAATTTATCAAACGACTAAACTACGAACTCTATCATACAAAAAAAGCAAACCTAAAATACCTTGCCACGTGGGAAAAACAAGAACGAGGCGCCATCCATTATCACATTATCCTGTTTGACTTTCCTTTTATCTCCGTCAATCGTCTTAATACCATCTGGGGACATGGATTTGTCAAAATCAACAAGATTGATGTAGATAGTATCGAAAACCGTGGACGCTATATCAGTAAATATTTCGATAAAGACTTGGATTTGAAAGAGCATAAGAAAAAAGCATTCTTCAAATCGCGCAACCTCAAAGTACCCAGCGTCACAAAACAACTCGTGGATCAACCTTTTGATACCACAAATCAAGAGGTACTTTATACCAATGAGTATCTTGTAAGACGTCCAATATTTTACAGTGCGATAAATGAAGGTGGGAATCCAGAACAAGTGATGGATTTTCAAGAAAGCATTGTTCGCTATACAAAAATAAAAAAATGAATCTCGAAAGTAGGTAAAAATATGACTGTTAATGTACCGATTGAATTCAATCAAGAAGTAATTGAAGAGCTTGTTCAATTAACGAAGCAAAGGATTAAGGAAGAAGAGCAACAACAATCAAAAACAAAGGAATTACCTCCCTACCCAACACGAAAACAATTAAAGCAACAACTAAAGATTGGCGATACACGCCTCAATAATTGGATTGATCATGGATTGAAAGTCATTCCTTTTGGTAAAGAAACTCGCTTTGATCGTGAAGATGTAAAACTATTTTTAGACAGTCTAAAAATCTAACCTTGACTTACTTGTTTTCGCTGACTATGATACCGATAAGAAAGGAGCAAATCTTCTCTTTGATATACTGGCGAGTGAATCAAAGGAGACAATTATGATCAAAAAATATAAAAAGAAAAATGGGACAATCGCCTATATGTTTAAAGCATATCTTGGCATTGATCCGGTTACAGGAAAAAAGAAATACACCACCAAACGTGGTTTTAAATCACTGCAAGAAGCTAAGAAGGCTTATAATCGCTTGATGGTACAAGTAGAAGAAAATGATGTGGTAACAAATTCACAACGTCTTTTTTCAGAACTGGCAGATGAATGGTTTGAGCAATATAAAAACACGGTTCGTGAAAGTACCTATGTCGCCCAAAAATTGGCTTATAAAAAGCACATCTTTCCTCTTTTTGGAAATTTGAAAATCTCGAGAATTTCAATTCCTTATTGTCAAAAACAGGTAAACCACTGGTATAGCTATTACAAAAAATATTCCAACTTGATTGGTTTGACTTCATCTGTTTTCAAGTATGCTCTGAGTTTACGGCTCATCAGAAGTAATCCCATGGATGCTGTGATTCGTCCTAAACGTAAGAAACGGATTGACGAAGAGCGCTATTCTGCACCCTACTATGAAAAGGAAGAACTATTGGAATTCCTTGAAATTGCCAAAAACTATCCTGATCCGATTTATCCGATTTTTCGAATTTTAGCTTTTACCGGGTTACGAAAAGGTGAACTTTTAGCCTTACGTTGGAAAGACATTAATTTTGAGAAAAGCACACTCTCTGTTAAACAAACCTTAGCCACATGTGATAAATGGGAAATCAAATTCCAAGTTCCCAGCCTTCGAACAATCTCGATAGACTCTGAAACCTTACAAGTAATAAAACGATGGCAATTAAAGCAAAAAGAATATTTTCTAAAAATGGGAATTAAACCTACAAAAGATGGTGCGCAACTCTTATTTGTATCAGAAGAAAACAAACCACTTTATTTAGACTATGTAAATCACAACTTGAAAATCATTATAAAAGAGAACAACTTAAAACGAATCACACCTCATGGTTTTCGTCATACCCATTGTAGTCTACTTTTTGAGTCAGGCACTTCCATCAAAGAAGTACAAGTCCGACTTGGTCACACAGATATTAAAACCACGATGGATATATACAATCATGTAAGCAAACGACAAACAGAAGAAACTGCTAATCGTTTTGCAAACTTCATGAGTGACCCTGAACAGCTTCAGACAAAATCAAATTAACTCTGGTATGGTCAAAATTATGATAAAAACGCAAAAAAACAGACCACACATGATGTGTAGTCTGCAAAACATTGATATCCCAGTGTTTTATTTTTCCTCTGCGTTTGCGTCTTTGAAACCGTATTTTTTGTTGAAACGGTCCACGCGTCCATCTGCTTGTGTGAACTTTTGACGTCCAGTGTAGAATGGATGTGAATCAGAAGTTACTTCGACACGGATTACTGGGTATGTTTGACCATCTTCCCATTCAACTGTTTCTTCTGAAGTCTTAGTAGAACCAGACAAGAATTTGAAACCAGTTGTTGAATCCATGAATACTACTGGATGGTAATCTGGATGAATGTTTGCTTTCATGTTTTTTTCGCTCCTTTGCCCTGACCCATTGGCTGAACCAGAGTTGATTTGTCGATTTACAACAGTAACATCTTATCATGTTTCCTGACTAGTTGCAATTATCTTTTTTGATTTCGCCGTTGATTTTTTTGACCAAAAGAAACATCTTGGAATGTATCAAAAAATTGTTGATTATTTTTTGTTTTACGCAAAAAGTGAATCAATTGTTCCGTATATTCTAATGAATCGCCTGTCATATTGTTTCGTAGTTTCCAAGTTTCTTCTAGTTGTTCTGGGCGCATCAAGAGTTCTTCTTTACGCGTTCCAGATTTTTTGATATCGATAGCTGGGAAGATGCGACGTTCTGCTAATTCACGAGACAATTGTAATTCGAGATTTCCTGTTCCCTTAAATTCTTCATAGATGACATCATCCATTCGACTACCTGTATCTACAAGTGCAGTTGCTAGAATCGTTAGACTGCCGCCTTCTTCGATATTTCGGGCAGCGCCAAAGAATTTCTTTGGTTTGTACAATGCGGCTGGATCGATCCCCCCACTCAATGTACGCCCACTTGGTGGCACAACTAAGTTATATGCACGGGCTAACCGGGTAATACTATCCATTAAAATGACTACATCTCGTTTATCTTCGACAAGTCGCATTGCACGTTCAAGAACTAACTCTGCCACACGTGTATGATTTTGAGGTTGCAAATCAAAAGTGGATGACACGACATCCCCTTTGACACTACGCTCTAAATCAGTGACTTCTTCTGGACGCTCATCAATCAGTAGAACAATCAACTCAACGTCTGGATAATTGTCAGTGATTCCATTCGCAATTTCTTTTAAAATAGTTGTTTTCCCAGCTTTAGGTGGTGCTACGATTAGCCCACGTTGACCAAAACCAACTGGCGAGAAGATATCGATCATTCGTGTAGATACTCTTCCCGGTGTTGTTTCCAATTTTAATTGCTCTTGTGGATATAGTGGTGTCAATGCTGGAAAATGTGGACGTTCTTTCGCATCTTCAGGGTCTTTCCCATTCACGCTTTCCACGTGCATCAATCCATAATAACGTTCTGACTCTTTAGGTGGACGTGCTTTTCCTGCTACTTTATCGCCATTTCGCAAACCAAAGCGGCGAATTTGTGAAGCAGAAATATAGATATCCTCTGCACTTGGTCCATAGTTGATGGGGCGTAAGAAGCCAAACCCTTCTTGTCCCATAATATCAAGGATTCCTTCCATGTAGAAAAAGCCTTGTTTTTCTGCTTGTGCACGGATAACAGCTAATGAAAGTTCCTTTTTATTCATTTTGCTGTAGTAAGGAATCTTATATTCTTTTGCGTAGTTATACACTTCTTTTAGTGTTTTGTTCTTTAACTCCGCCATTGTTAAGTAATCACTCATGCATTCATCTTTCCTCTTCTTCTTCGATCATTTCGACCACTGCACCTAATGCGGTCAACTTCTCGATAATATGATCATAGCCGCGTAAAATATATTCAACGTTGTAAATCGTTGTTGTTCCTTCTGCCATCAAACCAGCAGTGACAAGACATGCACCTGCACGTAAATCTGACGCAACAACTTCTGCACCATGCAATTTATTTGGTCCATTTGTGACGATCATATTTCCTTCAACTGAGATATCTGCCCCCATACGTGCTAGTTCTGGTACGTGATTCACTCGTTTTGTGTAGATTGTGTCGATTACTTCGGCTGTTCCTTGTGCTTTAAGTAATAGCGGTGTAATTGGTTGTTGTAAATCTGTTGCAAAGCCTGGATATGGATAAGTCATCACGCTTACTGCTTTTAAATCATGAGAAGGTAAAACGTCAATCGTGTCCTCCCCAATGACCATTTGTACACCGATTTCTTGTAGTTTTGCAATAAAGCTTTCTAGATGTTCAAAGATAACATTTTTTACTTTGATTCCTTCACCAACAGCTGCTGCGATCGATAAATACGTACCTGCTTCAATTCTATCTGGAATCATAAAGTGACGACAGCCATGTAACGCATCCACACCTTCAATGCGAATAACATCTGTTCCAGCCCCACGAACTTTGGCACCCATGTTGTTCAAGAGCGTTGCCACATCAATGATTTCTGGTTCGCGTGCAGCATTTTCGATCATTGTCACACCTTTTGCTTTTACTGAAGCAAGCATGACATTGATTGTTGCACCGACGGATACAACATCCATAAAAATACGTGTGCCTTCTAGATGTCCTTTTGGCGTACGCAAATACATTGCACCATGTTCATTATTCACTGTTGCACCTAAGGCTTCAAACCCTTTGACATGTAAGTCAATTGGGCGAGGACCTAAATAGCATCCACCCGGTAAGCCAACAACAGCTTCTCCAAATTTGCTAAGTAATGTCCCCATAAAATAGTAAGATGCACGTAAACTATTGATTTTACCACTAGGCATTGGGACAGAGACTATACCTCTTGGATCAATCTCAAGTTGGTTGTTTGAAAATTTTGTTTTTGCTCCCATGATTTCTAAGATTTCAAGTAAAGAATGGACGTCTTGAATATCAGGAACGCCTTCTAAAATAACTGGTGAGTCAGCTAGGATTGCTGCAGGAATCAGTGCAACTGCACTATTTTTGGCACCACTGATCGTTACTTCACCTTTTAATGGACGATTGCCATCGATTACGATTTTTTTCATTATTTTCACCTGTTCAATTCTCATTTATTCTGAAACATCATGAAACCATTTTAACATACAACACTTTAGTAGACCATGGACTTTCATTGTTTGCCTCTTTGATTTAAAAAAAGCATAAAAAAAAGCTGAAGTAGTTACCTACTTCAGCTCGACAATCAACTAAAATTAAGCTTTGTTAGCTGAACCAAACCAGTTGATGTGTTCTTCAGCATCTTTGATGATTGCTGCTTTACCTGGTGCTAATAATTTACGAGGGTCGAAACCTTTACCTTCTTGATCTTTACCAGCTTCAATATATTCGCGAGTAGCTTTAGCAAATGATAATTGGAATTCAGTGTTAACATTTACTTTAGAGATACCCATTGAGATAGCTTTTTCGATTTGATCTTGAGGAATACCTGATCCACCGTGTAATACTAAAGGCATATCTGGACCTACAGCATCAGCAATAGCTTGTAAGTGGTCAAATGCAAGACCGTTCCAGTTTTCTGGATATTGGCCGTGGATGTTACCGATACCACATGCTAAGTAGTCAAGACCTGTAGCTACCATTTGTTTACATTCTTCGATGTCAGCTAATTCGCCGTTACCGATGATTCCGTCTTCTTCTCCGCCGATTGAACCAACTTCACATTCTACTGAGATACCTTTAGCATGTGCTTTTTCAACAACGTCTTTAGCTAATTTCAAGTTTTCTTCGAATGGTAAATGAGAACCATCGAACATAACTGAAGTGTATCCTAATTCGATACATTCTAAAGCTGCTTCATAGTCACCATGGTCTAAGTGGATAGCAACTGGAACAGTGATGTTCATTGCTTCAACTAAATCAGTGATTAAGTCTTTACATACTTTGTAACCACCCATGTATTTAGCTGCACCCATTGAAGTTTGGATAAGTACTGGTGCTTGTTTAGCTTCAGCTGCTTCAAGAATAGCTTGAGTCCATTCTAAGTTGTTTGTGTTGAAACCGCCGACAGCGTAGCCGCCTTTACGAGCAGCTTTTAAAAATTCAGCTCCTGATACTACTGGCATAAAAAATTCCTCCTAATTTTAGAAACACTATTTTGTTAAGATAACCTTAACTAACGAATACATTCTACCAAATATTTTCGGACTTTTCTACTAAAAACCTTAAAAATGAAAATTTTCGCGTGATTTTTTTCATTTAATAAAGAAAATGCTTCTTCGTTTTCATTAAAGCAGTCAAGAATCGTATGTTTTCTCTCTTGATTTTCAAATAATGCAATAACATTGCTCTTCTTTATCTTTTCAAAAAAGAAAAAAAGGCGTATCGACTGAAAAATCTATACGCCTTTCTTTTATTCATTGCTTCTTAGTTTTCACGTTGTTCTAGTGCAGCACCTACAAAAGCTTTGATCAGTTTTTGTGGACGATTTGGACGAGAAATCAATTCTGGATGGAATTGACAACCAACGAAGAATTTGTTTTCAGGAATTTCAACGATTTCAACAAGACGGTTATCTGGAGATACACCTGAGAAAACTAGTCCATTTTCTTCGAATAATTCACGGTATTGGTTGTTAAATTCGAAACGGTGACGATGACGTTCTTGAACGACTTCTTCTCCTTCATATGCTGTTGCAGTTTTTGTTCCTTTTTTCAATTTACATGGATATAGGCCTAGACGAAGTGTGCCGCCAAGATCTTCAATGTTTTCTTGATCTGCCATTAAATCAATGATTTTATTTTTCGCTTCTGGTTTGCTTTCTGCAGAGGCAGCGTCTTCTAATCCAACTACGTTACGGGCAAATTCAACACAAGCCATTTGCATACCTAAGCAAATACCTAAGAATGGTACATCGTTTTCACGTGCATAACGAATGGCTTCGATTTTCCCTTCGATACCACGATCTCCAAATCCACCTGGAACTAAGATTCCATCGGCATCTTTTAGTTTTTCGGCTACATTTTCTGCTGTAACTTCTTGCGCTTTGATCCATTCAAGTTCGATGTCTGAATCAAATGCAAATCCTGAGTGTTTCAACGCTTCGACAACAGAGATATACGCATCTGGTAACTCAACATATTTACCAACTAAAGCAATTTTTACTTTACGTTTTAAGTTCAACACACGTTTTTCTAGTGCTTGCCATTCTGTCATGTCTGCATCTGGTGTATCCAATTTCAAGTGTTCACACACAATACGATCCATTCCTTGTTTTTGTAATAACAATGGGATTGAATAAAGCGTATCTACATCTGGAGATTCGATGACAGCTTCTGGGTCTACATCACAAAATTGGGCTAGCTTGTTTTTGATTCCTTGTGTCACTGGTTCTTCTGTACGAACAACAAGAATATTTGGTTGGATACCTAAACCACGTAATTCTTTTACGCTATGTTGTGTAGGTTTTGTTTTCATTTCACCTGCAGCACGTAAATAAGGAATCAATGTTGTATGGATATACATCACGTTATCTGAACCAACATCAGCCTTCATTTGACGTAATGCTTCAAGGAATGGTAGAGATTCGATATCTCCAACTGTACCACCCACTTCTGTAATAATGACATCTGAATCGGTCATTTTAGCTGCACGCATGATTTTTTCTTTGATTTCGTTTGTAATATGTGGAATTACTTGAACCGTTGCACCTAAGTATTCGCCTTTTCGTTCTTTACGCAAGACTTCTGAGTAGATTTTTCCTGTTGTCACATTGGAGTATTTATTCAAGTTAATGTCAATAAAACGTTCATAATGACCTAGATCCAAATCTGTTTCTGCTCCATCATCTGTTACAAAAACCTCTCCGTGTTGGTATGGACTCATTGTTCCTGGGTCCACATTGATATATGGATCAAATTTTTGAATCGTTACTTTTAGTCCACGATTTTTTAGCAGACGGCCAAGAGAAGCCGCAACAATTCCTTTACCAATTGAAGAAACTACGCCACCTGTTACAAAAATATACTTTGTCATAAATATAAAAACTCCTTTTCAAATTTATCTGCAGGAAAAGTCTTCAAGAAAAATAAATAAAGCTCCCTATTCATTAAGAATAGGGAGCTGAAAGTTTCTATAAACTTCTGACCCTTCTTCAAGGGTGCCCAATGAATATACTACAAGCTTTTCCATTTGAAGTCAAGCACTAGATTTTCTCCAAAGTATACTTTTTCTTTTCAAAAAGAAGCAAAACATGAAGGCTCCCCCTCTACATGTTTTGCTTCTAAATAACTATTTATTAGTATAATTCTAAATACTGTTCACGTTCCCACTCAGAAACGGTTTGGCGGAATGCTGCCCATTCAAGGCGTTTTGCTTCAACAAAATTGGCAAAGATATGTTGTCCTAACGCATCGATCATCACTGGATCTTTACGTAATTCTTTGATGGCATTATGAATCGTTGATGGCAGATCTTCAATTTGTGCTGCTTCACGTTCTTCTTCGTTCATGATATAGATATTGCGATCTACGGCTGGTGGTGGTGTTAGACCATTACGGATACCGTCTAAACCAGCTTGTAAAAGAACTGCCATTGTTAGATAAGGATTTGCAGATGGATCTACTGAGCGTAGTTCTAAACGAGTAGAAGCTCCGCGTGATTCAGGAACACGGACTAATGGTGAACGGTTATGGCCGCTCCATGCAACGTATACAGGTGCTTCGTATCCTGGAACAAGTCGTTTGTATGAATTCACGGTTGGATTACATACAGCAGTATATGAACGTGCATGTTTTAATAGTCCTCCTAAGAAATGATACGCTGTTTCGCTTAATTCAAGCTCACCTTTTGGATCATAGAAGGCATTGCCGTCTTCATTGAATAAAGACATGTTACAGTGCATTCCTGAACCATTGATTCCGTATAAAGGTTTCGGCATGAATGTTGCGTGTAAGCCATGTTTTCTCGCAATTGTTTTCACAACAAGTTTGAATGTTTGGATATTGTCACATGCTTCAACAACATCTGCATATTTAAAGTCGATTTCATGTTGTCCTGGTGCTACTTCATGGTGAGACGCTTCTACTTCAAACCCTAAGCTTTCAAGTTCTAATACGATATCACGACGACAGTTTTCACCTAAGTCTGTTGGTGCAAAATCAAAGTAACCACCTTTATCATTCAATTCAGTTGTGATTGATCCATCTTCTGCTAATTTGAATAAGAAGAATTCTGGTTCTGGTCCTAAGTTAAATGATTTAAAGCCTAACTCTCTCATGTCCTTCAAAGCACGTTTTAAATTTCCACGAGGGTCTCCCGCAAATGGTGTGCCGTCTGGATTGTAGATATCACAAATCAAACGTGCTACCTTTCCATGATCGCTTTCCCACGGAAAAATCATCCATGTTGATAAATCTGGGTAAAGATTCATATCACTTTCTTCGATGCGGACAAACCCTTCGATTGATGAACCATCAAACATCATTTTGTTGTCTAAAACTTTATCAATTTGGCTGACCGGTACTTCTACGTTTTTGATTACACCAAGAATGTCTGTAAACATTAAACGTAAAAAACGTACGTTTTCTTCTTCGATAATTCGTTTGATCTCATCACCAGTAATATTTTTCTTTACCATGCGTATCCCTCTTCCTTAACCGTTTTTAGTTTTAAATGACCGTTTTTATAGTCGGGGTCCTTTAGACTGATACTGCCCTTTTTTGTTGAAGCCGCCTTGAGCAAGCATTTCATCGTGCAAGATTCTACGAACATCATGATCTGTCAACGGCTGTTTATTCTTGGCTTCCTGTTTTTCAACCAACTTTAATTCGTATACATGTTTGATTCCTGCCATATTCAATCCTTCAGAAAGATAATCTTTGATTTCTAATAATGTATCGATATCGTTTAACGAATACATTCGTCGATTTCCCTCGCTTCTTTCTGGATGGATCAAATCTTGTTCTTCATAATAACGAATTTGCCGAGCAGATAAATCAGTTAACTTCATTACTGTTCCTATCGGAAAGACCGACATAGATCGTCGCAGTTCTTTTTCTCGCATCAACTAGCCTCCTCATTTCTTCAACTTGCACCAAGTGTACCAATCTTCAAAAAAGTTGTCAACCACTTATGTAAGAAAACCTAACATGAACTTCATTTATTTTTTCTTGCACTATTTTTTTGTCAAAAAAAAGCTAAAAATCACGGTTTGTACCTCTAAAGTGATTTTTAGCAACTAAATTATTTTTGATGATACACAGCATTGACTGCATTACTTACTGCGATTTTTACATGTTCGTAGGTTAGACCACCTTGGATATACAGTGAATACGGTTCTCTCAAAGGTCCATCTGCACTTAATTCAATACTTGCTCCTTGAACGAATGTCCCTGCTGCCATAATAATATCGTCTTCATATCCAGCCATATAAGAAGGCACCGGTGCTACATATGCATCAATTGGAGAAAACTTTTGAATTGCTTGGCAGAACGTAATCATTGCGTCCGCCTCTTTCATATCGACCATTTGGATCAAATCTGTCCGTGGGTCTGACCATTTAGGTGTAGAGTTTAATCCATACGTTTCTAAAAGCGCTGCGGTAAAGATCGCTCCTTGAATTGCTTGGCTGACCACATGTGGTGCTAAGAAGAATCCCTGTAACATATCATACACAGAACCTAGCATTGCACCACCTTCTGCTCCGACGCCGGGTGTTGTTAAACGATAGGCACATTTTGTTACATATTCTTCTTTACCAACGATGTACCCACCTGTCTTCGCAATACCACCACCAGGATTTTTGATTAATGAGCCTGCCATCAAATCTGCTCCGACTTGTGTTGGTTCACTCAATTCAGCAAATTCTCCATAACAATTATCTACAAAGATGATGATCGATGGATCAATACTATGCACAAACGTACACATTTCACGAATTTTTTCGATTGTAAAAGAGGGTCTTGATGCATAGCCACGTGAGCGTTGAATAGCAACAACTTTTGTTTTTTCAGTGATTTTTTCTTTTACTCCATTAAAATCTACCGAACCATCTTCTAACAGATCTACATGGTCGTATCCAATTTGATACTCCTTCATTGATCCGATACCATTTCCTGCAACACCTATCACTTCTAGCAACGTGTCATATGGTGTGCCTGTGATATACAGTAAATCATCACCTGGGCGCAATACACCAAATAAAGCAGTTGAAATCGCATGTGTCCCAGAAGTAATTTGCGGGCGAACTAATGCTTGTTCTGCACCAAATACACTTGCGTAGATAGCTTCTAATACATCTCTTCCTAGGTCATCATTTCCATAGCCTGTTGAAGGTAAGAAGTGCGTCTCCGATACTTGATGCTCCCGAAACGCTGCTAATACTTTCGCTTGATTACTTAATGCCAACTCTCGAACTTCTGCCAATCGCTTCTCGATTTTTTGATCAACCAAATCAATTTTTTGAACGAGTTCAGGTGCTAAATTATCTGTCCAACTCATTTTATTCCATTCTCCTTAACCAATGTGAATTTCCTTTCGCAAAGCCCTTCACAATATATTTATCTGTTTCTTCTTCATATGTTTCATCTAATACGAAGGTTTGTCGCTTTAGTTCACTTAACTCATGCCCTTGACTACTTGAAAATTCAAATTGATAAGGTTGCATAAACTCCATTAAGTAACGTTTGATTGCTTGTACCAATTCTTCCTTTCCTTTAGTACTTTTTGCTGAAATCAGTACATTAGGAAATAACGTTGGAACAAATGACTCTTGCACTACTTTGTCTGCCTTATTATAGACGGTCAGAACAGGTGTCCCTTCCATATCCAAATCCTTCATTAAGCCTAATACCGTCTGCTCCTGAATGGTACGATCTGGTGAACTTGCATCGACAACGTGCAACAATAAGTCCATTGATTTACTTTCCTCTAGCGTTGATTGGAAGGCATCAATCAATTGTGTCGGTAAATCTTGGATAAATCCAACCGTATCTGTAATCGTTGCTTCCATTCCTTCTGGAAAGCGCCAACGTTTTGTTAAAGGATCTAATGTTGCAAATAGCTGATCTTTTGAATAGGTCTGCGCATTGGTCAGCATATTCAAAATTGTTGATTTCCCTGCATTTGTATAGCCAATCAGACCAATTTGTAAAATATTGCTTTCTTTACGTTTTTGTCGGCTGCGGCTACGATGCGCTTCTACTTGTTTGAGTTCCTTTTTCACTACATTGATTTTGTCTCGAATATGTCTTCGGTCAGTTTCCAATTTTGTTTCCCCTGGACCTCTAGTACCAATACCGCCACCTAATCGTGACAAACTTTTTCCTTGTCCAACTAAGCGTGGGAGCAAATAGTTCAATTGTGCTAATTCTACTTGTAACTTTCCTTCTTTCGAACGTGCACGCATGGCAAAAATATCCAAAATCAATTGCACACGATCAATGACTGGTAGTCCAACAGCATCACTGATTACTTGGCTTTGTCGTGGAGTCAATTCATGATTAAAAATAATCAGATCCGCTTCATATGCATCTGCTAATTGCGTTAGCTCCGCAAGTTTCCCTTTACCAATAACTGTTTGTCGATCCACTTGGGGGCGTTTTTGTGTTAGAGAAAAAACGACTTCGCCAGATGCTGTTTTCGTTAAGCTTTTTAATTCTTGCATCGACTCATTGAATCTTTTTTGATTATCAAAAGTTTCGACACCAACCAAAAAAACTTTTTCATGTTTTTTTTCCATTATTATGCCTCCAACCATCTCGTTATTTCTTTTTCAATCGTTTCTTGCTCACCCGGTTGTTGAATGAGATCAAACCAATGAACAGTCATCCGATTTCTAAACCAAGTCAACTGTCGCTTGGCATAACGTCTTGAATTCTGCTTAATTGTCTCAACTACCTCTTCTTTACTGATTTTCCCTTCAAAGTAGGGGAAAAATTCTTTATAACCGATTCCTTGTGCAGATTGTGCATCCTCTAGTTGATAAACAAATCGTGCCTCGGCTTCTAGCCCTGCATCCATCATCAATTTCACACGCTGATTGATTCGTTGGTAAAGAAGTGCGCGATCTGTATCCAAACCAACAAAATAGTAATCATAATATTGTGCTGGTTCTTCTTTTGGGGCCATAATACTATGCCCTGTCGTCTCAAATACCTCTAAAGCCCGAATCACTTTTCGCTCATTATTCCAATGGATCTTCTCAGCTGCTAAGGGATCGGAGTCTGCAAGCTTTTGCCATAAATTTTTACGTCCGATTTTTTGTGCTAGTTCTTCATACTTTTGGTGAATAGTAGGATCACTCTCTTTGACTGCACCTAACTGATAATCATACAATAAAGATTGAATATACAATCCAGTTCCACCAACAATCATCGGCAAATGTCCACGTGCATGGATCTCATCAATCAATCGACGGCCTTCTCGCTGAAAGTCAGCAACTGAATAGGCTTCATCTGGCTCGATGCAATCAATCAAATGATGTGGGATGCCTTGCATTTCTTCTGGACGGATCTTCGCCGTTCCTATATCTAGCTGTTTATACACTTGTAATGAATCCCCGCTGATGACTTCTCCGTTAAATTTCTTTGCTAGTTCTATACTTAATGCAGTTTTTCCTACGGCTGTAGGACCCGCAATAACTAATACTTTTTTCATAATCTTCCTACTTCTTCATAGATTGCTTGTATCGGATTGCTTTTTCTGGATAATCTGTAATGATTCCTGTCAGATTTTTGCGATAACAATATTCCATTTGTTCTTCTTCATCGATTGTCCATGGGCGTAACGAAATTGGGTACTCCGCCAGGACGGTATCATCTTGTCCTTCTATCCATTTAAAACTTGGATGTATTCCTTCAATATACGGTCGTTCAAAGGCTAACGGTGGTTTCTTCTCTGAGACACCCATAATGAGGTCTAGTTGCGCTTCTGGTTCGATTTGATGCATTCGGTCTAAGGAGTGGACGTTAAAGCTACAATACGCATGTTGAAAAGGCCACTCTTGACTTAAAAGCATTGCAGAAACTTTTTCTTCTATCTCAGGATACTCGTATTTATCTGTTTTTAATTCAATCATTACAGTGCCACGATAGTTTTTTTGTAGTAAAAGATTCAATACTTCTTTTAGCATTGGAACTTTCGCTGCAGTATAGGATTTACTAAACCAACTACCTGCATTCAATTTTTTTAATTCTTCAACAGTTTTTTCACGTATCAAACCTTTTCCATTTGTTGTACGATCTACAGATTCATCATGCATAACGATAAGTTGTCCATCTTTACTTAAATGAACATCTAGTTCGATACCATCCGAACCAACTCGAACTGCTTCAGCAAATGCTGGTAAGGTATTTTCAGGATGCGTTCCGCTGCTGCCTCGATGTGCATAGACTTGTGTCATACTACCACACTCCAATCGTTTTTATTGTATCACGGAAACAAGTGAGAAAAAACAAAAACTCCTTTACTCTCTTTCATACAAATAAGCGAACACGCTCAAAAATTTGAAATAAATTTTGAGCGTGTTCGCTTATTTTATGAGGCAAAACAGTTCTGTGTTACCTTTATACTAGTCTTCATATTTATCTAGATTATGTTCTGTTACAATCAAGTTCACGACTGACATGATAATTGCAACGAGAATTGCTGCGCCAAATGACGAAAAACCAAATGTATTGTTTCCGACAAAAAATGATGTTAATTCTAAGATCATTGCGTTAACGACAAAGCTAAAGAGTCCTAGAGTTAAAAATGTAAATGGAAGCGATAGAAGTGTCAGAATGGGTTTCACTAGCATATTTAATAGTGAAAGTACAAAACTTGCAACTATCGCTGTCCAAAAACTATGCACATAAACCATTTGCGGGAGCAAGACAGTCAACGAAATAAAAATCAGTGTATTGACAACGAGCCGTTGGAGATAAGACATTAAAAGTCACTCCAATCGTCATCATCGACTTTTTCTGCTTCTTTGCGTTTGCCTTGCGTTTTTTGATTATTTTTGTAGTACTGATTATCGTGACCATATCCACGTGAACTACGAGCGGAAGGTACCAAAATCACTAAGAATATATATAAGATAATCGGACTTCCAAATGCCATCAAGCTCAAGACGATGTAGATGATTCGAATGATCGTTGGGTCAACACCGATATATTCTCCGATCCCGCCTAGTGTACCTGTTAGCACAACATTGTTTTTTGACTTTGTTAATCGTTTTTGCATATTTCTCACCTCTATTCTCTTATTTTACTCGAAACTGCGGAGTATTTCCTCCCCCACAACTTTATTTTTCAGTATCTTTTAGGAAAATGTTCCCTGTTGTTGTTGTTAATTGAAGAGTTGCCATTGCATCAGCTGCACGGTGGAATTGCAACATTTGATTCGTACGTTCTTTCTTTTCACGAATCACTTCATACTCTGTCATACGTGTATTGATACTTCCTAAGCTAGTTTTTGCATGTCCATCTACACCTAGACTTTGTGGTAATGCTACTTTGACATTTCCGTTTACAGAACTTGCATCGACTTTTTTCAGTGTATCTTCTGTAAAGGTCGCACGAATATTTCCATTCACAACCGAAATTGCTACTGTTTCAGGTGTTGTATCAACAACAACTGTCCCATTAACTGTTTCAATGATTGAATCAAGAAGTTCTCCACGATGAATATCGATATCCCCGTTTACCCCTTCGATTTCTAACATTGTCGCAGTTAGGTCACGTGTTTCGATTTTTCCGTTTGTTGATTTACTGTAGACATCTTTTGCCTCTAACTCGTTGATCAAAATATTCCCATTCAATAACTTGATTGCAACATGATCATACATGCGTTTTGGTAAGTAAAAGACTAGATCTGCACGTACACGCTTGTTTGGTATATGGAAAACAATGCTTTCTTCATCTACTTCGATCTGACTACGTTCTTCAAATGCTTCAAATGGTTCGCCGCTCATCTTCCCGTAAAGTTTGATTGCAGCTTCCACTTTGATATCTTCGCTATCCCATGTCTTTAATTCAACATTTCCGTTTGCCGCTTTGATATCAATGATTGTTGCTTGTGCATTTTCGTAGTAAAATTCATGTTCAAATTTTGTTGTAGCTACACCTGGTACACGCAAGTTTACGTCTTTCCATTCCATATTATCATTGACTGTTTGGAAGGTTTTCTTCAAGAATTTACCTAATTGTGAACCAGCTTCAGACATTTTTTCGCCTACTTGGTTCAACGTATCAGTTGCTTGGTCTTTCCAGTCATCTGGTAAATCAAATTTATTGCTGATTGTTTCTTTCTTTTCAGACCATTGATCTTTACGGATATTTCTTAGTTTTGCTTCATGATGGATTTGTTTTTCTTTTAGCTTATCCACAGCATTTTCTTGGTCTTTGATTTGTTGTTCTAACTCTTTACGGTACGTGAAGTCTTCTTCACTTGTCATGCCAAGTTCTTCTTTGGTATTCAGCTGCATTAACGCTTCCTGTTTTTCCGTTAATTTTGCTTTTTCCTGTTTTAGTTCCATGTTGATTTCATCTAGTTCTGCGGATGTATTATTCGCTTCTGTTGCTAATTCATCAAGAATTTTTTCTAAGTTTTCTTGATCTTCTTTTTCTTTTTGTTTTGCATCTATCTCATCTTTTATTTCTTCTGCATCTTCTGCGTTTGGTGTTTCTAGTTCATTCAATAGTTGGTCAACAGAATCTTTTTGTTCTTTTTGACTCGTCACTTGGTCAGCTTCTTTTGCGATTTGTTTTTCATCGCGTTTTGTTGCCATACTTTCCAATAGATCTAATGCTTCTTCTGTGGAAAGCACACCTTTTTTCACTAAGTCTAATATACGTTCTCTTTCTTTCATGGTAGTTTGCCTCCTTAAGCAAAATCTTTTAGCAAGTTTTTCTTACATCCTTATTATGCACGCTATAGTACAAATTGTCATAGGACTTAAGGAGTAATTTTCCCTACATCTTCAGAAATATCTTGATAGACAAAAAACTGAGACTACTACTAGTCTCAGTTTTGATCAGAAGAATTTATCGTGTACTGAATTCAACTCAGTGATTTTGCCAGTTGCTAAGTAGACGATCCACTCACAAATATTTGTCACATAATCTCCGATACGTTCAAGATAACTCGCAACGTTTAAGTAATCTGTACCACTAATTACAGTATCTGGATTGTTTTCCATATTCTTGATTGTTGCATTATAGATACGGTTGAAAGATTCGTTTACTCGTTCATCCATATTCGCAATGGTACGTGCATCCTTCTCGTCTGTTTTTACATAAGCAATCAGTACATTATCTACCATTTTTTTCACGTAATCAGACATATCAGAAATTTCTTTTTCGATTTCTGGCATCCGATTTTGCCCTTTGACACGGATTGTTGATTTTGCAATCGAGACCGCATGATCTGCCATACGTTCCAAGTCAGAACTTGCTTTCATGACAGTGATGATCATACGTAAGTCTGTTGTAACAGGTTGCTGTAATGCAATCATCTCAAAACTTTTTTTCTCTAAACGAATTTCCATATCATTGATGTTAGTATCATTATCGATTACTTCTTGTGCAAGTTTTTTATCATGTTTGATATATGAGCGAACGGATTTGTGCACGGCATTACTAACCATCATACCCATTTCGTAAAATTGGTTATGAAGATTAAGTAGCTCTTCTTCAAATTGTGTACGTAACATTTTTTCTCCTCCTTAACCAAATCGTCCTGAAATATAATCTTCTGTTTCTTGTTTGCTTGGATTCATAAAGATTTTCTTTGTATTATCAAATTCAATCAAATTACCATCTAAAAAGAAGGCTGTTTTATCAGAGATACGTGATGCCTGCGACATATTATGTGTCACGATGATCATTGTATATTTTTCTTTTAATTCAAGCAACATACTTTCGATTTTCCCAGTTGATACGGGATCTAGTGCACTCGTTGGTTCATCTAATAAAATGATTTCTGGTTCGACAGCTAATACTCTGGCAATACACACACGTTGTTGTTGTCCACCGGATAATGAGAGTGCACTTTTATGCAATTTGTCTTTTACGTCATCCCATACAGAAGCAGCTTTCAAACTTTCTTCTACTACTTGGTCTAATTTGTTTTTATCTTTTTCACCTTTTAATTTTAACCCATAAATAACGTTTTCGTAAATTGAAAACGGAAATGGATTGGGTTGTTGGAAAACCATTCCGATTTCTTTTCTTAATTGAACAATATCTGTTTTAGGTCCATAGATATCTTGACCTTTATAGATGACATTTCCTGTGATCGTTACAGTAGGGATCAGGTCATTCATTCGATTCAATGACCGTAGATAAGTTGACTTACCACAGCCTGATGGCCCAATCATTGCTGTAATCTCTCCTTGATTGATTGAAAGTGAAATTCCTTTTAACGCTTCTTTCTTTCCATAATACAAGTGAAGATCTCTTGATGAAATAATTTCTTTTGTCATAATAAGCCTCCGTATTAACCAAAGTGTCCAGATACATAATCTTCTGTTGCTTGAATTTTTGGACGTGTAAAGATTTTTCTTGTTTCATCGTATTCAATTGTTTTTCCTAAATAGAAAAACGCTGTGTAATCACTAATACGTGCAGCTTGTTGCATGTTGTGTGTCACAATGATAATTGTAAAGTCTTCTTTTAGATTGACTAACGTTTCTTCTACTGTCCCAGTTGAAATTGGATCCAAAGCACTTGCTGGTTCATCTAATAGTAAGATATCTGGTTTCATTGCAATAGCACGTGCAATGCAGAGACGTTGTTGTTGTCCACCGGAAAGCGCTAGAGCACTCTTATCCAAATTATCCTTTACTTGATCCCACAAGGCTGCTTGTTTAAGGCTTGTTTCAACAATTTCATCTAATTTCTTTTTATTTTTTTCGCCGTGTTGCTTCAAAGCAAATGTGATATTCTCATAGATTGATTTACTAAATGGATTTGGTCGTTGAAAAACCATCCCGATACGTTTTCTCATTTCATAAACATCTACTTGCGAAGAGTTGACATTCACATCTTTATACATGATTTCTCCGGTTACTTTTGTATTCGCAATGCCATCATTCATTCGATTTAATGAGCGTAGATAAGTTGACTTACCACAACCTGAAGGCCCGATCAATGCAGTGATTTTGTTTTTTTCAAAAGCTAAATCAACGCCTTTGATTGCTTCGTTATCTCCATACCATACATGTAAATCATCTGTATAAAGCGCAATTTCTTTCTTATCAGCTGCTAAGTCGATAATATTGGTATCATTCAAATTATATTCTTTCATTTTCAAGTTCTCCTTACGCTGAAGTCATTTTGCGATGTAGACGTTTCCCAATTGCACGTGCACTGAAATTAAATAATAGCACTGCAATAATCAATACTGCAGAAGCTCCTGCGGAAACAGCATCTCCATCTGGCATCGTACCCTCTGTATTGATTTTCCAAATGTGTACAGATAATGTTTCTGCTTGACGGAAAATACTAATTGGACTTGATACGCTCAATGGGTTCCAATTGGAGAAATCTAATGCCGGTGCACTTTGACCTGCCGTATAAATCAACGCCGCAGCTTCACCAAAGATTCTTCCTGAACTTAAGATAACTCCTGTTAAGATTCCTGGAGTTGCTTCTGGAACAACCACTTTAAGAACTGTTTCCCAACGTGACAATCCTAAAGCTAATCCTGCTTCACGCTGTGTATAGTGTACAGCTTGCAATGATTCTTCGATTGTTCGTGTCAATAAAGGTAGATTGAAGATTGTCAGAGCTAATGCCCCTGAAATAATCGAAAAGCCATATTGGAATTGAACAACAAACACCAAGAAGCCAAATAAACCGACAACAACAGATGGTAATGAACTTAATACTTCAATTGCAGTACGTACGACATCGACGAAGCGACTTTTCCCAGCGTACTCAGATAAATAAATACCCGCACCTAATGAAATAGGGAAACTGATAATCATTGTAATGATCAACAAATAGATTGAGTTAAATAGCTGAATCCCGATTCCTCCACCAGATTCATATGCTTTTGATGGTGACGTTAGGAATTCCCATGAAATATGTGGCACACCACGTACTAAAATATAGAGTAGTAATGCAGCTAAGATCAATACGATTAGTCCGGAGACTACGTAAAGAACGCCTGTAGCAATTTTATCTGAACGTTTTGCATTCATTATTTAAGTTCTCCTCTCTTACCGATCATTCGAATAACAACGTTAAAGAATAGAGACATTAATAATAGGAGCAATGCCAATGACCAAAGTACGTTGTTTTCAACTGTTCCCATAATTGTATTTCCGATTCCCATTGTTAATATTGATGTTAATGTTGATGCTGGTGTTGTCAAACTTGTAGGCATCAACGCGGCATTTCCGATAACCATTTGAACCGCTAGAGCTTCCCCGAAGGCGCGCGCCATTCCAAAAACAATTGCAGTTAAAATCCCTGGAACTGCTGCACGTAGGACAACTTTATAAATTGTTTGCCATCTTGTTGCACCAAGTGCTAAAGAGGCTTCTCGATAATGACGAGGAACAGATTTCAATGCATCTACTGTCATTGTTGTTACAGTTGGTAAAATCATTACAAATAATACAAATGTCCCAGCTAAAATACCAAAACCAGTACCACCAAAAATACTACGCACAAATGGTACAACGACAGATAAACCAATAAATCCATAAACAACTGAAGGAATACCTACCAATAATTCAATTACCGGTTGTAAAATCTTGGTTCCTTTTTTAGGAGATATTTCTGTCATAAAAATTGCTGCACCAATTGCAAATGGTGTTGCAACGATTGCAGAAAGAAAAGTAACGATAAATGATCCAGCAATCATTGGTAGTGCACCAACCATTGGTTTTCCATCGGGACCAAGTTGGCTTGGATTCCAATCTGTTCCAAAAAGAAAATCAAAGAAATTGATTTTGTCTACAAAGAAAGTCGCAAGTCCTTTACTTGCTACAAAACAAAAAATTGCTGCGACCACAATCACAATAAGTGCGATACAGAGAAAACTAATAAATTTCCCACGTTGTTCCATACGTGAACGTTTTGATTTTGTTAATAACGCTTTTTTTACATCTTCCACAGATGACTCCTCCTTATTAGGAAACTACTTCTTTATTGAGTATACAAATCAAATATCAATTTGCTTTCAATAACATGTAAAGCTTTTACGAAGTTTGTAAAGATTGTGTAAAGGTCAATTTTTTACTTATTTTTTGTTTATTATTCAATGATATTCCCTTGCCAATCTCGTTCTACTTCCATTTTTGATACTGGGATATACCCAAGTTTGCCAACCATATTTTCTTGAACATCGTCTGATAAAATGTATTCTAAGAATTCATTTGTTAATTCTTTTGGCTCACCTTTTGTATACATATGTTCATAAGACCAAATTTTCCATTTATTGGTTGTCACATTTTCATCCGTAGGCTCGACACCATCAACACTGATTGTATTTACATCATCTGTTACATAAGAGAAGGCGACATAACTGATTGCTCCTGGTGTGTCTGTAACGATTTGGCGAACCATTCCACTTGAGTCTTGTTCCTGTGCCTGAACGGAAGTTTGACCATCTAGAACCCATTTTTCGAATGTACTACGTGTTCCACTACCTGCTGCGCGGTTTAAAACAACAACTTTTTGATCATTCCCACCAATTTCTTTCCAGTTTGTGATCTCACCTGTAAATATTTTACGCAAATCTTCTAATGAAATATCTGTAATACCAACTTCTTTGTTTACGATTGGTGTAATTCCAACAACCGCTACTTTATGATCAACTAATTTATCTGCATCGATTCCACTCTTTTCTTCTGCAAAAAGGTCGGAATTTCCAATGTCTACAGCGCCAGACTGTACTTGAGATAACCCAGTACCACTTCCTCCGCCTTGGACATTAACAAACTTTCCTGGGTTTTCTGTTTGATAGCTTTCTGCTACCGTTTCTACAAGGGGCTGTAATGCAGAAGATCCTACTGCAGTAATAGATTCTCCACGGTCGATCCACTTGGAACAACCAGATAAAACGAGTGCTATTCCTAGTATAGGTAGAATAAATTTAATTTTTTTCATGATAAAGCTCCTTTAACCTTAAGTTGATTCCAGTTTACCATTTTCTTTCCTGATTGAGTATTCTCAAAACTTTTGAAATAACACGAATAGGAAAAATTTACCCTCTTTTTTTACAAAAAAAGCTATCTCGAAAAAAACAGCTATGCTATACTATTTTTGAAATATATTTCTTTTTTTTTGACAGATGGTCTATCTTTTTATTTCCCCAAATAAGAGATACCCCAAGACCATCGTTCTATATGAAAGAAAGGAAAATTTCGACACAGTGAAAAAGATAAATCGATTTCACTGTGTGCTTCTCCCCAAAAAAAGACATTGCAAAAACAATTTTTTTGTTTTCGCAACGTCTTTTTTCATTATTTATAATAACGGTGATATCAAACGTGCTAAGCCTTCTTTTAGTTTGATGATCGTCCCACGCTCTCGGTAGACTTCTTTGGTCAAAAGTTGAGAGTCTTTTGAGTCTTCAAAGAATATCCTACGTACCTCTAGTGCAACTTCCTCATCATAGACTAGTGCATTGACCTCAAAGTCTAATCGGAAGGAGCGGACATCGATATTGGCCGAACCAATAGATACAATACCGCCATCAATAATCATTGTTTTTGCATGAATAAATCCATTTTCATAGGTTTCAATAATTGCTCCATACTCTAATAATTCTGCAGAAAATGAATACGTTGCCCAGTATACGAGCATATGATCAGGCTTGTTTGGAATCTGGATACGTACATCCACACCAGACAACAAGGCTAATTTTAGTGCTTCATGAATCGATTCATCTGGAATATAGTACGGTGTTTGGATCAAAATTTCTTTTTTTGCTAAAGAAATCATCTTGAGATACGTCATCTTGATTTGCTCATGCGCTGAATCAGGTCCACTTGTCGCAATTTGAATAGCTTTAGTTCCAGTAGGTGCTATTTTTGGGAAAAATGCTTTTGAATAGCTAACATCTTTTGTTTGCTGTGAGTTCCAGTCCATTAAAAATCGATTTTGTAATGTATACACAGCTTCCCCGGTGATTCTTAAATGATTGTCCCGCCAATAACCAAACTTCTCTACTTTCCCTAGATATTCATCGCCAATATTAAATCCACCTGTGTAGCCAATGTGTCCATCGATCACAACGATCTTACGATGATTACGATAATTGATTCGCGGATTGATAAATGGAACGAATAACGGAAAGAAGAAAGTAACTTCTCCTCCAACCTCTATCAATGGGTCAAAAAAACTTTTCTTGGTTGTTGTAGACCCCCATGCATCAACAAGCGTTCGTACTTTCACTCCGCGTTTTGCAGCAGCAACTAGTGCATCGAGTATTTCTTTTCCTAGAGTATCTCCTCTATAAATATAGTATTGCAAGTGAATATGATTTTTTGCATGGTTGATATCTTTGATCAATGCATCAAATTTTTCTCGTCCATCTGTGTAAAGTGTCAAATCATTTTGCGTTGTATAAAGCGAGCTTTCAAATACTGTTAACATATAGATTAGTTGTTTGACATCCACTTGACCTGTGGGCGGATGAGGGTACAAGCCTCTTTTTAATGCTTGTTTCTCTCGTTCAATCTCGATATTCATACCGATTTTCCCTTGCATCTTCAAGTCAAAAATCTTGTCTTTGGAAATCCCACGTCCCAAAAATATGTATAAGACAAACCCTAGTACAGGGATAAACATCAATACTAACAGCCAAGCCCAAGTTTGTGCAGTTTCTTTTCGTTCTCGAAAAATAATTACTATAGATAATAATATATTTATCAGTAAAATAAACGAAAAGAAGTTATCAATTATAAGTTGCATACTTCACCTCTTCAATTTCCCCTCCTCAAGCATAGCGAAGTTACTTTTAGTTGTAAAGGCTAAAAGCGACAAAAAAAGAAGTCCATCAACAGATGAACTTCTTTTTATTTTCTTAAAGACGTAAGAATCGGCGCATTGAAACAATTGAACCAAGTGAACCAATAATTACACCAATACCAGCCATCAGAAGATTGATTTGCCAAATAAAATCAGCTGGTTTTAATAATGAATAATTTGAGCGAAGCAAGGATGGGTTAATCAATTGATACATCGCATGATAGCCATAGGTCATCAATAAAATCGGAATAATTGCTCCAATCAAACCAATCCAACCACCTTCTAGGAAGAATGGTAAACGAATATAACTGTTCTTCGCACCTACGAGACGCATGATTTGAATTTCGCGTTTACGAGACAAGATCGTGATTCGAATCGTATTTGAAATCAAGAACATCGCAACAAAGAGTAACAATGTAGCCGCTGCAAGTCCCCATGTACGAACTGCTCCAGCTATCTTGAAGATTTTATCTGAAGAAGCGCCACCGTAATCGGCACGGAAGACATTTGATAATTGTCCAGCTTCTTTTGAAATTTCTTTTGTATATTGTGGATCAGTTGCACTGATTACGTAAACATCGTATAAAGGATTACTATCTCCTTCGAACAAATCCCATGAATCACCCATTGCATCTTGGATTTTCTTCAGTTCTTGGTCTTTATCTGAGAAAGTAACTGTATCAACATGTGCTAATTTATTTAACTGTTCTTCCAATTTGTCCATGTCTTTTTGTTCTGTACCAATATCGACAAAGACTGACACATTGACATTATCTTCAATATCTTGCGCTAATTTTGTTGCATTCATAATTACTGCCATAAAGACACCGACTAAAGCAAGTGTAATTGTGATCGCACTAACTGAAGCGACCGTCATCCACCCATTACGTTTTAGGCTCTTGATACTTTCCCAAAGTTGTCGGAAAAAGGTTCTAATCATCGTATCCGTATTCCCCTTCCGCTTGGTCTCGAACAATCAGACCGTTTTCGATTGCAACTACACGATGACGTGCAGTATTTACGATTGAGCGATTGTGCGTTGCCATCACTATTGTTGTTCCTTGTGTATTGATTCTATCCAATAATTTCATGATTTCCCAAGAAGTATCTGGATCCAAGTTACCAGTAGGTTCATCCGCAATCAAAACTTTCGGTGTGTTTACGATTGCACGCGCGATAGAGACACGCTGTTGTTCCCCACCAGATAACTGATCTGGGAATACGCGAACCTTGTGTTTTAAACCAACCAAATCAAGGACTTCCATTACACGTTTTTTGATATCACGTGGTTTACGTCCAATAACCTGCATTGCATACGCAACATTCTCGTACACTGTTTTGCGAGGTAAAAGTTTGTAATCTTGGAAGACTACACCGATTTCTCTACGTAAATATGGTATATCTTTGTTTTTTATGTTCATTAAATCATAACCAGCAACATCTAAAGTTCCAGTAGTTGCTTTTTCTTCACGATACATTAATTTGATAAATGTCGATTTTCCGGCTCCGGAAGGACCAACTACATATAAAAACTCCCCTTGATCAATAGTGATCGAGAGATTGCGGATGGCAGTAGTACCGTTAGAATACTTCTTCGTAACATCCTTCATTTCAATCATGGCGTTCTCTCCAAATCTTTTTATTCAGTCTTGCAATATTATAGCATGAGAATATTGCAAGGTGCTTTCAAAATTTTACAATTCTATTTCAATTAAATAAATTATGCATCTTTTTTATTGAGTTGCATTTTTAGATACGCATCAATAAATCCATCTAAATCTCCATCCATTACTGCTTGGACATTTCCTGTCTCATAATTCGTACGGTGATCTTTGACCATTGAATATGGATGAAAAACATAGGAGCGAATTTGTGAACCCCAACCGATTTCTAATTGTTCACCACGTAAAGCAGCTGCCTCTTGTTCTTTCTTTTCCACTTCTAATTGATACAATTTTGCTTTCAACATGCTCATTGCTTGTTCTCTATTCTTTAATTGAGAACGTTGTGCTTGGCTTGCGGCAACTGTTCCAGTAGGAATATGTGTGATCCGAACAGCAGATTCTGTTTTATTGATATGTTGTCCACCTGCACCACTTGCACGGTACGTATCAATTTTTAATTCATCTGGATTGATAGCAATATCGATCGTGTCATCTAGTTCTGGCATCACATCCACGGAACAAAATGACGTATGGCGACGTTTTGCAGAATCAAATGGAGAGATACGAACAAGGCGATGTACACCCTTTTCAGACTTCAAATAACCAAAAGCATTATGTCCCTTGATTCGAAGCGTTACACTCTTGATACCAGCTTCTTCACCAGCAAGATAGTCAAGTGTTTCTACCTCATAGTTATGCTTTTCCGCCCAGCGTGTATACATACGTAATAACATACTGCCCCAATCTTGTGATTCTGTACCACCTGCACCAGGATGTAATTCAATCAATGCGTTGTTCCGATCGTATGGGCCATCTAGTAGCATAGACAATTCATAGCTTTGCATCTTATCATTTAGTGTTAACAAACGTGTTTCCAATTCACTTTGCAATTGTGTATCTGGTTCTTCTTGGAGAAGCTCAACCATTATCTCTAGCTCATCTACTTCATCCGCAAGTACATGGAAATGATCGTAGGTTTCCTTATTGGCATTGTTTTGGCTGATTACTTTTTGTGCGGATACACTATCATCCCAAAAACCTGGCTCTGCCATTTGATTTTCTGCTTCTGCTATGTCTTCTTCCAACTGATCTAAGTCAAAGAGACCTCCTAAAACTTGTTACTTTTGCTTGCATGTCGATTAACAAATTACGAATTTCTGCAACTTCCATAGATAAACTCCTTCTTTCTGGTTGTTTAATAGGCTCTGTTCATGTCTAGTCTACCAAATTCTCTCTTTATCAGAAATAAGGTGACACAAATTCTTTAGAAAGAATTTATATCACCTTCATTTCTATGTTGCGCATTGTTTATTCATTTTTTCCATGGCAGTTTTTGTATTTTTTGCCACTTCCACAAGGACACGGATCATTCCGTCCTACCTTTTCTACATGAACGGGTTGTTTCTTTGCGCTAGTATTGCTTCGTTCATGCGCACTCTTCATTTCTTCGGTTTCTTCCGCTTCACCTTGTGCAACTTGTTCTCGTTGGACATTTTGGCGGATCTCAGCCTTCATAAATAGACGTGTTACTTCATATTCGATTGCACCAACCATATCTTCAAACATTGAGTATCCTTCTGTTTGATATTCCACAAGAGGGTTGTTTTGCCCGTATGCACGTAGTCCGATTGATTGACGCAATTGATCCATTGCATCGATGTGGTCTGTCCACTTGGTATCTACTACACGTAAGATAACGACTTTTTCAAATTCAAGCAATTGATCTTGTCCGTTTAACTGTGCAGCCTTTGTATCAAATACTTCTTGCGCACGTGTAAGCAGATAGTCTTTGATTTCTTCTGGTGTTTTCCCTTCAATATCTGATACTTTGATTGAATCTTCATGAACAAGAACATTCCCTGCAAAATCCACGATACCTTCTAGGTTCCAATTTTCTTTTTCTAATTGTGTATGTGCATCAACAACACGCCCAATTGTACGTTTTACCATATTCATCAATTGTTTCGATAAGTCTGTTTCTTCCATGATGACTTCTTGACGTTGCTTGTAGATGACTTCACGTTGTTCTCTCATTACATCATCGTATTGCAAGACATTTTTACGTGTATCATAGTTATTTCCTTCTACACGTTTTTGTGCTGATTCTACTTGTTTTGACAGCATTCTACTTTGGATAACTGCATCTTCTTCTTCGATCTTCATACGATCTAAGAAAGCCTTGATTCGTTCTGAACCAAAACGTTTCATCAAGTCATCTTCTAAAGAAAGATAAAATTGTGACACACCCGGGTCCCCTTGACGACCTGCACGTCCACGTAACTGGTTATCAATACGGCGAGATTCATGACGTTCTGTACCGATTACCGCTAATCCGCCTAATTCTTTTACACCTAAACCGAGCTTGATATCCGTACCACGTCCGGCCATATTGGTCGCAATCGTAACTGCGCCTTTTTGACCAGCATTCATAATGATCTCCGCTTCTTTAAAGTGATTCTTGGCGTTCAAGATTTCATGTGGGATGTTTTCTTTATTCAACATTTCAGAAAGTAATTCAGATGTTTCAACTGCAACAGTTCCGACCAAGACAGGCTGTCCTTTACGGTAACGATTTTTGATATCTTGAACAACTGCTTTAAATTTACTATGAAGTGTTGGGTATAATAAATCTGCACGGTCATCACGAACGATTGGACGGTTTGTTGGAATTTGAATAACTTGGATGTTGTAGATTTCACGGAATTCTTCTTCCTCAGTTTTTGCTGTACCAGTCATCCCTGATAATTTTTTGTACATACGGAAGTAATTTTGGAAGGTAACAGTTGCCATTGTTTTTGTTTCATCTTCAATCTCAACGCCTTCTTTTGCTTCGATAGCTTGGTGTAATCCGTCAGAATAACGACGACCATCCATGATACGCCCTGTAAATTGGTCAACGATCAGTACTTTTCCATCTTGTACGACATAATCGATATCACGCAACATAATGAAGTTGGCACGCAACGATTCATCCAAGTGATGTGTCAATGCCGTATTTTCAATATCATAAAGGTTTTCCAACCCAAACGTTTCTTCTGCTTTTTCGATTCCGACTTCGGTCAAACCAATTGTTTTGGATTGAACATCGATTTTGTAGTCTTCTTCTTCTTTTAAACGTTTAACAAAATTATCTGCTCTTGTATATAAAGCAGTTGATTTTTCTGCTTGTCCAGAAATAATCAATGGCGTTCTAGCTTCATCGATCAAAATAGAGTCAACTTCATCAACGATTGCATAGTTTAATGGACGTTGTACCATTTGATGACGGTAAACAACCATGTTATCCCGTAAGTAGTCAAAACCTAACTCATTGTTTGTACTATATGTGATATCACAATTATAGGCTGCTCGTTTTTCTTCTGAAGACTTCGAGTTGATATTCAACCCTACACTTAGTCCCAAGAAATTATACAATTCACCCATTTCAGTCGAGTCACGTGTTGCTAAATATTCATTTACTGTAACAACGTGTACCCCTTCACCAGATAAAGCATTTAGATAAACAGGCATTGTTGCCGTCAATGTTTTCCCTTCACCTGTGCGCATCTCTGGAATGTTCCCATCATGAAGCACGATACCTCCCATTAACTGCACATGGTATGGATATAAACCTAATACACGTTTTGCCGCTTCACGAACAACAGCAAATGCTTCAGGTAACAATTGGTCTAATGTTTCGCCTTTTTTATAACGGCCTTTAAATTCTTCTGTTTTTGCTTGTAATTGCTCGTCGGATAAAGCGGCCATTTTATCTGCATGTGCTTCAACTTTATGTGCAATGCCATCCAGACGTTTTAGTTCTTTTTTATCACTCTCAATCATCTTACGTAAAAAATTGGCCATACGTTTTCTATTCTCCTTTATTTCAACTCTATATTTATCTTTCATTAATAAAAAATAGCGAGCTACTCCTTTTTATTTTATCATTACTTATCAATAAAAGAAATATCTTCAATCGAATAATCCCCTATCTTTGCCCTTTCATAATTTCTAACTATGTTGGAATTTTTGATTTACAGGAAAGTATGAGGAGAACTGAACGCATCTGACAACTTTTTTCAGCAAAAAGGACCTGAGACATATATGCCTCAGGTCCTTTAACTTACTTCATTTGTAATTGCACCAAATCAATCCGTTTCGATTAAACCATATTTTCCGTCTTTACGACGATAAACGATACTTGTTCCATTTGTTTCTGCATCTTCAAAGATGAAGAAGTTATGTCCAAGCATGTTCATTTGTAAGACAGCTTCTTCACTGTCCATTGGTTTCAATGATAGGCGTTTTGTACGCACGATATCTAATTCAGAATCTGTATCAGTTTCCTCAACATCTGTATTGAAAAGTGCATCTGTACTTGTAACATCCTTCGCAGTTTCACGTGATTTACGGTTGATTTTAGTTTTGTATTTACGGATTTGACGTTCTAATTTATCAACAACTAAGTCAACACTTGCATACAAATCCGGAGATGTTTCTTCTGCACGTAGTACAAGATAAGGTAATGGAATCGTTACTTCCACTTTAGCTGTTTTTTCAGTATATACTTTTAAGTTTACGTGTGCCGTTGCTTCTGGAACATTAGTAAAATAACGTTCTAATTTCCCAACTTTTTTTTCAACGTAATCACGGATTGCTTCGGTTACTTCGATATTTTCGCCACGTACATTATATCTAAACATAAAGATTACCCCTTTCGTCTACCACAATAAGAGAAGGAGAAGGACCACTCTTTCCTTCTTCTTATTTATATTATATCTAACTCTAATCTATTTGCAAACTAAATCGCTGTCATTTTCATTTGTTTTCTATTGTATACTCGTCACTTCTATAATTACCTTGCTAAACTAAATGTACAGATTCTTTTAGGTGCGTACTGGTTGATGCACTGTGCCGCATGAAATAACGTCCTTCCAGTTGTATAGACATCATCAATCAGCAAAATATTTTTGTCCCTGATTGCTTCTTTAGGTACGGCTAGTTCAAAAGGTTGGGGGCTTTCCATACGTTCGGTGCGTGTCTTTTGAGCTTGTGGTGAAAGATGAAGCGTTCGTTTTAGCAAAAGATGATGCCTCAAATGTGCAGCTTTCAGCAACTCAATCACTTGATTAAATCCACGTTCTTCATAGCGTTGTTTTGAAATTGGCAAGGGGCAATAAATAAATCCTGGGAATCGTTCACGCAACTGTGTAAGTTCTTCAGTAAATGTCCCTGCTAAAAAAATGTCTCCCAAGAATTTGTATCGATGGAGCCACTCTTGAAAGGAGTAATCATATTGGTAGATTGCTTGATGCTCAAAGGCATAATCCGGATAGAGTGTTTTCCATTCTAAACAATTGGCGCAAAATCTTATCGCTTCTTGTTCTACTTCTAATTGTTTTTGGCAGCCTTGACACTTCGGATATTCTAGCAGATGAAAAAGTTGATGGCACGTATCACAGCATTGCGTATTTAAGTATTTACCTGAACGAAGTAATTCTCGAAAAGTAAGATTTCTAGTGATCGTTTTTTTGCAGTAACAACAATTCATTTGACAAAAGCTCCTTTCCTTCTTGGTTCATTTTAGTGATTTGCGTACACGCATCTTTGATCGCTGGCGTCATTTCATGATAAATAAAATAGACTTCGCTCTCTGTATATCCTCCTTTTCGGTCTGCTCGACCAGCAATCTGGACCAACGATGATTTTGAAAAAACACGATGCTCCGCTCCCAACACAATGATTGAAATATTCTCAAAGGTCACACCACGTTCTAAAATCGTTGTTGTCAACAAGACATCATATTTCTTCAGACGCATTTCTTTGACTTTCGTTGACCGTTCTAAATCCAGCGAAGAAACACTCGTCAGTT
>JBKEDT010000039.1:0-51328 GCA_047975565.1 Enterococcus sp. | reverse complement strand
TGTTCCAAATGTTTCGATGATTCATTCAACTGCAATTCAGATGGTAGCAATGGACTTATTTTGTTGACTTGCATGGTTTGATTCGCCAATTGATCAAGTAGTCGAGAGAAGTTGTCTATTTCTTCTTTTTGTTTCTCCACACTTGCTTGGATTTCTGATTTTATCTCTTGAATAGATTGTACTTCTTTATATTGGATAAGGAAGTTCTTGGCTTTTTCTTTCGATGCGACAAATGCACCGCTGCCGTGGTGTACCTCCATGATTCCTAAATCAACTAAAACGTTGATAGCTTTTCGTGTCGTTTCTGGTGAAGCATTATATGTGCTAGCTAATGTCGAACGAGCATGTAATTTCTCACCCACTGTATAATAATTTTCAACAATTTTTTGCGCTAAATCGACTGCAATTTGTTGGTACCGTGAACGTACGATTTTCTTTTTCCCAGTCATCAGTTTTGTTCCCCTCTTAAATGAATATTCACTTCTATCTTACTATGATTTTAGCAAAATAAAACCAACTTTTCTAAAAATATACAAAAGAAGCCGATTCAAAACGTTTGTACGCTTTGTTTCCGACTTCTTTTATAGGTAACTATTCAATTGGTTTTTTCGGCTTTACAGGGCATGCAGAGTGACAATCTTCACAACTGCTTTTCCCTTTGAGTTTTCCATAAACGATGTATCCCGCACTCCCAAAAATCAGAATACTAAGAAGCCATGTTGCCATGTTTCTCACCTCCATCATGGATAGGCAGTGTTACAGTCGGTAACTCTACTTGTGGTTCCTTCTTTACAAAGCGATAGATTCCGTATAACAACACGATACCTGCAAGCATAGTCGTCATTGAAAACTCTCCGCCTTCAAGCAGCACATGCCCAAATTGGTAAATGATAAAACTTGTAGCATATGCCAAGCCACATTGATACCCAATTGCGATGAATGTCCACTTTTTCGTGCCCATTTCTCGATAAATTGCACCAATAGCAGCAAAACAAGGTGCGCATAATAAATTAAATGCAAGCAAAGAATACGCAGCTACTGGTGTATACGTTTGACGAAGTGTACGCCAAATCTCATTTCCGGCTTCAGAGACACTTGCATGTCCAAACAAAATTCCAAATGTGCCAATAACATTTTCTTTTGCAACTAACCCGGTAATCGTAGCAACTGCACCTTGCCAATTTCCCCATCCAAGCGGAGCAAACAGAGGGGCTAGTAAATGGCCAAAAGCAGCTAAAATACTATTTGATTCAGAAACACGTTCGCCAGCAAAATTATAAGAAGAGGTCGCCCAGATCACGATGCACGAAACAAAAATAATCGTTCCTGCTTTTTTTACAAATGAGCGACTACGATTATATGTTTGACGGAAAATACTCTTCACTTTTGGTAAATGATACATTGGTAGCTCCATGATAAACGGCGCTGCTTCACCCGCAAAAAGTGCTGTTTTCTTCAATGCGATTCCAGATAAAACAATTGCACCCATACCTAAAAAGTAGGCAGACGGCGCCACCCAACTACTATTTGGGAAGAACGCACCAGAAATTAATGCAATGATCGGTAGTTTTGCAGAACAAGGAATAAACGTAGTCACCATAATCGTCATTCGCCGATCTTTCTCATTTTCGATTGTTCGACTAGCCATGATTCCAGGGACACCACACCCGGTTGCAATCAGCATCGGAATAAATGATTTCCCGGATAATCCGAATTTTCGAAACAATCGATCCATCACAAATGCGACACGAGACATGTATCCACAATCTTCAATAAATGACAGACACAAGAAGAGAACAATTAATTGTGGTAAAAATCCCAACACCGCACCTACACCTGCTATGATCCCATTTAAAATAAGTTCTTGCATCCATTCAGCGACTTGCCATTGCTGTAAGAGCGCTTCGACATGCGTAGGTACAATTTCTCCAAAGAAACGATCATTCATCCAATCCGTTCCCATTACTCCAATCGTTTGGATTGCCAGATAATAGACGAGCCACATGACAAAAGCAAAAATTGGTAACGCAAGAAAGCGGTTCGTTACAATTTGATCGATTCGATCACTGACAGAAAGACGAAAATCATTTTTTTGTACAACGCATAGCTTAGTTAATTGTGTAATCAACTCATAGCGTTCATTAATCAAGATTGTTTCGCTATCCTCATCTAGTATCTTTTCGGTAATTTGAATAATTTCTTCAATTTCTTTCGATTGAATCTTACTTAGTGGCACCCGATTTTGCGTATGTGTATCTCGTTCAAATAATTTGACTGCATCCCAACGAGACTGCAACTCTTCTGAAGTATCCCCAAGAATATCACTGATTTCACTTAATGCAGCTTCAAGTCTTTCATCATACGTACAATACTTTTGCTCTGGTGGATAAATTGCTGCGACATCAATAGCCTTTTTAACTGCTTTATCCACACCTTCTTCTTTGAGCGCACTAATTGGTACCACGGGTATTCCTAAACCATAAGAGAGTTTCTCTACATTGATCGTCTGTCCACTTTTCTTTACAACATCCATCATATTCAAACAGAGAACAACAGGGATACCGGTCTCCATCAACTGTGTAGTCAAATACAAGTTTCTTTCTAAGTTTGTCGCATCAACAATATTCAGGATTACTTGTGGATGACCTGTTAATAAATAATCACGCGCAATTATTTCTTCGGGAGTGTACGGTGATAACGAATAAATTCCTGGCAAATCTTGGATTTTTATATCTGGATGCTTTTTTAGTGTTCCTTCTTTTCTTTCAACAGTTACCCCTGGCCAGTTTCCTACATATTGTTTGGCTCCAGTTAGGTTGTTGAACATACTCGTCTTGCCACTATTTGGATTCCCAACTAAAGCGATTGAGACACTCATTGTGCTTCCTCCTTTTGAACCAAAATCATCGAAGCTTCTGATTTTCTAAGACTAAGTGCATATCCCCGTAAAACTATTTCAATTGGATCACCTAATGGTGCAACATTTTTTACTTTTAATTGTACATTCTTAGTTATCCCCATATCCATCAATCTTCGCTTCACAGCTCCTTGTCCATGGATAGAAACAACATGTGCGCTATCATCTATAGCCAATTGATCCAGTGACGTCCATGTTTCTGGGTCATCACTTGGTTTTTCCACAAAAATAGTTTGCAAGATTTGTTTACTCACTGCAATTCGATTATTTTGTAATAGAATGACACCATTTTCTCCAGAAAAATTACTTAAAACAACTTTTTTATTTACAACAATCCCTAATTCTTGTAAATGTCGTTTCACGGATTCATCAACCATGATTTTTTTTATTTCATAAACTCTATTTTTTTGTACTTGTGCTAAATTTTCCATAGTTCCCCCACTCGACATCTTTCTATTATGTACTATCGATTATCGAATCGAATGCTTATCAGATAAGCGGTTCTCTTTTTGACATTGAGAATCATTCTCAGAAAGAGTACGCTTTTTTTACATCAAAGTCAATTTTATTTGTGAATTATTCTACTTAGTGTGTTTTTCTGAGATAAAAATTTTATTTTTTTCACTTTTCCACATGTATTTTTTGAGAGTTACTTTGCATGTTCCTACTAAACATCTGTTTTCATTGCGATTTGCAAAAACACTAAACATAGTATTCCACAGTTTCCACAACACAATATATAGTGTTTATCAATTGACTTTTTCCTCTATATTCTTATACTTGGAGTATAGAAAGTTTACATAGGAGGTCCATTATGAATGTTAAAATTTTTTCGAAAAACAATTGTATGCAATGTAAGATGGTGAAGCGTTTTTTATCAGAAAACAACGTTTCTTTTGAAGAAATAAATATTGACGAACAACCTGAAGCCATCACTTGGCTAAAAGAACAAGGTTTCCAAAGTGTCCCAGTAATTACATCAGAGCTTACAACCGTTGTTGGTTTTCGTCCGGATCAATTACGTCAACTTGCAAGTTGATCTGTCGTCACTATGTGCAACGTATGTAAATGCGGATTTGTCGGTTTGGCTGTTCAAACCAACAAGTCCTTTTTTATAGTCATCCACCCCTGTTATCAAAGGTAATGTACACAAGAAGAGAAAATAAAAAGGTCGTGAAAAGATGAGTCTCAAATCATTAACAGATGTTAGCTACTTTAAATTGAATAATGAAATCAATCGTCCAGTAAATGGACAAATTCCTTTAAACAAGGATAAAGAAGCCCTTGAAGCATTTTTTAAAGAGAATGTAGAACCAAATACGTATACTTTTGCTACGACAAAGGAAAAAATTGCTTATCTTCTAGCAAATGATTTTTTAGAAGAAGACTTTATCCAGAAATATTCTGAGAGCTTTATTGAAGAACTCTATACTTTTTTAAATGAACAGGATTTCAAATTCAAATCATTTATGGCAGCATACAAATTCTATTCTCAATATGCATTAAAAACAGATGATGGCAGCGCCTATTTAGAGAGCTACGAAGACCGTGTCGCCTTTAATGCACTGTATTATGCAGACGGAGATGAGTCATTAGCCTTAGCTTTAGCTGATGAAATGATTCATCAACGGTATCAGCCTGCAACGCCTTCTTTTTTAAATGCTGGTCGCAAGCGTCGTGGTGAACTTGTTTCTTGTTTTTTGATCCAGGTGACAGATGATATGAATTCGATTGGTCGTTCTATCAATTCAGCATTACAACTTTCACGCATTGGTGGTGGCGTTGGTATCACACTATCAAATTTACGTGAAGCTGGCGCTCCTATTAAAGGATATGAAGGAGCTGCAAGTGGTGTTGTCCCTGTAATGAAACTTTTCGAGGATAGCTTCAGCTACTCAAACCAATTGGGGCAACGTCAGGGTGCTGGTGTTGTTTATTTAAACGTCTTCCATCCAGATATTGTTTCTTTCCTATCGGCTAAAAAAGAAAATGCGGATGAAAAAATCCGCGTAAAAACTCTGTCACTCGGTGTACTTGTGCCAGATAAGTTTTATGAACTTGCCCAAAAGAATGAAGATATGTACTTATTTAGCCCTTACAGTGTAGAAAAAGAATACGGTGTTCCGTTCTCTTATGTAGATATTACAAAAGAATATGATAATCTTGTTGCAAATCCAGCCATTCGGAAACAAAAAATCAAAGCTCGTGAATTAGAAAATGAACTTTCTAAATTACAACAAGAGTCAGGTTATCCATATATTATCAATGTTGATACTGCCAATCGAGAAAATCCAATCGATGGAAAAATCATCATGAGTAACCTTTGTTCAGAAATTTTACAAGTACAATCACCTTCTGTTATTAATGGAAAACAGGAATATGAAGTACTCGGTACAGATATTTCATGTAATCTGGGTTCAACAAATATTGTGAATCTAATGGAAAGTCCTGATTTTGGAAAATCTGTGCAAACCATGACACGTGCCTTAACTTATATTACGGACGCTTCAGACATCGATGTTGTTCCTTCTATTCAAAATGGGAATCATTTGAATCATACCATTGGTTTAGGTGCTATGGGCTTGCATACGTATTTCGCTAAAAACCAAATGGAATACGGCTCTGAAGAATCAATTGATTTCACGAATATCTATTTTATGTTGTTAAACTATTGGACACTTGTTGAAAGTAACAAAATTGCGCAAGAACGCAATCAAACGTTCCATAACTTTGAAAAATCAGCTTATGCAGATGGTAGCTATTTTGATAAGTACGTTTCAGGTGATTTCCAAATCAAATCAGCAAAAGTACGTAAACTTTTCGAAGGGATTTTTATCCCTTCTGCAGAAGATTGGGTAAAACTTAAAGAAATGGTTATGCAAGATGGGCTATACCACCAAAATCGTCTAGCTGTTGCTCCAAATGGCTCAATTTCTTATATTAACGATACTAGTGCAAGTATCCACCCAATCACACGTATGATCGAAGAACGTCAAGAAAAGAAAATCGGAAAAATCTATTATCCTGCGCCTTATTTATCAAATGAAACAATTCCCTACTATACCTCTGCATACGATATGGATATGCGCAAAGTCATTGATATTTATGCAACAGCGCAACAACATGTAGATCAAGGGATGAGTTTAACACTCTTCATGCGTTCAGAAATTCCTGAAGGTTTGTATGAATGGAAAACAACACCCAAACAAACAACACGTGATTTAAATATTTTAAGAAACTATGCTTTCCACAAGGGGATCAAATCAATTTATTACGTACGAACATTTACAGATGATGCGCAAGAAATCGGTAGTAACCAGTGTGAAAGTTGCGTTATTTAAGGAGGAGAATCATGGGACAAACGTATTATGAAGCAATCAATTGGAACGAAATTGAAGATGTAATCGATAAATCAACCTGGGAAAAACTAACTGAACAATTTTGGTTAGACACACGTATCCCACTTTCAAACGATTTGGATGACTGGCGTAGCCTCTCTTCTTTAGAAAAAGAAACAGTTGGCTATGTTTTTGGTGGATTGACATTACTAGACACAGTTCAATCAGAAAGCGGTATGGATCAATTAAGAAAAGATGTACGCACACCGCACGAAGAAGCTGTTCTAAATAACATCCAATTCATGGAATCTGTTCATGCCAAAAGCTATTCATCTATCTTTAGTACACTGAATACAAAAAAAGAAATCGAAGAAATCTTTGACTGGACGAATACGAATACGTATTTACAAAAAAAAGCAGAGCGAATCAATGAAATTTATAAAAATGGCACACCATTAGAGAAAAAAGTAGCGAGTGTCTTTTTAGAAACCTTCTTATTCTACTCTGGGTTTTATACACCACTTTACTATTTAGGAAACAATAAACTTGCCAACGTAGCTGAAATCATCAAATTGATCATCCGTGATGAATCCGTGCATGGAACCTATATTGGCTATAAATTTCAATTAGGATTCAACGAGCTTACGCAAGAAAAGCAAGCGGAATTAAAAGATTGGATGTATGATCTGCTGTACGAGCTCTACGAAAACGAAGAACGCTATACAGAAGAACTGTATGATGCAATTGGTTGGACGGAAGAAGTAAAAACATTCCTCCGTTATAATGCAAATAAGGCATTGATGAATCTGGGAATGGACCCTTTATTCCCTGATACAGCAAACGATGTCAACCCAATTGTAATGAATGGTATCTCAACAGGAACAAGTAACCATGACTTCTTCTCCCAAGTTGGGAATGGTTATTTATTGGGACATGTAGAAGCAATGAGTGATGATGATTATTTTATTGGTTTCGATTAACTTTACTCAAAATAGACAAAAGAGCAATGACAATCATTTGTCATTGTTCTTTTTTTGTAAACTTCTATGATACACTGACGGTAACTTAATCAAATGGAGCGATTATATGATACTTTTTTATCAATTATTATTAGGAGTGATTCTTAGTGGCGGCTTTCTAGTTTTTGCCTTTTTCTTACGTCTACTCACCTTTGATGGCTGTCTTGTAGCGTGGATTTTAGGAACACTTATCATTGGTTTTGGTCCTTGGTATAGTATTTTTTTAGTTGGTTTTTTCTTTTTGAGTTCTGGTAGCATCCATTTACTCAAGACCCTTCTGTTTATAAAAAAAGAGCCCCTTTCATCAGATACAACGAGAAATGCGCGTCAAGTTTTTGCGAATATTTTCCCAGCCGTCAGCTTTCTCATAGTATATTCAGTAACAGGCTCCTTTTCTTGCTTGCTTGCCTTTGTCGTTGGTATTTCTGGAGCAACTTCAGACACATGGGCATCAGAGATTGGTACACTTGCATCAAAACGTCCCCGTTCTATCTTAACCGGAGCGAAGCTACCGACCGGCTTATCTGGTGGCATCTCTCCTCTAGGTACATTTGCTTCGCTACTTGGTGCCTCGGCGATTTCTTTCTTATTTGTCTTTTGCTTGTTTTTAACTGGAACAACGATCGACGCTTTAGCTAAGATTTTCGTTACATGTACTGTCTTTGGATTTTTGATATCGATTTTCGATAGTTTGCTAGGCGCACTTTTTCAAGTAAGGTACCAATGTACTTTTTGCAATCAACTAACTGATGCACCCTATCATCATGGACTTCCAACAAAAAAAGTAAAAGGTATTACTTGGATGACAAATAATTGGGTCAATTTTTTTAGCAATCTACTTGGTATCCTATTCTTTTTGGTCTTTACTCACTAAAAAGAGAGTGGAAACTAACTTTCCCACTCTCTTTTTCACTTTGATTTTATATATTTACCAAACGTAATTTCGTAATATTCTTATACACCGATAATTCTTCAATCACATCTGCATACGTTACACCTCTTGGCAAATCAATTGTATAGATATTTTTATACAACCGATAGTCCTCCATGAATTTCACATCAAAATCAACGTCCTCAATTTTGATTTTTTTCTGTTCAAAATAATCAGATAAGAAATTTCTTGTTTCCACTCGATGAATATATTGAATCTCTAGCTTTTTGATTGAAGGAACATGTATCACTTTCCTTACTAATGTAAGAGCAATCAATATTCCTATAAAACTTGAAATTGCAATCGAATAAAAGCCCATACCAATCGCTATTCCCACACCCGCACTCGCCCACAATGATGCTGCCGTGGTAAGTCCAGTTACTGAACGCTTATTCACAATAATCGTTCCTGCACCTAGAAATCCAACACCACTGACTACTTGTGCAATCAATCGTGCTTCATCTGACCGAATCACTCCAGATAGAGAAGGGTGATTTATCGCATCTGTTAATGCACTACTTGCGATTTCTACTTGAATCAATGCAATAATACATGCACCCATACACACTAAAATATGTGTACGCATACCTGCTGGTCGACTTTTGTACTGCCGCTCAAATCCGATAGCTCCTCCAAAAAGCATCGCTATCCCTAAACGTAAAATAATTGCAGGAACTGTTAACACTGTATCAACCAATTTTCTTCACCTCACTTTAAATATAGCACGAAACTATCGTTTTAGATGAAAAAAGGCCAGGACATTTATAGCCCTAGCCTTTCTTTTGTATGAAAGAAACGAGTAAAAAGATTTTCTATCGATTTATAGTTTGCTTGCAGCTGCTTCATCAACAATAATCGTTACGTCTGCATGGTTTTGTAATACAGAAGCAGGGACATCGATTGTTTTTTCGCCATCGATAGTCGCTTTGATTGCATCTGCTTTTGCTTCACCAAATGCCATCAAAATGATTTTTTTCCCTTTCATAATTGAGGCAATTCCCATTGAAACGGCTGTTGTTGGCACATCTTCCACTTTATCAAAGTAGCGTTTATTCGCATTGATTGTTGATTCAGTTAAATTAACAACATGCGTTAATTCGTCAAATGAAGTTCCAGGTTCATTGAACCCAATATGACCATTTTGGCCAATTCCTAAAATTTGGATATCGATTGGGTGTGCATCTACAACATCTTCATAACGTGCACATTCAGCTTTTAAGTCAGTTGCTTTACCATTTGGAACAAATGTTTCTTTAAATGGTTTTTGGTTAAATAAATGTTCATTCATGAAGTAACGATAGCTTTGTGTATCGTCGCCACTTAAGCCAACATATTCATCTAAGTTTACTGAAGTCATTTCAGAAAAATCTAAATCACTAGATGTCATTTCTTTATATAAAGTTTCTGGTGTGCTACCAGTTGCTAATCCTAATGTTTTGGCACCGTTAGCCATACCTTCTTTGATTAATTCAAACGCTTTTTTTCCGCCTTCATCAGCATTGTTTACACGAATAATATTCATGGAACACACTCCCTTGTCTTTTTGGTATACACCAATTCTAACACGATATGTATGAAATGACAACATCAGTCTATACCAATAATCAAATTTTTATTCCCTCTTAATCATACCAATCTTTTTTTACTCTGACATCTACTAACTCTTCCATTCACTAAGTGATTTCTTGACAACACTTTATTTTCATGTTAATTTTCAAATAGTTTGCAAAAAACGGATATTATTTCGTTTTTCCTATATAAAGGAGTAAGTATGAGTATTTTAACTTTAAACAATATTACACAACAATTCGGAGACAAAGTCTTATACGAAGATGTCAATCTGCAATTAAATGCGGGTGAACATCTTGGGCTTATTGGACAAAACGGTGCTGGTAAAAGTACCCTAATCAAAATTATAACTGGTGAGATTCTTCCAGATGATGGAAAAGTTCAGTGGCAAAAGAATATCCATGTCGGTTACCTAGATCAGTATGTCGAAGTAGATGAAGGATTAACTATTGAAGAATTTCTAAAAACAGCGTATGCACCTGAGTTTGCAATTGAGAAGCAAATCGCAGAAGCTTATGAAACGTATGGAACAACTTTAGATGAGCAGCTACTTGAAAAAGCAGGAAAGTTACAAACACAATTAGACCAAGGGAGCTTCTATCAAATCGATACCTTGATTGCTGAAATGAGTAGTGGTTTAGGTCTAGATGTTTTAGGTCTTACGACAAAAATTCAGTCTTTAAGTGGTGGCCAACGTTCAAAAGTCATTCTAGCAAAATTACTTCTTGAACAGCCTGATGTCTTGATTCTAGATGAACCAACCAACCATTTAGATGATGAGCATATTACTTGGTTAACACAGTTTTTACAATCTTTTCTTGGTGCATTTTTGGTCATTTCACATGATCAAGCATTCCTAGATCAAATCACTACACATATTGCTGATATCGAATTCGGAAAATTAACCAAATATACTGGTCATTTGACCCAAGCCTTGAAGCAAAAAGAACAAAATCGTGAGTCTTATTTACGTCAGTATGAAGTCCAAAAGAGAAAAATCGAAAAAACCGAAGCTTACATTCGAAAATATAAAGCTGGATCACGTTCAACAATGGCAAAAAGCCGTCAAAAACAATTAGACAAAATTGATCGATTAACCCCTCCTTCAGACACAGCGAGACCCGTATTTGATTTTCCAATTTCGCCAATCGTCACTACACTAGCTTTAGAAACAGACCAATTGGTTATTGGCTATAACACTCCTTTGCTTTCACCTATTAACTTAACCATTCGTTATGGTGAAAAAGTAGCCATTCGTGGATTTAATGGAATAGGAAAATCAACGCTCTTAAAAACATTGATTGGTGATATCCCAAAAATATCTGGTGATTTCCACTTTCCAGCAAATACAAAAATCAATTATTTCTCACAAGATCTTGTTTGGGAAAATCCGCTAGAGACCCCATTACAATATCTAAGTCGTAAAGACCCAAAAGCTACTATCAAAGAATTGCGTCGCCATTTAGCCAAAGCAGGCTTGCCAAATCAACTAGCACAAGAATCGCTAAAGACACTAAGTGGTGGTGAACAGACTAAAGTGAAGTTGGCTGAAATGACAATGAATTCTGGTAACTTATTAATATTGGATGAACCAACCAACCATATCGATCAAGAAACAAAAGAAAGCTTAAAAGAAAGTCTGATGAAATTTACTGGCACAGTCTTAATTGTGTCTCATGAACAAGAATTTTATGAAGGACTAGCAGAACGAGTGATTGATATTCAACAATAACTTCTGGTCTGCTAACGAAAAAGCTATTGAAACAAGAAAGAGGATCTTGTTTCAATAGCTTTTATTTTTCTTTATAAACAATTACGTGGAAAATATACGCAACGAGTTGGAAACTTAACCCAGCTAACACAACACCTAACCAACCATGTTGTTGCCACATTGTACTTCCTACTAGTGAACCTAGCGCACCGCCAATAAAATACATAAACATAAATACCGTATTGTTTCGATTACTTGCTTTTTCACCTAAGTTTTGGACGCGCGTTTGATTGGTTACTTGTCCAAACTGATTGCCTACATCAAGTAAAATAATTGCTAAAATAAGCACAACCAAGTGTCCTCCACCAATCATCAAAAGCACAAAGCTGATGGTTTGCATCACCAGACCCATCAAAATAATTTTTCGTTCGGAATAATTATCCGCCAAGCGACCTACTAAAGGTGCTGCAAGTGCACCAGATAATCCAAAGATAGCCAGAATACCAGCTTCAAAAGTTCCCCAATTATACACTGGACTACTAATATAAAAAATCAATGTAGACCAAAAAATCGAGAATGTTCCAAACATCAAAAAACCATTGGTTGCTGCTTCTCGTAATGTTTTTTGCTGCTGAATCAATTTAGGTATACTTTTTAGCGAGTCAATATAAGAAAAATTGGCTTGTTTGGGAAGTGTATTTTTCGGCATATTTTTTTGTAAAAAGAAAGTTAACACAATAATTAGACCTACTGCAATCAAATAAACATACCGCCAAGAAATGACACTAGCAATAATTCCCGAAAAAGTCCTTGATAATAAAATACCAATCAATAGACCACTAAGTAGTTGTCCCATCACTACACCACGTTTACTTGGACCAGCCAAGACCGCACCATATGGAATGATCACTTGGGGAACAATTGACAGTAACCCAATCAAAAACGATGCAAGTGCAAACAAATGAAACTCTGGAGCAAAAAATGCTGCGAGTAAAGATAATGCTGAAAGTGCAGACATACGAACAATCAATTTTCTGCGATCAACGACGTCTCCTAATGGAACTAACAATAGTAAGCCCAGCGCATACCCAAGTTGTGTCAACATCGTAACCAGACCAATTGAACTTGTCGTCACGCCAAATGTTTCCGCTACTTCTGTTCCAATTGGTTGGACATAATACATATTTGCAACTACGACCCCACAGGTGATTGCTAATAAAAGAATCAGCCCTCTGGTCAATAGTGGACTTTGTTGTTTATTGTTCACTCAAAATTACCCCTTTTTAAAAATAAACAAAAAAACTGATCCTTAAAAATAAGGATCAGTTTTATAGGCGTCAAATAAAATTATTTAACTGTTACTGAAGCGCCAACTTCTTCTAGAGAAGCTTTCAATGCTTCAGCGTCTTCTTTAGAGATGCCTTCTTTAACTGGTGCAGGAGCGCCATCAACTACAGCTTTAGCTTCTTTCAAGCCTAGGCCAGTTGCTTCACGAACTGCTTTGATAACTTTAACTTTTTGGTCTCCAGCTGCAGTTAATTCTACAGTGAATTCTGTTTGTTCTTCAGCAGCAGCGCCACCAGCAGCAGCTACAGCTACAGGAGCAGCAGCAGATACGCCAAATTCTTCTTCAATAGCTTTAACTAGGTCGTTAAGTTCTAGGATAGTTGCTTCTTTTAACTCAGCAACGATGTTTTCAATGTTCAATGCCATTTTATATTTCCTCCATTTAAATGATTATTTAAATAATCTGTTTTTTTGTTTTTTATGCTATGCGGCAATTAAGCTGCATCGCCATCTTCTTTTTCTGCGACTGCTTTGACAGCGTAAGCCACGTTGCGGACTGGCGCTTGTAGTACAGATAGTAACATAGAAAGAAGACCTTCGCGGTTCGGTAATTTTGCCAAAGCTGTAATTTCTTCCAATGAAGAAACTTTACCTTCGATGATACCGCCTTTGATTTCTAATGCTTTTGCTTCACTAGAAAATTCATCAATGATTTTAGCTGGTGCAACTACGTCGTCATTGCTAAATGCAACAGCTGTAGGACCAGTGAATACTTCGTCCAAGCCTTCTAATCCAGCTTGTTTAGCTGCACGTGAAAGGATTGAGTTTTTGATAACTTTCATTTCTACGTTAGCGTCACGAAGTTGTTTACGTAAACGAGTTACTTCATCAACTGTCAAGCCACGGTAGTCAACGATAACTACTGATGCTGCGTCTTTGAATTTGTCGGTTACTTTATCAACGATTGCTGCTTTTTTTGCGATTGTTGCTTCACTCATTTGAGTTTCACCTCCTGAATTTTGATGGTGGGTTTTTTGTTTACAAAAACAAAAAAACTCCATGCCACCGCAGACATAGAGGGACTATTGAATATTTCTCAATAAACGTCCTCGGTAGGAAATTAAGGATAAACCACCTACTGTCTTCGGTACAAGTTAATTATTATTAACCTCAACCACTTTACCATGGCAAAGTGGTTGAGTCAAGAAAATTTCGTTCAATCAATCAAAATTCTAATCAAAAATTAGAAAGAAGCTTGGTCAACGTGGATTCCAGGACCAAATGTTGTAGTCACTGTAACGTTCTTCATGTATTGACCTTTAGATGTAGCTGGTTTAGCTTTTACTAAAACGTCATGAATTGTACGGAAGTTTTCAATTAATTTTTCGTTGTCGAAAGATACTTTACCGATTGGAACATGGATGTTACCAGCTTTGTCAACACGGTAAGTAACTTTACCAGCTTTAACTTCGTTAACAGCTTTAGTTACGTCCATTGTAACAGTACCAGTTTTAGGGTTAGGCATTAAACCTTTAGGTCCTAATACACGTCCTAATTTACCAACTTCAGCCATCATGTCTGGAGTTGCTACAACAACATCAAAGTCAAACCATCCACCTTGGATTTTTTGAACCATGTCTGCATCGCCTACGTAATCTGCGCCAGCTTCTTCAGCTTCTTTCGCTTTAGGTCCTTTAGCAAATACTAAAACTTTTTGAGTTTTACCAGTTCCGTTTGGAAGCACTACAGCTCCACGGATTTGTTGGTCTGCTTTTTTAGGGTCTACGTTTAGACGGTAAGCAACTTCAACTGTTGCGTCGAATTTTGCGAAGTTTGTGTCTTTTGCCAAAGCGATTGCTTCGTCAACAGAATAAACTTTGTTTGAATCAACTTTTTTCAATGCATCTTGCATTTTTTTGCTTTTTTTAGCCATTTTGTTTCCTCCTAGATTGTGGTTATAACGGTTGTACCTCCCACGTGTCCTATATCTTTCAATACAGAGCCGACTGAGAAGCTACTACTTTAGGTTGTAGAATAGATTATCCTACAGTGATACCCATGCTTCGTGCAGTTCCTTCAACCATGCGCATTGCTGCTTCAACGTCAGCTGCGTTTAGGTCTTCCATTTTTAATTCAGCGATTTCTCTGATTTGATCGCTTGAAACGTTAGCAACTTTAGTTTTGTTTGGTTCGCCTGAACCTTTTTCGATTTTTGCAGCTTTTTTCAATAATACTGCAGCTGGTGGTGTTTTTGTAACGAATGTGAATGAACGGTCTTCGTATACAGAAATCACTACTGGAATAATCAAACCTGCTTGATCAGCTGTACGTGCATTGAATTCTTTAGTGAATCCCATGATGTTGATACCTGCTTGACCTAATGCTGGACCTACTGGGGGAGCTGGAGTTGCTTTACCTGCAGGAATTTGCAATTTAACGATTTTTTCTACTTTCTTTGCCACGAGACATACCTCCTTAAGTCCGTGATGTGGTTAATTGGAGATACATATTTCTCCTCCCACGTTTTGCTTGTTTAGTTTACCTAAACCTACAAATTGTGTGCAGTTCAATGCACACTGATACATTATAGCAAACTTCAAATTTTTTTCAACCCTATTTTTCTAAAAATCCTCCTTTCTTCGTTAAAGAAAGTTTTAAATCTAACGAAAAAAAAGCATTGTTTAGATGAAAATTAAGCTATTATGCTACACTTACTCGTGATAATATAGGTATGGTAATTGAAATTGGAAAAACTTTTTCTTAAGGTGGAAAAACAAATGGAAGAATTACGTTATAGAAGTGTTTTTGATATCATCGGCCCGGTTATGATCGGACCAAGTAGTTCGCATACTGCGGGTGCTGCACGTATCGGGAAAGTTGTTCGGAGTATTTTTGGCGAGCAACCAGATGAAGTAAATATATATTTATATGAATCTTTTGCCAAAACGTATCGCGGGCATGGAACAGATGTTGCTCTAGTTGGTGGCTTATTGGGAATGGAGCCTGATGATGCACGTTTGGCAGAATCATTGAAGCTAGCATATGAAGCAAATATGGATGTTTACTTTATCCCTAAAAGTGAAAAAGCAGAACATCCAAATTCTGTAAAATTAGTTTTAACAAAAGGTGAACGAACATTATCCGTTACTGGTATTTCAATCGGTGGTGGAAATATCCAAATCTCTGAATTGAATGGATTTAAAATTTCTTTGAGCATGGGTACACCTACGTTTATTATTGTGCATCAAGACGTACCAGGTATGATTGCAAAAGTAACGAACGTCCTTTCTTCTACTAATATAAATATCGGTACGATGACCGTTACTCGTGAATCAAAGGGCGAGAATGCTATTATGATCATCGAAGTAGACGATCCACAGATTGGAGATACCGTCAAAAGTCTAGTACAGATTCCACATATCTACAGTGTGAACTATTTTGATTAGTAAAGGAGAACTCGAATGTTTTATAGTGTAAAAGAATTAGTAGAACAAGCTGCTAACTATCCTAGCGTAGCTGAATTGATGATTGCTACAGAAATTGAGTTAACGGGTCGTTCAAGAGAACAAATCATCGAAATAATGGAAAGAAACTTAGTTGTTATGGAACAATCAATCGAAGAAGGTCGTGCTGGAGTGACTTCTGTTACTGGAATCACTGGCGGTGATGCGAAACGATTAGATGCGTATATCAACACAGGTAATTTTCTTAGCGGTGAAGTGATTCTTAATGCCGTACGAAACGCAATCGGTGTGAACGAGGTCAATGCCAAGATGGGATTGATTTGTGCAACGCCTACCGCAGGAAGCGCAGGTGTCGTCCCTGGAGTTTTGATGGCGGCACGTGACCGTCTCAATCTTTCTCATGAAGAACAAATTGATTTTCTCTTTACAGCTGGTGCATTTGGCTTAGTTGTTGCAAACAATGCATCCATCAGTGGTGCTGAAGGCGGCTGCCAAGCAGAAATTGGTTCCGCAAGTGCAATGGCTGCTGCAGCACTTGTCTGTGCAAACGGAGGCTCAGCTTTCCAAGCCTCACACGCATTAGCCATCACCATGAAAAATATGATGGGATTGATTTGTGACCCTGTCGCTGGTCTCGTTGAAGTGCCTTGTGTCAAAAGAAACGCTCTAGGCTCCTCACAAGCATTCATTTCTGCTGATATGGCTCTAGCAGGAATCGAAAGTGTCATTCCTCCGGATGAAGTCGTGGCTGCAATGTATCAAGTGGGTAGACAGATGCCTTCTATTTTCAAAGAAACTGCTGAAGGTGGTTTAGCTGTCACACCTACTGCACAACGTTTAACAGCTGAAATAATGGGCAAACAAACAGAAAAAACAAAGGCCTAATAGCAAAAGATGCTGAGATATTTTCATGTCTCAGCATCTTTTTTAGATGTCTCTATTCCTATAGCCCATAATTCCAACACTAAAGAAAACAATGCTCAATCCAATCATCAAACTAATTTTTTGACTACTTAAATTATCCATAGGTACATCTTTTATCCACCCTAAAGGAGAAATATCTGACCATCTGGTTGATAAATTCAGTAACGGGGCAAAGAAAGTTGCTAGAAATGCCACCCCAAGATACAGCCAACCGATCAATGTCCATTTTGGAAATGCACCTACCAAAAGTATAGCCAGACAGAGAAAAACCTCTACTGCTAAAATTCCACTACCCAGCATCGCAAAAAAATAGTGAAGTGCAATAGGCTGTTCAATCAACGCATTCCCAGTAAAAAAAGCACTGGCTAAAGCGACAGAAAAGACAAGTGCCCCAATGAGTAATCCATACAAAAAATAGCTCATCGCAATTTTTGTTTTGGAAACAGCTTTTGCATGAATGATTTCCAAATACCCCTTCTTTTCATCTGTCTGCAAACGATAAATCGCACTGATTCCTGCTAATGCACCTAAGATGATAAAAAATAATGCAAGCATATTTAAAAAATTCAACAATAATTGTTCATTGGCTTCATGAACGGCTGAGATTCCTAATAACTTTTGATAGGTCGGATTCGTTCCTAGGATATCGCCTACTGTATTGAATATCGATCCATAACTTGCACCAAGAATAGCAACACCCACTAGCCAGCCAAGAAGACTATTTTTTTCAGTAGTAAAAACAAAAGCATTCATTGTTGAAAAAAATCGGTTGGCTTTCTCTTTTCCAACTTGAAGAGTAATCCAGCCACTTTGGATGTCTCGTACTTTTACTGATTGATAGGTTAGGGTAATAAAAACCAGTGCAAGAAGTAACAAAAATACCATTGGAAGATAGTTGTCCTTCGTGTAAATCTCTGTTTTTTCTATCCAACCAAATGGTGATAACCAAGTAAATGCAGGATTCACCGTGTCTGTAAGCATCCGTATCAAATAACAGATACCAAAAAAGAGATAACTAATAAACGTTGCGCTACGTGCATTATTTGCAAGTTGTGCAAAAAGTAACGCGCTACATCCAAACGCGATTCCAACGAAAGCCAGTATTCCGCCCATCAATATATCTCCTGAACGTGTCGCTCCATCTAACTGAGCAGCTCCTAAGCCAGCTGTGTACAATATTCCCATTACTAAATTAATACCTATCATTTCTACTAAAGTTGCTGTGATAAATGAGTAGCGCCCTACTTTACGTGCACGCACCATCTCCAAGAGCCCACTATCTTCTTGCATCCGCGTATTTTTTATTGCCAACGAAATATTCATAAAAACCATAAACATTCCCATAAAAACAAGCATTTCAGAAGCAAAAACGTTGGCTAGGCGATAGGGTTCAGGAGCAGTAAATTCTCCAAATAATGAAACCATCGCAGGTGTTTTTAAAGTTGTAACAATAGCAGCTATATCTTCTTCCGTACTAAATAAAGCATGAAATTTTAAGGCAGCAGATGTGAATACGCCAACTAAAACGACCATCCACAGCAGATGCCGCAAACTATTTTGGCGAATATTTGTTTTTAGTAAATACCCTACATTCGCATTTCGCTTCATGACTGTCATCTCCTATGATTCATAGTAGTGTAAGAATACATCTTCCAATGTTGGCGGGGTACTGATGAGGCTCACTAATTGTTTTTTCGCTAATACTTGTAAAACTACATCCAAATTTTCATGATTGGTCGTAAAGGTCGCTTTTGTTTTTGAAGAATCAGTAAAAACTAGATCATATATGCCTGTAATTTTGTCCAGATCCGTCAATTCGATTTTTGACTCGATAGTAAAATTTACACGCGTTAAGTGTCGCAAAGAAGCTAGATCCCCAGTTTCAATGATTTCCCCTTCCCGAATAATGACTACTTGATCACACATCTGTTCCACTTCAGACAAAATATGACTCGATAGTAAAATACTCTTTCCTTGCCCTTTCAATGCATGGATTTCTGTTTGAAAGGCACGCTCATTCAATGGATCTAATCCAGCGGTTGGCTCATCAAATATATAAACATCTGCTTCTTGCGATAAAGCTGCAATCAGCGCAACTTTTTGCCGATTTCCTTTCGAATAGGTGCGTGCTTTTTTCTTCAAATCAAGTTTAAATGTCGTAATCAAGCGTTCCGTCTTTTGCGTACGTTCCTGTCCATTTAAGCGCAGTAATAAATCAATGATTTGTCCACCTGTAAGGTTAGGCCATAAGAAAACATCTCCAGGTACATAGGCAATACGAGGATGGATGTCCATATCTTCCTTCCAGACATCTTTCCCAAAAATCTTGGCCGTACCACTATCTTTTTTTAGCATTCCTAAAAGAATCCGAATCGTTGTCGACTTACCTGCACCATTGGGACCGATAAAGCCAAGAACTTCGCCTTTATTTAACGAAAAGGTAACATTTTTTAACGCATGAAATTTTCCAAACGTTTTTTCTACATGATACAACTCAATTACTGGTTCTTCCTTCATATCGCTCACTCCCTTTTCCTAGAGCATACGTTCTTTTATATAATTGGTCAAAAACTATGCTAAAAAATCTATAAAAAAATAGGCTTGGAACATCCTGTTCCAAGCCCAAACTATTCTTTGTTTATTTAACTGCTCACTCTTTATAGTAAAGTAGTATTTTTGACATCATCGATTGTTTTTGTTCCAGCCAATTGCATTGTGATCGACAATTCTTTATTCAAATGATCAAATACAGATTTTACCCCTTCAGCTCCACCTAAATTCAATCCATAAATAATTGGACGACCAACGGCAACAAGATCTGCCCCACTAGCTAATGCTTTGAAGACATGTTCTCCACGGCGTACACCGGAATCAAAAATAACCGGTACACGTTTTGCTACGACTTCTGCTATCATTGGCAACACATCAAATGAAGCGGGTCCACCATCTAATTGACGTCCACCATGATTTGAGACCCATATACCATCAGCACCAGCAGAAATAGCTACTTCTGCATCTTCTGGTGATTGAATTCCTTTTACAATCACAGGTAAGTGTGTTAATTCTTTGATTTTTTGGATATCTTCTGGCACAAGTCCTTGTTTTGCTGCAGCATAAATTTCTGAGATTCCTTTGCCTTCACCGTTACCACTTGCGCTTTGTTCACTATATGCTGCTAAGTTAGGCATAGGTAGTGGAAATTGGAAGTCATTGACAACATCTTCTTCACGATAACCACCTAAAGTAGAGTCAGCAGTTAATATAATTGCCTTTGCTCCAGATTTTACTGCTTTATCTAAAATAAATTCATTAAATCCATCATCTTTACTCATATATAATTGGAAAAATTGTGGTGCTTCTGGTGCAGCTGCGGCTGCATCTTCAATGCTTGTGTTTGCATACGTACTAATTGCAAAGATTGAGCCAGCTTCGGCTACCCCTTTAGCAGTGTCCGCTTCACCTTTTTCATGTGCTAATCCTTGTGCGGCTGATGGTGCTTGGATAATTGGTGTATCCAAATGAATGCCAAATACTTCAGTACTTAAATCAGCATGGTCAATCCCACGAAGGATGCGTGGCATAATCGTCTTTTTATTGAATGAAGTTGTATTTTCTTTCATTGTCCATTCATCTTCTGAACCGCCACGAATATAACCAAATGCACCTTTATCCATGCGTTCTTTTACGCGACCTTCTAATGATGCAATATTTACAATATCAATTGGATGTTCTTCATTACTTGTTTGATAAACCATTTTAAGTCCTTCTTTCGTTTTCTTACTTACAAAGCAATCATATCCTCTTACAAAAAGTAAGTCAAAGATTTATACTCGAAAACAGGCTCCATTAAATAGAAAAAAAGTGATGAAATTTGACGATTTCATCACTTTCAACTAGCGTATTTATTCATTCCATAAAAAATCTTTCACATATTTATCTACTTCTGTATTTTCATGTAGTTGACTATGGTGTGCGTTACTTCCTTCAATAATCTGCTCTTGAACTTGATTTCCATTTTGCTTGAGCAATGCCTCAACGGCTAAACTACTCGTTAAAGACACGGTCCCATCACTTGGATCATCCGCAGCTAATTGTCCCGCTAGAAGTAAAAAAGACACATCCGTAGGTAGATTTCCAATGAGTTGTTGGTAATCTTGGTATCTAGAAGAGGTACTATTGGGGCCATTTTCTCGTTCATCTGCTAGCGTCTGATTTGGATCATTCTCTGTAAAATCATTAAATGGTGCACCAATAGCAACAAATTTATCGACTTTAGGTAAATCTGCTTCCTGTCCATAGGTCATCAAGTAGCGAAGGGCACTGACTCCCCCCATGGAGTGTCCAACCATATTGACCGTATCGATTTGATAATTTTCTTGAAGGTAGCTCAAACAATTCTTGATCCACTCTGTTTGATTCCATTCATTATTTACATTATCCGCAAACAAAACTTGAACGATTGGATTATCCGCCTCACCGCTCAGTTCCCCTTCTGCTTGAATGGTTCCATCAGATGCTACCGTCAATACAAGTTCTTTTTTCGCAGCATCTGCCTGTTCAAATCGTCCGATCATTCCTCCAAAAGAGCCTGCTGTTCCACTATATCCATGAAAAAAAAGTGTCGGTATCACAGATTTTTCATTCTTTTTTGTCTCTGATTTCGTTGTACTTGTTTTTGTAGTACTTGCAGTAGCTGATTCATTTTTTGTTTGTGTATCCTGTGTCGTTTTTCGACAACCACCCAACAAAAACAACATAGTCGTTACAATCATCAACATGCCGACAAAATAGCGTTTCTTTATTCTTGTCATATGCCTATTACTCCTTCACTAAAAAAAGAGGCTAGACAATCATTGTCTCAGCCTCTTCGATTATCGTCCGAACCATTGCGCCTCTAAAGTGGTGCCTACTGACTCCACTCTAGTTAGACAAATTGAATAATTAGTCGATTTGGTCGATTTGTTCAAAGTCTAGTTCTGTGCTCGTTTCACGACCGAACATATCGATATTTACTTTGATTTTTTCTCTTTCTTCGTCTATTTCAGTCACTTGACCTTCTAATCCAGAGAAAGCTCCTTCAATGATCTTCACAGTATCACCAACAGCAACATCTAAATCGTTTTGGCGAGTACTCATACCGATTGAATGCAAGATTTGATTGATTTCTTCTTGTAATAACGGTGCTGGTTTGCTTCCTGCACCATGCGAGCCAACAAATCCAGTAACACCTGGTGTATTGCGGACGATATACCAAGACGCATCTGTCATCACCATTTCTACTAATACATACCCAGGGAAAGTTTTATGGATGATTTCTTTTTCTTTACCATTTTTCACTTCTGTTTCAGTTTCTTCGGGAACAACGACACGGAAAATATAATCGCCCATTCTCATACTTTGGGCACGAGATTCGATGTTTGCTTTTACTTTATTTTCATAACCAGAGTAAGTATGCAACACGTACCAATTTTTTTCAAAAGATTCCATTAATGGGTCCTCATTTCATTGTAAAATAAAAAAACCTCAGTTTCCCGAAGTTTCTCTTCTTCTTGATTATAGCACCAAGTCACTATTTTTGCCAGTTGCTTATTTTAAAATCAAATTAAATAGGCTTTCAATTGCCGTATCCATAATAAAGAACATTACTGCAAAAATAAGCGATGTTTCGATAACAACTAGTGTATCTCGACGCAATTGCGTTTTATTTGGCCAAGTGACTCTTTTCATTTCTTCTTTAACACTTTTAAGAAATTTCATGATGCTACCTCCTTAATTATTTTGTTTCTTTATGTAACGTATATTGGTTGCAATATTTACAGAACTTATTGATTTCTAAACGTTCGCCACGTTTTCCTTCACTGATTGCCTTCGTATAATTACGAGAGCCACATACGGAACAAGCAAGAGCTGCTTTTTTATTCGCCATCTTTAGGTAACCTCCTTGCTCAAAACGAAAAAATACACCTTAACAGTATCATGCAGTCTAGAAAATGTCAATTCATGAATAAGTCTAGCTATTGTTTTATAATTAGGTGTGATATGATGATTTCAAGTAATAAAGTAAGCATAAACGGAGGGATTTCAATGTTATTAAAAACAATGGTTTATAAAAAAGAAAAACTGACTACTGTCAATGAGACAAACACTTTGTCTGAAGCATTAGAAATTTTAGAAGATTCGGGTTTCCGCTGTGTACCTATCCTAGATGAAACAGGAAAAATATTCCGTGGAAATATCTACAAAATGCATATCTACCGTCATAAAGCAAATGGTGGGGACATGTCCCTTCCTGTTACTCACTTACTAAAGAATGCAACAAAATTCATTTATGTAAACACTTCGTTTTTTAAAGTGTTCTTTACGATCAAAGAATTACCCTACATTGCCGTATTAGATGAACAAAATCATTTTTATGGCATTTTAACACATAGTTCACTTCTAAATATGTTATCTCAATCTTGGAGCATTGACCAAGGAAGCTTTGTTTTGACGATTGCTTCTACTGGTCGTCAAGGTGATTTAGCAGCTATTTCAAAAATCATCTCAAAATATACAAGTATCGCTAGCTGTATTACACTTGATATTGGTAAAGATGAATTCATTCGTCGGACATTGATCACATTGCCAGCAAATACGACAGCAGCAACTTGCAATACTATTGTAGAACATTTAGAAAAGAAAAATTATAAAGTTGTTGAAATCGAAGACCTACAAAATAGTGATTCTCAGTTATAAGTAACAATATCCTTCAACAATAACACAGCACGTCAAGAGTTAGAGAACTTTTCTAACTCCTGACGTGCTATTTATATTTGTCAGAGTTTCTTTTTCATTCAAAAAATACTATAGTTCAAGTGCATTTGCTTTCAAAAATTTTCTAGCTTGTACTAAATCACAAAATTGAAAATCAGCGAATTTCCGATCTGTTCGCAATTGAGCGAGATCCTTCTTTAGCAAATGCACACCTTTCCAAATTGGCAAATCTGAAATATCATCTTCTATTAAAACAGACATAATTCCTGCTCGTCGTGCCGCTTCGATTCCAACTATCGAATCTTCAAAAACTAATGCATACTTCGGATCAACATTTGCTTTCTTACTGGCTTTTAAAAAAATTTCTGGATTTGGTTTTCCTTGCGCAACTTCATCACCAGCTAAAATCACATCAAAATACCCACTGATTTTTTCCATATCTAAATATCGCAAAACTGTTTCTCGTTTAGTCGATGATGCAACTGCGATCTTAACACCTTGTTCTTTTGCAAATTTTAATAGCGGAACTAATCCATACTTTTTCCGAACATTTTGTGAGGTTTTCACTGATTCATTTCTAAATAAATTCACTGCATCCCGCCATTCGTTGTATGGAACATCAGAACCGTATAGTTCTTTCATACCTATTCGAATATCTGCATCTGTTCTTCCCGTTAAATAATAATAAACAGCATGGTTTAATTCATAATTATATTTCTCTGCAGCGTGAAAGTAACTTTGATAACCAAGCCGTCCGGTATCAAACATTAACCCATCCATATCTAATATAAATAGTTCTACTTTAGCCATCGTAACGGTATCCTCCACTAATTAGTGTTGCTCTCGCATATTTATACGCCTAAACATGCCCTTGACCTTATTGTTTCGCCATTCATTTTTGTACTTTTAAAATCTACTACAAGACAATTACAGCAATCATTTAGCTTTTTACCTTATCCGTTTTTGTAATTGCTTCATGCAACCCTTGCATGTACGTGATGCCCATTGCTCTATCATATAATCCATAGCCTGGCATCGCCACTTCACCCCAGACAGTTCGCCCATGGTCAGGACGAATGACACCATCAAAACCAATATGTACTAATGCTTGCATTATTGCATACATATCAAGTGAACCTTCTGTTGACAAATGTGCTGTTTCTTTAAACTTTCTTTCATTCATAAAGCCAACATTCCTAAAGTGAACAAAGTTGATCCGATTACCTACTTCATGAATTATTTCCACTAGATCATTCTTTGGGTCAGCGCCAAGAGATCCAGTACACAGCGTGATGCCATTATATGGGGAATCAACAATAGCTATGATTTTTTTTAAATCATCTACATTTTTAGTGATTCGAGGAAACCCAAAAATTTCCCAAGGAGGATCATCCGGATGGATAGCCATCCTCACATCCATCTCTTCACAAACTGGAATAATTTTTTTCAAAAAATAAGTTAGATTTTCAAATAAAATTTCTTCCGTTACACCTTCATAGGTTTCTACTAATCGATTGAACTTCTTCAAGCGTTCTTTTTCCCACCCTGGCAAACGAAATCCTTTCGATTGACTATGGATCAATGTATACATTTCGTTTGGATTCATTGTGTCGACTACCGCTTGGTCATAAACCAAAGAAAAGCTGCCATCTAAATTTTCATAAAATAAATCCGTCTTCGCCCACCCAAAGATTGGCTTAAAACTATAACAAATCAAATGTATGTCACACTTTGCTAAATTTTTGATTGTTTGTATATAGTTATCGATATAATGTTCTCTTTCTTTTGTACCTGCTTTTATAGAATCGTGAATTGCAACACTTTCAATACCTAATAACTCTAGGTTTCCATCTTCAATAGAGTTTTTTAACTGTTGGATTTCATCAACTTCCCAAACGTCTCCTGGTAATTTATCTAATAATGTTCCAACAATCCCATTGATTCCTGGAATTTGCCCAACATTTTTCAGCGAAATCGAGTCTTCCTGGCCATACCATCTAAATCCCCATTTCATTTCAGCAACCTCCTTTTAAAAATCATCTTCTTCATTTTTTTCATCAATCATTGTCACATGCCACGATTGTACTCCGTCTGATCCACAGCTTAAAATTGCTGGAACAGCTTGTTCTGCAGATGTTTCTAGCAATTGATGATTCATTGTTTCTAGCACCATTGGTAGGTTTACTCCACCAATCACATATATCATCTCTTGGTGTTTTCTATCCAACTGACTAATTGTTGCTACTGACTGATTATAAGGACTAGCACTTACTATATCTGTCAGTATGATCACCCCAGATTCTTGGTTGACTTCAGCAATCTTTTTTTTGATCTTTTTACCGAAGAGCTGTATGTCATCAGTTTGTTTCAGGCTAACTGTAACAACATTACTTGTTCTCCCTATAATTACTGCTGCGGCGTCTTTCAATCCTTCGGCAAGTGTTCCATGCGTTGCAATTACAATTCCTAACATGCTATTTTCCTCCAACAAAAAAGTCACTAAAGCTCAAACTTCCAAATGTATATATCTTTTCATAAGTTAAATTTACCTAAGATATCACTTAAATTAGATTTTGGTGCTGAGGGAGTTGCTTGAAAGTAAATAGTTTCAACCCCATAGCTTTCATGCATTTCTTTTAATTTCTGTGCATCTGCTTTATTTAAGTAAACTGATTTTGTAACTAATACATCTCGTTCAGGATCTTTTTGAGCAATTCCACCAATATTTAACTCCTTCATCGGAATACCTGCTTTGACTAAGTCATACATAACTTCGATCGTTTTTCCAATTAAAATACAGTTATACTCCTTAAATTTATACTCCTTCCAATAAAATTTTGCTTTTTCGCTCGTAATAACTATCGTTTTTTGTCCTGTCCGACTTCCTGCATTTTTATATAAATCACGCATAAATTTGTCTTTTGCTACGATATCATCCACTACAAAAATTGAATTGACACCGCTTTTTTGTGACAACGTAACCATTACTTGACCATGAATCAATCGTTCATCGACTCGTGCTAAATTTACTTTTCCCATAAAAACACTTCCTTCGTTTTTTATAAAATACCTATTCCCGCTAAGAGAATCAAAATCAAGGTAAGCCAAACAAGGACTTGAGTAACTTTCAATCCTTTCTTGTTATAAAACCAATAGATTCCCAGTACAACTGCCAAAGGTAAGATCCCTGGAATAATTTGATCTAGAATATCTTGAATTACAAATTCCTTACCAGAAAGAGTAAATTGTAACGACGACTCCACCGTAACGTAGTTTCCAGCCAAAACACCCATCATAAATAATCCTAAAACAGATAATGTTTCAATCGCAGTTTGAATACCTGTACTCTGCATTAATCCGGTTGCATTTCTTCCCATTTCAAATGCTTTTCTTGCAAAAAAAACACCTAAGCCTACTTGATATAGTGCGAAACATATAAATGGAAACAGTGCGCCTAAAGCACTTCCTTGTTGTGCCCATGGAACAGCAATTGCGATAAAGATGTATTGAACAGTGCCTGAATCGATTGCATCACCAATTCCAGCTAACGCTCCCATTAGCCCTGCCTTCGTGTTGTACATCAAATCATCTTGCATCAAGATTTCACTCTCTGTATATTCTTCTTCTGCACGTTGCTGTTCTAAAGAAGACATCAAGCCTGTGATTACACCACCGCCCCAGCTTAATTGCGTATTGAAAAATAGAAGTTGTCGCTTATACGCAGCTCTCTTCGCATCCTCGTCTTTATATAATTTATTCAAAATCGGCATCATGCCATAAAGCAAGGATGGTGCGAGATAACGCTCAAACGAATGCGGGATTTCGTTTGCAAAATGCCACCGTAGATAGGCTTTTGTGACATCTTTTTTGGTAATATCTTGTGGCATCCGGGTGTCACTATTGGACTTTTCAATTACTTCTGTCATCTTTTTTCTTCCTTTCCAATCTTAAAAGCCGTCATCATCATCAAAATCATTTGTAGGATCACCAGTAGTTGTAGCTACCTGGATATTTTTTACTCGTTGTGATTGAACAAAAATCAAGGCAATCAATACACCGAAGATTGCATACGTTACCATCGTTATTTCTAATGTTTTAAAGACAACACTTAAGAAATATGCTAAGAAAAAGAACACCATGTAGTCTTTACGCCCAATAACATATACCGTTGTTGCAATTCCTATTGCTGCTAACCCTCCACCAACTACCTCTAAAATATGAATGATCACTGTGCCTTCTAGTGCAGTAATCACATCTGCAATAATTGGTGCACCATAATAAAGTGCTACAAACACTAATGGTACAAATAAGATAAATGAAGCTACTGTTGGATATAAGATAATCGATCGCTTAATTGCTTTGTCATTCAGTTCACGCACAGATTTATCTGTATATTTCCCTAGAAATGTATTAATAAAGAAACGAACTTGATACAAATAACTACCCAATAGTCCAACTGGAACAGCAACCGCAATAGCAGCTTCCGGAGAAAGATCTCCTAATAACGCTACTGGCACAGCAATTGCTGCAGCTATTGAAGGCTCTGCCGGCATCGAACCTCCGGGCGAAAATACCCCCATATAAATCATTTGCAGGGATGCAGTTATAATCATCGCCTGCGCTACTTCCCCCATAATGATTCCGACTACAAGCCCTGTCATCAATGGAGAAAATCGAAGTGTAAGAGAAGCACCACCGCCAAGCCATCTCGACATAATAGAAGCAACCCATAAAGCAATCAATAAACTTTGTATGACACTTAAATTTTCCATAAGTCATCTCCTAAATAGTTATTCTCCAGTTTATTCACTAACTTCTGGAACTAAATAATTACTTTGCACTTGAACGGAGCGTTCAGGAATATATCCCGCTACGATATGCTCAACATCAGCGACACATTTTTTTCCCATTTCTTCTAAACATTCTCTAGTGTAAGCAGAAATGTGAGGTGTCACTACCACATTCTCATACGATAAATACGGGTGTTCCTTTCTTCCGGGCTCTTCTTCTAAAACATCTGTAGCAAACCCGGCTATTTTCCCTGATTTCAATCCTTCAATCAATGCATCTTCATCAATCAATGCCCCTCTCGCACTATTTGATAGATAGACTTGATCTTTCATCTTATCGATCTCAGCAGTTGCAATCATATGATAATTTTCTTCCGTTAGATTGGCACATAAGCAAATCACATCAGACGAGGTAAGTAATTCATCTAAATCAACTTTTTTTGCACCAAAACTCTGCAGATATAAGTCAGATTTGTACGGATCATATGCAAGGACCTCACAACGGAACCCGTTACGTAAAATCTCAACAACACCACTCCCTGTATTTCCAACGCCGATTACGCCTACTGTTTTATTGAAGAGCGTATGACCAACAAATTGAGCTCGTTCCTCCCAGTGATCGTTTTTCACACTAGAATCCGCTTCAACAGTACACCTTAAAACAGTTAGTAAGTTCGTGACGTTGTTTTCTGCTACTGCATCACGCTCAACTAATGCTGGAACAATCGAAACAATCGTTCCACTTGATTTTGCAAATTCAAGATCAATATTGTTGTATCCAATGCCGTGTCTAGAAATAAGGAGTGTTTCATCTTTGTGCTCAAAAAACTCCTTTGTGAAAAATGGTGTGACACTCGCAATGATTATATTGTAGCCATTTAGGATTTTTGCTAACTCTTTCCCCGATACTTCACTATCTAAAGTAAAATAAGTGACCATCCCTAATTTTTCTAACTGTTTTACATGTTCAGGAAAAACTTTTCCAAAACTACTTGAATTCACAATTGCAATGTTATATTTTTTCATTTAATTGCTCCTCACTATTTTTGATGGTTTCAGAGTCAGCGACTCTAACTTCACTACTAGATTCTCGATTGACTTGCTTGAAACTTTAGGTGAACAAAAATCAGGAATAGTTCTCTTTTCAAATGCTGGCTTTGCTATTATCATCTATGTAAATTTATCTATTGCCCCCAATCCTTAAACAACTATTCGTACATATCCCTGAAGACGGTTCTTCCCCTTGAATTACAGCCCAAATCCAATAAAATCAGCCCGCATGTTAGCGCATTCATTCCACATTTTCATTATACAAAAAAAGATTTTTTTGTAAATATAGATAACAAAAAAAGTTTTTGTTTGATTTTTTATTAAAACATTATATTCTTAATATATATAGACAGAGGAGGATGTATAACACGTGTATGTATCTATTCGCTTAAAAATAAAAACAATGTATAATAACTTCAGTCAAAAAGAAAAAGAGATTGCCGACTATATTTTAGAAAATTCGAGTACGGTAGCACATAGTTCGATCAGTACATTAGCAGATACACTCGGGGTCGCAGACTCCACACTTTTTCAATTTGCAAAAAAGCTTGGCTATAACGGTTTCAAAGATTTTAAAATGGCGATGCTTATTCAAGAAAAAGATTTTTCTGCAATTACTATTCATGAAAATATCAATCAAAGCGATACGGAACTAATGATGGCACAAAAAGTATTTGACTCAAATATCACTACTTTGAACGATACAAAACAGTTGCTTAACCAAAATGATTTAAAGACAGCTGTTGACTTAATCAATTCTTCGAATCGTTTATTTTTATTCGGCGTAGGAGGTTCTGAAATTGTGGCTACAGATGCCTACCACAAATTCTTACGATCCTCAATTTCAGTTTTTCACAGCACCGATTATCATCTTCAATTAATGGAATCTTCTATCGTGACTCCTAATGATTGTGCAATTCTAATTTCTCATACTGGTAAATCAAAAGAAACGATCCACTTAGCTAAAACAGTTAGCGCAGCAGGTGCAAAAACTATTGTTATCACAAGCCAAGTAAATTCTCCTTTAGCTGAACTTGGCGATATTGTCTTTACCTCTGTTGCTGAAGAAACAGACTTTCGCTCTGAAGCCCTAGCTTCTCGAATTTCTCAACTGAGTATTATAGACTCACTTTATGTAATCTTGATGTTTTATAATCAAGACATAGCATACGATTCTATTTCCAAGATTCGACGAACAATAGCAGATATTAAAGAACAATAAATAAAAAACGTTCTGACAAAAATGTACGAACGTTTTTTTAAAGTCGTTTTTCAAATTTTAAAGATCGATTCAAGAAATACATCAGTGGCGCTGAAATTGCCATAACGATAAACTCGCTTGCTGCCAGTGTGCCGTACGTTGTCCAAAATGCTGTACCTCCTGTAGGAACCAGCATATAGGCTATCAAAATCATGCTGATCGTAAAGAATAGTGTATTTAATGCTAAGCGTACTTTTACATTCTTCACATAGTTTTGCAGGCATGCGGTCAAAGCCAATGAAATCAGTGTTTGCGCACCGCCAAATACCACATCCATAATTCCCATACCAAAGAGAGCATTATAAACGATGACCCCTCCGACGACTCCCCACATTAATTTTCGATTGAATACCACAAGATGATTCAAACTTTCAGAGATTCGAAATTGGATCGGACCTGAAGATACTGGCGCAACAAGTATTGTTAGCGCTAAGTATAAAGCCATGATTATTCCATTTGTCGCTACAATACGTAAGCGTTTTGATGATGTTTGTACATTATTCATATTTCTCCTCATTTCTCCAAGTTTTGTTGACGCGGGATGGTTGATGAACCGCGGTAAAAACAACGACTTTCATTGTAAATTGATTCACTCAAATTGTCAAACATGAAAAGCAAAGCGAAGTGTAAACGCTTGCTTTTTGCATAGAAATATAGTATAAAATAGTTGTAAGGGGTCATAGGAATTCCCAGTAAAGCAGACGACGTAGGTTCTGCAAGAAAAGAATTGTTGTGAAACTTAAATATACAGTTAAAGGATGTGGGAATTTGAGTTACCTCTTACTAATTGAATAGGGTCTAACAAGTAGCAAAAAGAAGAAAGTGGACATCAGAACCTTCCTTTTTTACCCAAGAAAACGGGTACGCACTTGTTAGATCTTTTTATTTTGGTCAAGTAGTTTTTTATTTTATCTTTCCTCTGCTATAATGGTGAAGTCTGTAAACCTTGTTTTACAGGATATGAAACAGGAGGTTATGATGAATTATCACTATCATTTATTAATCAATCAAGAAGCTGGTAGCGGCAATGGCAAAAAAGTTGCTGAGCTGATTCTTCCACTTCTTAAAAATAAAAAACAAACGTACACAGCTTATTACAGTGAATATCCTGGAAATGAGCAAGAAATTGCACTGGAACTAGCAGAAACTACGCTTCTACCATGGAATGATAAAACTATTGAAAACATAAATACTTTTCCGATTTTAATCGTCATTGGTGGAGATGGTACATTAAATCAAGTATTGAATACCTTTTACCATCTCAACGTAGAATTTCCGATTGCTTATATTCCTGCTGGATCAGGGAATGATTTTGCTCGAGGCGTCGGACTTCCTCGAAATCCAGAACAGGCCTTACAAAAAATTCTTGATGCAACAGAACCTAAGTCTATCAATGTGATTACTTATGAAGAAGGTGTACAAGAAAAAACTGGTGTTGTTTTGAACAATCTTGGCATTGGGTTAGATGCGGCTATCGTCTATGCAACCAATCATTCTTCAACAAAAAGCGTGTTAAACAAATATAATTTAGGCTCTTTCGCTTATATTTTTTCTATTTTACGTGTTTTATTTACGCAAAAATCATTTCCGATTACCGTTGATATCAATGGAAGCAAATATAATTACAAAAAGGCGTTTTTGTGCACAACTACCAATCATCCCTACTTTGGTGGTGGCGTTCCAATTGTTCCAACTGCGGATCCTTACCAACCAACAATTGACTTAGCCGTTGTTGATGCCATCAATCCTTTTAAACTTATTTGGTTGATTGTACTGATTCTTAGAAAAAAACAATTGACATCAAGATATTTTCACCATTTCACAACAAGCAAATTACAAATTGTTTCACCGATTCCACAACATATGCAAACAGATGGAGAAGAAAGTGAAAAGAACTCATTTGATTTAAAATTTGCTACAAAAAAACAACTTTTCTGGTTCGAATAAAAAAGCTAGAACAAGGCAAAAAAATGCTTTGTTCTAGCTTTTTAGTTATTCATAAATTGATAAGGTGTCACTCCGTCCATACCGATCATCGGATCAATTTTCCCTGTAGAAATCAATTGAATCGACAATCGATTTTGTTCAGGTAAACTGCTGACTTCTTCTCTAGTTGACTCGTCATCTGTAGTATTTTTCTTCGTTGTTTCTTCTTTTGAGTCAGCAAACAAGTCAATCGACTGTTCTGCCTTTTGTGGCTTACGCACTGGTTCTGATTTATTTGCAGATACAGTTTTCTTTAATGGTTCATCTGTTGTATAACTACCTTCTTCAAATTTTCCCTGTTCCATTTCATCTTCATACGCAACAAGTCGTGTCCGAACAGAACTATCCATTGTTTTCGATTGTAGGATACGTTCTCTTAGCGTTGTAAAGCGACTCGATGATTCATTTTCCACACATGTTTGGTACGCATTTTCTTCTCCTAATAAAATGAGCAATTCTTTGCTTCGAGTAATCGCAGTATAGAGTAAATTACGTTGCAACATTCGTTGATATTGGTGGACCATTGGTAAAATGACCATTTTAAACTCACTACCCTGTGATTTATGGATCGAGCAACAATAGGAAAGCGTGATTTTGTTCCATTCATTTCGTTTGTACGTCACTTCATTCGCATCAAATGAGATAACTAATTCATCAACTTTGTCGTCTGAATCTTTTGCTAAAATTATCCCAGAGATAACCCCCATATCCCCATTAAATACATTGGACTCAGGCGAGTTTACTAATTGAAGAACTTTATCCCCAATCCGATAAACACAATCAATGCCATGCACTTCTTTTTTTGTTCCATCATTTGGGTTAAAAATTTCTTGCATCATTTTATTGAGGGCATCAATTCCTGCAGCGCCACGATACATAGGTGCAAGTACTTGAATGTCTTGCGCAGTAAATCCCCTTTGTTTTGCTTTTCCAACGATTTGAGCAATTAACGGTTCGATTTGATAGGCATCGCTTCGAAAGAATGAGCGATCTTTCTGATTTTGCGTGAAGTCCTTGGGCAGTCTGCCTTCTTTGATTTCATGCGCTAAGGGAATAATGCTTGACCCATCTCCTTGACGATAGATCTCTGTTAACTCCATTTGAGGAATCTCTTCAATCATCATCAAGTCATGTAAGACTTGTCCTGGTCCCACTGAGGGCAGTTGATCTTTATCTCCAACAATAATCACCTGCATATTCGTCGGAATCGCTTTAAATAACATATTTGCCAGCCAGGTATCGACCATTGACATCTCATCGACAATCAATAAACCACCTTCTAATTCTTTGGTAGTTACACTAGTAGACTTCTCATGCCCATTCAATCCCAACAAACGATGAATCGTGCCTGCAGGTAATCCTGTTGTTTCGTTCATACGTTTAGCAGCTCGCCCTGTTGGTGCTGCTAGTAAGATAGGAAAAATATCTTGTGTATATTTTGTAGGGTCTAGCTCAATACCATTCAACTCTGCAAATAAATTGACAATTCCGTTAATAACGGTTGTTTTCCCCGTACCGGGTCCACCAGTCAAAATAAATAAAGGTGAATGAATTGCTTCTTTGATGGCCTCTTCTTGTGATGAGCCATACTGGATGCCAAGTACTTTTTCAATTCGACGAATATTTTTTTGGATATCTTTTTCAGGATACTTGATTTCTTTTTTTCGACTAAGTAAACGCTGAACAGAATTACCGATTCCCCATTCCGCAAAATACAAACTATTCTCGTAAAGATTTGTCTCTTCTTGTTGAATCTTCCCTTCCTCCACCAATTCAATGATGACTGTTGCTACTTGATCAGGTGTGATTTCGATTGGCCGACTCGTTTCTAAAACGCGAATCGTTTGTTGTAACAAATTTTCTGCAGGAATATACGTATTCCCAGTTTGAACAGATTGTTGAAAAATTTGATACAGTATCGCGGCACGAATCCGTCGTGGCGAATCTGCAGCAATCCCGATTTGTTCTGCTAAATTATCCGCACGTTTAAACCCAATACCTTCAACATCCTCAACCAATCGATAAGGGTCTTCTTGAATAATATCTAACGACTCATTTTTATAAATTTGATAAATGCTAAACGCTAATTTGCTGCCGAATCCATAGCGATTAAGGCCCATAATTACTTGGTCCATTCCATGATTCAAACGGATTGTTTCTGCAATCATTTCTCTCTTCGGTTTTGTTAACCCAGAAATAACTTTTAGCGAATCTGGATCATCGATGATCTTTTCAATGGCTTGATTTCCTAATACATCTACGATTTTTTCAGCCGTTTTTTTCCCAATTCCAGGAAACTTATCACTAGATAGATAAATAATCAATCCATTTTCTGTTGTTGGCTTTTCCTGTTCATAGCGTTCTGCTTTCAATTGGCGGCCGTATTTAGGATGGTTTACCAATTCTCCATAAAACCGATACACTTCATTTTCTTGAATTTCTCCAAAACTCCCTGTGATCACGATTTCTTTCTCACGATAATCGGCATCCGTCTCATTAACATGGACTAAAAGTACTTTAAAAAAATTACTTGGATTTTGAAAAAATATCGCGGCAACCGTACCGACGAAATAGGGCATTTTTTCGGGCTGCATGGTGCCGCCTCCTTTTATAATAATGGTTTACGTATCGCGTCTTCTCCCAAAAAATCTGTTTCATTCCATAACTTCATTGTATAGGGCAATTGATTTTCAGGTTCCGTTGTTTCTAAGATTGTTAGACTACTGTTGAATAAGCCGCCCATTTCTCTTAAATCTTTTAATTCTTTTCCAGTCATTGATTGAATCGCAGCTGTAAACGAAGCACCATGGCCTACAAAAAGTAATGGTCCTTTCGTTTTTTTGACAGCCTCAACAACACATTTTTCAATTCTGTCGATAACTTCTTCAATTGGTTCACCGGAAAAGGGCGTTGGATCATACAAATCTAACCGAGATCTTAGATATGGTAAAGCATCTGGATACTTTTCATACATTTCTTCGATTCGTTGCCCTTCTAATTCACCCAGGCCTAATTCTTTCAGTGACTCATCATACACGATTTCAACAGGATGCGTGAGCATCTGATTGATTCCTTTTGCTGTGTCACGTGCACGTTTGGCCGTACTTGAATAAATTTTCTCAAAAGGAATATCTTTTACCCGTTCCCCAAAAGCTTGAATTTCCGTATAACTTTGGGCAAGTAATGGAGAATCCCCATCTCTCCCTTGAAATCGACGTTCATCGTTCCATTGTGTTTTTCCATGACGTGTAAAATATAGTTCCATGAGAATTTCCGCTCCTTTTGATTCGTTCGATTCAATAACCTACTTTGTTTAATCTAGTTTATCATGTTCGTAGTGATGTGTGCGTTCTAAATCAGGAAAATTTTGTTGGCGAAGTGCTTCATAAATCACTAGCGCAGCTGTATTGGATAAATTCAACGAACGAACATGTTCATCATTCATTGGTATACGTAAACATTTTTCTTCATTTTGGCGCATAAATTCTTCTGGCAGACCTGTTGTTTCTTTACCAAATAAAAAGAAATGTTCCTCCCCATCATTAAAATTTTCATCACTATACACTTTATGTGAAAATTTTGAAATCAAATGTAATGTTCGGTCGCCTAAATAGTCAAGAAATGCATCTAAATTTGCATGGTAGACAATATCTACAGCATCCCAATAATCTAACCCAGCACGCTTTAAGTGTTTATCATCTGTTGAAAATCCTAATGGCTCAATCAAGTGCAACGTCGTGTTTGTAGCAGCACATGTGCGTGAGATATTTCCAGTGTTCGCTGGAATAAGTGGTTCAAATAAAACAATATGATTCATCTTTACTTCTTCCTTTCAATTCTTACATCAATTCCTCATTTATTTAAGCTTCATGTCATTTATGAAATTGTAATTTTGGGCATAAAAAAAACGTATCAACTCGGTGTCAGTCACTGCGAGTCGTTACGTTAGTGAAGCCCTTCTCACTACCTTTTATCAGAACAGGAACCTGATAAAAATCAATGAAAAACAACTTGTTGTTACTATATCATCTAACTTATGCTTTTGCAACCCGAAGTGGAAATAAAGCTATTGAAAACGTTTACTCTTAGTGCCTTTTAATAATTCTACGTCAATTGTAATCTTTTCTAATGGATTTTTCCGCAACTGTTCTCTTACCTCAGGAGCTACTTGCCACTCCAATGGAGACATTGCCAATAAATCCTGTCTATTTTGTTCTGGAATATCAAAAATATATGTGACACGTTGACGTTCAACTAACTCCAATGATTCTTCAAATTTAGCGACAACACGTTCATTCGAGTACGTTTGTTTTTCAGGTTGATCCGGATAAAACGCTTGACGCAGTTCTTTCAGATAGCCGGATTGTGGTACGATCTTTAAAACGGTTCCCTCATCCTCTAACACACGGCTAAACTCATGATAATGAGACGGCGAAAAGATATTGAGTATCGTCGTAAACGTCTGATTTCGAAAAGGTAAATTCGTTAAATCTGCTACGCACCAAAATACCTGACTTGGTTGATTCGTTGCAAGATAGATCCCTTCTTTTGAAATATCAAAGCCCACTGCACGTTGAACGGGTTCGTCTTCTATAATCGACTGTAAAAAGCTTCCTTCCCCACAGCCAACATCTAATATCTTTGCTTGTTCTGGAAGTTGTTTTTTCAATAAGTCGATAACAGGTTGATACATCCCTGAGTGGATCATTCGTCCGCGTGGCGCAAACATTGCTTGATCATACTCTGTTTTGATTCCATGATCTAAAAAGTAGAGTGTACCTTTTTTTGATAAATCAAAACGATGATTATTTACACAACTTAAGCCAGTCGGTGTGGTTTGACAGTCCTCATGACAAAGTGGACACCGAAACAATGCCTGGTCCTCTGTCAAAAATTGGTGTGCTCGATCAATTTTTTTTAGCATTTATTTCCCTCATTTCCTTTTCATCTTACCTTCTGTCGTCCACTTTAGCAACTAAAAAAAATGTGTTACAATGCCAAAGAAGACGGAGTAAAGGAGTGCTATTCCATGATAAAAGAATTTTGCGCAGAAAATTATACGAACCTCCCACTTGCTATTGCTCGTGGTGCCAACCGAATTGAGTTATGTGATAATCTAGCAGTTGGTGGAACTACACCAAGTACAGGAGTTATTGAAGAAGCGTTATCCTACGCTGGAGAAAAACATGTACCTGTAATGACGATGATTCGTCCTCGTGGCGGTGATTTCATTTATAATGATATCGAATTAAAAATCATGCATACTGATTTGATCGAAGCAAAAAAATTAGGTACGGATGGTGCTGTATTTGGTTGTTTGACCCCTAGTGGTTGGTTAGATGAAGAAGCCTTGGAACTTCTGATTGAAACTTCAGAAGGTATCGAAATCACTTTCCATATGGCTTTTGATGCAATTCCTGAAGAACGGCAATTTGATGCAATTGACTGGCTTGTAGAACGAGGTGTACAACGTATCTTGACACACGGTGGCCCCGCAGGAACACCAATTGAAGAAAACCTTGAACACTTAAAAGCTTTAATTGCTTATGCAAATAATCGTTTGATTATTTTACCAGGTGGAGGTATCACTGATAAAAATGCTGATGTACTTGCAAAAGAACTTGGTATAGAAGAAGTTCATGGGACGAAAATCGTTTCGTTAGCAGATTAATCAGCTTATAAAAAAGATTGGGACAAAAATAAAATTTGTCCCAATCTTTTTTAAACAAAATAATCCATAAATAAAGAAGCAATATTAAAATAAATCAATACACTTGTTAAATCACTAAGTGTTGTAATAAATGGTCCACTTGCTACTGCCGGATCAAATCCTAGACGATCCATCAACATAGGGATCAGACTTCCTGCAAGATTAGCTACAGTGATGGCAAATAACATTGCCATTCCAATCACAAATCCTAAAATAAAATTATGCTGCCAGATACCAACAATTACAAAAATCGTTACTCCAGTAACAACCCCAGTAACTAAGCCCGTCAAGACTTCCGCAAAAACTAAGCGGAATATCCCACTCTCTTTGTCATCTGAAATCGCTAATCGACGAACCGCTACGGCTAAAGATTGTGTCCCTGCATTTCCGGCTGTACCAGTAATCAATGAAATAAATACTGCAAGTATACTCGCTTTACTTACTAGTTCTTCATAATGACTGATCAATGAGGCTGTGGACATCCCTAAAAACAGTAAAGTTATTAGCCATGGTAATCGTTTTGAAGCAGCTTTTAATGGATTCTCACTCACTTCTTCAACGTTGACCCCAGCCAACCCGGAATAGTCACTTGCTGCTTCATCATCAATGACATCAATGATATCATCAACTGTCACAATACCAAGCAAATGATCATCATAATCTGTAACTGGCAGCGCAAGAAAGTCATAATCACGGAAAGTCTGTGCGACATCTTCTTGATCATCTCCTACGTGAACGGACAAAACACGCTCACTCATGACATCTGATATCATCGTATCATCATCATTTACAATTAAATCTCTTAAAGAAATAACACCCACTAATTGATTATCTTGGTTCACAACATAAATGTAGTAGATAGTTTCTGCCACATCTGCTTCATTTTTCAAGACATACATCGCTGAACGTACTGTTTGGTTCGCCACAATAGAAACGAATTCTGTCGTCATGATAGAACCCGCAGTATCATCTTCATAATGCAAAAGGTCTTTTATTTCACTTGCATCCTCTGCATCCATCAAGCTCAAATATTTGGCTACTTGTTTTTTATCTAAAGTATTTAACAAATCGACCGCATTATCGGTATACATCTCAGAAAGCATATCCGCAGCATAGCTTGGTCGCATATCTGCCAAATATTCTTGCATATGTTCATTATCTTCTTCGATTACGTCAAACATATCGGCTAATTCTTTTGGTGAAAGATAGCGATAAATAAGCTGACGATCCTCTTCTGTGAGCGATTGGTAGAATTGTCCTTGCTCATAAATATGCATCTCCAAAAAACCATCCCTAAAGTTCTGGAGATTATTTTCCTTTAGCGCATTCGTTAATTGAGCAAATCGTTCTTCTAATTCTTGATTTTCATCCAAACCAATCTCACCTCACATTATTCTCGTAAACAGTCTGAAACTGTTTGCATATCCTCTGGTAGTTCTTGTTGAAACATTAGATATTCACCTGTAAAGGGATGATAAAATTGCAAATCATAACAATGTAATGCTTGACGCGAAATCCCTAGATCCATTCGTCCACCATACATATCATCACCCAACAACGGACATCCAATTGCTGAAAAATGAACACGTATTTGATGTGTTCTTCCAGTATGTAATTGAATATCTACTAGTGCACTCTTCTTTTTTTCCCATTCCAACCAATACTCTGTATTTGCATAGCGACCAGTATCCGCCACTTCACGTTTGATAAGTGATGAATAGTCTCTGGCAATCGGCAAAATAATTTCGCCATGTTCCTGAAGACTTTGTGTCTCGCCGCTAACTAATGCCTGATATTTCTTCACAAATTTTTTCTCACGTAATTGTGTATCAAGCTTTGCATGTGCAAATCCATGTTTTGCAAACAACATCAACCCAGACGTATCTCTATCTAATCTTGTGACTACGTGAATCACTTGATCCTCGTATCCTTGAGACTTGTAGTAATTCTTTACTCGATTCGCCATTGTATTGTTTGGATGATATTGTGCCGGTATAGAAGACACGCCAACTGGTTTGTTCACCACCAAGATATGTTCATCTTCAAAAACGATATCGATTGGTGTCGGGTCCAAAAGCATTGTTTCATGTTCACCCTCAGGAGGAATCACAATGGTTACCATATCATTCTCAGATAAAGAAAACAAGACATTTTCAACATGCTCATTCACTTTAATCATTCCACCTTGAAATTTGATCTTCGCAAGGAGACCTTTAGATATTCCTTTTTCTTTCAAAAAAAACTTCACTTGTTGTGGATGTGCTTTGTCGTACTTCCAGCTAAATTCCATCCTGATTATTCACCCTCACCAATAAATGAATCTTTGACACGATTCCAAAAATGCATATGTCGATAAGAAACAAAATGAATACGTTCATCCGCAACACGGTAATAAACGGAACGGATATTTTCTTTTGCAACATCAAACTGATCAATTGTCACTAAATAATCATTTGTATCTTGTAATTTTACCTCTACCCACTCATCATGGCCAATAACCATCGGTGAGCCTAATGTACGAAAGACACGATTATTTAATGAGGCTATCTCAGCTAGCTGAAATGCATTCACGCTTGGATGGATGACAGCCCCTCCAATACTTTTGTTATACGCAGTAGAACCAGTCGGCGTAGAGACAACAATTCCGTCTCCACGAAAACGTTCAAATAATTCATCTTTAATATAGATATCCGCAACCATCGTTCGATTTCCTCGTTTGATTGTGGATTCATTTAATGCTAAAAATTTTTTCTCTGGACGATTCGTGTAGCTAATACACACTTCTAATAGTGGATAGCTCACACTTTCTCCTTGATTGTTTTTCAAACTATCAACAAGTTCTGAAACTTCATAGTCTCGCCAATCCGTATAAAAACCTAAATGACCTGTATGGACACCTAAAAAACTAACTTTATCTAGCTGTTGACTAAATAAATGAAAAGCAGAAAGTAACGTGCCATCTCCACCTACAGAAATAACTAAGTTTGGATTCTTTTGATCCAACTCGATTTTCTCTTTTCTTAAAAGTGATTTTAATTCTTTAGTTATCTGTTTTGATTTTGGTAAATCATTGTGGATGATTGCTACCTTCATTTCTGTTACTCCTTCCTACTCTCATCTTCTACGCTTGAGCGATAATAGGCACTGTCTCCACGTCCTCTACCATGTGAAAACAATCGTTGTGCTTCTTGGATTTCTTCTCGAATATTTGACATTTCTTCATCCAATTGATAAGCCGCCTCTGCCGCACGTTGTAATCGTTCGCTCATTTCTTCAGGAAAAACGCCCTGATACTTATAATTCAATGAATGTTCGATAGTTGCCCAAAAGTTCATTGCTAATGTACGAATTTGAATTTCCGCTAATATTTTCTTTTCTCCACTAACTAATTGCACAGGATACTCAATCACAAGATGATATGAGCGATACCCACTAGCCTTCTTGTTCGTTATATAATCACGTTCTTGAATCACACGCATATCTTTACGTTTACGAATAATTTCCACAACTTGATGAATATCTTCTACAAATTGACACATAATTCGTAAACCTGCAATATCCGACATCTCTTCTTCAAGTCGCGACATCGGAATATGTCTTAACTGCGATTTCGTAATGATACTATCCACTGGTTTGACTCTTCCTGTCACAAATTCAATCGGTACATGTTTGTTTTGTTCACGAAATTGTTTACGAATACCTCTTAATTTTATTTTTAATTCTGCTACTGTTTGTTCATAGGGTGCTAAAAATGCTTCCCAATCTCGTTCCATATTCAATCCCTCAACTTTACATTGACATTCACACTATATTTTAACATAGAACAAGGAATTCCGATAATTCCGTTCTTTTTTAATTGACCCACTCCACAGAAAATGTAAAAATGATTTTCAAAGAAAGGAAGACGAAATCTATGGCCCAAAATATCGAAATTGAATTCAAAACACTTTTATCAGAAAAAGAGTATCTCCATCTACTTGATATATACGCTATTTCTGAAAAAGATTTTCACAAACAGACAAATGTCTACTTTGATACACCAACCCAAGAATTGAAAAATAAAAATTGTGGTTTACGTATTCGATTGTTAGACACTTCTGCAGAGTTCACTTTAAAAACACCAGAAAAAACTGGTCTACTAGAAACTACCGACATACTGACTCTCAAACAAGCAAATGAATACATTTTAGAAAACGCCCTACCTGCAAATGGCGAGGTCGCACAAAAAATTGCTGAACTTGGGATTCAGTTAGACACGATCCAAACAATTGGACAGTTAACAACAAAGCGTGCTGAGTTCGCTATTGATGAAGGACTCTTAGCGATTGATGAAAGTTGGGCAAGAAACCTGCACGATTACGAATTAGAATTAGAAGTACAGCAAACAACTAGTAATAGAGAGAATTTTCTTAACCTCCTAGAAAAGCATGGCATTTCATATAAACCTGCAGACAATAAAATCAAAAGAATGCTAACAGCTTTACATTAGAATTCTTTCATTTTCACAAGGCACTTAATTTCAATTTTCCATTTTTTTCTGTTAGATTATATGTAGAATTAAATCAATGCACTTGTTGTATGGAATCTATTTTGGGGGAGATTCGCATGATCGAAATTTATCTATTTGTCAATCCACTGGGGTCAAGTTGCTTTCATATGGAAAAAGATTTGCTTCAATTTATAAAGAAAGAGTACAAACAAAAGAAGATACTCTTTCGTTTCTTACCATTAGTAAATCTGCAGACAATTGGGGATGTCTTGCAAGAACGTGGTATTTCAAAAAAAAATATCAAAGAACAAAACGACTTATTTTCAGCTACTTATTCTGCTGCACTTGACTATAAAGCAGCTTTATTGCAAGGAAAAAAGAAGGGTAGAGAATTCTTGCTTCAAATACAAAATGAAGTTGGTTGTAAGAAAAAAACCTATACAAAAGAGCTTTCAGAGAAAATCATTCAACAAATCGGTGGCGATTTACCCATGTTCAAGGAAGATCGCACCTCTGATTTAGTCAAAGAAGGATTTTATTCCGATCAAAAAATTGCTCGTGAGATGGGAATCACTAAGCATCCATCAGCTGTCGTATACAATTACGCTTGTGATCGCGATTTTGGTGTTCTCGTTGAAGATATTTCGGATATACACTGTATCCAAGAACTTTGTCAAACTTCTGAAACTTCTTACAAGGTTTTCCATAGTGGAACTACTCTACATATGAAAAACGAAAAAAAAGTTCAACATACACACGGAAATATCCATTTGCTTTCTGACCAATTAACAAATGCTCATTAACTCATAAAAAACTGGCTACTCATAGATGAGTGGCCAGTTTTTTTATTTCAATCAAATACCTTATATTATATTTCTCGCTGTCCTCAATTATTTTCTAACTCTACAACTAGTTGTTCCAATTCTTCCAAGCGCTGTTCAAAAACATGCATTGCGTCTTCGATATATGCAGACTGAGTCATATCGACACCTGCACGTTTCATTACTTCAACTGGATAGTCACTACTTCCTGCTTTTAGATACTCTAGATAATGCGACAATGCTTCCGGACCACCTGTTAAGATTTTATTTGCCAAAGCAGAAGCTGCAGAAAATCCTGTGGCATATTGGAATACATAATAGTTGTAGTAAAAATGAGGGATACGTGACCATTCATAACTGATTTCTGGATCTTTTTCCACATCTGGACCATAATATTTTGCATTCAATGCACCATAACTATCGTTCAAAAATTGGCTAGTCAATGGCGTTCCTTTTGCGTCTTCTGTATGCATAAAATGCTCAAATTCAGCAAATTGTGTCTGACGGAAAACTGTACCTTTGAATCCATCTAAATAATGGTTTAAAACGTATGCACGAATACGTGGATCTGTCTCAGTCTCCAGTAGATACTCAGTTAAAATATTCTCATTCGTTGTCGATGCAATCTCTGCAAGAAAGATTGAATAATCACCATAAACATAGGGTTGATTCTTACGAGTAAAGAAACTATGCACACTATGTCCCATCTCATGGACCAAAGTAAATAGCTGATCTAGCGTATCATGCCAATTCAGTAAAATATATGGATTTGTATCATAGCTACCAGATGAGTACGCCCCACTACGTTTTCCTTTATTCTCAATGACATCTATCCAACGATCTGTAAATGCTTGGTCGACAACACTTAGATATTCTTCTCCCATTGGTTTAAGTGCCTCTAATGCTTTTGCCTTTGCCTCTTCATAGGTAAACTGGATAGAAGCTTCTCCCAAAATAGGTGTATATAGATCATACATGTGCAACTCATCCACGTTCAATAATCGCTTACGTAAATTCATATAACGGTGCAGTAAAGGCAAATTATCATTGACTACGTCGACTAACGTATCATAAACACTCTCAGGTATATGATTTTGACTAAGAGATGCTTGTCGAGCTGAATCATACTGACGGATTTTGGCTTTATAATTATGTCCCTTTATATGATTTCCTAATGTTGAAGCAAACGTGTTTCGAAATTGTTCATACACACTGTAGATTCCTTTGAAGGCCGCTTCACGAACGGAACGATCTGTACTTTCTAATAATTGCCCATATACACCGTGTGATAATTGAATATCTTCTCCATCTTCACCTTTGATTGTTGGGAAAACTAAGTCAGCGTTATTCAATACTGAAAAAGTTTCGCTTGAACCACCAAATATCTCACTTGCTCCAGCAAGTAACGCTTCTTGGTCTTCAGATAAAATATGCATACGGTTATCGACTAATTGTTCAATGTAATGGCGATAAATTTCTAATTTAGGTTCTTCAGCAAAGTACCCCCAGATCACTTCATCCGATAATTTTAATAGTTCTGGTTCAAACCAAGCCAAAGCTTCGCTTACTTGTGTGTACAGACTACTTGCACGAGCATAAAGCGCTTGATAGGTTGTATTCGCCGTATCTTGATCATTCTTCAAATGAGAATACACATAAATCACTTCGATTTTACGGTAGATAGTTAACAAGTACTCGATTGCAGCTAAGAATTCTTTTGCTCCTTGATTTAAAGTACCACGATAATCTACAGATTTTTTTAATTCTTCTGATAATTCTTGATACTTTTGATCAAACTCTTGATCGTTTGAAAAAATAGATGTTAAATCCCAAGTTAGCTCTTGTGGTAATTCCTCACGAGAAGGTAATTTTTTTGTTTCGTTCACACTATTCACTCCTTCAATATATATCTTTCTTTATTGTAAAAAAAAGTTACGTTTCTGTCTATGTACAACGCTTTTCTAATTCCATACATTCTTGATAAAATAAATAGAATATCTCTTTTTTTGAAACTAACGGAAAATCCCAAATGACTTTTCCTATCATGTTTAGCCATACTACATAACGTTTGCCTAGAGGATAATGTTTATTTTTGCTATATAATATACGGTACCACCAAATATTTTCTTTGAAAAAATAATAAAATGCACTTTCTAAATACATCCATCTAGGTAAATCATTTAGGTTCATTTTATTTAAATAACATTTTTCCTGAACAATCAGCAATTGTTTTTTTCGATAAAATAACTTTTTTTGTAAGTAGAGTTTTCCAGACTTTATTTCTAGGTACTTCTCGTTCTTATCTTCTGTTGAAGACTCCTTCAATTGCAATGGTTGATAATAAAAGATTTCTTGCCACGTATTTTGATTAAATTTCCAGTTCTTTTTCATAAATGATTTAGGCTTTGTAAAATTCTCTCGCACTTGATACACCAACGTTAGTATCCGTCTCTCCCAATCTACTTGCCAAAAATAAATTCCTCTACATCTATCAAAACCACTAGCTAAATAGGTCAGTTGTGAGTAGGTATTCTTTCTAAAAAAACGACTTCCAACAATCCACCAAACAGGCAAACCCACAGTTTGGTAGCCTTTTGTGCGTTCAATAAACCGCTTAGCACTTAGAGGCGAACATTGTATCTCAAGTGCTAGTTGATTTTCGATTAACCCGTCTGGACGCTGTTTAAGAGTTGGAATATATTTCTCTAGCTCTAAAACAAACCACCTAGAAAACAGTCGTTTCAATTCAAGGTGCTCCTCTGTCTCACCTTCACTAAATGCACTACACGTATTCATTCTTTTGTGTGCGAAATGCGTAACCCTCTTTAAGCCGTTTTTTAATATGACCTCAGAAGCACAAGCTGGACAATAATAGGTGTTTCTGACCAAATCATTCGTCTCTAAATCACGTGCATCAATAAGACGGCTATTTTCATTTTGCGCGAACAGCATTTCTTTCCACCTCCTTAAAAGAATATACGCATACTTATTTTTTATTTGCAAAAATAAAAAAACCTGAAACATAAATAATGTCTCAGGTTTTTTAAATCGTTTCTATTTAAAATAATGATTAATCAGCTCAAGTGCATTGCCATCCATTAAAAGTGTTGCATATTCGGCTAATGTTTCAGAGGTCACTTGACTTGTACGACTAAATTCTAATAATCGAGCAATTTGGTTCTCAATCTCACGTTGATTATAATCATCTATAGAAAACTCCGTTTCTAGATAATATTCTTCGTGGAAAAGATATAGACTAGTCTGGCCATTATATAACTTGACTTCCTTCGCTAATTGGATTACTTGCTCAAAATCATCTAACGCAACAACGATTCTTCGATGTGTAGATTCCCACATATCAGTAAGTAAATCGTCCTCTTCATTCTCATCGACTTCATTAAAGTCTACAGTTTCAACCTGTCTACGTAGAAATTCGGAAATCTCCTCTGGAGAGCTCGCTGAATCTTCCAGTTGTTCTAAATCCTCCATCGGAAGATTTTTACTTATAAACAACTCAAGTCCATCTCCTTTAGGTAGAACTTGGAACGTTACCGCTTCACTCCCGCGAAATTCTTCTTCAACATCTACTTCTTCTAAGATACTATAGAAAAAGTTTTCAATTTCTTTGTGATTACCTAGTAAATCCAAAAAAGTAATTCCGCGATCTATCAAGTCTTCATTTCCAATCAGCACTCGAATCGTGTTCTCATTAATATGTTCCATTTCCATCCTATTCCACCTCACTTTGCTATAAGTATACCAATATTTATAGGTACATTGTAGCCGAATACTTATAAATGTAAAGAAAAAACTAACGAAAAAACAATAAGTTAAAAACTAATTTACTCCTTAAACAAATTCTTTGACAAATCGATACAAAAAAAGACAGGAATTTTCCTGTCTTCGTTAACTTTATTATAAACCAGCCATCAATTGTGCCTGACGTAATTCTAATTGGCGGACATCTCTTGGTAAGAAACGACGAATTTCATCCTCATTAAAACCAACTTGTAAACGTTTGTCATCAATCATAATTGGGCGACGTAACAATCCTGGGTTCTTTTGAACGAGATCAAGTAGTTCACGCAATGGTAATTCATCAAGATACATATTTAACTTTTGGAAAACTTTTGAACGTGGAGAGATGATCTCTTCTGTTCCGTCTTCCGTCATTTGTAAAATGGCTTTTAATTCAGAAGCGTTTAGTGGTTCTGAAAAAATATTCCGTTCAACAAATGGAATCTGATGCTCTTGCAACCATGCACGGGCCTTTCTACAAGATGTACAACTTGGGGAAGTATATAGTGTCAACAACGTGCACCACTCCTTTTTGTGATTTTAATCACTCATTTTATAACAGAAATATGTTCTACCCTTCTGTTGTGTTTATTATACATAATTAAATTTTAAATTTCTACCCTTTTTCCAATAATTCATAAAAAAACGAATCGAATTCTCATTTCTATAAGCTATTATTTCAACGTTTCTTTTTATTTATATAACATTCATTAAAAAATTCAAATTTTATTCAAATTTTTATCGTTATTATAACAGGCAAAAAAACTGTTGCATTATACTTAAGATTTCAAAAAAAACACAAGTTTTTTTATTTATTTTGTTTTTTATTTTTCTTGGTTTTTTCTGAAAAATTGTAGTTTAAGATATACATTGTTAAAAGTAGAGAAAATACACTCTTTTGCACATTAATTATATTTAAACTATCTATTATTTTATAATAATTACAAAACATCCAAAAATTGTCCGTTATTTTATTTTATATGACTATTTTTATATCTGTATTATCTTACTCTCCATCATATGAATAACCTATGAATCAGATTAAAATCTAGTTTTATTTTTTCTAACACCTCCATCCATTTACTATAAAATTCTTTTATTTTAAGAAAGAGTAAAACTTTTAGGTAACAAAAAAGTGCAAGTTTTCTTTTTTAGTGAAAAAAACTGAAAATAGAATTTCCTATCCTTATGCGGATTTTCAATTTTGGTAAGATAAACCTTTATTTCTCTTGGTTTTTTCTACATTATTTCAGCTATAATAAATAAGGATTTATGAAAATACATATGAAAATATGAAAGGCGTGTAATTATTTTGATCAAATCAGTCGTTTTCGACGTTGATGATACTATCTATGATCAGCAACAACCATTTCGCAATGCAGTTTATCGAGTTGTTAAAAATTTCTCGAGTAAAGATATGCATCCACTTTATATCCGTTTCCGTCACCACAGTGATGAAAACTTCCCAAAAGTACTTGCAGGAGAATGGACATTAGAATATATGCGTGCCCATAGAATCAATCAATCATTACAGGACTTAAATTATCCTGCAATCAGTGATGAAGACGGTCTTCGCTTCCAAAAAATCTACGAAGAAGAGTTAGATGCAATCTGTATGCATGAAGAAGTTCGTAAGACTTTAGATTTCTTATATAAAAAGCAAATTCCTATGGGGATTATTACTAATGGTCCAACCGATCATCAGTACAAAAAAATCAAGCAATTACAGCTTGAAAAATGGATTCCGACTGACTCTATCATCATTTCTCAAGCAACAGGTCTTCAAAAACCTGAAAGGGAGATTTTTGAACTAGCTGAGCGTGAATTTTCGATGAAAGCCGAAGAAACATTATACATTGGTGATAACTTTATTAGTGATGTTACTGGTGCACATGGTGCCGGCTGGCATACACTCTGGTTTAATCATCGTGGACGCTCCCTACCTGAAGGTGCAGAACCGATTTTTGATATTGAGTTATCTTCATTCGACCAACTTCTGGAAACAATCGAAGATATTTTTGCATAATACTTTCTGCTAAAACTAGTATGCATTGCTGAATCACAGCTTTGTTTTAGTTTTTCTAAGAAAACCTAAAAAAGGACCTGGGACATAAAGGTTCTTAAAAAGAAAAATCACGTACAAAAATCTGAAAAATGATTTTGTACGTGATTTTTTTCTTTGGTGTGCTGTTTGCTTTACGGATTTGAGGTGGTATTTCCTCAAATTCGTTTCCATTAATGCAAACTCGAGTTCATTTTTAACCTTCTCGGTCCCTCGAACAGACAATCGAGTAAACCCCAAAATAGCCTTCAGATGTCCAAAGGCAGATTCCACATCAATTTTTCTACGGCGGTAAATTTTTTTGGTTGGTTCGTCATGTAATAAATCTTTTATGATTTTTTTATATGATTCCCAAGTCCAATTTTTTTGGATTCTTCGATTCGCTCCTTCTTGAGCTTTTGTACATAGACTACGTACTGGGCAGTTTGAACAATCTTCACATTCATAATAACTAATCTGCCTTGTGAATCCATATTTGTCATTTCTAAGTCCGTTATATTTGAAATTTAGTTTTTGCCCTTCCGGGCAGATGAATTGATTCTTTGTTTCGTCATAACGCCAATTATTTATTTGAAATGGATTCTTTTTATATTTTTTCTTCTGTTCTTTCTCATACATACCATAGGTAATTAGCGGTGTAACCTGAAATTTTTCAAACATGTTCATATAGTTTTCTTCACTGCCATAGCCGGCATCTGCAACAACAAATTTAGGTAATGGAAGATATTCTTTTGTTAAGGTGTGCAAGAAAGGAGTAAGTGTTCTACTATCAGTTGGATTTGGAAAAATATCGTACCCAAGAATATATTGATTATTTGTGGCAATTTGTAAGTTATAGCCAGCTTTCAATTGACCATTCATCATGTAATCATCTTTCATTCGCATGAAGGTCGCATCAGTATCCGTTTTTGAATAGCTATTTCTTTTTCCTAAAATTTGATAATGTTTTTCATAAGTAAGCACACGTTCTTGGTGGGAAGTGAAATGTTTATAGAAGGTCTTTGGAGTTTTTCTTGCAGAACGAAGTTCTTTACGAATAGTACCGCATGGTTCATCTGCCATTTTTTGATTGAATACTTCAATAGATTGTTCTAATGAAGTTAAAATGGTCTGAATATTTTCTTTGGATAGATTTGCTTCAATTTCTGTGTTTAAAGCAGGAATAATTTTTTCTTCAACTAATTCGTGATATGCAGACAAAGATTTTTCTTCTAACTTTTGATGGTGTCGTTCGACAGATTTTCGCCAAACAAAAGTGAATTTATTTGCGTTTGCTTCAATCTTCGTTCCATCAATAAAAATAGCTTCTTCATCAATTTCATTTTCTGTAATTAATTGAGAACGAAATTGAACAAAACATTCTCGTAATAGTGGTTGTACAGATTCATCTACTCGAAAACGATTAATTGTTCGATAACTTGGTTGGTAGCCTTGGGCTAACCACATCA
>JBKEDT010000041.1:0-62677 GCA_047975565.1 Enterococcus sp. | reverse complement strand
TCATGACAACTATCTTACTTTATTTTTATTTGATTCAACATGGACGGTCTCGTTTATTTGCGCATATCATTACGTTTTTCTTTGGAACGATTGAAATTATTTTCTTCCTTTCCAGTGCGGTAAAATTTTTCCATGGTGGTTTTGTTGCCGTACTTATTGCTCTAGCAATTTTAAGTGTGATGATTATTTGGGAACGCGGGAATATTATTCAAGAAAATGCGGCGGAAGATGTTTCTTTGGCAGACTACTTACCACAATTAAATGAATTAAGGCAGGATGAATCGATTCCTAAATATCAGACAAATGTGGTTTTTTTAGTGCCTAAAATGGAAAGTGATAAAATTGGAGAACAATTTATTTATTCGATTTTAGATAAACAGCCCAAACGTGCAAAAGTATATTGGTTTGTCAATGTAGTGGTTACAGATGAACCGTACACCAAAGAATATGAAGTAAATATGATGGATACAGATTTTATTGTCCAAGTAAAACTCTTTCTAGGCTTTCGTATAGAGCAAGAAATCAATGTATATATTCGGCAAATCATCCATGATCTGATGAAGCAAGGGCGGTTACCAAAACAGCCACAAAAATATTCATTGACTCCTGGAAGACAAGTTGGCGACTTTCAATTTATTTTAATTGAAGAAGTATTATCCAATATTACCAAATTGAGCAAATGGGATCGCCAGATAATGCAAGCCAAATTAGCCATCAAACGGCACACAACTTCACCGGAAACGTGGTTTGGATTAGAATATAGTGAAGTAAAATATGAAGCAGTTCCTCTGGTTATTGGACGCACAAGAAAAACATGGCTGAAAGAACGACCGTTTCATCAAATGGATGAACATTGATGGATAGTTAGGTACGCCGATTTTCACAACCGCAAAAAGAGAGTATAATGAATAGCGAGAAGAAAGGCGGAAATATATGGCATTAAATTTTTTGATTTTATTTTTAATGATTGCTATTACAGCATTCTTTGTTGCAAGTGAGTTTGCACTGGTGAAAATTCGGCGCTCACGTTTGGAGCAGTTAGAAAAGGAAGGTGTAAAAAATGCAGCATTAGCCTTAAAAGTCACACACCATTTAGATGACTATTTATCGGCAACACAATTAGGAATCACCTTAACTGGATTGATTATTGGGTGGGTCGGAGAAGGTTCGGTTGCAGCATTACTTGAACCTGTTATCGGGAAAATTCCATTTTTTGAAGCAATCTCCGGTACCATTGCTGTTGCGATAGGGTTTATTGTAGTGACATTTATTGATGTCGTTCTGGGAGAACTTTTACCAAAGAGTTATAGTATTGTGAATACCGAAAAAGTTGTGCTTTTTGTTGTTAAACCGTTGCATTATTTTTATCGTGTAATGTTTCCATTTATTTGGTTATTGAATCATTCAGCATCACAAATCGGGAAATTACTCGGTGTCAAATTGGTCTCTGAAGGAGAAGAAACATTGACACAAGAGGAGTTAACTCTAGTTGCATTAAATTCTTACGAACAAGGGGAACTCAGTAAAGAGGAATACCGTTACTTGGAAAATGTATTTGATTTTGATGATACATTAGCTAAAGATATTCAAGTAGATCGAACGTCGATGGAGGTATTTGACTCAACCGATACAGTACATGAAGCAATTGTTGCTTCCTTAAAGCAAGGACATACACGTTATCCAGTAATTGCAGGGTCAAAAGATCAAGTGCTTGGGTATGTCACACTCCCAGACTTGATTAAACAATCCTTTGTGAATGATCAAGTACCTGTGTCTGAATTATTAGAAGAACCGATTGTTACTACAGAAAATATTCCAATTAAAAAACTACTAACCGTGATGCGTAAACAAGGGAACCATATTGCGATTTTAAAAGATGAATATGGTGGAACGAGTGGGTTAGTAACGATTGAGGATATTTTAGAAGAAATCGTTGGAGAGATTCGTGATGAAACAGATTTAGATGAGGCACTGATTGCTAAACAAGAAGATGGTAGTTATATTGTGTCAGGTAAAATGACTTTGGATGATTTTGAGCGCTATTTCGATGTAACTATCTCTGAATTTGATACATCTAATTTTGCTACATTAGCTGGTTTTGTGACGAATTACCAAAAAGATATTCATCTAGGAAGTAAGATAACATTACCTGGATTCACATTCACTGTTTTAGATTATCAACACGCACACATTGATTATTTTAAAGTAGAGCGAGTAGTCAATGAAACAAGTGAAGACTAAATAGCAAAAGCTGAGACGAGTTGATTGTCTCAGCTTTTTTTTAACTCATTTTTAGTTGTCGTTGCTCGGCATCAAGCTGTTTGAGCTTTTTGATCGCTTTCATGTAAGAATATAGAAGTACCGCAACAGAACCAATCCAAGCAAGTGGGGAAGCAGCTGCGGCACCTGGATAACCAAGTAGGGCAGTTAGGAAGATAGCTGCAAATGAACGCATCAATAACTCCATGATTCCAGCAATTGTTGGAATCTTGCTCTGTCCAAGACCTTGTAGTGTATAACGAAGGATAAATAAAATAGCTAATATCCAGTAAAGCGATCCATTAATATTAAAGTAAATATTTGTTAATTCAAAAACCTTCGTTTCTGATGGAGAAACAAATAATCGAACAAGATAATCACCAAAAAATATCAGTATCCCACCAGCAACAAGGCTAAATCCACAACTCATGATCAAACATTGGCGCACGCCTTTCAAGATTCTACCGTATTCTTTAGCTCCAAAATTCTGTGCGGTAAAGGTAGCCATGGTGATACCAAAAGACATCATAGGTTGTGTTGCAAATTGGTCGATTCGTCCAGCCGCAGCTTGAGCAGCTACAACATCTGTACCTAAACTATTTAAGGCTGATTGTAAAATAATTGCACCTATTGCGATAATGGATGCTTGAAATGCCATTGGCAAAGCGACGTTTAGATGTGTCATAAATTCGGGCATCTTGAAAACAAAATCTTTTTTATGGATCTGTAGTAATGGGATTTTCTTTTTGATATAAATCAAACAAAGTAAACTAGAGGAGATTTGAGCAATTACTGTGGCAAAACCAGCCCCAGCTACACCCATGTTAAAGTAAAGAATAAAAATCAAATCTAAAATAACGTTAATAATAACAGCAACGATCAAAAAAAGTAGGGGGGTTCGGCTGTCACCTAATGCACGGATAACATTTGATAATAAGTTGAAACTCATTGAGGCAAAAATACCACTAAAAATAATCGTGATAAACGTTTGTGCTTGGTCGATGATTTCTGGGGGAGTTTGCATGAGTTCTAACATCGGATGTACAAAAATCAAACTTAAAGCGGTCAAAATAACAGTGATGATAAAACTGATCATAATTCCTGTGGCAAAACTTTGCTTCACACCACGGAAATCTTGTGCACCAAACTTTTGCGCTGTGATGATCGACAATCCAGCGGTCAATCCTTGGGCAAATCCGATAATCAAAAAGGTCAAACTACCAGTTGAACCGACGGCAGCTAAAGCATCCTTTCCTAAAGTCTGCCCGACGATGATCATATCGACCATGTTGTAAAACTGTTGGAAGATGTTTCCAATCAACAGGGGAATCGCAAACATAAAAATAAGCTTTGCTGGGCTTCCCTTGGTTAGTTCTCGCATGGAAAACGCCTCTTTTCTAAATGAAGTATTGTTTGTTACTGTCGATAGTAGCATATAGTTGGTTTTAAGAAAATACTTATGTACAAAACCTCATGAGGAAAATGAAAAAAGATTTGGAACAGCTTACTGTCCCAAATCTCTTGATTAGCCATGTTGTTTGATTTCACTTGGTAAGAGAATCGTTTCTCTTTTCCCATCATCATAAGCATAAATCTGTGAAGGGAATTTTTGAGAGTAAGAAAAAGGCAAATCGATGTCCATTTCTAATCCAAGCCCTGGTTGTGAGAAGTGGATCGTTACTTTTCCTTGCCGATTCATTAAATCAAAGACAAGAATATTTTCTAATGGGACAACACCTTTTAAATCCAGATCAATAATCAGCCAAATGCTGTCGATCAATTCGCTGGACATCGAAGATACGATACCAAGTGAGGCAAATCGACTACGTTTGCTATCAAAGCTTTCAAACATTTGTACCAACCTCCTTTATTTGTAGCGGCAATTCATCTATCTACTATACAGTATAGAACAAAAATATGAAGCTTAGGTTTATGAGGACTCATTTTAAAGAAAAAAGAGGAAAAGTGCAACAAAAGAGACACAAAAAAGAGGTAGAACATTTCTGTCCAACCTCTTTGTAAAAATTTATGACTAAAAATTATTCTTCTGTTGAACCGATTACTTCTGGTTCAGTAGCTTCAGCAGGTTCTTCATCTTCGATTGCTTTGGCTTCTGTGATAGAAACGATTTGTTCTTCACCATCTGTAATGATTGTAAACCCTTTTTGTTTAGGTAGGTCTGCAACAGTTAGAGATTCACCGATTTCTAAAGATGTAACATCTACTTCGATACGTTCAGGCAAGTTTGCTGGAGTAGCAGATACAAGTGCTGTATACAATGTTTGTGTTAGGACACCACCAGCTTTGACACCTGCTGCATCACCAACTAAAGTAATTTCAGTTTCTACTTCAGTTTCTTCAGACATATTTACAGATAAGAATTCGATGTGTTCAAAGTGATTTGTAAATGTGTTTGATTGTAATTTGTGAACAAGAGCATTAATTTGTTTTCCGTCGATAGTCATTGAAAATACAGTGTTTGCACCGTTTTCTCGAATGATTTTTCCGAATGTTTGTCCGTCAACTGAGAGTGCTGTGCTATCGATTTGATAGCCATAAACAACTGCTGGGATTCTACCTTCATGACGTAATTTGTTTCTTAACGAACGGGGACGTACTTCTCTTTTACTTACTTCTAATGATACTGACATAACCAAAATTCCTCCTTAAAATGTGACTATCTGCTTGAGCAAATAGATTTTATTTAAGTGAATTTACGCGGCTAATCTCTTGCACATTATTGGGTAGGGGCGTTAAAAACGCAAAAATACAGATGTATACACATCTGCACCTAGAAAGTTATGCTTCAACTTTTCTCCACCAGGTCATTACGCTGTGTATGAGAAATCCGATTCACTTTACTTATTAACCGTATCGCTTATCAAAAATTAAGTCAAGAAATTACACTTTACCTAAAGTTTCTTTTTTGATAAAAAAGCGAATTACCGATATACTAACGGATAATGAGAAAGGAATAAATGAATGCGTTTAGACAAATTGATAGAATCCAAGTTGCATACAACAAGGAAAGAAATGAAACGGCTTTTTTTAATGAACAAAGTCCGAATTGATGGAGAAATTGAACGAAACCCCAGTCGGAATATCGATAGTTCATTACATAAAATCATGGTAAACGACACATATTTAACTACTAATGAAGTTTATTATTTGATGAATAAACCCAATGGCGTTGTGACAGCAGTTACAGATGCGAAGTGTCAAACTGTAGTTGAACTACTTTCAGATGTTGAAAATCAACAACATGTTTACCCAGTTGGTCGCCTTGACCGAGATACGACAGGGTTATTGTTACTGACCTCGAATGGACAGTTAGGCTATGAGTTATTACTTCCAAATCGAAAAGTGACAAAAACTTATGAGGCAAAAATCAATGCACGAGTAACCGAAAAAGATGTTGAATCTTTTGAAAAGGGCATTACTTTTGCAGATGGAACCAAGTGTAAACCTGCAAAACTAGTTATTTTGTCGAGTGGAGAAGATGAAAGCTTTATTCGGTTGACGATCCAAGAAGGAAAGTTTCATCAAGTGAAGAAAATGTTTCTTGCTTGTGGTAAGAAGGTCATCGCGTTAAAACGTGTTGCAATGGGCCCGCTGCATTTAGATGGGAAGCTGTTACCCGGACAATACAGAACATTATACTTAGAAGAATTAGAACTGTTACGACCATACTTTAAATAGAAGAGGAGAAAAAAGATGCACTTAAACTATAAAACATTATTATTCGATGTTGATGATACGCTACTTGATTTCCAATTAGCAGAGGAACAAGCTTTACAAGAACTATTTGCGCAACAAGGAATCGAACTAACTCCTGAAATTGCAACGAGTTATCGTGCATTGAACCATCACTTGTGGAGAGAATTTGAGAAAGGAAACATGACGCGTGACTATTTGACAGAAAATCGTTTTGGACTACTTTTTCAGCAATTTGGGAAAACCGTTGATAGTGTGATGATGGAAAATCAATATCGTGGATATTTGAATCAAGGGCATGAGTTAGTAGAAAATAGTAAAGAAATCATTAGAGATTTAGCCCAAAAAGCGGATTTATATATTGTTAGCAATGGTGTTTCTGCAACGCAAAGGCTACGTCTAGAAGCAGCTGGCTTACTTCCATACTTTAAAGATATCTTTGTTTCTGAAGATACAGGCTACCAAAAACCAATGAAAGAGTTTTTTGATTATGTGTTTGCACGTATTCCGGCAATTGATTTGGACCAGACTGTAATTATTGGTGATTCGCTTACTTCAGATATTAAAGGCGGAAACGGTGTAGGGATCGATACGATTTGGTTTAATCGAAACAAGCTACCAGAAAGTGCAGAAATCACGCCAACGTATCGTATTGATCACTTGCAAGAAATCTATACTATTTTGGAAAATGAAAAAGAATAATTTCAGAAAATAATAGTATTTTAATGATTTTCCGCTATAATAGATAAGAATGTAAATTTGGATATGAAAGAGGTTTTAGTTAATGACAAAAAGCAAACCGATTATAATTGGTGTGACAGGTGGTTCTGGAAGTGGTAAGACAAGTGTTAGCCATGCGATTTTTAACAACTTCCCAGATCATTCAATCATGATGCTTGAACAAGATTCTTATTATAAGGATCAGAGTGACTTAAGCTTTGAAGAAAGATTGAAAACTAATTATGATCACCCATTTGCCTTTGATAGCGACTTATTACTAGAGCATCTAGAAAAGCTATTGGATTATCAAACCATTGAAAAACCAGTTTATGATTACGTTGCGCATACAAGAAGTGATGCAACGATCATCCAAGAACCAAAAGAAGTGATTATCTTAGAAGGTATTTTGATTTTAGATGACAAACGTTTACGTGATTTGATGGATATCAAAGTCTACGTGGACACAGATGATGATATTCGTATTATTCGACGTATCAAACGAGATATGGAAGAACGCGGCCGCACACTAGACTCAGTGATTGAACAATACTTACGTGAAGTGAAACCAATGTACCATCAGTTTATTGAGCCAACGAAACGCTACTCTGATATTATCGTACCTGAAGGTGGAGAAAATCATGTGGCAATTGATTTGATTACAACAAAAGTTGCTAGTTTCTTAGAACATAAATAAAAGAAGCTAGTAATCGAACGAAATTTGTGTTAAAGTAAACGACATGCGACGGGTCGAGCGGGTCTCTTGTTTAAAGAGTACCCAATTGATTCTGGCGACACATTGACAATTGTCACCTCACCGGATGTGGGGCGTGTTGGATGAGACTTTTGTGGAGAAGGGCTTATCTACTTGGAGCAATCTGAGTACCAGTGATAGTCTCAAGAAAGCCTATGAGGTTTTCTTGAGACTTTTTTTGTTGATTGGCAGTTTTTTAGATTCATGCTAAACTTGAGACAAAACAGATGACGGAGTTTTTTATAATGAAGAAATTGAAGCAAATGAGTCAGAATTTTACGCAAGTATCTCCTTTTATATTAAGCAATACCTTGATTATCATCCCATATTTTATTTTTCTGGGATTAACTACTATAAATGATTGGCATTCTATTATCCCATTTGTTCTGTTTTATACATTTCGAATGACTGGAATCTTTTTGATTCGAGGAATCCCACGAAGTATCGATAGTTTTACTTTGTTGATTAGTTCACTGTTATTGGGAGGGATAGGTACCATTGTTGGTGTACTAGGTCGTTCCTATTTTCCACTCTATGATTTATCGGCTATCTGCTTGGGTTTAAGTGCATCGTGGCTGATACCGGCAAAAACTACGGTTGATTATCATGAACGTAGTCAGGGGTTTCAAACGATGACTACCAAAGGATATTTGTACGCCCTGATTCCTTTAGGTATCTTATTTTATGCAACAACGCTCCCGGATACTTACAGAATAGGAGTTACATTAGGAATCTATACGTTGATTTTTGTACTAGCATATTACACAGTTAGACGGTATCCAAGTTATGATTTGGATTTTAAAGATGTTCCCGGACAACTCTTATTGAAACGTGAGCTGGGTGCATTTATCGTATTTTTCATTTTATTGTTCTTGCTTAGAAGTAGTCGACTTTTGTTGAACAGTGAAGAATTTGATTTTGCGCTTGTTCTATTCACACTTCTTTTTGTGGTGGTAGCTGCCTACATGGGACGTTCGGTGAAGCAATGGAAGCTACCACGTTGGCTGAATTTATTTGGCTTTTATACTGGGATGATCGGAAACTTTCTTTTCTTGTTTGGTACGTTGTATGCGGGCTCGGTATTTGGCTATTCAAAACTGGCAGTAACTTTATATTTACCATATGGAGTCGGATTGATCTTAGCAATGTTTCTATTTAAGAAAATCAAAGATCAGCTACAAAATGAAGCTATTTTTTCATTTTTGACAATAAGTTTCGTGGTAGGTCTAAGTTTATTATTGGTACCACAACTGTTTTCGATAGGTATCTTTATTATTAGTTTTGCAAAAAGTTGCAGTAGTTCATGGCTGAATCAAGTATATTATGAGCTTCCAGTGATTCCAAAGGACCAACGAATTTTAGCGAAGACAAGTACGCAAAATAAAGGAAGTATTGTTTTTCAATTTTCATTGATGGTCGGATTATTGTATCTGGCAGAGAAATACAATGTTTCAACGATGTTTCTTTTACAAGTTACCGTAAAGAAAGCATCAGGTGAAATGGCTACTTTAATTATGGAAGTTGCAAAGTATGCAAGTGTTTTGGTGTTATTAATCGGCATACTAAGTGTTATTTTCATCAAAAGAAAGGAAGCAAAATATGAAAATATTCATTGACGGAGATGGCTCACCAGTGAAAAGTGATGCTGTTGCAGTTGCAAAAAGATTTGGCTTAGAAGTAGTTATTGTGACAAGTGTGGCACACTATACAAACAAAGAATATCCCGCCAACGTTTCGTTTGTTTATGTGGATCAAGGTGCAGATAGTGCGGACTATAGAATCGTGGCACTCATTCAATCCGGAGATTTGTTGGTTACACAAGACTATGGATTAGCATCTTTAGTTCTGCCAAAAGGTGTGCGGGTCTTTCACCAAACTGGAATGGAGTATTCTGGAGAGACCATGAACTTATTACTTGAGCAAAGATACCAAAGTAGTCGAGTTCGAAAGGCTGGGGGGAAGACCAAAGGACCAAAAGCATTTACGAATGAAGAACGACAAAAATTTATTCAAGCATTTACTCATGCAGTACAAGAAAGTCAGACTATCAACGATGCAGATGGCACTCGTTGATAGTTTTTTTATTATAAAAAAGTTATTTATTGAAAGTGAGACGATTCTTTTCTCTTTTTTTTGAAAATTTGGTCTTTGTTTGAGGTGATTTTGTGCTAAAATATGTAGAGTAAATCACTCAATGAGTTCGAAATACAGGAGGAGAATCTTTTGAAGATTACTTTACTATATGGTGGCCGTAGCGAAGAGCATGATGTATCTATTCTTTCAGCTTTTTCAGTTTTGAACGCCATTTACTATTCATATTATCAAGTGCAATTAGTATTTATCAGCAAAGATGGTCAATGGGTAAAAGGCCCATTGCTTAGTGAAGCACCAGACAGTGCAGAAGAATTAAAATTAACTTGGGACCAAAGTGGACAAGCAAGTGAGACATTTACAGGTCGCTTGATTAATCCAGGTGAGATCAAGGAAGAAGGAACAATCGTATTTCCAGTTCTTCATGGACCAAATGGAGAAGATGGGACGATTCAAGGATTCTTGGAAACATTGAATCTTCCTTATGTAGGTGCAGGGGTACTAACAAGTGCTTGTGCCATGGATAAAATCATGACAAAATACATCTTACAAGCTGCTGGTGTACCACAAGTTCCATACGTACCAGTATTGAAGAACCAATGGAAAGAAAATCCAAAGAATATTTTTGATCAATGCGAAGGAACGTTATTGTATCCAATGTTTGTTAAGCCAGCCAACATGGGCTCAAGCGTAGGTATCTCAAAAGCTGAGAATCGTGAAGAATTACAAAATGCTTTAGCTGAAGCGTACAAATATGATTCACGTGCAATTGTTGAGCAAGGAATCGAAGCACGTGAAATCGAAGTGGCTGTATTAGGAAATGAAGATGTCCGTACGACACCACCTGGAGAAATCGTGAAAGATGTTGCTTTTTATGACTATAATTCAAAATACATCGATAATCGTATCGAAATGAAAATACCTGCAGAAATTCCAGAAGATGTGCAGAAAAAAGCGCAAGAATATGCGAAAACAGCGTACACAATGTTAGGCGGAAGTGGTTTAAGTCGTTGTGATTTCTTCTTAACAAATAAAAACGAATTATTTTTAAATGAGTTAAACTCGATGCCAGGATTTACACAATTCAGTATGTACCCATTACTTTGGGAAAATATGGGCTTGCAGTATGGCGATTTAATCGAAGAACTTATCCAATTAGGAATGAATCGTTTTGAACAACGCCAAAGCTTTTTTATAAATAACTAATCAAGAGAATGAAGCTGGACTGCAAATGTGCGGTTCAGCTTTTTGATATAGGAGAGAATAACTAATGGAAATGACCGTTCAAACTATTGCAGAAGCAGTAGGCAGTAAACAAAATAGCCAAGTACACGTTACTAGCGTGGAATTTGATAGTCGTAAAATTACAAAAGGTAGTTTATTTGTTCCACTAGCTGGAGCACGAGATGGCCATACATTTATTCAACAAGCAATCGACAATGGCGCTGTTGCAACTTTTTGGAGCAAAGACATCCATGAAGCACCAACAACAATCGAAGTAATCCCAGTAGAAGATCCATTGCAAGCAATGCAAGAATTAGCTAAGGCATACCTAGCAAAAACACAAGCAGATGTGATTGCTATCACGGGTAGCAATGGGAAAACAACAACCAAAGATTTAACTGCTTCGGTTATTTCACAAAAATTCACTACGTATAAAACACAAGGAAACTACAACAACAATATTGGCCTCCCTTATACGATTTTGCATATGCCTGATAAAACGGAAAAAATTGTGTTAGAAATGGGCATGGATCATGCAGACGAAATTCGGGAACTATCTCAAATGGCAGAACCGAAAATTGCTGCAATTACAATGATTGGGGAAGCCCATATTGAAAATCTAGGCTCAAGAGAAGGTATTGCAAAAGCGAAAATGGAAATTGTTGAAGGACTCGACGCAAATGGGTCATTAGTGATTCCTGCAAATGAACCTTTGCTGAGACCATTAACTGAAGAACTAAGCCAAAAAGTAATTTCTTTTGGCATCCAATCAGGAGATATTCAAGGTGTGATTCTTGAAGAAGGCAGAGAACGAACTGTCTTTTCTGTGAACGGTACCCAAATGGAGATACCATTACCAGGAAGTTATAATGTGACGAATGCGTTGATTGCATATACTATTGGACAATTTTTTGGCTTATCTATTGAAGAAATTCAAACAGGGCTTGCTACTGCAACGCTGACGCAAAATCGTACGCAATGGTTACAAGCTGGAAACGGTGCGGCAATTTTAAGTGATGTATACAATGCAAATCCCACGGCAATGGGGCTAGTTTTAGATACGTTTAGAAAACTTCCAACAGACGGCCGTCGTATCGCAGTGCTTGCAGACATGCTTGAATTGGGTCCAGATTCGTTGAACATGCATGCGCAAATGAGTGAACATATTGATGATAAAACATATCAAGCTATTTATTTATATGGAGAACAAATGCGTGCATTAAAACAAGCATTAGAAGAAAATTACCCTACATTGAATGTGTATCATTTTGCCAAAGAAGAGAAACAAACGTTGATAAATCAATTAGTACATGATCTTTTGCCGACAGATAGTGTTGTTTTGAAGGGCAGCAATGGCATGGGGTTGATGGAAATCGTCAATTCTTTAGAAAATATGAAATAAAACTTGCAAACTTGCAGAAAATATGTGTATGTGCTAAAATGACATATTGCCGAAAGAAGAAGAATAAATTGGACTATCTATAAGGAATAGATTCCTATATCGATAAATGAAGCTGAACGTGATTCGTTTGGCTTTTCTAATGCCTGACTTCGTGAAGTGATTTTTCGGTGGTGTCACAGCGGCTAAGATGAGCGGAACCATTAGTGGCCACTGTCAAAAGAATGCATTCACTTCAACCAAACGAATAGACGGGATAGCGTATATATTAGCTAAATCCTCAGTCAACAACCATTTTAGGAGGATCCATTTGAAATTTAAAGAATTAGAATTATCACCAGAATTGTTAAAATCAGTTGAACGTGCTGGTTTTGAAGAAGCAACACCAATTCAAGCAGAAACGATTCCTTTAGCCTTGGCAGGAAAAGACGTAATTGGTCAAGCACAAACAGGTACCGGTAAAACTGCTGCATTTGGTTTGCCAATGTTAGAAGAAATCGATACAAACAAAAATGAATTACAAGGATTAGTTATTGCACCAACACGTGAATTAGCTATCCAGACGCAAGAAGAATTATATCGTCTAGGTCGCGATAAAAAAGTCCGTGTCCAAGCTGTTTACGGTGGAGCAGACATCGGCCGTCAAATCCGTGCGTTGAAAGATCGCCCACATATCGTAGTTGGTACACCAGGACGTATGCTTGATCATATCAACCGTCACACGTTGAAATTAGGTACTGTGCATACACTTGTATTAGATGAAGCAGATGAAATGTTAAACATGGGTTTCTTGGAAGATATCGAAAAAATTATTAGCCAAGTACCAGCTGAGCGTCAAACATTATTATTCTCTGCAACAATGCCACCAGCAATCAAAAACATCGGTGTGAAATTCATGAACGATCCACACCACGTGAAAATCAAAGCAAAAGAAATGACAGCAGATAATATTGATCAATATTATGTTCGTGCAAAAGACTTTGAAAAATTTGATATCATGACACGTTTGTTAGATGTGCAAACACCAGAACTTGCTATTGTATTTGGACGTACAAAACGTCGTGTGGATGAATTAGCACGTGGATTAGAAGCACGTGGGTATCGCGCAGAAGGAATCCATGGTGATTTATCACAACAAAAACGTATGAGCGTTTTACGTTCATTCAAGAATGGTCATCTAGATATTCTAGTTGCAACAGACGTAGCTGCCCGTGGGTTAGATATTTCAGGTGTTACACATGTGTACAACTATGATATCCCTCAAGATCCAGAAAGCTATGTACACCGTATCGGACGTACAGGACGTGCTGGACGTGGTGGAATGTCTGTTACATTTGTTACACCGAACGAAATGAGTTACTTACATGTTATCGAAAACTTAACGAAAAAACGTATGTCAGCTCTTCGTCCACCAACAGAAAAAGAAGCGTTCAAAGGCCAATTAGGTGCTGCAATTGAACAAATCGAAACAAAATTAGACGAAAATGGATTAGATAAATATCTACAAACTGCAGATACTTTATTGGAACAATATTCAGCACAAGATCTTGTTGCCTTATTACTTAAGACGATTTCAAAAGATCCAGCAGATGCTGTACCAGTAAAAATTACTCCAGAACGTCCATTACCAAACCAAAAGAAACGTGGCGGAAATCGTGGAAACAACCGTGGCGGAAATGGCGGTAGACGTGATAACCGTGGTCGCCGTGACAATAATTACCGTGGGAAAAAATCAAACGGTGAGAACAACGGAAACTACAACAACAAAAAGCGTAAAGACAATGGCAAACGCCAAAATGATAAAAAACGTGGGTTTGTAATCCGTTCAAACAACGATTAATGTTTTTTTATTAATAATAAGGCCTCTCTTTTCTTAAGAGAGGCTTTTGTTTTTGTTATATATAAGTTTACAAGTGGCAAATTTGCTAGAATTTGGTAAAATGAAATTGTTATAAAATTTTATGAAAAGAGTCAGCACATGATTAAAGGAATTGGTATTGATGCAGTTGAGTTGCCAAGAATGAAAAAAATCATTCAAGAAAAGCAAAATTTTGTTTCTCGTGTTTTGACAGTAAATGAATTAGAGTTGTTTGGGCAGCTTCCTTTACATCGACAAGTAGAATTTTTAGGTGGTCGTTATGCGTGTAAAGAAGCATTTTCAAAAGCTTGGGGAACAGGAATCGGTAAAGTGTCATTTCAAGATATTGAAGTCTTGAAGGATGCAAGTGGGGGACCCATTGTAACAAAGTCGCCACACCAAGGGACAACATTTGTTACAATTACGCATACAAATGATTTAGCAATTGCACAAATTATTTTAGAAGAATAAGAAAGAAGGAAGTAAGATGGTTGTCGCGTATCATCGTCCGACAAAAGCAATCATACATAAAGATGCAATAAAAGAAAACGTAGCAAATGAATTAGCTAGAATGCCTGAAGGAAAAGAGCTTTTTGCCGTTGTGAAAGCAAATGGGTATGGCCATGGTGCAGTCGAAACAGCAACCGCTGCTGTTGCAGGTGGAGCTTCTGGATTTTGTGTTGCAATTATTGATGAAGGTATCGAGTTGCGTGAAGCAGGGTTTACTCAACCTATCTTGGTCTTGAATATGGTGATGCTTTCTGCACTGGAACTTGCTAGAAAATATGACTTGTCAATTACAGCAGGGACTAAGGAATGGTTAGAATCAGCTGCAGCACAAATAAAAAATACAGATGGAAATCCTCTGAAGATACATTTAAAAGCAGATACTGGAATGGGAAGAATTGGTTTTTTAACACCTTCTGAAGTGAAACAGGCTGCAGAATTTGTTGACGCAACTGAAAATATGGTGTGGGAAGGATTGTTCACTCACTTTGCAACGGCAGATCAAGCCGATGATAGCTATTGGCAAGTACAAAAGAAGCGTTTTGAGGCTGTGTTAGACACGCTACCGCAATTACCTCGTTATGTACATGTCAGTAATAGTGCAACAGCTCTATGGCACCAAGAAACATTAGGAAATATGGTACGATATGGGATTGCTATGTATGGGCTGAATCCTTCTGGAAAAGAACTACCTGAGGCGTATCCATTACAACCTGCAATGGAACTCGTATCTGAGCTGATTCAAGTGAAAGAGCTGGCTGCTGGTGAAGGAATAGGGTATGGAGAAACGTACATCACACCAACTGCTGAGTGGATCGGAACTGTACCAATTGGTTATGCGGATGGATGGTTGCGAAAAATGCAAGGATTCTCTCTTTTGATTGAGGGACACTATTGCGAAATCGTTGGGAGAGTCTGTATGGATCAACTAATGGTTCGTCTGCCACATGAAATTCCTGTAGGAACGAAAGTCACTTTAATTGGTGAAAATAATGGGAAATCGATCCACATACAAGATGTCGCGGATAAGTTAGAAACGATCCATTATGAAGTAGCATGTATCTTATCGGAGCGTGTAGTAAGAGAATATAGAAAATGAGGATGATCCGATGGTAAAACGAGGAGATATTTATTTTGCTGATCTTTCTCCAGTAGTAGGGTCAGAGCAAGGCGGGACACGTCCCGTCTTGGTTATTCAAAATAATCTGGGGAATCACTTTAGTCCGACAATTATTGTTGCTGCAATTACTGCGAAGATGGCAAAACCAAAATTACCAACACATATTGGTATTAAAGCCAATGGGACAGGAATTGAGCGGGATTCAGTGATTTTATTGGAACAAATTCGCACAATCGATAAATCAAGATTAAAAGAAAAGGTCTGCCATTTAGATCCTGAGGTGATGAAAGGTGTAGACGATGCTATCAAAGTCAGTGTTGGAATTGAAACAATGTCTACGCGTAAGTGATTTTTACATAGGACAAATAGTGAAACGATAGATTCTGTTTTATATAACTAATTTTTTCATAGGTATATATGGATGAAAGAACGTGAAGCAAAGAATTGTTCTTGTTACTAAAGTAAAAAATAAAAAGATAGAGATACGCTCGTGTTCTTAGAGGTAGGTCGATGCCTTAGAACCGTTGAGTAGTATCTCTATCTTTTATTATTTTTGTGCGTCTGTGCGTGCGGAATAGAAACAGTGTGTCCGAAGCACTGTTTTTATTATAAAATTACCAACTTGCTTTTTTTATACCAGGAATCAATCCTTGATGCGCAAGTTCACGAAAGGTAACGCGAGACATTCCGAATTTTCTCATGTAGCCACGAGGACGACCATCGGTCAAATCACGATTTTTCAATCGTTCTGGACGTGCGTCCAAAGGAAGTTTCCTTAATCCTTCGTAATCTTTATTTTCTTTTAGTGTTTGTCGCAATGCTGCGTAGCGTTCGATTGTTGCTTGTTGTTTTTTTGCTTTTGCAATTTTTGATTTTTTTGCCATTTCATGCCTCCTGAAAAATTGATTTTCTCATGATGCTAGCAATACGTTTGAGCTTGGTTCAAATCGTATTTGTTACGATTTACAACCTAATAAAAAATACCACCTTTATTTAAAAAAAGCAATTTTTTTGATTTATCAAAGTAGTCCATTATATGATATTTAAGAAGAGATTATTTAGTGAAATAAAAATGAAAAAGGAAAGGGTGTATATAAAATGAAACGCTTTGCGATAACAGATTATGGAGAAGCTGCAACAGTATTTACAACAATTGAAGCACTGCCTAGACCAGTCACTAGTCAACATATTCGTGTATCCATCCAAGCTTTTGGAATCAATCCATATGATATCTCTTTACGACAAGGAGCAATGAAAAATGTGCGTGAGCTGAAGTTTCCTTATGTGCTGGGAAATGACGGTGCGGGAATTGTGACCGAAGTGGCAGAAGACGTAACGGATTTTAAAGTGGGGGATCGGGTAGTTCTTCATGCAGTTGGTGGGACGTATGGCGAAGAAATTGTTCTACCAACAAAGAAAGCAAGTCAGTTGCCAGACGCTATTGACTGGGCACACGCAGCAGGAATGGTAACGGTAGGAATTACTGCCTACAACCTTTTATATCATGCACTTCAAATTTCTAAGTCTGCAACAGTGATGGTACAAGGTGCTTCAGGTGGCGTAGGCTCTTGTCTAGTTCAACTGCTGAAACAAAATGGGAATAAGGTACTTGCAACAGCTTCAAGTAAAAATAAATCATATGTTGAAAGCCTAGGTGTAGATAGCTTTTCTGCTTATGATAAAGAAGATTCTGGAAAAATTTTTTCTGATCAAGCAGATATTGTTATTGATGCAACGAAAGGTAGTCGAGGCATCACTTCAGGAGTCAAAAGTATGAAAAATGGTGGGACGTATGTTGCTCTAAATGATCTACCATCAAAGGAACAACAGGTAAAAGAAGGCAAGTATCTTCATTTTGCTCCTTCAAAAGAGTATGCGGACCGAGAAGCACTCGATTTTTTGATTCAATCCTATTTAAAAGGAAATTTCCGCATTCATATTGCTACGCATTTACCATTTGATTTATCAGGAATTATCAAAGGTCATGAGCTGCTTGAAGGGCACCCACCTGCTGGAAAAATAGTTCTCGAAAAATAAATAAGAAGAAAGAGCATAGATGAACAAAATATATTTTTTGGAAACGGCTACAAACAGGACACTTTTTAACATATGTCTAAATCAAAAGAAAAAGGTATTTTTGTTGATTGAAATCAGCAAATGATGCGTGTTAAAGTAGTTCATCGAAAGAGAATAGAAGAGAAGAGGAAATCTATGCGTTCAATCAAAAATACGCTGAAGCTATATGCACTTGATTGGAAACGAATCTTTAAAAATCCAATTGCTACATTCCTAGTAATTGCATTGATGATTATTCCATCCTTATATGCATGGTTTAATATTAAAGCTTTATGGGATCCATATGGAAATACGGGGGAATTACCGATTGCAGTTTATAGTGCAGATGAAGGGACTACATTTCAAGATGAGACTATTTCAATTGGGGATGAGGTAATTGATAATCTTCATGAGAACAAGCAATTAGGTTGGGTGTTCGTCCATTCGAAAAAATCATTAGAAGAAGGCGTTCGTTCAGGTAAATATTACGCAGGTATTTATTTACCAAAAGATTTTTCAAAAGATTTAGTAAGTTTTACTACAGGAGAAATCACTAAACCCGATATAGAGTATACCGTGAATGAGAAAATCAATGCGATTGCACCAAAGATCACTGAAAAAGGTGCAACATCGATTCAATCGCAAATCAGTGAAGAATTTACAAAAACAGCTAGTTCGACATTACTGAAAGTATTTAATGAGATAGGCTATGATATTGATTCAAATTTAGTCAGCATTAACAAAGTAAAAAATATGATTTTAGAAACAGACGAAGATTTAGATACAATTGATGGGTATACAAAAGAAATTTTAGAATTACAACAACAATTGCCTGACATCAAGGAAAAACTGAATAAAGCAAATGAATTTGTTGATTATGTACCTGAAGTGGATGAATTGGGTACCAAAGTCGTGGCACTTAATGATAAGATGCCTGAAATCAGTGAACAGGCAAAAATCATTTTAGAGTTACAAGATAAAATTCCAGAAATCCAAAGTGCAGGGAAACAAATCGCATCTATCGATAGTGACTTCTCAAAAATCGAGGAAACAATGGATGATGGAATCAATGAAGCAAAACAAGGGTTAGAAATTATCAAACAAGTACAAACGGCGTTGCCAGATGTTCAAAAGTTAGGCGAACAGGCAGAAGATTTAGCAGATACGACACAATCAGGAGCGGAGCAATTACAAAAAGCAGTTCCTAATATCACAGATAGCGTGTCTGTAACCTTACAATCTATCAGTCAAGTGGCTACTACAACAAGTTCAATGATTGACACAGTCTCACAAGCACTTGATGATAATGAACTTTCTGATGAAGAAAAAACCACTATCAATGATTCGATGACAAGTTTTTCAGAGTCATTGACGAATCAACAAGCTGTACTCGATAATGTGAGTGAGTTCATGAATAATCTACAAACTTCTGCAGGAAATCAAGATTTACAGGGAGTTATCACTCAATTAGCCAATGTGAAAAGCTTACTAGGTGTCCTGAAAGACCATATTGATACCTTGAATGGCTATATTCAAGCAGGAAATATTGATGATGCAAAAGCATACCTAAATGAAGTCCAAACTGCATCAAATAACATTGCTACTACAGTTGCTGCTATTGATGTGGATAAAATCACCGATTTAGTGAATACAACACTAACTAAATTGATCAGTACGATCACAGATGCGAAGGGTGTCCTTGATAAAGCACAACAAATTGATTTTACTTCATTACTTGATTCAACAAGTAAGACAGTGAGCGATGCAGTAAGTATTTTAGAAAAATATCAAAAAGAAATGCCTGCTATTGGTAAAGAAATTCATGATGCAAATACAATGTTGAATGATAACATGGACACTATCGTGAACGGAATCAATGAAGGGGCAGATCTTTATAACAATGAACTGCCAGTTGTCGAAGAAAAATTAAACTTAGCTGCAGACTTTTTCCAAAATGATTGGCCAAGTGTCAAAGCAGAGTTAACAAGTACTTTACAAACGGTCAATGATAAAATGCCTGCTGTAGAAACAGGTGTAAATGCGGCTGCAGACCTTGTGAACAATGACTGGCCTGAAATCAAAGAGGGTATCCAAAAAGCAGCCACTGCGATTCGTAAAGGGGAAAAAGAAATCGATTTAGGCGAAGTAATCAAATTGCTAAAATCAGATGCAACAGCAGAAAGTGATTTCTTTGCTAGTCCGGTAAGCGTAAAAACAAATACACTTTACCCAATAGCGAATAATGGATCAGCAAGCACACCGTTTTATACAGCTTTGTGTTTATGGGTGGGCGCCTTGCTGCTATCAAGTGTAGCAACAACTGCTTATCACTTAGACGGAAAAGATAAAGAAAAATACACGAAACGAGAAACGTATGCGGCGCGCATGTTAACATTCTTAACGATTGCAATTGCTCAAGCGTTGATTGTCACATTAGGAAATTATTTTGCACTTGGTGTAGATGTAGCCAATCCTGCATACAGCGTGATTTTTGCCGTACTAATTGCACTCGCCTTTATGATGATTGTTTATGTATTGGCTGCGATGTTTGGAAATGTCGGGAAGGGTATTGCGATTATTATCCTGGTACTATCGATATCCGGCGGTGGTGGGAATTACCCAATCCAAGTATCAAGCAAGTTCTTCCAAGCAATCAATCCTTATTTACCATTTACACATGCAGTGAATCTGTTAAGAGAACCAGCTGGTGGAATCTACTGGCCAAATGCAACGAAAGAAATCATTATTTTGGTACTGATTTTCTTCATTGTAGGTATCATTGGTTTGATTTTCTACCCAGTTGTTGAAAAACAAACCCAAAAATTAGAAGCTATTTCACGGGAAAGTCACTTTTTCCATTAAGCAAAAAGTCTATAAAGAGGCATCGTCTTTTTATAGGCTTTTTCTGTCTGCTTGATTGTAAAATATCTTCTGCAATCCTTTAGTATAAAGGCTTTTATAGGGATATTCTTAGACAAATATATGGATAAATATATTGACTTTTCAATAGTATAAGCATATGATGATTTTTAGTTTGCGTATGTTTCTGGTTTATACAGATCATTATAAATTATTTGAAAAGTAAAGGAGTAAATCAAAGTGAATTACTTAAAAAGGTTATTATTGGGTAAGCCTTTGAAGTCTGGTGATAGCGACGAGCAAAATCTAAGTCGATTCTCTGCATTAGCTTTGTTGTCATCAGATGCATTGTCCTCTATTGCGTATGGTACAGAGCAAATCGTTGTAGTGTTAGTTGCGCTCTCATCAGCAGCGATTTGGTATTCATTACCAATTGCGGCGGCTGTCATTATCTTATTGATTTCTTTGACATTGTCTTATCGACAGATTATTCACGCGTATCCACATGGAGGCGGGGCTTACGTTGTTAGTAATGAAAACTTAGGGAAGAATGCTGGACTGGTAGCTGGGGGTTCGTTGCTTGTCGATTATATGTTGACGGTAGCTGTATCTGTGTCAGCGGGTGCTGAGGCGATTACATCAGCTGTTCCAGCACTATATGGACATCAGGTGGCAATATCCGTTACGATTGTGTTGTTGATTATGCTATTGAACCTACGGGGATTAAGAGAATCAGCCTCATTTTTAGTCGTACCAGTGTATTTGTTTATCGGTGTCATTTGTTTGCTTATTGTTGTAGGGCTATTTAAAATTTTCACTGGGGCAGTACCGCTTCATGCAACTGCATTGCCAGGGACAGTGGTTCCGGGTGTCACAGTCGCCTTGATTTTGCGGGCATTCTCTTCTGGATCTTCTTCACTTACAGGGGTAGAAGCCATTAGTAACGCAGTGCCATTCTTCAAGAAACCTCGTGCCAAAAATGCAGCAGGTACTTTAGCTATGATGGCAACGATTTTAGGGTTCTTCTTTGTAGGGATTACATTTATCAACTATTGGTACGGAATTGTTCCTGAAGCAGAAGTAACTGTACTTTCACAAATTGGACAAGCTGTTTTTGGACATAATATTTTGTATTATATTCTACAATTTTCAACGGCGATTATTTTGGCTGTAGCAGCAAATACAGGTTTCTCAGCCTTTCCAGTGTTGGCATATAATTTAGCAAAAGACAAATTTATGCCACATATGTTCCAAGATCGTGGCGATCGCTTGGGGTATTCAAATGGGATCATGACGTTGGCTGCAGGATCAATCATTCTGCTCTTCATTTTCCAAGGATCTACTGAACGACTTATCCCATTGTATTCAATTGGGGTATTTATTCCTTTTGCATTATCACAAACAGGGATGGTTATAAAATGGCATAAAGAAGAGAAAAAATGGCTACGTAAATCGATTGCAAATATCATCGGTGCCTTTATCTCTTATGCAATTATTGCTATCTTATTCGTCTATCGTCTAGCGGATATTTGGCCATTCTTCATCATCATGCCTATCTTGATTGCGATTTTCTATAAGATCCACAAGCATTATAAGAATGTAGCAGAACAACTACGCTTAGCAGATGACGCAAGATTACATGAATTTGATGGGAATACCGTTCTTGTGTTAGTCGGAAATGTTACACGTGCGAATATCGGAGCACTCAATTATGCACGTTCAATTGGGGATTACGTAGTAGCGATGCACGTATCTACGGATGAAGATATTGAAAAAGAAAAAGAAATTGAAGCAGAGTTTAAAAAACATTTTCCAGATGTTCGTTTTTCAGTTGTCCATTCATCCTACCGCTCGATTCAAAATCCAATTGTCCGGTATGTTGATTTAGTCAGTAAAAATGCGAAAAAACACAATTATACGACAACTGTTTTGGTTCCACAATTTGTACCAAATAAACGTTGGCAAAATATTTTACACAACCAAACAAGCTTACGCTTAAGAATGCGTTTGTCTTGGCGTGAAAATATTATTGTTAGCACGTATAGTTACCATTTGAAGAAATAAAAAAAGGCTCTAGAACATATTTATTGTTCTAGAGTTTTTTTCTATGCTTCATGTTTTGTTTTGCTTGCTGGATCTAGTTTTCGTTCAACCAACCCTAATAGAAAATCCGTGATGATCGCCATAAATGCAGCAGGTAAAGCACCAGCTAAAATAATCGCTGCACCATCAGTTGCATTCGTCCCGCGAATGATGATATCTCCTAAACCACCTGCACCGACAAATGCGCCAATTGCAGTAATACCAATTGCCACGACCAATGCATTTCGAAGCCCTGCCATGATAACAGAAATAGAAAGGGGAAGTTCGACCATGAAAAGTCGCTGACGTGTTGTCATGCCCATTCCTTTGCCCACATCGAGAATATTTTTATCTACTTGAATCATTCCTGTATACGTATTTTTGATGATTGGCAATAATGAGTAAAGGAAAACGGTAACGATAACAACAGTAACACCTAATCCTAAACCAATCATTAAAATAGAAATCATCGCTAAAGAAGGAACGGTTTGTAAAATATTTGCTAAACGAATGACCCAGTTTGCTAATTTTCTATTTTTGGAAATTAAAATTCCAATAGGTATCCCAACGACTGCTGCGAAGAGTACACCGTAAATTGAGATTAAGAAATGACGAACAAATTGTGAAAAGACATAGGCGCCATTTTCTTGGAAATAATAAATAAATTGTTGCCAAAGATTCATATCTTCCATATCATCACTCCTCCTCAAAGTAATTGTTTTCTTCTAAGAAACGTTGTGCTACAACAGAAGGTTCAATCAAATCATTATCTGCTTGATAGTTTAATTGTTGCATTTTTTCTGTATCAATTGTTCCTGCCAGTTTTTCCATTGCTTCTTTTAGGTGTGGAACATCGTCGAATAAATAATCATCAACAACGGCAGAAGCGTCGTATGGAGGGAAGAACTGGCGATCATCATTCAGCATCACTAAATCATAACTACCGATTCGACCATCTGTAGAATAGCCTAAAACAATATCCATTTTTCCTGCATTCACAGCGTCATATACTAAACCAATTTGCATAGGTAAAATTGAGTCAAAGGCAAAGCCGTATGCTTCTTTAAATCCTTCGTAGCCGTCTCCTTCTCGTGTAATCCAAGCAGTATCAACCCCGGCTACCAATTGATCCGCTACCCCGGCTAAATCACTGACATTTTTTAGATTGTATTTTTCTGCTGTGTCTTTACGCACAAGGAAGACATAGGTATTGTCAAAGCCATAAGAAGGCATCCAAGTTTGTTGGTATCTTTTCTCAAATTCTTCTGTTACGATAGCCAAGGCTTTGTCTGGATCTTTTTCGGGTTCTAAATTTAAAGTGGTGGTTAAGTCAGTTCCGGTATAACGAACCGCTGAAATCGAAGCATCTCCATTCATCATTGCCTGATGGTTAATCGTTGTAGTTGCAAGATTGTTGATGATTGCTGTATCTTGATCCGTGTAGTGTTCAATCATACCTGAAACAATACTTGCCAAAATCTGTGTTTCTGAAGTGATCCCACCAGTGATAGTGATTGTATCTTCATCTGAATTTGAAGCTAGACCAGGAAGGGAACAACTAGAGAATAGGAGGATTGTTATGAGTAACGCAAAAAATAAGTTTAGTCGTTTCATGTCTCCCTCTCTCCCTTCAAAGCGATAGGTGTCAGTTTGTTTTCGAGTATACCAAGTAGGAAGTCGGCTAGTAGCGCAAGAAGGGTAACGGGAATCGTACCAGCAAAGATCAATTCTGGTTGATAATTATTTAATCCGCTAAAGATGAAGTCCCCTAAACCGCCTGCTCCAATATAAGAGGCAAGTGTTGCCCAAGCGATGACATAGACTGCAGCAAGCCGAATCCCAGACATGATTGTTGGTAAAGCAATCGGAATCTCAACCATCCGAATGGATTCCCAAGTGGTCATGCCCATCCCTTTTGCAACGTCACGATAGTTCCAATCCACATTTTTCATACCGATATATGTGTTGCGCAAGATAGGTAACAATGAATAGATAAATAGCGCAATGATAGCCGGCGTTTTTCCTACACCGAAAATCGGTATCATCAATGTAAGCAGAGCAAGTGAGGGCACTGTTTGTAAAGCACTTGTTAAACCAATAATTAAAGATGCTGCTTTTTGGAAACGAGTTAACAAGATACCAAATGGTACGGCAAATAGAATACCTAAAAACAAAGAAAAGGCAGAGATATAAATATGTTCATAGGTTTTGGTCAAGAGTTCTGAACCATATTGATTAAAAAAACTAGACATGGAATCAACCCTCCTTTATTTCTTCAACGGACTCACTTGAATTTACGGAGTCAATTGCTTGACTTAATGAAAGATCCTCACCCCAAATAGCGTCGTAAACAACGTCAACTAACGAAGCTCTTGTTAAAATACCGACTAATTGTTTGTTGTCATTGACCACAGGAACGTACTTTAATCCTCGTTTTAAAATACGTTGTAAGGTATCACGTAGATACGCATCTTCTTTCACATAGAAAACATTTGGATTTAAAATTTCGGTAACAGAAGAAACTTTTGTGCGACGACGGTCTAATGTTTCAATATCAATATAGCCTAAGAGTTTATTTGCATCATCGACAACTAAAAGTGTATCTACACGTTTATCTCGCATCTTTTTGATTGCTTCTTGAAGCGATTTATTTGGTGTAATTGTAACCGCACTGTTTAACATCATTTCATGTACTTGTGTTGTATTTGATTTTGCTTGAAGCAAACGATCTTCACCAATTAGTTCTTCAACGAATTCATTTGCAGGATTTTGTAAAATATTTTGTGGTGTATCAAATTGAATGACTTTTCCTTTACTCATAATGACGATGCGGTTAGCTAATTTAATGGCTTCATCCATGTCGTGGGTTACAAAGATAATTGTCTTTCCTAGGCGTTCTTGCAGATCCTTTACTAAATCTTGTAGAGAATCTCGAGTGATTGGATCAAGTGCACCAAAAGGTTCATCCATCAAAATGATGTCTTGGTCTGCTGCTAGGGCACGAACGACTCCGATTCTTTGTTGTTGTCCGCCTGACAGCTCATGTGGGTAACGGTCGAGCATTTCTCGTGGTAACTCCACCAAATCAATCATCTTGTTGGCTGTTTCATTTCTTGTTTCCTGGTCTTCCTTCAGTAATTTTTGGACAAGCGTGATGTTGTCACGAATTGTCATATGTGGCATCAAGCCGATATTTTGTATAACGTAGCCAATTTTTCTGCGCAACTCTACAGGGTTGATTTTCTTGATGTCTTGTCCATCAATAGTGATTTTGCCTTTAGTTGGGTCTGTCATCCGATTAATCATCCGCATTGCAGTAGTTTTTCCGCTTCCACTTGTACCAATAAAGCAAATAAATTCACCTTTATTGAACGACGCCGATAAATTATCTACGGCGACTTTTCCACCTTTATAGATTTTTGAAACACCCTGAAACTCGATCAAATCAGTCACCTCATTTTCTCATTTTTTTAATAATCCATACTTCGAGTATCCTACAAATGAGAGAAATGAACAAATGAAGTGCTTAATTCGAAATGATTAAAGCGCTTTTTTTATATTCGAATTGGCTAAAATGAAAAAAATTCTGTCTATTTATTAGAAAAAAATTTTTGGTCTCATTTATTGGATAGTTATTTTAAATTGGAGGCTGCTGGTAAAAAAGGAAACCTGCAATTCGCAAAGAGCTAAGAAACGTGATAGAATAACCGAAGAAAACAGACTAGAAAGAGTGAAAAATATGTTAACAACAGAGGATTTTGATTTTGAATTACCAGAGGAGTTAATTGCTCAAAAACCATTGAAAGATCGTGCGAGTTCGCGCTTATTAGTTGTAAATCGTGAAAACGGTACATTTGAAGATCGTCATTTTCATAATATTATTGATGAATTGAATCCAGGAGATGCATTGGTCATGAATGATACCCGTGTACTTCCTGCTAGACTTTACGGTGAAAAACCTGATACAGGTGGCCATCTAGAAGTGTTACTTTTGAACAATACAGAAGGGGACACTTGGGAAACTTTAGTAAAGCCCGCTCGACGTGCGAAAGTAGGAACGGAAATCAGTTTTGGAGATGGCCGATTGAAAGCCATTGTTGAAGAAGAGCTTGAACATGGTGGACGAATGGTGACATTTAAATACGATGGGATTTTCCTAGAGATTTTGGAATCATTAGGTGAAATGCCTTTACCACCATACATCAAAGAACGTCTAAATGATCCAGAACGTTACCAAACTGTCTACGCGAAAGAAAATGGGTCAGCGGCTGCTCCTACTGCGGGGCTGCACTTTACGACAGAGCTTTTAGATGAGATTCAAGCAAAGGGAGTTGAACTTGTCTATTTGACTCTTCACGTTGGGTTGGGAACATTCCGTCCAGTCAGTGTAGACAATATCGCAGAGCACCACATGCATAGTGAATTTTATCGTTTAACCGAAGAAGCAGCAGAAAAGCTAAACAAAGTACGTTCTAATGGTGGACGCATTGTTGCAGTAGGGACGACATCTATTCGTACATTAGAAACAATCGGAACTAAATTTGATGGAGCAATCAAAGCAGATAGTGGTTGGACAGATATTTTTATTACTCCAGGATATCAATTTAAAGTAGTCCAAGCTTTTTCAACGAATTTCCATTTGCCTAAATCAACATTAGTCATGTTGGTTAGTGCATTTGCAGGAAGAGAATTGGTGTTAGAAGCGTATAAGCATGCTGTAGATGAGCGCTATCGTTTCTTTAGCTTTGGAGATGCGATGTTTGTCAAATAAGTGAAAGAGGCAGAGGCAAGAGAATGTCACTGCCTCTTTTTTGTACAAAAAAAGTCAGGCTCTCGATAAGCCTGACTTTCTGTATTCAGAAGGAAATTTAATAATGTGTATTTATGATGCTTACTTTCCATCGTACATGCAAAGTATTGTTGAATTTCTACTTGTTGATAAACAAAAAATCTTGTTTCTTTTACATTTTCGACACGAGTGTTGCTAGTTGCATAATCTACTACTGTATTTAGTTTTTTGTTACCTTTGTTACGTGGATACAAATTACGTATGATGTTACTTCTAGTTTTGGCTTTTGCTACTTCCAAACGATACATACGCATTCACTATTTGTAAGTGGAACTGTACTTACATATACAACAGAAATTGGTAATTGGTGAAACCTGTATTCTAAACAACTTTTGTTTGCTTATTCTTACTACAATCATCGAGAAATTCTACACCTTATTAAATGTGGCTTCCTTCTTTACATGTTTATAATAGCATGAAATGACATCGGTTACAAATAATACGCTTTGAATCTCAACTAAAATATTCCTTCATATATAAAAATAGAAATAATTATTTTAAAACTTTGAAATGAGAAAAAGATTAATGTTATAGTAATAATATAGGTAGGAAAATTATCTATTTATTATAAAAGGAGGAGTAGGATGGAAATATCAAAAGAAGAGGATAAAGAAATGAGATACATAACTGAAACAGACATAGAGAATGGTCTGACACAGTCTGAGGTGAGTGAAAGACTCAAAAAATATGGTTTGAATCAGTTTGATCAGCCGCCTAAGGATTCAGTTTTAAAGAAATTTGCGCATAGTTTAGCTGATTTTACGACGATGATTTTATTGATTGCAGCGGCAATTTCTTTTTATACAGCATTTGCAACGGAACATGGAGATTTATTTGAAGGATTGCTGATTATTGCAATTGTTATTATTAATTCGGTGTTAGCGATTGTTCAAGAAGGGAATGCAGAGAAAGCTCTGTCCGCATTGCAAGATATGAATAAGCAAACTGCAAACGTGCTAAGAGACGGAAAAATCGAAGAAGTGAATGCAGAAAAATTAGTTGTGGACGATATCTTGATTTTAGAATCAGGGGCAATGATTCCTGCAGATGCCCGTTTGCTTCACTCCTCTCAACTTCGTGTCGAAGAGTCTGCTTTGACAGGAGAAAGCGAAGCAGTCGAAAAAGATGCAGCGTACGAGGGGAAAGAATCAGATAGCTTAGGCGATCAATTAAACATGGTATTCAAGGGATGCACAGTTGCAAATGGTCGTGGTCGTGCGGTGGTTACAGCAATTGGAATGGATACTGAAATGGGGAAAATTGCTGGATTGTTGAATGAGAATACGCAGCAAAAAACACCACTACAGCTTCGCTTGAACCAATTAGGTAAACGAATCAGTTTGATTGCTCTAGGTGCTGCAGCAATTGTCTTTATTATTGGGAATCTTCAAGGTGAGCCAGTACTTGAGATGTTTATGACTGCCGTGTCATTAGCTGTTGCAGCTGTACCGGAAACATTAATGGTCATTGTAACGTTGACGCTTGCTTATGGTGTGCAAAAAATGGCAAAAAAACATGCGATTATTCGCCAACTGCCAGCAGTAGAAACATTGGGAACGGCAAGTGTGATTTGTTCAGATAAAACTGGAACACTAACGCAAAATAAAATGCGTGTCCGGAGAGTTTGGCGTCATGGAGATGATGTGACAGATACGGAAGAAGGCATGAACGGCGAAGCAATGGAAGTGCTGAAATTAGCGGCACTTTGTAGTGATGTGCATGTGACCGAAGAAAATGGTGAGTTGGTGATAACAGGGAACCCAACGGAAGCAGCCATTGTTCGAGCTGTGGAAGAAAATTATCATACAAAAAAAGAATTAGAAGAGGAATATCCTCGAATTGCAGAGCTGCCTTTTGATTCTTCACGAAAAATGATGACGACAGTCCACAAAAAAGGCAATAAATATATTTCAATCACAAAAGGAGCATTTGATGTATTAGCTTCGAGAATTCGTTATGGAGATTTAGAACAAGCATCTGTTGTAAATGATCGTTTCGGCAAACGGGCGCTTCGGGTAATTGCTGTGGGATTTGCGATTCATGAGGAAGAACCAACGGACATTTCATCGGAAGCGTTAGAGAAAGACTTGCGTTTAGTTGGATTGATTGGAATGATTGATCCGCCTCGACCGGAAAGTAAAGGCGCAATCGAACGCGCACGTAAAGCAGGGATTAAAACAGTGATGATTACAGGGGACCATGTTGTAACAGCGAGCGCTATTGCGAAAGAATTGGGGATATTGAACGGACCAAGTGAGGCACTATCAGGAAACGAACTGCAAAAGATGACCGACGAGCAATTAGATAGTCGTGTGAAAGAGTTGTCTGTTTACGCACGTGTGACTCCAGAAGATAAAATCCGCATCGTACAGTCTTGGCAAAGAAATGGCGCAATTGTTGCAATGACAGGCGATGGGGTCAATGATGCACCGGCCTTGAAGGCAAGTGATGTTGGTTGTGCTATGGGAATAACAGGTACGGATGTTGCACAAAGTGCCGCAGATATGATTTTGACGGACGATAATTTTGCGACGATTGTTGATGCGGTCAGCCAAGGACGTTCGGTATACCAGAATGTTCGAAAAGCAATCAATTTCTTGCTTAGCTGCAATATCTCAGAAATTTTTATTGTAGTATTATCGATGCTGATGGGATGGGGAGCGCCATTTACGGCTGTTCAATTGCTGTTTGTCAACGTTGTTGCAGATGGATTGCCGGGGTTTGCTTTAGGAAGGGAACCTTCAGAACCAGGAATTATGGATCAGGACCCGATTCCGAGTAACGAAGGTGTCTTTGCTCGAGGGTTATGGCAAAAAATAGCAATCAATGCAGGGACGTTTACTGTCGTTACGTTGTTTGGATACTATTTAGGTAGCTTTGTTGACATCATTAGTCCATGGGTTGATGCAAGCCAAGAAGTCGGTCAAACTGTTGCATTCTTGATTTTAGGTTATTCATCCATTTTGCATGTGTTCAATGTGCGTAGTAGTCAATCAATTTTTAAAGTAAATCTGGCTACAAATAAATCCTTAGTCGAGATGTCGATTCTGGCTATTGCGATTACAACGATGGTCGCGTTATTACCAATTACACAAAGTTTATTTAATCTTGTACACATTAGTTTGAATCACTGGTTACTTGTGGTGATCCTATCAATCGTTCCGATATTTGTAAATGAATTGATTAAATTCCATCAATTACCTGATTCGGAAGAAGAGTAAACAAAGAGGTTGAGACATTCTAGTCTCAACCTCTTTGTTTATTTTAAAACTTGTCTTTTGGTAAGTTTTCATAGAAAGCTGCCTTCGTTGCAGTAATGTATGGAGAAAGCCAAAGATAACCGATACCTAGTGTTAAGATGGCGAGAATATGCCAGCCGATAAAACTGATATCAAGCCAGAATAGTTTCATCTTGTAGCCTTTCATTAATTTACGACTTGCTGTAATCGTGTCCAACGCTTTTGGTTTTTCTCCGGTACCTTGGATGACATCATAATAAACAAACGAACTCTGTGAATATGCGTAAGATTTAACAATACCTGGAATAATCAAAAGTAGGGTCCATAAAGTTGTGAACAATAGAGTGAATAAAACAATAGCAATTACGCCACCTAAGAACAATCTAGAAAACGCACGACAAGCATCTTTTAGTGGGCTGATAGTTAACTTATCCCCTCTTAGTAAGTCCAGATAGGTCCAAGAAATCCCACTTAAAAATAACGCTGAAAGGACACTAGAAATAATACCCCCACCTCCACCACCAGGAGATCCGCCATTTGCAGTGTCTGACATACTTGAAATGCTAGAAGCATCGTTTGTAGTGAAGAAGAAAATAAGCAACGGAACGAGAATAATCAACCCGATAATCAGTTGAATCAGTGTCGGAACTAAATTCATCAATACAGCTTGGCTCCAACGGCCTTTCAAGACAAATTTAGCGTCTGCTTTTAATTGCGCAGAAGATTTCATAAAATCACATCCTTTCAATTTAGTTACTTCTAGTATAGCAAACAACATTTTTTTTGACTCTATATATAACTTTTCGTAAAATAAGAAAAAATTAAAAAAGTGACAATAATTTCAAAAAAAGACTGTTAAATGAAAATATATTGAGAGTAAATCTTGCAAAAATAGAAGGGAAAGCTTATGATGGTGGGAGTTGCAAAAGTGATAAAAAGAAAGTAGGGAATTGAATGTCGCAACCAGCCATTCGTTATCGTTTAATCAAAAAAGAAAAACATACGGGTGCCCGATTGGGTGAACTAATTACACCACACGGTACTTTTCCAACACCAATGTTTATGCCAGTAGGAACACTAGCTACAGTAAAAACAATGTCACCTGAAGAATTAAAAGAAATGGGCGCAGGTGTTATTTTAAGTAATACGTATCATTTATGGTTAAGACCAGGCGAAGATTTGATTGAAGAAGCTGGTGGTCTACATAAATTCATGAACTGGGACCAACCAATCTTAACTGATTCAGGAGGCTTCCAAGTTTTCTCATTAAGTGATATGCGTAACATTACAGAGGAAGGCGTGCATTTCAAAAATCATTTAAATGGTTCAAAAATGTTTCTTTCGCCAGAAAAAGCAATTAATATCCAAAATAAATTAGGTTCAGATATCATGATGAGCTTCGATGAATGTCCACCGTTTAATGAAAGCTATGACTATGTTCGTAAGTCTGTTGCGCGTACTTCAAGATGGGCAGAACGTGGATTGAAAGCACATGTAAACCCTGACCGCCAAGGCTTGTTTGGAATTATCCAAGGCGCTGGTTTTGAAGATTTACGTCGAGAAAGCGCGAATGCGCTAGTAGGTATGGATTTCCCAGGCTATTCAATTGGTGGTCTATCTGTTGGAGAATCAAAAGAAGAAATGAATCGTGTCTTGGAATTCACAACACCAATGATACCTGAGAATAAACCGCGCTATTTAATGGGCGTAGGTGCTCCGGACTCGTTGATTGATGGTGTAATCAACGGAATCGATATGTTTGATTGCGTGTTACCAACACGAATTGCAAGAAACGGGACATGTATGACTTCTCAAGGACGTTTAGTGGTAAAAAATGCTATCTACGCACATGACTTTAGACCAATTGATGAAAAATGTGATTGCTATACATGTAAAAATTATACACGTGCATATATTCGTCACTTGATAAAATGTGATGAAACATTTGGAATTCGTTTGACATCATACCACAATCTATATTTCTTATTGAATGTAATGAAACAAGTACGTCAAGCGATTATGGATGATAACTTACTTGAATTCCGTCAATCATTTTTTGAAGAATATGGATTCAACAAAGAAAATGCAAAAAGTTTCTAATTTTTCGTGAAATAGCCTAGTGTAATAAAAGAAGTTCTGATAAAGTTGTAGATAGGATTGAATGTTAGTGAGGTGAAAAAAATGGGCTCATTACCAATGATTTTGATGTTCGTTGTTTTATTAGGTATGTGGTATTTCATGTCTCGTACACAAAAGAAACAACAACAAGAACGCCAAAATTTATTAGACCAAATGAAAAAAGGCGATGAAGTAGTGACAATCGGTGGATTACACGGTGTCATTTCTGAAATCAATGCAGAAAAAAGTACAATTTTAATTGATTGCGAAGGGATTTATCTTGAATACGATCGTGCAGCAATCAAGTCAGTAACACCAGGTACAGTAGTAACAAATGAAGCTACTGAAACAGCAGAACCTACAAATTCAATAGAAAATATTGAAGAAAATGAATCTGCTGCAAAAGAAGAAAAATAAAATACTTTATCTGTTTGATGAAGGAAAAAAGCATTTACTGTAAGAATTTATTTTTGCAGTAAATGCTTTTTATTTTTTGTCTGTAGTAGCGATATTCTTTTCGGAAAACTTTCTTGAAAAAAACGAATATTGCTCATTTATGAATTAATAATACTGGTTTATGGACGTTATGAATGACTGCGATTACAAAAAAACAAGTGTAATTAAAACTGTTGATAGAACGCTATTTTTAAATAATTTATAAAACTGTGAAAAAAATCACAATTAACTCTTTACACGAAAAGAAAAATAGTTTATGATTCATATGTGAAATACTTAACAAAGAAAAGATAATCAAAAAAACGATAAATTCGTCTATCTAGGAGGATGACATGGCAAAAGCGGTAGAGAAAGAACAAGTAAAAAAAGAAGAAATCAATGTACAAGCAATGATTGATGCACTTGCTGAAAAAGCGAATGTGGCTTTAAAAGAAATGGAAGACTTCGATCAAGAAAAAGTTGACCACATTGTTCACCAAATGGCAATGGCTGCTTTAGATAAACATATGCCTTTAGCAAAAATGGCTGTTGAAGAAACAGGCCGTGGTATCTATGAAGATAAGGCGATTAAAAATATGTATGCTTCTGAATATATTTGGAACAGCATCAAACATGATAAAACAGTTGGCGTAATCAATGAAGATAAACAAAAAGGAATCATCGAAATCGCTGAACCAGTGGGGGTTGTTTGTGGAGTAACTCCAACAACAAACCCGACTTCAACAACGATTTTCAAATCAATGATTGCGTTAAAAACAAGAAACCCGATTGTTTTTGCTTTCCATCCAAGTGCACAAAAATCATCTGCTGAAGCAGCTCGTATCGTTCGTGATGCAGCAATCGAAGCAGGTGCTCCAGAAAACTGTATCCAATGGATCGAGCATCCATCAATCGATGCAACTTCTGCTTTGATGAATCATCCTGGAATTGCTATCGTATTGGCAACAGGTGGAGCTGGCATGGTTAAATCTGCATATTCTACAGGTAAACCAGCATTAGGTGTAGGACCAGGTAATGTACCTGCATACATCGAAAAAACAGCAAAAATCAAACGCGCAGTCAATGATTTGATCGTATCAAAAACATTTGATAACGGAATGATCTGTGCATCAGAACAAGCAGTTATTGTAGATAAAGAAGTTTATGCATCAGTAAAAGCTGAATTTGAAGCGCATCAAGTTTATTTTGTAAAACCAAATGAATTAAGCAAATTAGAAGATGCTGTAATGAATGAAGGAAAATACGCTGTCAACCCAGCGATTGTTGGACATTCTGCAGTTGAAATCGCTAAATTAGCTGGAATCAATGTACCAGAAGGAACAAAAATGTTGATTGCTGAATTAGAAGGTGTAGGACCACAATATCCACTTTCAAGAGAAAAACTATCTCCAGTTTTAGCAATGGTCAAAGCAACTAGTACTGAAAATGCTTTTGACCTATGTGAAGGAATGTTGAATCTTGGCGGTTTGGGTCATACAGCAGTGATTCATTCTGAAGATGAAGATTTACACGTGAAATTTGGGTTACGCATGAAAGCTTGCCGTATTTTAGTGAATACGCCATCTGCAGAAGGTGGTATCGGAAATATCTACAACGAAATGATTCCTTCATTAACATTGGGCTGTGGTTCATACGGAAAGAACTCAGTATCACGTAACGTATCAGCAATCAACTTAATCAACGTTAAAACTGTAGCGAAACGGAGAAATAATATGCAATGGTTTAAATTACCACCAAAAATTTTCTTTGAAAAGAACTCTTTGATGTACTTAGAAAAAATGGAAAACGTTGAACGTGTAATGATCGTTTGCGATCCAGGTATGGTCCAATTTGGATATTGCGATACAGTTCGAGAAGTTTTAGCACGTCGTTCAAATGATGTGAAAATCGAGATTTTCTCAGATGTAGAACCAAATCCATCAACAAACACTGTTTATGCTGGAACAAAAATGATGGTTGATTTCCAACCAGATACGGTTATCGCACTTGGTGGTGGTTCAGCAATGGATGCTGCTAAAGGAATGTGGATGTTTTATGAGCACCCAGATACATCATTCTTTGGTGCAAAACAAAAATTCTTAGACATTCGTAAACGTACGTACAAAATTGCAAAACCAGAAAAAACACAGTTTGTATGTATCCCAACTACTTCAGGAACAGGATCAGAAGTAACGCCGTTTGCGGTTATTACAGATAGTGATACACATGTGAAATATCCATTAGCTGACTATGCTTTAACACCAGATGTAGCAATCGTTGACCCACAATTTGTTATGTCTGTACCAGCTTCAGTAACTGCTGACACTGGAATGGATGTATTGACACATGCGATTGAATCGTATGTATCAGTTATGGCTTCTGATTACACACGTGGATTAAGCCTACAAGCAATCAAGTTAGTGTTCGATTACCTAGAAAAATCGGTGAAAACACCAGATATGGAATCACGTGAAAAGATGCATAACGCTTCAACAATGGCGGGTATGGCTTTTGCGAATGCGTTCCTAGGAATCAGCCACTCAATTGCTCATAAAATCGGTGGAGAGTACGGTATTCCTCATGGACGTACAAATGCAATCCTGTTACCACATATTATTCGTTACAATGCAAAAGATCCACAAAAACATGCAATGTTCCCTAAATATGACTTCTTCCGTGCAGACACAGATTATGCAGATATTGCGAAATTCTTGGGTCTGAAAGGTGAAACAACAGAAGAGTTGGTAGCTGCATTAGCAACAGCTGTAGACAACTTAGGTAAATCAGTTGGTATCGATATGAACTTGAAAGCACAGGGTGTAACGAAAGAAACACTAGATGCAACTGTTGACCGTATGGCAGAGCTTGCTTACGAAGACCAATGTACAACAGCAAATCCAAAAGAACCATTGATTAGCGAATTAAAACAAATTATTATTGATGCATACAATGCGTAAGAATAAATAGAATGTAAAGAGGACTTGAGACATACAGAATGTCTCAAGTCCTCTTTTTGTTATGAAAAATTTTCGTTCGTTCTTAACGCGTATTTTTGGATGGAGATTTGACGAGCATCACACCATTCTTTGGGGTGTCCCGTAATCAATAGCGATTGATTACGTAGGTCAGCGATTGACTGTGCACCAACAAGGGCAAACAATGTTTGGAGTTGATTTTGCCAATTACGAATAAGAGTAATTGTCTCGTCGATACCGTTTGTAAGCAATTCATTCAAAATAGTGCCGGAGATACCAACCGCTTGTGCGCCTAGACACAGCGCTTTAAAAATATCATAGGCGTTTCGAATACCACCAGAAGCAATCAAGTCAAAATCTGCAGGAACTTCATTAGCTTCAAGCAATGAGATGACTGTGGATTGTCCCCAATCATTGAGATACGAAAATTCACGTTTTTTTCGACGTGTATTTTCGATTTGAGTAAAACTTGTTCCACCTTGACCGCTGACATCGATAGTTTGTACACCACAATCTATCAGCTGTTTGATTGTTTGTCGTGTCATACCAAAACCGACTTCTTTGACGATAACAGGTACGGAGATTTTGGCTACGATTTCTTCAATTAAAGACAACCACGAAGTGAAATCACGATCTCCTTCTGGCATGACTAATTCTTGTGGCGCATTTAAATGAATTTGTAAGGCATCTGCATGAAAGAGCTCAACAGCAGCTTGTGCTTTTTTCAAAGAAACGCCAGCACCTACGTTTGTAAGAATTTTGCCTTCAGGGTAGACTTCACGCATGATGGTATAACTATCCTTGACGCTAGGGTCTTTTAACGCAGCACTAACTGAACCCGTAGCGATCATTAATCCTGTTTCCTTTGCGATATAGGCTAAGTCATGATTGATTTGTTTCGTTTTTTCGCTTCCGCCAGTCATTGCGTTGATATAAAAAGGAGATGTCAACTGAAATCCGCCAACTGTCGTGTGTAAATCGATTTGTGTGGCATCGATTTGAGGGAGCGATTCATGAATTAAATGGACTGAATCGAAGTCATTTGTCTTTTCTTTATGGAAAGCTTTGGCTAAAGAGACGTGTTCATCTTTTCTGTTCATGCGTTGTCCTTTCTGTGATAGACGTGTAGTGGGAGTGGCGTGATATCAGCTTTTTCCCATGCGCTCATTAAAGGAAGAATTCCTGACTTTTGGTTAAAGATAACAATGCCGCAGTCACCGCCACCAGCTCCTGAAGATTTTGCTGCTCCGTCATAGTTTTCTGCCAAATCACATAATTCTTTGAGTAGAGCTGTTTCAATACTAACACCAGTTAGTGAAGAAAGATTTCGTAATAGAGTTCTATTGGCACGGATCATTTGTTGGATTTTTTCAACATCATTCGCTTTGAATCCTTCAATCATAGCTTGTACACATTCTGTGCTATTCTTTAAAAATGTTTCATAAGACACCATTTTATCTTCTCTTGATCGATGCACTTGGTCGACTAAATCGGATGTTGAAGCTGGACTACCTGTCCACCCAATCAATAAACGAAGGTCTTTGGGCTCTTGAAGATTTTCGATAGATAATCCAGGCCAAGCACAAGTAAGTAATTCGTTGATCGACAGTACCTTTGTTTGTTCACGAACCCAATCGTGATCGAAGGTTGAAAAAGCAATCCAACCACCATAACAGCTTGCTGCGATATCTCCGCATGAACCATTATCTTGAACGGCTAAATTAGCTAGGGCAGCGATTTTAAAGATTTGTAATTGGGTCAACTGTAAATCATAAAAAATATTTAGTGCTTTGACCGTCGCAACAGTGACCGCACCACTTGATCCTAGACCATACTTGCGTCCATTTGAACTATCTAATTCGCTTGTTACTTTTAAGTCATAAAAAGAAAGAAGGGTGCCTTGTTCTTGGGCATATTTTTCTGTTAGACGAATGGCAGCTAAGATATAGTGGAACGGATTTTCTCGGATATCTAGAACAAGTTCATCATTTCTACGTGTCCAACGAATAGGTAAATCACTGTATTGTGCCGATTGGATACTTCCAACTTTCCGAGCAGACTCAATAGTGACAGTGACAAATTGGTCGATGGCGACGATGATTGCTGGATGGCCTGTTTCGACTACCGCGTACTCACCTGCGATGTAGAGTTTTCCTGGCGCGGATACTTCAATCATTTTCATACTTCCTTTACATAGTTTATAGAATAGTGATTCCAGAACCTGCTTGAGCCGTAACAACGTTATTTAAACCGAATAACTCAATAAATGCTGTTTGTGCAGCTTGCAAGTTTTTCTTTTCAATCAATACTTTTACATTTGGTCCAGCATCCATTGTGAAATAGCATTCGATGCCAGCGTTTCTTAGTTTTCGAACATGATTCATTGCACTGACGCTCCCTGGTGACCAGTATGAAAATGGAGGTTGTGCACCAAGTGTTGTTGCGTGCATTTTTAAACCATTTGCTTCTAATGTTGTGCCTAGACGTGTAAAGTCCTTTTCTTTGATTGCTTGTTCGGCATTATAAAGGTCTTCTTGTACACTGTCTAACCATCCTTGATAGAAGCAAGATGTTTCAACTGTACGGCGCATGCCATTACGGCTGGAGATATCTTTTGGCTGATCGTTGATCAATAAAAAAATCATTGCCAAATCATCTTCAAAATGATCTGATTCGAGAGGATAGGCGAACGAACTTGCATCATCATAGCCTTTTTCCCACTCAACAAAGCCACCGAAGATGCTTCGGCAGGCAGAACCAGATCCTCGACGTGCTAAACGTGATAGTTCTCGCTTATTTAGATTTAATTTCAGTGCTTCATTACATGCCCCTGCAAGAGCAGCTAAGCCACTAGCCGATGAAGCAAGACCTGCGGCAGTGGGTACAAAATTTTTACTTTCAATATGTGCATACATATCGGTGTTTCCTAATTCACGTACTAAATCTAAAAAACGACTTATTTTTTCGGCGGACTTGCCAACCTGTAATTCTCCATCTAAATAGAAGATATCTTGTGTCTGTTCTTTTGAAAAAGAGACAGTTGTTTCTGTATAAAAGGCGTCTAATGTTAATGAAAGACTATTATTCATTGGTATAATCAAGTCTTCGTCTTTCTTTCCCCAGTATTTGATAAGCGCAATGTTGGTATATGCGCGAGCTTTTCCACTATACATTCGCATGTGCTCCTAATCCTTGGATCCACGTATTGACAGCGCCAGCGTCTGCTAATGCTTGACTGACAATTTGGGCTTCCGCATTTGTAGTTGTTAAAGCAATCATGCAACCACCTCGTCCGCCACCGGTCAGCTTAGCGCCTAGTGCGCCAGCAGATGTAGCAGTTTGGATCAACGTATCTAGAAATGAGTTGCTGACAGTAAGATGTTGTAATTCTTCATGTGCTTTGCTCATACATTTTCCTAGAAGCATAGGCTGGTTGTTGATAATTGCGTCTTTTGCTTGTTTAGTTAATTTTCCTAATTTTTGGATATGCTGACTGATGTCTTCTCTATTTTTCTCAAAAAGATGTGCGACATCTTTGACAGCTTCTCTTGTTTGTCCCTTCATGCCTGTATCTGCAACAATCAAAAAGGCATCGATGTTCAATGCAAAATAATCAAAAGGATGGCCTTTTGTGAAGTAAATAGGTTTTAGGCTGCTAGCAGCAGCTGCATCAAGCCCACTTGGATTTCCATGGGCAATTTTTTCTGAAATCTGGACGTAATTGAGTAACGTATCATGATCTAGAGGAAGGGACAGATAGTTATAAAAAGCACGTGTAATTGCCACGGCTACAGCTGCACTGGAACCCATGCCACGCTCTGCTGGGATGGTACTAGTCAGATGCAAATGTAGTGCATGCGTCAATTGATGGTGTGCTTTTAATTGTTCAAGTAAGACTTTTATATTTTTTAGTGCGTGCGGAGCATCTTTCAACAGGCCGCGGTAGTAGGAAGAGTCCAAGAAATCTTGGGTATCATCTGTAAAGCGAGCTACTACTTTTGTGGCGTGAAATGGAAAAGCGATTGCCGGTTCTCCATATACGACAGCGTGGTCACCCATGAGTATGATTTTTCCGCTAGATTCTCCGTGGCCTTTTTTTGGCATGACGAAACTCCTTATCTAGTGAAATTGATTGCTTTATAACAATAGAAAAATAAAAAAGGTATCTATTGTCTGTCTAACTGAAAAAAATCAGTCCTTATCCATTCTACTAAAACAAAGGAATAAATAAAATCAAGAATACGCTTTCTAAACAAAAAAAGTTTATTTCTTAAGATTTTTTGAGAAATAAACTTTTTTTATAAAAAAATGTGCGTTTGACACCACTAGATATTGGGGGTATATTAGTAAAGTTGAAAAAAACATACAACATATATAATTTTTTGGAAAATAAACTTTCATTGAATATAAAATAAACATAAAGTGAGTTGGAGGTTAATGAGTGTGATCGTTTTATCGGGCACAATCGGTGCAGGAAAATCAAGTTTAACAACGATGATAGCTGAGCGTTTCAATAGTCAAGCCTTTTATGAATCTGTAGATGACAATAAAGTATTGCCTTTGTTTTACGCAAATCCGGAACAATATGCTTTTTTGTTACAGATTTACTTTTTGAATAAAAGGTTTGACAGTATCAAACAAGCGATGGCAGAAGATAACAATGTAATGGATCGTTCAATCTACGAAGATTCTCTCTTGTTTCATCTAAATGCAGATCTTGGTCGTGCTACAGCAACTGAAGTAAAAGTTTATGATGAGTTACTTGCGAACATGATGGAAGAACTACCTTATGCTGCTCAAAAAAAACACCCGGACCTATTGATCCATATCCGTGTGTCATTTGAAACAATGTTGGAAAGAATCCAGCTCCGTGGGCGCGAATATGAACAATTAACCTTTGACCCTTCTTTATATGATTACTATAAAGAATTAAACGAACGCTATGACAAATGGTATGAAGAATATGATTTGAGTCCGAAAATGCAAATTGACGGAGATGTGCATAACTTTGTTGAAGATCCTGAAGCAAAGACAGCTGTTCTACAAATGATTGATGCAAAGTTAGCTGAGATACGCCATGCAGAATTAGTTGGCTAGAAATTTCCTATAAGAAAGAGTGAAACGATTCAGAGAAAATCTGTTTGGTGCACTCTTTTTTTGTGCTTGAATATGGTGTAGGGAAATGAAAAACGAAAATTTAAGCAAAATATAAAATATCGAAAAACGATATATAAATATTGTTTTTCGATATCAATTAATTTATACTTTAAGTATCAAATGAACGAATGAGGAGAATTTATGAAAAATGAATCAAAGTTATTGACGATCGCTTTATTATTGGGTGGGGTAGTAATCACTATTTTTGGGATTCTCAGTGTAAGAAATCTTTTTTTAGGAACGTCATTGAGTGTTTATGATATATTGTTAGATACCACTGTATTGCTCGCGTGTGGTATTGCCTATCGTATCTTATTCTTGCTAAGAAAAGTACTTGTTTTACTTTATAAAGAGCAGGCATTTACTGATGGTATGATTGTTCAGGTTGTTCAAATCAAACGTTTGTTTTTAGTGATGTTTTTTGTACTCGTTGTCAACATACCGTACTATTTTAAACTAGCAGATGATGCAGATGCACCAGGTGTTTTTCCAATTGGTGTAGCGATTACGATACTTCCGTTCTTTTGCTATATTTTTTCAAAAATCGTTGAAGAATTATTTAGAAGAGCAACTAATTTAAAAAAAGAGAACGATTTGATGATTTAAAGGAGATTGAGCATGGCGATTATTGTGGAGTTAGATGTGTTACTTGCAAAAAGAAAGATGACAGTAAAAACACTTGCTGAAAAAATCGATATTACCCCAGCAAATGTATCTATTCTAAAAACTGGAAAAGCCAAAGCAATTCGCTTTTCAACTTTAGATAAAATCTGTCAGGTCTTGGAGTGCCAACCTGCAGAGATTCTTAGGTATGAAGAAGATGAATAAGTAAAGGACTGGAACATCAACTATGTTCTAGTCCTTTTGATTTTTCTCCAAAATTACTCTTGGATAATCATGCCAAATGTTTCTGCAATCGTTAACGCTTGCTCTTGGTTGACGATTAATCCAGAAATCAATTCACGTGATAAGGCGATGCTTTGAAACTTGTTTTTTGTTAGATCCAAGCCATTAAGCGAAGTGTCAAACCAGACAGTTGATGAAAGGGAACAGCCTTCAAATAGAAGGTTTTTCCAAGTTACCTGCTCGAATTCACTATTATCTAGGCGACAATCGATAAAAGCAGTAGAGTCTAGTTTTGTTGTGTTGAAAGACGAGAATTCGGTAAGGCAATTTTCGAATTGACAGTCACGTAAGTAGCTCTCTGCAAAGTTTATGCCAGTTAATTTACATTGTTTAAATAAAACTTGGTGAAAACTGCCACCAATCCATTCTAAGTTGGAAAAATCGCAATTTTCGAAAATAACATTGCTACATTCAAAACGTTCGAGAGTAGCTCGTTGCATGGTGATTCCACGTAAGTGACTGTCACGAATCAAGAGACTCGAAGCTTCGCCATAACTTTGATCTGTATTTGATAATTCTGAACCAATAAAGCTTTCTTCATCTTCTAAAAAAAAGTCATGTGAAATCAATTTTTCTGTGAGTAGTGGGGGACTTGGATATATTTTTTTATTTTTTTTCATAAGCTACCTCCAAGAAAGAGTATAACAAAAATTAAAACAGCATACGAGAGGAAAAACATTGACAAAGAGATGAATAATTGATAGAATGTAAGAGTTGAGAAATGAAAGTAGAAGCACCCGCTTCTCGCCTTAGTTGACTCGGTCACTGGGCTAGATAGTTTTTTCTTATCTAGGATAAGCAAAACGTCGCGGGTTCTGTAAAAGAACTCGTTTTTTTTATGACCGAATTTCGGTACGCTTTTCTTTCTCTCGAAAATTTTGGAGGTGAATGACCATAGCAAAGGATATGATGGTTAACGACGGCATTCGTGCGCGTGAATTACGATTGATTGGTTCTGATGGTGAACAATTGGGCGTTAAATCAAAAGCAGAGGCTTTAAAGATTGCTGAACAAGCAAATTTAGATCTTGTTTTGGTAGCTCCAGGAGCTAAACCACCGGTTGCGAGAATCATGGATTACGGTAAATATCGTTTTGAACTACAGAAAAAAGAACGTGAAGCACGTAAGAAACAAAAAGTGATCAACGTAAAAGAAGTTCGCTTAAGTCCAACGATCGACGTAAATGATTTCAATACTAAACTTCGTAATGCTCGTAAGTTTTTGGAAAAGGGAGACAAAGTGAAAGCTTCAATCCGTTTCAAAGGCCGTGCCATTACCCATAAAGAAATTGGTCAAAAAGTCTTAAATCGATTAGCTGAAGAAACTGCCGATATTGCGACAGTTGAACAAAAAGCGAAAATGGATGGACGCAGCATGTTCTTGACGCTGGCACCTAAAAACGATACGAAGTAATTTGAGAGACTCACTGATTGCTCAGTAGTCAGATAACGAAAGATTTTGAGGAGGAAAATAGTCATGCCTAAACAAAAAACACACCGCGGATCAGCAAAACGTTTCAAACGTACTGGTAAAGGCGGATTGAAAAGATTCCGTGCGTTTACAAGTCACCGTTTCCACGGCAAAACTAAAAAACAACGCCGTCAATTACGTAAAGCAAGCATGGTTTCAAAAGGCGATTACAAACGTATCCGTCAACAATTAGCAAAAATGAAATAAGCTTGCAAAATAGTTAAAAATCAAATGAAGATTTATTCTAGGAGGAATTATACATGGCACGTGTTAAAGGTGGAACAGTAACTCGTAAACGTCGTAAAAAAATGCTTAAATTAGCAAAAGGTTACTACGGTTCAAAACACACTCTATTTAAAACAGCAAAAGAACAAGTAATGAATTCATACAACTACGCATATCGCGATCGTCGTCAAAAGAAACGCGATTTCCGTAAATTATGGATTGCTCGTATCAACGCAGCAGCTCGCATGAATGGCTTAAGCTACTCAAAAATGATGCACGGTTTGAAATTAGCTGAAATCGACATCAACCGCAAAATGTTAGCTGACCTTGCTGTTAACGATGCAGCAGCATTTACTGCATTAGCTGACCAAGCAAAAGACGCTTTAGCTAAATAATTAAGACTTGTTGATGAATCAACAAGAAAGACTGGGACGATGTCCTAGTCTTTTTTTGTCTTAATACCTTGAATCAACTAGATATTTTCAAAAAAATAACGATAAATGAAAAAATATCCCTTGGATTCCAACAAATCAATGATACAATAAATCATTATAAGATAAGGAGTTTAGAGTGAAATGACGTATGCACTTGAAATAAAAGAGTTGAAAAAAGTATACTCAACAGGCGTTGAAGCGCTACGCGGAATTGATCTGACTGTTGAAGAAGGTGATTTTTACGCTTTATTAGGACCAAATGGAGCAGGTAAATCGACAACTATTGGGATTTTAACATCCTTGGTAAATAAAACATCGGGTTCCGTAAAAGTTTTTGGCTATGATTTAGATAAAGAACTTGTTCGTGCGAAGCAACAAATTGGGTTAGTTCCACAAGAATTCAATTTTAATCCATTTGAAACAGTTCGACAAATCGTTGTCAATCAAGCAGGATACTATGGTGTTTCTCGAAAGGAAGCACTAAAACGTAGTGAAAAATATTTAAAACAATCAAATTTATGGGAAAAAAGAAATGAACGTGCTCGAATGCTTTCTGGCGGGATGAAACGCCGGTTGATGATTGCGCGCGCATTGATGCATGAACCTCGACTATTGATTTTAGATGAGCCAACTGCGGGTGTTGATATTGAATTGCGTCGTGAAATGTGGACATTTTTACGTGAATTGAATGAGCAAGGAACAACGATTATTTTAACAACGCATTATCTTGAAGAAGCAGAAATGTTGTGTCGAAATATTGGCATCATTCAGTCAGGTGAATTGATTGAAAATACGAGTATGAAAGAGCTATTAGCTAAACTACAATTTGAAACATTAGTTTTTGATTTAGCGCCTGTAAGCGATTCTCCTGCCATCGTTGGCTATAATTATGAATTGGTTGATTCGGTCACTCTAGAAGTGGAAGTAGAACGTGATCAAGGTGTGAACCAGTTGTTCAAACAATTTGATGAACAAAATATCAAAGTTTTATCTATGCGGAATAAATCAAATCGTTTAGAAGAGTTATTCCTGAAGATAACTGAAGAAAATAGTCATGTGGAGGCAAAAAATGTTTAATCTTTATTATACAGCACTAAAAAGTTTAGCAATCAAGGAAACAAATCGTTATTTGCGAATCTGGGTGCAAACATTGGTTCCACCGGTGATTACTACATCTCTTTATTTTATTATTTTTGGGAAAATGATTGGTGGAAGAATCGGAGATATGGGCGGATTTTCATATATGGAATTTATTGTTCCGGGTTTGATCATGATGTCTGCAATTACTAGCTCGTACGCCAATGTTTCTTCTTCGTTTTTTTCACAAAAATTCCAAAAAAATATTGAAGAATTATTAGTTGCACCGGTACCAGCCCATGTAATCATTTGGGGATTTGTCATCGGTGGTGTGGGTAGGAGTGTTCTAGTTGGCGCATTAGTAACGGTGGTTTCATTATTCTTTGTTCCGCTAAATGTTTATTCTTGGTCAATCGTCATTATCACGTTATTTATGACAGCAATTTTATTTTCATTAGCAGGGTTGATCAATGGGATTTTCGCACGTTCATATGATGATGTATCCATTGTACCAACATTTGTATTGCAACCACTAACGTATCTAGGTGGTGTATTCTATGCAATCTCAATGCTACCACCAATTTGGCAAGCTATTTCAAAAATTAATCCAATCGTTTATATGATCTCTGGATTCCGGTATGGATTTTTGGGTATCGAAGATGTATCAATCCAAGTTTCAATGGTTATTTTAGTCTTATTTATCGTAGTACTTTATAGTGTGAGTTGGTACTTGATCAATAAGGGACGAGGGTTAAGAAGTTAAAGAAAAAAGAAGCAATCGTAGGGTTGCTTCTTTTTTCTTTATTTTTTACGCAGGTTGCCTGAACAATCTAAGGTTTGATATAGGCATAGCCTTCTGATTGTCGTTCGATTAAATCAAGCACGCCTGCAGGGACGACTTTGACAGACGAGGGTAATTGTTCAGGGTTGATAGTTGCCGCATGTAAAGCGTTGTTACATGCATGAAATTCGACATGATGATTTGTGATAAATTCTTGATATTCTGGAAGTAGGTAGCCACGAATCGCTTTTCCGTTAACAAGAACGATGATTTTTACGGAGAGCGTTTCTTTTAAAAGGTTACGCACATTGCTCTGTGTTTCTGCCCATTTACTTAACTCATCGATATGAAAAATAACTTTCATCAACGCCAACTCCTATTTTTTGATAATCAAATTGATTGCTTGTTCGATTTTTTCTGCTTGGACATCTGGATTATCTGAAGGATCTTCTAGACATTCTTTTAAATTATCCGCCACGATCATTCCCATCACTCGGTCAATTCCAGAGCGGACGGCGCTTAGTTGTGTAATAATCGCAACACATTCTTTTTCTTCATCCATCATTTTTTGGATGCCGCGAATCTGTCCTTCTGTTCGCTTCAGGCGGTTCATGATTTTTGTTTTTTCGTCTTGGCTCTTCATTTGAAACCCAACTTTCTGTAGTTGTTTGTATGTATAGTTGAATAATACCTGTAAGGGGTATATATTGTCAAATTGTTCCTTTTTTTGATTGATAAGGAATTAATAAATAATTTAGGGATTACGCATGTTCCAAAACTATAAAAATACCTATCAGGGGTATAAAAAAGTACGTAACCCCATGCATTGGTCACGTACTTTTATCGTATACATCTCTTGAAATAAACAGTCATTGTTTAGTCTCTGCGCATTTCTGCCAGAGCTTTACTACGCCCCCCAATTTTTTGTGCGAAACTTTCTGATTGTTCTTTTTCATGGAAAATCAATAGTTTCGCAGGATCTTTTTCACGGGTGCGTCGACCTTCTTTATCAATGTAACCATGCATCACTTTGACAACATACATAAGATCACCTACTTTTTTTATTTAGATAATAATATACGAATATTTATGCATAATTGCAATTATTTTGTTTGTGAATCATAAGTTTTTGCAAAATTGGTATATTCAGTAAATAAAGCATCTAATTCACTGTTTACTTTTGCTAATTTGACTAAACGATTGGATTCTTTTGTCAAAAAGCAATGTTTACTTGTTCCTATAGTCAATAAGTCATTGGTTTCCGGTGCATGTATCTCATAGCGGAAATCTAGTCGAGTACCGGTATACTTTTCAATAAATAAATCAATACGTACAGTATCTCCATAATGAATCATTTGTTTATAGGTACAAGAGACTTCTAAAACAGGAATAATGAGTCCGATTTCTTCTATTTTTGTGTAAGGAAAACCCAAATACTCTAATAAATCTGTCCGAGCTTCTTCAAACCACCGGATATAATTGCTATGATGAATGATCCCCATTTGATCTGTTTCATAATAAAAAGGCTTGCGGATGTAACCAGAATAATGTTCCATAAAATAAACTCCTTTAGTAAATTGATTTGTAATTTTTATAAATTGGTAGTGTCATTTTTTGTAGAGAAGAAATGCATCCAGTAAGGAATAGCTGCACTGATTTTTGTCGGAAGAACAACATAGTTTTCTTTTGCTAAGTAGTCTCCGATATAGCTGTGCAAGAAAACCGCTGCAGCAATAGTTTTATCTGTTTGAGGAAACTGAGCAAGAAACCCTGCTATCATACCAGCTAAGGTATCTCCTGTTCCACCTATAGACATAGCAGAAGAACCACCCGGATTTTGATAGATGTCCTTTTGACCATAAATCGTTGTTCGATGGCTTTTTAATACGACAGTTGCGCCAATATTTTTCTGCACATGGTGATTTGCTTGGACGGTTTGTTGCTCGATTGGTATACCACTGACACGTTGCCATTCCATCTGATGTGGTGTCAATACTGTTTTTTTAGGGTAAGAAAGTGTAGGGCTTTGTTCGCCTAAAAGAGTAAGGGCAGAACCATCAAGAAGAAGATACTGCGTCTCTTTTTGCATCGTAAGGAGCTGGTTCAATAAGAGTCGACTGAATGCAGTTGTTCCGAGTCCGGGTCCAACAAGTAGCACGTCAGCGGATGCAGCGACAGCGACAACTGCATCGTAATCTGTCCAATCAACAACCATCGCTTCGGGAAGACGAGCATGTAAGGCAGCATGATTTTTTTTAGCTGTAACAACCGTTGTTAGTCCTGCGCCACTATTGATTGTAGCTTCGGCACTCATTAGAATAGCGCCACCATATTGTTCATCCCCGCCAACTAAGACGACTCGCCCAAAGGTACCTTTATGTGCAATTTCTGGTCGAGGCTTGATAATATCTTTTAGTATTTGCGTAGTTAAATGAATCATGAGCCGCTCCTTAGAATCGTTTTCTTTTATTATAACTTATTTATATAACTTGTTTCGCGCACAGTAAATTTTTTTGAGCGATTTCACCGGTTTTTTTCTGTTTTATGGTATGATATCTCTTGTAAATACAGGAAGTGGAGGAATAAATTATGACAATTGATTGGCAAAAAGAAGTCGAAGCACGTAAAGATGATCTTTTAGAAGATTTACAAAACTTATTACGTGTACGTAGTGATCGCGACGATTCACAAGCGACACCAGAATCACCATTCGGACCTGGACCACGTGCAGCGTTAGAACATATGTTAGCGTACGGGGAACGTGATGGCTTCACAGTAAAAAATGTGGACAACTATGCTGGACATATCGAATTCGGAGAAGGCGATGAAACCTTAGGAATCTTTGGTCATATGGACGTTGTTCCAGCTGGAGATGGTTGGGATACTGACCCTTACGAACCTGTTATCAAAGACGGCAAAATCTATGCTCGTGGAGCAAGTGATGATAAAGGACCTTCAATGGCCGCTTATTATGCAATGAAAATCATCAAAGATCTTGACTTAAAATTATCTAAAAAAGTTCGCTTTGTCGTAGGTAGTGACGAAGAAAGTGGCTGGGGAGATATGAACTACTACTTCCAACACGAAGAAAAACCTGACTTTGGTTTCTCTCCAGACGCAGAATTCCCAATCATCAACGGTGAAAAAGGGAACATCTCAATGGGTCTTAACTTCCAAGGCACAAATGGCGGGGACTACACATTAACAAGCTTTACTTCAGGATTACGTGAAAACATGGTCCCTGGTACAGCAGATGCAACACTTGTAGCACCAAGTACAGATGCTGCTCTAGAAATGGAAAAAGCATTCTTTGACTTTGTTGAAGCAAACCCAATCAGCGGAACAATCGAAACAAACAATGAAGCTGTTTCAATTGAACTTGTTGGTAAAGGTGCACACGGTGCAAGCCCTCAATCAGGAATCAATGCAGGAACATTCCTTGCGTTGTTCTTAGATGGTTATGCATTCGGTGGAGCTGCAAAACAATTTATCCATGTAGCAGCAGCGTATGTTCATGAAGATTTCTATGGTGAAAAACTTGGAGTTGCGTATGAAGATGAAAAAATGGGTAAATTAACAATGAATGCTGGTTTACTTGCATTTAGAGCAGATGAAGAAGGTACACAAGCTGAAAACTTTATCACAATGAATATCCGTTACCCTAAAGGTGTGACTGTTGAAGGATTGGAAATCAATCTTGATAAAACAGTTGGTAGCGAAGGTGCTGTTATCACTCGTGGTGAACGTAATATGGAACCTCATTATGTTCCAATGGATGATCCATTGGTAAAAACATTATTAGATGTGTACGAACAACATACTGGTGAAAAAGGCTACGAACAAATCATCGGTGGTGGGACATTCGGTCGTCTATTAAAACGTGGTGTTGCGTATGGCGCAATGTTCCCAGGCTACACAGATACAATGCACCAAGCAAATGAATTCATGAGCTTAGATGACTTGTTCCGCGCAGCAGTAATCTATGCAGATGCAATTTATCGCTTAGCTAAATAAACAAATAAAAAACAGGTGAAATTGATTTTCACCTGTTTTTTTATACTTTATTCACTTGATACTCCTGCTATTTATGCTTTTTCACCGTCAGTTTTTCGGATGATATCTAAGACAGTTCCCGTTTTTGCATCTGCAATAAACTCATAATAAATGATTTGTGTATCTTCGATTCGAGAAATTCCACCGCGATAAATTTTGGAATGAACAGCGAACTTTCTAAGTGGTTCCTTTTCAAAAACAATCCAAGAACCTTCGATAGGGCCTTCTTCTAAAAATGCGTCCTTAACAGACTGTAATACTTTGTCTGCAGAGATCGATTTGTTTTTTTGGTAATAAAACATTGAAGCAATGCCACTGACTAAGCCGATACTAGCACCTACAACCAAGCCACTTTCAAAATAACTTAATGATTTTTTTTCAGTCATTAGGAAGTCCTCCTTTTTTGAACTAAGAACGAAAATTCTCTTATTTATTATTTTAACATACTCCTGTATTTTTCTTTAAAATAACTAACTATCAACGTATAAAATAGGCTATAATAGTTTCAAACAAGATGAATTCAAAATAATCAGATTATTACAAATTTATCAAAACTGAATCACGAGAGGGGTATTGTCTGAATCTCAGACGAGCATATATGGAAGAAAAAACATTTCAACGTATCAAAGAATTGACAGAATTACAAGGAACAAGTGGATTCGAACAAGATATCCGTGCATACATGGAAAGCCATATGGAACCACTAGTTGATGAATTACAATACGATGGACTAGGCGGAATCTTTGGGCTACGTACTCATGCCGATGTAGATGCACCACGTGTAATGGTCGCAGCACACATGGATGAAGTTGGGTTTATGTTGACACAAATCCAAGAGAACGGCTTATTTAAAGTAGTTCCTTTAGGTGGATGGAATCCATACGTTGTCTCAGCGCAACGCTTTACCTTAAAAACATCTTCAGGAAAGAATTATCCATGTATTTCTTCTTCTGTACCACCACATTTATTACGTGGGACAAGTGGTCAAAAAGCTGTTGAAGTGACAGATGTATTATTTGATGCAGGGTTTGAATCACGTGAAGAAGCAATGAGCTATGGTGTATTACCAGGGGATACGATTGTTCCTCAAACAGAAACAATCTATACTGCAAATGGTAAAAATATCATCAGTAAAGCTTGGGATAACCGGTATGGTTGTACAATGGTATTAGAAGCCCTTGAAGCATTACAAAATGAAACATTAGGGCATACATTGATTGCAGGAGCAAACGTACAAGAAGAAGTAGGACTTCGTGGATCAAAAGTTTCAGTGAACAAATTTAAGCCGGATTTATTCTTTGCGGTCGATTGTTCAGCTGCAGATGATACCGTGACAAAAAATGGCACATTTGGTTATCTAGGCGAAGGAACGTTGATGCGTATCCAAGATCCAGGATTGATAATGTTACCACGTTTACGTGAATACCTATTAGATATTGCAGAAACAAACCATATTCCTTACCAATATTTTGTATCTAAAGGCGGTACGGATGCAGGTGCAGCACATACACAAAACGAAGGGATCCCTAGTACTGTGATTGGTGTTGCAGGTCGTTATATCCATACACACCAAACAATGTTTAGCATTCGTGACTTTGAAGCTGCACGTGAAATGTTGATCCAAGTATTAAAGGGATTAGATGCATCAACAGTGAATACTATTGTTTATGGGAAGTAATCTTCATTTTTAAAATGAATACAAAATAAGGCTTGGCACAGTTTCGCTGAGTCTTATTTTTCGCCTTTTAGTGCGAGACGTTGATGATTGGTCAGCTAGGCAGAAAGGTGTATAATCTAACTGAAGTATAAGAAGAGAAAGTAGGTATGTAATGATTATTCCAACAAGTTTAGAAGACTTAGCAAGTTATGTTGAAAAAGGAAAAAATATCTTTTTCTTTACTGCCGGATGGTGTGGAGATTGCAATTTCATCAAACCACAAATGCCTGAGATCGAGAAAGATTTTCCAGAATGGAACTTCATTGAAGTCGACCGTGACAAATATATCGATGTAGCTGCCGAATGGAGTATCTTTGGAATCCCAAGTTTTGTTGTTATTGAAGATGGCAAAGAATTAGGACGTTTAGTCAATAAAGATCGTAAGACAAAGGCAGAAATCGAAACATTTTTAAAAGGATTGAACATCGAGTAGTATCTTTTGGGAGGGATCATGATGGATCAAGAATATAAGAACATTTTAGTAGGTATTGATGGTAGTGAGCAAGCGATGCGCGCATTTAAAAAAGCGGTAGAGATTGGCCGTCGAAATCATAGCAAGGTCTATGTGACGAATGTTATTGACCAACAATTTTACAACTTTATGGGTTATATGCCACTTGATCAAAGTATTGTGGACCAAGAAGCAGAGAATGCAAAAGAAATGCTAGAAGAATGTAAAAAGTACGGGCAGTCTGTTGATTTTGCAGATGTCGAAGGAATCATTGCTTATGGGTCTGCCAAAGAAACCATTGCAATCAAATTGACTAGACAATATGCGATTGATTTGATCGTCGTTGGGCAATCTGGATTAAATGCAGTGGAACGTTTTATCACCGGAAGTGTTGCCAGCTATATCATTCGCGAAGCTCCGTGTGATGTATTGATCGTTGCAGATGAAGAGGAACCTGGAGCGACTAAATAGACAAAAAGCAGGTGGCAAGAGAACTGCCACCTGTTTTTTAGAAGAAATGAAATTTTCCATGCATTTTTTTGCTTTTTTTGGTAAGATGATTCCAGCAATGAAACATTGGAGGACGAAAAATGATTTTTTCATACAACAAAGAACATGTAGGCGATACATTAATGGTTGTCGTAGCTGACGACCAAGGAAAAGAAAACCAAGTAACACGTGTAGGCAATGTTGCGCGTGTCCAAACAATCGATGATGTAACTGTAGCATGGAATTTCTTCCATATTTCTGATCATTTGTCATTAGAAGGCAATGGACAAGTTACGTTAACAAGTGAACAAATCCAAACATTGAATACCCTAATCAAAGAAGCAGGGTTTACTGAACAATTCCCGCTAGAAACACAACCTAAAATCGTTGTTGGCTATGTGAAAACATGTGTCCCACATCCAGATTCAGATCATTTATCAATTACAGAAACAGAAATTGGTAATGGAGAAGTGCTACAAATCGTTTGTGGTGCATCAAATGTAAAAGCAGAGATGAAAGTCGTTGTTGCGACACCAGGCGCAATGATGCCAGATGGATTGATGATTTGGCCAGGAAGTTTGCGCGGAGTAGAAAGCTTTGGGATGTTATGCTCTGCCAAAGAACTACATTTACCTGATGCACCAGAGAAAAAGGGAATCTTAGAATTACCTGCTGATGCTGTAGTTGGCGAAGCTTTTCCTGTTGGAAAATAGGCAGAAATACAAAAAGTCCGGATGATACAGTCATCCGGACTTTTTGTTTATTCATTTATTCGTTTGCTGAACTACTACTATCTGTAGTGGTTTGTAATGAAGATTGGTCCATTGTTAACTTAACGGTTGCTGTCTTTTTGTCAGAACCTTCATAATAGGTAACCTTGATACTATCGCCTACAGCCTTCTTATACAATGCAGATTGTAAATCAGTACCACTTGTTACATCCGTGTCATCGATTTTTGTAATGACATCATATTGTTTGAATCCTGCTTCTTCAGCTGGAGAACCAGATTGAACGCTAGTGATGACGACACCTGATGTAAGTGATTCAGGGATACCTAGAACACTTTCTTGTTGTTGCGAAGGTACAGAAGAAAGATCAATCATTGAAATACCAAGAGCTGGACGAGAAACTTTACCATTTTCTTCTAATTGGTTAATAACATCAACGACATCGTTACTTGGAATGGCAAAACCAATACCTTCAACACTTACATCTTCTGAATTTCCTGTGCTAGCAATCTTACTTGAGTTGATTCCGATTACTTGACCTTCGATATTTACAAGTGGTCCACCAGAGTTCCCAGGATTGATTGCTGCATCTGTTTGGATAGCATTGATACTTACTGTTTGGTTTGAATCATTTTGACTCGTTACTTGACGGTTTACAGAAGAAACAATTCCTGAAGTAACAGAGTTTGCGTAGTCTGAACCTAAAGGAGAGCCAATAGCAATCGTTGGTTCACCAACTTTTAATTTACTTGAATCGCCGAAGGTTGCAACTGTGTCCACTTTGTCAGAGCTAATTTTTAGAACAGCTAAATCTGAATAAGAATCTGTTCCAACAAGCTCAGCATCCACTTGTGTACCATCTGCTAAAAGCACCTCAAGACCATCTTGCCCATCTACAACGTGATTATTTGTCACGATATATGCTGTGTCGCCATCTTTCTTATAAATAACGCCACTACCTTCACTTGATTCTTCTAAGGTATCACTCTCTGAATCGGAAGCACTTCCTGTGATCCCTTGTTGCCCAAACAATTCACCTAGAGCATCTTCATTTTGAGAAGAAGATTGTAGGTTAATAATAGAAACAACAGAATCTTGTACCTTAGCGACCGCATCGGTGATATCTGAATTTACATCAACGGATACATTGTCAACAACAGTTTCCCCACTGGAATTTTGCTTGCCACTCGTAGTAGTTGTCGTGGTTGAGCTGTTCCCCATCGCAAGATAGAAAATACCGACAGTCAACAGTCCGCCAACAACACCCCCAAGAACACCTAAACCAAATTTTTTTAGTAAAGAGTTCTCTTTTTTAGGCTTAGTAGGTTTTGTAGACCGTCCTTGCGACTCTTTATTCTCCATAATGAATTCCTCCATTCACACTTATCTATAAATTTAGTATACAGTTATTAACTATTTATAGTCTACTTATTTACTTTGAATTTTCTATGAATAAACTAGGAATAAAGTAGTTTTTATTAAAATTTAGTTATCCACAAATACTGTGTATAAATGTAATAAAAAGTCGGGAAAAACAAAGGAGATAGTTTTCCACAAGTTGTGCACAAAGTGGATAAACCTGTGGATGATGTGCATAAGTCTGTGGGGAAAACTGTGGATGAAAATTCACAGCAACAAGGAATAATTCATGCTAAACTAGAAGAAATAGAAAGAGGAGTACACATATGCATATAAAAATTATTTCAGTTGGTAAATTAAAAGAAAAATATTTGATTCAAGGGATTCAAGAATATACCAAACGCTTGCAAGCCTATGCCAAGATGGAATTGATTGAAGTACCTGATGAAAAAGCACCAGAAAACCTTAGTGACGCACAAATGCAACAAGTCAAAGAACGCGAAGGCGCGCGTATTCTTGCGAAAATCAAAGAACATGAATATGTGTATGCACTAGCTATTGAAGGAAAGAATCCGACAAGTGAGGACTTTGCAAAACAAATCGATCAATTGGGTATCCAAGGGAAAAGTCATCTAGTGTTTGTTATCGGTGGGTCATTAGGACTAAGCCCAGAAGTGATGAAACGGAGTAATGCACAAATCTCATTTGGAAAGATGACATATCCACATCAATTGATGCGCCTAATTCTTGTTGAGCAAATCTATCGTGCGTATCGAATCAATACAGGTGCTCCATATCATAAATGATGATATTTTTTGACATGAAGACAATATATTTTTATGTCTAGGTAGACAAATTAAATGTTTTTATTTATAAGAAATTATATCTAGTAAAAGGCGTATATATAATTAGAAGATAAAACATTTAGAGAGGATATTACGTATGAAAGAGTCACGTCTATCTTATATTTCTTATACTTCGCTTGTTACTGTACAATGGTGGTTGTAGATCCTCACAATCAGGCACTTTCTTGCTGTGGCATAAGCGTTGAATACATTAAAGAATTACAACTAGGTCGGGTTACTGATAATAAGGCTTCTTAAAAAATCTATATGATTCTCAAAAATTTGATTTTATGAAGCAGTGGTTATATGTAGATGGTCCCGTTAGAATTTTAAGAAAAGTTAAGGAATGGAATACTGATATAGAAGAACCCAAGTTTTTTCATTTTTGCCAAACTTGTGTTTATATTTTTAATAATGATCAAGTTAAGCAAACTATTCTTGAAAATTACTTAGAAATCTTTGATGATGTTCAAACTCGGTTTATAAATAAGATTAAACTGAAAGGTATGATGCAAAGCACTATTCTATGCTAAAAGGAGTAAAAATGAATAGAGATAACCAAAAAAAAGGAGCAACAAACATGAAATTGAATTATATATTAGTTGCTATATTATGTATTATCGTTCTAGTCATGTTAGTTCTCAGATATACTATATTCAAAAATTTCAACTTTTTACCATTAATCTCGTTTCTTGTTATCCTTGAGGTATTTATTGTTAGTTATATAAATATAGGGCCTAATGGAAGTCGTGAGATTTTAGTAGAAAAAGGCATAGGTTTTGGTGGCACGTTGAATCCACGAAATCCAGTAGGTTTCTTCCTCTACATTTTATTGTTTATAGCAACATTAGCTCCATATTTTCTATAAGCCAGATTTGATCTATACGTTCAACAGTCTCTTTATTTTATGAATTTTTTACCTTTTTCTTCTAAATAGCTATCTGAAGTGCCCCCCAAAAAGTTAGACCAAAAATCTAACTTTTGGGGGGCACTTCAAGGTACGATTACGCACGTTGTTCTGCTTCTTTCTTGATTTTGTTCACTAATAGTTTTAGGGCGTCTAAACGAGCGGGTGTCAAAGAAGAAATCCGAATACACGTCTTTCCTAAGTTACTTTTGCCAAAAATATGTGCATATTGTTCAACTAATGGCGGTTCATCTTCATCGATTGGGACGTAAACATTCACTGTTTTCGCGTACTGCTTGATTGCAATCATTGGCGAAGCGGGTTCATCTGGTGAGGGTTGAGTAAATAGCCAACCAATTCCCGTGAACTTTCCAACAGTGAAGGATTCTCCCGGTAGATTTGTTTCTTGTTCAATGAGTTGCTGGATCTGCGTAAATAATTTTTCACTATTCATTAGATTCACCTCTTCGTTCGATTCTGTTTACTTATTTTATCATGCTTATAAAAGAAAAGACTTGTTGAAAGAATCGAGTGAGTGAAAGGATTTATTAAAAAAATTCCGTTGAAAAAAGCGTATATTTTACTAAAGAGATAAATGGCACAGCTAAAAAGTGCTAGAATAGTAGCGGAACTTTACAAAGGAGTGGTGAAATGATTACACGTAATGAAGTACTGGAGTATATAGAAGATACATATGATGTTTTTCCAGAGTATATTTTTAAGAAGTTTCCAAGTTATTGTGTCTTTAAGCATAAAAGAGGGAAAAAATGGTTTGGCTTACTGATGACTATAAATAAAAGTAAGTTGGATGCGCATAGTGATAAGGAAATTGATGTGATCGATGTAAAGATAGAGCCAGAATTAGGCGATATTTTGAAGAACAGCCCAGCAATTTATCCAGCGTACCATATGAATAAAGAACATTGGGTCACGGTTGATTTATAACAAGTAGAGAAATTATAAGAGGTAACTAGCCTGATTGATGCCAGTTATCAACGAACAAAGTAAGAGAAAGCTGAGCTATGTTTATAGCTCAGCTTTCTCTTATGAAGGAGACTATTCATTAAACTCAAATAAAGTAGGGCAAAAAAGCAAAGCAATCAAACAAATAATGACAAATCCAGCTGACCCAGACGCTGTTTGATTTTCTCCAAATATAATTTAAGGCAAGTCTTGTAGGCATCAAAGTTAAGATTAACTGAAGTGGAACAAATCCATAGGCTGGAATATGCCAGAAGGCAAATAATATACCACAGACAATCGTTGCTACGGGAAAGCTAAACCCTTTTTTCTGAACAGCGATAAGGATATTGGTACTTATCAATTCCTCTCCCAGCAACATGAATGGAATCCGAAAAAGAATCATCGAGATGCTGATGGATGAGTGAATCGTATTTTCAGTAACAGATCCAGCAAGATGCTGATAGATTTGTCCAAAGAGTATTCCTACTGCAAAGGTCAAGACAATTCCCCACAAAAGCACGGAAAGTTTAAAATGTTTGAACTGTTCTAAAAACTCAGTTCGTAAAAAAAAGTAGCCAATAGTTCCACATAAGCACAAATTAAACAGTGCTTCGAGTGGATACGCGAGGATAGCTGGTGTATCAGGACTTAGGGTTTTCCCTAATAATTGATAGGCGATACCCACGGCAATGGTCAAGATGAAAGCAATGACAGCACTGTTTTTTGAAGTGTTTGTTTTCTCCAGCGTGTTGGTCATAAGTATTTCTCCTTTACTTTGAATTCTAGCGAGCTATATGCATCTACTAGTGACATGAATCAAGGTTGTTGGTTCTGTCTATTTTTTATCCAGTGTACGATAGCCGTCGTAAGTAGTAGTGCTACACCAAAGAGTATGATTGACAAACTAAGTGGTAAAAGAAAGAACGGTTCAAGTAAGATGCCTTGTTGATCAACAACGACATCTGCGGTTAGATACCCCAAGTAGACCAGCATACCGAATGAAATGATACATAATGAAGCGATAACTTTTTTCATAAATATCCTCCAAGATACTAAAATAATTCAAAACTTCTTAGTTAGAATATACGAATAGAATAGCTATAGTTCATAAGGTCTGATTTTTAGGACCTTTTTTTATTTGGGTGTTGTAGTTGATACAACACAAAGGCGATAGCTATTAGTATAGGAAACGTAACGGCTAACCCACCTTCTAAACCAAAAGTACCACCATTTACTAATTGGTATGTGTCTGATTCAGTAGTTTGCAGAATAGATGAATAAATAGGTAGCCCACTTACTTTAATTCCTAGCAGTGGCCCAGATGTGAAATTCCAAGCTGTATGCACAGCGCCGACAAAAAAGATGTTATCTGTGTAGTAAAATAAAAGAGAAAAGAAAATACCTATTAAAAATACATTGATAGCAGCTAATAGGGTGAATCCTGCATTCGCATGATGTAAAGAAGAAAAAATAAGTGAATTTACAATGATTCCAGGCCAAATACCATAACGAGAAGCAATGCTATTCATAATAAATCCACGGCAGACAGTTTCTTCCATTAATCCTTGGCAGATGTAGCCAAAAAACGAGAAAAAGATGAACCACCATTTTATTTGGCTAAACTGAAAGGTCATTGTAATAGAGTGTGTAAAGATATTTATCAGATATGCACTACTGACTAGTACCAAACCTAGTATTAATCCAGTTAAATATCCTTTTAGGCTATTTGTTGTAGTGAAACCTAAAGAGGAAGGTCGTCTTTTTTCAAATAATCGACAGTAAAGCAAAGTAACTACTATAACACCGATTCCTGAAAGATTATCGACAATCTCTAGCCATCCAGGATTAGTGAGTTGTGTATGATACAAAAAACTAAAAAGTGCTTGAGATAAAATGATAAGGAAAAGACCGAGTGGAACAAGAAAAAGAACTATGCCTTTTCTTTGTTGTTTAGTTAATTCAAGTGATTTATTTAATGAATCATTCATGGAAAAACCTCCTTCTAAATTATTGAAAGTCTAATAAAAAATTTTACTCCTTTTACAAATTATTCTTTAGACTTCGTCTTGATTTGACCTTTTATAAGAGTAAAAAGAAATAAAACAGTACCAAAAAGAAGAAAAAAGAAACTCATGGGAAGAAGAAAAAAGTAATCATGCAAGATTTCATGGTTGTCAAGAATAGCATCGGTTGCTGTATAGAGGATATATAGGATTAAACCGATAGTGATACTAATGAATGACAGAATAATTTTGAACATCTGATTTCCTCCTGAATAGATAAAAGTTATTTCAGAGGATAGGGCAAAAAAGGGAAGTTGGAGGAAATAGTCTGATTTTTAGGACTTTCTCGCAGAAAAACCACCTCCTATGGGTTCTTCTTACTTAATTATGCCATAGTGAATGAAAAACGAATTAGAAAACGCTTCCTGATAATAACAAGATACACTGCTACATGGTTACTATTTTGTTCGTCATTTCAAATTAGGAGGAGTGACATGGATTAAACTAATGGAATTTAGACAAAAAATAAAAAAGTCCTATTTAGCTGACTTTTCTAGAAAAAACAATAAATTATGTTAGTTTATTTTGTAAGAAATAAAAATAGTTAGCTAGTAAGAAGTAACGAGTAGGAGGAATTTTTATTTTAAAATCACTGGGTGGTATATTTGTAGCAATTTTTATTGCAATGTATGGATGTATTAAGGTATTCACAGTTGTCTTACATCTTTCATTTGATGAAGTACAAAGCTTTACGACGCCTGTAACGCTTATGGTAAATATTTTCAGTTGGTTTCTTTGTCTTTTTGTTATTCTTCTTTACGCAAAGGGAATTTCTAAAGTATCTTTAGGAAAAGAAATTTTCCACAGCAAAAAGCCTGTTCGCCATTATTTAAGCGGGCTGGGTATCGGGGTTTTGTTGATGACGAGTGTTTTTAGCATCAATTTGTTTTTCCACTTTATTGAGGTCAGTGTACGTGATTCCATTGATTGGACGTTGATTTTTTTGTTATTTATTTTTTATTTGATACAAGGATTTACAGAAGAAATCATGCTTCGTGGGTATTTCTTTGGGGAATTAAGAAAAAGGTTTCGCTTACCGGTTGCTACAATTATTAGCTCACTTTTGTTTGCATTATTGCATAGTTTGAACGATGGAGTCACTGTTTTGTCAATTGCAAACTTATTTTTGTTCGGAGTAGCATTCGCATGGACCTACCAATACACAAACAGTATCTATCTTGTTGGCGCGATGCATAGCATGTGGAATTTTTTTATGGGACCAGTGTTCGGTGTACAAGTAAGCGGAGAAGCTTCAGCAAGTATTTTTCAAACAACGAGTTTAGCTCAGGATACAGTATACAATGGTGGAAGCTTTGGCTTTGAGGGTGGACTTGTGGTAACGGGTATTTTCTTAGTTGCTCTTTTTTTGTTACGCAAAAGAAAAGTATCGGATAAAAGTGAACGAAATCTATTGACCTACAGTAAATAACGCCTATACTCATAGTGGCAGAATAAACTAGGTCTGCTATGTTCAGGACAATGGAGGCAGTTTGATGAGGCAAGTAGATAAACATACAGCCCTTGTGGTACTAGATGTACAAGCAGGTTTAGAATGGATGGCGACCAAATTATTTAAAAATTTTTATCCAGGAACGTTTGCAGATATTGTAGCGAATAGTCAAAAGTTAGTAGATGATTTTGAAAAAAAGGGAGTACCAGTTGTTTTAGTTACTGTGTCCCCCTCTTTTTTTCCACACTCGATACGGGAAAAATTTGCAAAAAAACGAGTTATTTCTGATTCAGCATATCAAATTTTGAAACATTCGGGTGATGTATTTGATCAAGCAGAACTTATGAAGTTATTCAAACAGTTGGAAATTTCGCAAGTGATTTTTACTGGGTTCTCAGCAGATAACGCGGTAATCAAGGCGTATCGTTCAAGTAGGAAAAATGGCTTAGAACCAATAGTTGTCAAGGATGCGGTAGGTGCTAAATCTCAAAAAATATACGAAGATGTTTTTGCCGAGATAAAGAATACCGTGATGACGAATCAATTACTATATGGTGAGTAAAACAGCCTGGCAAAAAGAATCTGTTGATTCTCTTTAGATAATTTTGCTTGTTTAATTGCAGATTTTTCCCCTTTTCTCAAAAATTTGATAGACTACCAGATGAGGTGAATAGTTTTGGAAGAGAGTAAATTTTGTAAAGAATCGCGTGTTATTCAAACACATCGAATTTTTCCTTTTGACTTAAATCCATTTGGTTTTTTATTTGGTGGCAAGTTGATGGCAATGATTGATGATGCAGCGTCAATTTCAGTGTCTAGGCATTGTAGAAGGGGCGCAGTTACTGCATCTTTAGACAGCTTGAATTTTTTAAAACCGTTGCATGAGAATCATTCAGTTTGCGTGAAATCTTATGTATCAGGTGCGCATAATAAATCGATGGAAGTGTTTGTCAAAATTATTGGAGAAAATCTGACTACAGGAGAGCGGTATCTAGCGGCAACATGTTTTACGACCTTTGTGGCGGTACCTTCGCATATGAATGAAGAAGCAGAATTTGTCGTACCCAAAGTAGTTCCGTCGACTTCAGAAGAAGAGCTGGTTTGCTCGGGGTATGAAAAACGAAGAAATGAACGCTTGAAATCAAGGAATGAGTACAAAGAGTTTGCGTCACAATTATCGATTGAACTTCCATGGTCTGAAGAAATGGACGCTGATTAACTGTTTTGACAAGAAAATGGTCACATGTTAGACTAAAAAGGAAAATAAATAAAACTTAAAAAACGAGGTATTTTGATGAGTGTAGTAGGTATCTAATCAAGCGAACTGAATAACCAATAGGCAAATC